>NZ_JAGTUT010000001.1:4060021-4736692 GCF_025685605.1 Granulicella arctica
GCGGCAAAGCATGGGACCCCTACCCCTTCATCCTGCTCAACCTCTTCCTGTCGATGCTCGCCTCCATCCAGGCGCCCGTCATCATGATGAGCCAGAATCGGCAGGACACGAAAGACCGACTCCGCAGCGAGTTGGACTATGACGTTAACCGTCGCGCAGAGTCCGAGATTCAGGCGCTCTCCAGCAAGATCAACCTGCTCAGCGACAAGCTTGGCGATGTGGACGATATGCTGCGGGAACAGGCCCGGCCCTGAAGCTTTCCTGCATGGCTCAACGTCTCAAGAAAGAACCGTCTTTGCTATCATGGGGCCAGTCTCAATTTGCCGTTTTTAGCGCTTCTCAATTGCTGGTGGGCCAATCTCTACGCGCAACAAACGTTGGAATACGGTGTTAAGAAGTAGTACGGGGTACATCAAATTCTTTTTGCAAACGTCCTTATGCAGTCTTTATGCGTTCCATGCAATTCTGAAGACATCTCGTCGGGACTACAGATTCTGCAGCCTCGCACAGTACGTTTCGGGGGATGGTTTGCTTCGTAAGCTTCATCGATTAGGATTTTTGAGCCTGCTGTTCGTGTGCCCGGCGACCTCCACGTTACTCGCGGGGCAGGCACCCGTCAGTGCCGCAGCACAGGCCGCCTCTCAGCCGTCGACCGCAGGCCCAGCCTTTAGCTGGCAGCAGATACAGGACCGCTTCCAGCAGTCCAATCCAACGCTCCGGGCAGGAGCGATCGGGATCGACGAATCGCGCGCACAGGAGATTACGGCGCACCTTCGCCCGAATCCGACCCTCACCCTTTTTGCCGACCAGTTCACCCTCTTCCACTCCCCGCTGCAGCCCGTGGCGAACCTCTACCCGGACGTCACCTTCAACTATCTCCACGAGCGCGACCACAAGCGCGAACTTCGAACCGACAGCGCCAAAGCCGGAACCGAGATCAGCACCTCCAACCAGGCTGACCTGCTGCGAAACCTCAACTACGCGCTCCGTGCCGCCTTCGTCCAGGTGCTGCAGTCCAAGGCCATCCAGGCGCTCACGAAAGAGAACCTCGGCTACTACGACCACGTCCTCCAGGTCAGCCGCGACCGCTTCCACGCCGGAGATATCGCCCAGGTCGACCTCGACCGCCTCGAGCTTGGCCGCGTTCAGTATGAAGCTGACTTCGAGGCCGCCGACGTCAACCTCCGCACCTCGAAGATTCAGCTTCTTCAGCTCCTGAACGACCGCACCCCGGTCGACACCTTCGATGTAACCGGCCCGTTCGCCTTCCAGGATGCGCTGCAGCCGCTTGAGACCTATCATCAGACGGCCCTGATGGTTCGCCCCGACCTCCGCGCCGCAACGCAGGTCGTTGATAAGGCCCGCATCGATCACCGCCTCGCCATCGCGAACGGTTCGACCGATCCCACCTTTGGCGTTGACGCCGCACATCAGCCCAATCCGCTCAACAGCTACGTCGGCCTCAGCGTCACCTTCCCGCTCCGCATCTTCGACCGCAACCAGGGTGAAAAGCAGCGCACCCTGCTCGACATCGACCTCCAGCAGCGTCAGCTTGATGCTGCGACCGCGCAGGTCTTCGCGGATGTCGACTCCTCCTATGCCACCGTCGACAGCCAGCTTCACCTGCTCCGGCCTTATAAGGATAAATACCTGAACCTCGCCGTCTCCGCGCGCGACACCATCTCGTTCTCCTACCAGCATGGCGGCGCATCGCTGCTCGATTTCCTCCAGGCTGAGAACGACTATCGCGGCATCCAGCTTGGCTACTTGAACCTGGTGGGTGCGTACCTCACCGCCGCTGCACAGATGAACCAGGCCGTCGGCCGAGAGGTACTCCAGTGAACACGAAGAGCGTAATGACCGCTGCCGCCGCGGCCTTGATTCTGCTGACCGGATGCGATGCCAAGAAGTCTGATCCGAAGGACGAAGCGCCGCCGCCGACCACCATCGTCTCCGCCACCAGCGTCAACAACGTCAAGGTCGACCACCCCGAACAGTTTCCCCTCGCCACCGTTCAGACCCAGATGGCGGCCTCGTCGATGAGCGTCACAGGCCAGGTGCAGCCGGATGTCACCAAGGTGATCCCCGTCATCTCGCTCGCATCAGGCCGCATCGTCGCCATCTACGCGCATATCGGCGACCTCGTCCACAAGGGCCAGCGCCTCTTCACCGTCCAGAGCAACGACATCGAACAGGCCTACTCGGACTACCGCAAGGCCGTTGCCGACGAGAAGCTGGCGAAGGTTCAGCTCGATCGCGCCAAGCTCCTCTACTCGAAGGGTGCCATCTCGCAGAGCGCGCTTGAGATCGCCCAGGACACCGAAGACAAAGCCGTAGTCGATGTCGAAGCCGCGAAGGAGCACCTCAAGGTTCTCGGCGCTACCGACCTCAATCAGCCATCGGGCGCGATCAACGTTTACTCGCCCGCGACCGGCGTCATCATCGAGCAAAATATAACCCAGGCCTCCGGCGTCAAGACGCTCGACAACTCACCGAACCTCTTCACGATCGCGAATATCGAAGACGTCTGGATTGTCTGCGACGTCTACGAGAACAACCTCGCCAACCTTTCCACAGGCCAGACGGCGACCATCCACTTCAACGCCTTTCCCGACAAGGATGTGACCGGCCGCATCAGCGAGATCGATCCCATCCTCGACCCCACCATTCGTACCGCGAAGGTGCGTGTGCAGGTTCGCAACCCCGGCTACATGAAGATCGGCATGTTCGTCACCGCAACCTTCCGCAGCCAGAAGCAGGAAGCACATCTTGTCGTTCCAGCTACCGCCATCGTCCATCTGCACGATCAGGACTTCGTCTATTCCTCCGGCGGCGGTGGCACCTTCACCCGCATCGCCGTCACCAGCGGCGATATGTTGCCGGGCGGCATGCAGGTCGTCAAATCGGGCCTCAGCCAGGGCCAGCAGGTTGCCGTCAACGCGCTTGAACTGCAGAGCACGGTGACGCAGTAATGAGTTTTATTGTCGATTTTGCGCTGAAGAACCGATGGCTGGTGCTCGCCCTTGCGGTGCTTCTATTTGGCTGGGGAATCATCTCGTTCCGCAATCTTCCCGTCGAAGCCTATCCGGACGTCGCGAACAACTACGTCCAGATCATTACGCAATGGCCGGGCAGGGCAGCGGAGGAGGTCGAGCAGCAGGTCACGATTCCGATCGAGATCCAGATGAACGGCATCCCGCACATGTCGCATCTGCGGTCCACCTCGCTCGCCGGTCTGTCGAGCGTAACGATGGTCTTCGATGACGAATCGACCAACGACTGGAACCGCGAGAAGGTGCTGGAGCGCGTCAACGGCGTCAACCTGCCAGCCGGACTGCAGCCGCAGATCGGCACGGACTGGAGCCCCGTCGGCCAGATCTACTGGTACACCCTCACCAGCACCAATCCCGCCTACGACAACATGGCGCTGAAGTCGCTCGAGGACTGGACCCTCGAAAAGCAATTCAAGTCCGTTACCGGCGTCGTCGACGTCTCGAGCTTTGGCGGCATCACGCGCGAGTACCAGGTCCGCATCGACCCCGACAAGCTCGTCTCCTACGGCCTCACCATCGCGCAGATCGAGCAGGCCCTCACGGCGAATAACGTCAACGCCGGCGGCAGCTTTATCGAGGAAGGCCAGCAGGAGATCAACGTCCGTGCCGTAGGTCTCTTCACCAGCATCGACGACATCGCCAACACGCTCGTCAAGACCGTCAACGGCACCGCAATTCGCATCAAGGACATTGCCACGGTCCAGCAGGGCTCGAAGATCCGCCTCGGGCAGATCGGCAAGGCCATCCGCCGCCAGGATGGCGTCATCGTCGATGATGGCGACGTCGTCGAAGGCATCGTGCTGCTGCAGAAGGGTGCCAACTCCGACGAAGTTCTCGACGGCATCCACGCCAAGGTCGCCGAGCTGAACGGCACCCCCGCCGAGCCCGCGAAGGATGGTAAACCTGCCGTCGCCGCTGTACCCGGCCTTCTGCCGCCCGGCGTAAAGGTCGTTCCATTTCTCGACCGCGACGACCTCGTGCATCTCACGACGCACACCGTACTTCACAATCTCACCGAGGGCATCGTCCTCGTGATGATCATCCTCTTCCTCTTCCTCGGCAACGTGCGCGGCGCGATCATCGTCGCCATCACGATTCCGTTCTCGCTGCTCTTCGCCTCGATCTGTCTCGACCTGCGCCACATTCCCGCGAACCTGCTCTCGCTCGGCGCACTTGACTTCGGCATGGTCGTCGACGGCGCCGTCGTGATGGTCGAAAATATCGTCCGTCACATGAACCGCAAGGACAACGGCTCGCGCACCACCATCGAGATCGTCCAGGAGGCCGCGCACGAGGTCCAGCGCCCGGTCTTCTACGCCATCGGCATCATCGTCACCGCGTACCTGCCCATCTTCACGCTGCAGCAGGTGGAAGGCAGACTCTTCCGCCCCATGGCGTGGACGGTAGCCTTCGCGCTGCTCGGTGCGCTCGTCTTCTCCATGTTCCTCGCGCCCGTACTCTCGAGCATCCTCTTCAAGAACGGTGCGAAAGAGTGGCATAACCCGGTCATGAACTTCCTGACCAAGCACTACCGCTCCGCCGCGCTCTGGGCCGTCGAGTCGCGCTGGATCGTCATCGGCGCGACCCTCGCGGGCCTTGCCGTTGCTGTGATCCTGACCGAGGGGGGCGCCATCGGTTCGGAGTTCCTGCCGCACCTCGATGAAGGCGCGGTCTGGGTTCGCGGAACCCTAGCACCCTCGACTGGTCCCACCGAGGGCATCCGCGTCATGAACGATGCGCGCCCCGTTCTCGCCTCCTTCCCCGAGGTCAAGGACGTGATCAGCCAGGTAGGCCGGCCCGACGACGGCGTCGACACCACCGGCTTCTTCGACACCGAATACTTCGTCGATCTCAAGCAGAAGAAGGACTGGCGGCCCATCTTCAACCAGAATAAGGAAGAGTTGATCGCCGCCATGGACCGCGAGTTGGAGAAGCGTCCCGGCGTTCTGTGGAACTTCTCCCAGCCCATCTCGGACAACATGGAAGAGGCGGTCAGCGGCGTGAAAGGTGAACTCGCCGTCAAGATCTACGGCGACGACCTGAAGCTGCTCGAGCAGAAGGGCGACGAGATCGTCGGCGTGATGAGCAAGATCAAAGGCATCCAGGATCTCGGCCTCTTCCGCGTCATCGGTCAGCCGAACCTGAACTTCATCGTCGACCGCCCCGCCGCCGCCCGCTACGGCATCAACGTCACCGACGTGCAGGATGCTGTAGAGACCGCAGTCGGCGGCAACGCGGTCACCAAGCTGCTGCAGGGTGAAGCTCGCTACGACGTCGTCGCCCGCTATCAGCAGAACTATCGCAACAGCGCCGAGGCCATCGAGAATGTCCGCCTCGTCTCTCCCTCCGGCGAACGGGTCTCCCTCGCCCAGCTCACCAAGCCCACGGTCGTCGACGGAGCCTCAGAGATCTACCGCGAGGGTAACTCGCGCTACGTCGCCATCAAGTACAGCGTTCGCGGACGAGACCTCGGCGGTGCCGTCGAAGAGGCGATCGCCAAGGTCACCGCGCAGGTGAAGCTGCCGCCCGGCTACAAGCTCGACTGGGCAGGCGAGTACGCCAGCCAGAAGCGCTCTGCCAAGCGCCTCGCCATCGTCGTGCCGATCACGATCATGCTCATCTTCTTTATTCTTTACATGATGTTCGGTTCGTTCAAATGGGCCATGCTCATCATGGCGAACATCGTCATCGCCCCGATCGGCGGAACGCTCGCCCTCTTCGTCACCCACACCAACTTCAGCGTCTCCTCGGGTGTGGGCTTCCTCGCGCTCTTCGGCGTCTCCGTCCAGACCGGCGTCATCATGCTCGAATACATCAACCAGATGCGCGTCCGCGGGCACTCCATCGAAGAATCCGCCGTCGAAGGCGCCGTCCTCCGCCTGCGTCCGATCATGATGACGATGCTCGTCGCAACCCTCGGCCTCCTGCCCGCCGCCACCTCCCACGGCATCGGCTCCGACTCGCAGCGGCCCTTCGCAGTCGTCATCGTCGGCGGCCTCATCTCCGACCTCATCATCAGCCTCTTCCTGCTCCCGACTCTCTACGTGTGGATGGCAGGACCGAGCGATGTCCTCCCGAAGCCCGAGATGGAGTTCGACGCGTAGCGCCCCGCGGCGGTTCGCGATGATCCAGCTATCTTCCTTGCTATGTATTCGGATACATTGATGGATGTCTACAGAGTTGGCGCGCACCTACAGGCGACCAGCCACAGTGATCATGAGGAGAAGTATCGTGGATGACGCTCGCATGCTCCGTGCACATCGGGAGCATTTTGGACAGGATGGTCGTGCAAGTTCGGCGCCGGGACGGGTCAACCTTATCGGCGAACATACCGACTATACCGGCGGCCTCGTCATGCCCATGGCCATCGACTTTCAGACCGTGGCGGTCGTCAGCTCGCGGCAGGATGACCGTGCCGTCTTCTACTCCACGAACTTTGACGAGGAGGTCAGCCTCGAGATCACCTCGCAGCAGCGTGCTCCAAAAGATCATTGGAGTGACTATCCCGCTGGCGTCCTGTGGTGTCTCGCGCAGGCGGGCATCAAGGTCGGCGGCTTCGACATGAGTCTTGAGGGCGACGTGCCGCTTGGTGCCGGACTAAGCTCCTCCGCTTCGGTCGAGGTGGCAACCGCCATGGCGCTTCTGCGACACGCCGGGGCGACCCTCCCGCTCGAAGAGATCGCTACCCTCTGCCGCCGTGCCGAGAATGAATACGTCGGCGCTAAGAGCGGCATCATGGACCAGTTCGTCGTTACCGGCGGCCAGGCTGAGCGCGCCATGCTGCTCGATTGCCGTTCGCTCGCCTACGAACTTTTGCCGCTCCCCCCATCGGTCAAGATCGTCATCTGCAACTCGATGGTCAAGCATGCCGTCGCTACAGGGGAGTACGGCGACCGTCGCGACGAGGTGGAGTCCGGTCAGGCCGTTATCGTGCGCGAGCGCCCCGGGGTGACCATGCTG
The DNA here is from genome assembly GCF_025685605.1 of Granulicella arctica. Classification (NCBI taxonomy): domain Bacteria; kingdom Pseudomonadati; phylum Acidobacteriota; class Terriglobia; order Terriglobales; family Acidobacteriaceae; genus Granulicella; species Granulicella arctica. The sequence goes on from NZ_JAGTUT010000001.1 coordinate 4,067,035, forward strand.
CGCGATGCCACCATCGACGACCTGAACGCCTGTCGCTCGCTCATGACCGAGGCAAGCTTTCTGCGCTGCCGTCACATCATCACCGAGAACTCGCGCGTGCTCGAAGCCCGCGAGGCCCTGCTACAAGGGAACATGGCTGCGTTTGGCCAGTTGATGGCCCAGGCCCACGCCAGCTTCCGCGACGACTTTGGAGCGAGCTGCGCCGAGGTCGACACCCTCGTTGAAATTGCGGTCCGCCAGCCCGAGTGCTTCGGCGCACGCATCACCGGTGGCGGCTTCGGCGGCTGTACCGTCAACGTCGTCCGCGCTGCCGACGTAGGGCGCTTCGTCGAAACCGTCCGCCGCGAGTACGCCGCCGCAACAGACATCACCGCCGACTGCTTTGTCTCAAAAGCCTGCGACGGTGCCATCGCGCTGCTGGCACATGAGGCCGCACAATGAATTCACCCGCACTTCAGAATCCATTAGCCCAGCAGAATCCCCATCGCCGCTACAACCCGCTCAAGCAGGAGTGGGTCCTCGTCTCCCCGAATCGTACGCAGCGCCCGTGGCAGGGACAGACCGAAGATGCAGCCGCACCCGCCGGTCTGCAGTACGATCCGACCTGCTATCTCTGTCCCGGCAACATGCGGGCGGGTGGCGCGCGCACGGACGTGTACACCAGCACCTACGTCTTCGAGAACGATTACGCCGCGCTTAAGCTCGACGCGCCGCAGTTCCATGACGATGCCAACGGCAAAGGACTCCTGATCGCCGAGGGTGAGAGCGGCGTCTGCCGGGTCATCTGCTTCTCGCCGCGCCACGACCTTACGCTGGCGAAGATGTCCGTGGCGGAGATCCGCGCCGTCGTCGATGTATGGGCGACGCAGTACGCAGAACTCGGTGCACGCGACGACATCCACTACGTCCAGGTCTTCGAGAATCGTGGCGCGATGATGGGCGCAAGCAACCCGCATCCGCACGGCCAGATCTGGGCCAGCCGTTCGATCCCCAACGAGATCGCCGCCGAACTCGCCGGGCAGAAGGCCTACCTCGCGCAACACGGAACCAACCTCCTCGTGGCCTATGCCGAGATGGAACTTGCCGCGGGCGAGCGCATCGTTGCGCAGAATGACAGCTTCCTTGCCGTGGTCCCGTTCTGGGCTGTCTGGCCGTTTGAGGTGATGGTTTTACCGAAGCGACACCTCGTGGACGTTGCCTCTTTCACGGACGCGGAGCGCACCGACTTCGCCGCAATCCTGCGCGACGTCACCTCCACCTACGACCAGGTCTTCCAGACCTCGTTCCCTTATTCGATGGGCCTTCATCCACAGCCGTTCGACGGGCAGGATCATCCGGAGTGGCAGTTCCACGCGCATTTCTACCCACCGCTCCTCCGATCTGCCAGCATTCGAAAGTTCATGGTCGGCTACGAACTGCTCGGTTCGCCTCAGCGGGATATTACGCCCGAAAGCGCGGCGGAGACCCTGCGGCAGGCTGCAACCCGGCGATAGCCTGTGCTGTACAGGCTTGGTGGCTATGCCGTAAGCTTGCGCCAAGCCTTCAACCTACCTGTCTGTCTCCGGGAGCTTTGCCCCTCTATGTGTATGCCTTGCCTTTCCGTTCGAAGCCTCCTGATCTTTTCCATCCTCGCCTCGCCACTTGCCTCAGGCTTTGCTCAGTCGATGGTCGAGCAGCCTGACAAATACCAGTGGCTCGAAGACGTCTCCGGCGAAAAGTCGACGGCCTGGGTGAAGGCTGAGAACGACCGCTCGGCAAAGGTTCTGGAGGCGGACCCACGCTATGCCGGGCTGGAAGCGACCGCGCTCAAGGTGCTCGAATCGCCCGATCGCCTTGCCATGCCCGCGTTCCGTGAGGGCATGATCTACAACACCTGGCAGGATGCGCAGCATGTACGCGGTATTCTGCGGCGGACGACGCTTGAAGACTACAAGGCTGCGCAGCCGCACTGGCAGACGGTGATTGACTACGATGCTCTCGCCAAGATCGACAATGAAAAGTGGGTGCAGCGCGGCTTGAACTGCCTCTATCCCGGCGCAGGGCTTTGCATGGCAGGGCTTTCAGCCGGTGGTGAGGACGCGGACACATTGCGTGAGTTCGATCTCAAAGCCGGAGCGACCGGCGGCTTTGTGCAGGGTGGTTTTGTGCTGCCGAAGTCCAAGCAGAGTGTCACGTGGGTCGACAAGGACACGCTGCTGGTAGCGCGCGACTGGGGTGCAGGCTCGATGACGAAGTCGGGCTATCCCTTCGTCGTCAAGCTCTGGAGGCGTGGTCAGCCGATCGACCAGGCGAAAGAGGTCTATCGCGGTACCGAGGCCGACGTGAGCGCCGGGGCCGAGTCGCTCCATGACGCGCAGGGCGATTCGCTGATCCTGATGCGGCGCGGCATCAACTTCTTCGAGAACGAGATCTCACTGTGGACGCCCGACGGTGTGAAGCGGCTTGGCCTGCCGGGTAAGGTCGAGATCAACGACGTGCTGAGTGGACGGCTGATCGTCACGCTGAACGAGAATTGGAAGCCGGAGGGCGGAAGCACCACCTTCGCGCAGGGCTCTGTGTTGTCGATGGAGTTGGCTGCGGTGAAGAAGGACCCGCTCCACCTGAAGCCTGTCGTGATCTTCCAACCAACAGCGCAGGAGTTCGCGCAGGAGGTGACGACGACGAAGGGTCGGCTCATCCTGACGACGCTTGAGCATGTGCAGGGGCGAGCATACGTCTACTCCGTCGATGGTGCGGGATGGACGCGGACGAAGCTGGCGGTTCCCGATAATGTGAGTGTCGATATCGGAACGGCAGACACTTCGGATGACAAGTTCTTCCTGCGGCTGTCGGGATTCCTTACGCCTTCGTCGCTGGTGCTTGGCGACGGCGCGAACGCTTCGCTAACGCAGATCAAGACGCTGCCGCCGCAGTTCGATGCGTCGAACGTGACCGTCGAGCAGTTCGAGGCGACCTCAAAGGATGGGACGAAGGTGCCCTACTTCCTCGTCCACAAGAAGGATCTCAAGCTCGACGGATCGAACCCGACGCTGATGGGTGCGTATGGCGGATTCCAGGTTTCGGAGACGCCGCAGTACTCCGGCATCATTGGCAACCTATGGCTGGCTCGCGGTGGCGTGTATGTGCTGGCGAACATTCGTGGCGGCGGCGAGTTTGGCCCGGCCTGGCACGAGGCTGGATTGAAGACGCATCGCCAACGCATCTACGACGACTTCGCGTCGGTCGCGCAGGATCTGGTGACGCGCAAGATCACGACGCCGCGCCGCATGGGCATCGTCGGCGGCTCGAACGGTGGGCTGCTGATGGGCGTCGAGTTTACGCAGCACCCCGAGATGTGGAATGCCGTTGTGATCCAGGTGCCGCTGCTCGATATGCTCCGCTTCGAGCAGATTGCTGCGGGAGCCTCGTGGGTCGGCGAGTATGGGACGGTGACCATCCCCGAAGAGCGAAAGTTCCTCGCGTCGATCTCGCCGTATAACCAGCTACAGCCCAACGTGAACTACCCTGAACCGCTCATCTTTACGACGACCAAGGACGATCGCGTCGGCCCCGTCCACGCGCGGAAGTTTGCGGCGCGGCTGGAGGAGTTCCACAAGCCATTCTTCTATGACGAGATCGTGGAAGGCGGACATGGTGCCGGTGCGAACCTGAAGGAGCAGGCAGCGACGTGGGCTACGCAGTACACGTATCTGACGCGGAAGCTGATGGACTGACCACTTAGGACTCCATCGGATCGGGGCCTCGCGTCGGTTTTGCAGGTGGAGACAGCTTGACGGAGTTGCCGGTTTTGGCTGACTTGTAGATGGCGTCGGTGATGCGCTGGTCCTGCAGACCTTCTTCGCCGGGGGTGTGGGGCTGAAGGTTTTGCTGGACGCAGACGCTCATGTGATCCATCTCCTGCGCGAACTGGTCGACGGATTCGATCATGGGCTCGATGGTGACGTTCTGCGCGTCTTCGAGCTTTGCGGTACGGAGCTTCAGGCCGCTGTAGCCAAAGGCCGGGTTCAGTTCGGCCCATGCCTTTTCGCCTTCCATGCGCAGGAACTGAGAGCGGTGCGCGCCGTAGCCGGTACTGCATGAGGCGATGAGGCCGCTTGGAAACTTGAGGGTGAAGGAGCAGGTCTCTTCGACCTCGGTGAAGCGGGGATCGTCCTTTGGCTGATAGGTGGTGCCCCAGACCTCGGTCGGCTCTTCGCCTGAGATGAAGCGTGCGGCGTTGAGGCAGTAGACGCCAACGTCGGGGAGGCAGCCGCCGCCAGCGAGCGCGAGCTTCTGACGCCACTGGCCGGGGTCACCCTGGTTCTGGGCGTTGGTGGCTACGAAGCTCTTCAGCGCGCCGAGCTTACCCTCCTTCACCATCTTCACAATGGCGCGGTTCATCGGCTCGTACTGCTGCCGGTAGGCGATCATCAGCTTGACGTTCGCCTGGTTACAGGCAGAGATCATGCGCTCGCAGTCGCGTACATTGGTCGACATCGGCTTCTCGCAGAGGATGTGTTTGCCTGCCTTCGCGCCGCGCACCACAAAGTCGGCGTGCATGCTGTTCGGCAGCACGATGTAGATGACCTGGACCTCGGGATTCTTCGCGAGTTCATCGTAGCTTTCGTAGCTGTAGATGGAAGCCTCCTTGATGCCGTACTGCGCGGCGATCCTGGTAGCTTTGACCTTGTCGCCGCTGACGAGGGCGACTGCTTTGGAATACTTGCTGGCGCCAAAGGCTGGCAGGATCTCCTTGAGGGCGAGATCGCCGAGGCCGACGATGGCGTAGCCGACACGCTGCGAGTACGGCTCCGTAGGGCTGGGTGACTTCTCGGGGCCTTCGGTCGGGACGTTGTGGAGCGGCGGAAGCTGGACCGCATCCTGCGCGTTGGGCTTCTGCCGGGCTGGGTTTCCCTGACCAGGGAGCGCGCCGGTGGCGAGGGTGGCGGAGGCAATCTTCAGGAAGCTGCGGCGAGTTTGAGCGGTGGCCATTTCGCTTCGGATGCCCTCCCGATTTGCGTAGATGCCCTCTGGATTCGGGCGCAGCTCTCCCCTTGTAGTGTGGCGAAGCTTTTGAAGTAAGGGATGTCGTCAGGCTTTAGCGGCTGGCCCTCCGGATCGCGTCCATCCTCTCGCGTGTGGAGCGCGGGAGACGGTCGTTCGGGTGGTACTGCGGTGTGAGGCTTCGGTGCGCAGGCGTCAGGATCGAAACTTCAGCGCTGGGCGCTGGTCTCTCCTCTACGGGTGCGGGGAGGGCGGGAACCGGCAAAGGCAGGTTCCCTTCGGGAATGACAACCAGAAGGGCAGAGGCTTTGGCTTCCTTCGCCTCTTTCTCGCAGGCTGCGATGAGCCGCGTGGCGAGGCTCATGCTGCGCAGCAGGAGGTTGGCGCGCTTCGTGTCGAGCTGGTTCAGTCCCATGGCTACGGCAACCTGGCTCAGCGCCAGCAGGATCGACGAGCGACTGGTGAAGGGCGGCAGGCTGAGGACAAAGTTCGTCTGCGCCGCCTCGCGGTCGTGGTGGAAGCAGAGCGGCTGGCCGGAGAGAGCAGGGGACTGGCAGGTCTTGCCGGTAGGCATCAGGTGCTGGCAGAGAGGCGTCATGGGAGGCTCCTTAAATGAAGACGGGATGCTCGATCGTGACGCTCGAAAACACGTCAAAATCTTGCATCCGCTGGGTTTAGGTGGCGTTGTATGCTGCTTTGCGTGCTGCTTAACGAGGAAAGCTCCGGCGAAGTGCCGAAGCTTTTTACTCCCTATTATTAGAATACCAAGTTGACCCTAACTAACCGGCCAACTTTCTTTTGCTATATTCTCCGCGTCTTTACTGGCGATTTCGTATTTCGAGCCTCGCCGGGGCTTGACAAGCCTGTTTGTGGATGTTTTTTGATGAAATGGCTGTAAGTGGTTCATTGTACGGCAGATAGGATGGCCTTTTTCAAAGGCCGGTACCCAATTTTCCGATAACACCGACTTTTCGGGAGCGACGATCTCCGGCCAGTGTCAACGGTTCCACAGTTCCTCGAATGTTGACGGGATTACGTAGATTGTAAGCACCCCGGGTTCTGGGGCTTGTCTCTTCGAACTGCATAGGTTGGGCGCCACCACTCCCGTTGACAGGATTACATCTAGGTCGAAGTCGGCAGCTGCTTCCATTGATCCGTCGCTAGCAGCGTACCGGCAATCCCGATGAACGAAGTCAACAACGACAGTTACACGACGCGGATTAGCTCCGGATACATCAACATGAGCATCATTCCAGAAGGCTGTCTTCCTTTGATTTTCCGCCCTATGCTGAATATCCACCTTCCCAACATAAACATAAGGCGACGCAAGCCAGATCGGAAGGCCCGTCTTGCCGTTTCTTACCTTCACAAGGATTTGCTCGCGCTCAGACCCGCCGGTATGTGCTGCTTGAAATGCGCCTACTGGAGTGCTGCCCGCGTTGAATAGCAGCAATGCAAAAGGAAGTACACCGCGTATCACTGAGCCGAGCGACATCATAAAGAGAAGCTATCAGCTGCAGCTTGAACATCGTGTGGAACAGTGACAGGTAAACGCTATTTCGCTGAAAACGGCGTTTGCGGAGACAACAAATTGAACTTGCCGAAAACACCGACTTTGCGGAAGTCAGCCGTGTAAGCTCGTTCCAATCGATATGCGCATCCGAAACCTCTTGATTCTCTTCGTATCCGTAGCTGGTGCACAGGCCCAGCAAGAAACTCGCTATGCCTTACTCCCAAGCAGTGCCGCCAACAGCATCTTTGCGGTTCAAACAGCTTGGAGTCCGACCAAGGCAGACCTTGCTAACGCTGAGGCGGGCATAACGCAGATCGCTTTGCTGAAGGCTGAAGGTTGGAGTTACGCGATCCATATCGAGCATCCAGAGCGGTACTTCAGGCAATATGTCCCGGCACATCGCGCCGGAAAAAACATCTTGTACGTCAATGCGTTTTGCGATGAGAAACCACCGGCCTATTGGCGCAAGCGGCTAATGATCGTGGCGGATGGGGCGACTTGCTACTGGCAGGCTTTCTACGATCCCACTACGAAGACGTACTCGCACCTCACGATCAACGCCAGAGCGTAGCGGCAACTGCTTCGCTCCTGCAAAACGGCGTTTTCGTCAACTACGTGTTTAAGTTGCTGAAACGTGACTAGCAATCAAGAACAGCAAAATTCATGGTTGACATTGCCCGATAATTCACTACCATATGGTTGTGGATAGGTTAGGTACAACATTTGCGGCTTTGTCTGATCCGACTCGTCGCGCGATGATCGAGCGACTCTCACGCGGGCCTGCCTCTGTGCATGGACTGACGGAATCGTTCGTACTCTCACAGCAGATGATTTCGAAACATATTGCCTGCCTGGTGAGGGCTCGGATCGTGATGAAGGCGAAACGTGGACGCGAGAGTGTGTGCACGCTCAGGCCAGAGGCGATCAAGACAGTCAGCGACTGGGCGATCAGCTATCGCCAATTCTGGGAAGAGAGTTTCGACAAGCTGGATGTGGTTGTGAATCAAATGAAAAAAATGGAGGAAAGTGATGCTAAAAAACACGGGTAACGAGATAGAGCAGATGGTTATAACGAGAGTTTTTGATGCTCCACGCGAACTGGTTTGGAAGGCGTGGACCGACCCGAAGTACGTGATGCAGTGGTGGGGGCCGAAGGGTTTTACGGCGCCTTATTGCGAGATGGATTTTCGCGTAGGAGGAAAGTTTCTCTGTTGCATGCGATCGCCGGATGGGCAGGAGTTCTGGAATGGCGGTGAGTATCACGAGATTGTTCTGCACGAAAAGATCGTTTCCTCCATGTACTTTTCGGACTCGAAGGGAAACAAGGTTGAGCCCGAACACTATGGGATAGAGCATGAGGCCATCGAGGGCGCGCACGATGTGACTCTTTTTGAGGATCTGGGAAACGGCCAGACGAAGCTCACCTTCATCGGCAATGAACCTATGGAAAGCGCGAAAAACAGCGGTCAATTCGAGGGCTGGAACCAGATACTCGATAAGGTTGCCGGGGTTCTTGCGGAGCTGGCGCAGGCGAAGTAAGAAAGCTGAGCGTTGTGCGCGAGATGCGGCTTAGGCTGGCGGCGGAGGCCTGGTTAGATCGGGCTTCTCGTCGCTCGCCTAGCCGCGTTTAATTTGGAATGACAACTCGTGGGGAAAGTTCAAGTGCAACCGCAGGTCCTTCGGCTTCGCTCAGGATGACCCGCCGCTACTGCATGGCTTTGACGTAGTTGCCGTAGCCGATGATGACGGTGGAGGCGATGAGGAGGAAGAGGCCGGTGGCTACGAGGAGTTTGGTGCGAGTGCTGGTGCCCTTCCACTCGCGGAGGACGAGGCCCCAGAGGGTGGCGAAGATGATGATGCTGGCCATGTGGAGCGCCCAGCTGGAGAAGTCGTACTTGCCCATCTTCGTCTGGCCCATGGAGTAGAAGAAGAACTGGAAGTACCAGATGACTCCGGCGAGGATGGCGAGGATGTAGTTGAGGGTGAGGGTGCGCGGGGTGAGGCGCTCGAAGGCGGCGATGTTGCGCGGGTCCCAGTCGATGAGGGTGTCACCGCGGGTGGCGGCGGAGCGCATGGGGTTGGTCCCGGAGGCTCCGGTGAACTGGCCGATGGAGCGGTTCTTGAGGATGAGGATTGCAGACCAGACGAAGTTGGTGAGGAAGCCTCCCCAGAGAACGACGACGAGGACGGGCAGGTTCTGCCAGAGGTCGAGGCGATGGCTGGCGGCAAGTTGTGCCTTGGCGATGCGGGCGATGGGGGCTCCGGCGTCTAGGCCGAAGGCGAAGCAGGAGCTCATGATGCCGGCGAAGATGGCGACGGCGAGGCCCTTGGCGAAGGAGAAGTCTGCCTCCCCGGCTTCGAGTTTTTCTTCGGTGGTGATCTCGCGTTCCTTCGAGACGCCTGCGGCTCCGTTGACGGCGACGGCGAGGATGCAGACGGCTACACCGGCAAGGATGATCTGGCCGGAGGTCTCGTGGGCGATGGCGCCGAGTTGCCCATGAAACAGCGGTGGGAGCAGGGTTCCGAAGGCGGTGCAGAGGCCGAGCGCGATGGCGTAGCCGAGGGCGATGCCGAGGTAGCGGATGGCGAGGCCGAAGGTAAGGCCGCCCATGCCCCAGAGGATTCCCCAGACGAAGGCGTAGACGAGGGCGTTGTGCGGGGCGGCGTGGAGGATGGTGAAGAGGTGGGGAACGAAGATGGAGGCGAGGACGATCGGCGCGATGATCCACGCTGCGAAGCCCTGGATGAGCCAGTAGATCTCCCACGACCAGCGCTTGATGCCGCGAAACGGGATGAAGTTGGTGGCGGAGGCAAAGCCACCGATCCAGTGAAAGATGACGCCGATGAATGGATTGGTTCCCAAGTAGACCCTCTTGCCGGTGCGTGGTGACGCTCTCCTGAGTGTAGTGCGGGTTTGGCTGCTGTGGCGACCTGCTTCGATTGGGCTAAGGTATTGGTAGGGTTTCAGGAGGCTGATCTGCGCGTCTCGCTGTTTATTACTTGTTATAACGACACGCTGTTTCCGGCGACGGGGCAGGCGGTAGTCCGTGTGCTGGAGCGGTTGGGGCATACGGTAGAGTTTCCGGCGGGCCAGACGTGCTGTGGCCAGATGCACTGGAATACGGGCTACCAGGCGGAGGCGCTGCCGTTATTGTCGCGGTTTGTGGCCCAGTTCAAGGGCGCTGAGGCAGTGGTGGTTCCTTCGTCGAGCTGTGTGGCGATGATGCGGGACCACTATCCGAAGATGGCTTTGGAGTTGGACGATGCTCAACTTGAGGCCGACGTGGCGGAGCTGCTGCCGAAGGTGTTTGAGTTTTCGGAGTTCCTGACGAAGCGGCTGGGGCTTGAGGATGTGGGGGCCTACTATCCGCATCGGGTGACGTACCACGCGAGCTGCCATGGGCTGCGGAATCTTGGATTGGGCGATGGTCCGCTGCGGCTGCTGAAGGCGGTGCGGGGGATCGACCTGGTGCCGCTGGCGGGGCTGGAGCAGTGCTGTGGGTTTGGCGGGACCTTCGCGGTGAAGAACGCGGAGGTATCGAGTGCGATGCTGGCGGAGAAGATTACGGCTGTCCTGAATACGAAGGCGGAGGCTTGTACGGCGTGCGACAACTCCTGCCTGATGCATATTGAAGGGGCGCTGCATCGGCAGAGGACCGGGGTGCGGACAGTACATCTGGCGGAGATTCTGGCCGGGGTGGAGGGTTAGGGTGCGGGTGCTTCGACTTGTTTCCCTGCTTGCCTTGTGTGGCGCAGGGTGGATCGGTGTGGCGCAGGGTCAGGGCACGGCACCGGCGCCGGTTCCGGGGAGCTACATGGTCGCCAAGGACTATGTAAACCCGGCTACACCGCCAGAGAAGAACTCGTTTCCTGCGCTCGCTCCGTGGAACTTTGGACATATCGTGACGCATCGCCAGACGTATAGCGACATGCTGAACGGTGGCAATGTGTATTTGCTCTACCAGCACGGCGGCGCTAACTTTCTGGGAAGCGACCTTGGCCTGCCGACCAAGATCGTCGGACACAACATCAATGCCAGCGCGTTTGGTGTGGGACTGAACGCGAACACCGATGTGCAGGGTGGCGGGACCGAATCCATCGATGCGAGTTGCTATGGACATGGGGATTGTATCGGGCTCGAGTCGACGATCTCCGGTACGGGCTCGAGTCGTCCGACGGACGAGGGCACGAAGCTGTTTCGTATGTTTGCGCAGTTCCGCGGCAATAACTGGGGCATCAGCATCCGTTCGATTACGGTGGATGCGATGGGGCAAGCGATCCTGACGCCGATGCTCGACGGAAAGGGGCTTCCGCTCGCCACGGCGGCGCACGACCTGAATGCGTCGATGGAGAATGGCCCGTTGATTATTCCTGCGAAGGCGTATGCGGCGGGTAACGCTACGCTGATCGCGCACTGCCCGGTGGGGACGCCGAATCCGCAGTTCTACATGTGCGTGACCCTCGATAAGGCGGTGCCGTGGGGGCTTTCGCGGATGACAGTGCTCGGAGCGGAACTGGGCGATGGCGGTGGTGTGGGGATTGATCGCTTCGCCAAGGGCCCGGTGTGCGCGGATGTGCCGGTGGGCGATCCGTCGATCTTCAAGGCGGGGCAGGTGTTTACGATCTCGTCGGCGGGCGACAACTTCGAGATGCCGTCTGTGCTGTCGGTTGGGGCGCAGTCGATTCATGCGTGTTTTGAGAAGCCTCATGCCAAGGGCGAGTTGATGACGACCGGTGGCGCGGTGGCCCATGGCCTGAGCTTTCCAGTGGATGACATGCTGCCGCACACGATGCCGGGGGTGAGCAATACGAATGATTCGACGCTGCGGTTAGCGTATCCCGTGGTGGCTTCACTGCCGGGTAACGTGATGATGGTGTGGGTGAATTCTGCATTTGCTCTGGAGTTGAAGACAGCGGCGTTGATGGCGAACAAGCCTCGGCAGGCGGCGGCGTTTACACCGATTCTCGACAGCGCTGGACGGCTTGCCAGTTGGAAGATCGCGAGCTACGGCGACTACCTTGCAGCGAGCGCGGAGACGACGGGACAGGACTATCTACCGCCACCGGCGATTACTTTCAGCGGGCGATGCGCGGTGATGCCGACGGCGCATATGGTTCCGATCAAGGCCAGCAATTCGCAGGTCAATTACCAGCCTGTGACGGACTCGCCCGGCAGCGGATGTGCCACACTGACGGCCACGGTGCAGGCGAGCTATCCGAACCCTGCGGTGCTGTACCCGATGCTGTGGGCGCGGTCGAATCGTGATCCCTTGTTTGTCAACAGTGCGGACTATGAGGCGAAGGGGATCAACGCGTCGACGGACGGCCACATGGAGGCGGGCGGCACGACGCCGGATTTTGCGCCGGGCGACCAGGTGGAGTTCGGACGATGGTGGCAGAATTATGTCGGCAACACGGTCGCTTCTGCGACGCCGATGGGGAAGAGCGGCATCGTCGGCAATGGCTTCGATCTGACCTTTACGAACGTGAACGCGAATTCGCTCCTGATGGTGTCGAACTATACCGATGCAGCGAAGTACTGGGGGAACAAGGCGAATGGCTTTACCCCAGGCCTGCACGGTGAGGGAAGCATGACGCCACCGGCGGGGTTTGCGCTCTTCGGAGCGTATCGGTTTGGGCTGGCGATGCCGGTGCCTCGGGGGCGGTCAGGAATCTTCGACGCGGGCGCGGTGATCTCGGTGAACTGCTACGGGTGGATGCCGTGCAGCCAGGGATCCCATGATGCGTACAACTGGATTCGGGCGGATAGCGATGGCGGCGAGGCCGTGATGCAGTTCGATCCGTTTGCCCACACGCTGCACTTTACGGATAACTCCTCGAAGGCGGTTGGGATGCATATGATCTTCGACAGCATGGAGGTACTGGGACCGGTGAAGCTGAAGGTTCCGGGTACGGGACATACGCTGTGCATCGCGGATGATGGGACGCTAAGCCGGAGTACGGGTCCTTGCCCGTAGACTGAAGTGGCGATAGAGGTGACGGGAGCTTGGGATGAGTGGAGTGGCTTTAGATCCGAGGACGGCGGTTGCGTTTCCGATGGCGGCGCGGGCGGCTATGGGGGATACGCAGCTGCAGAAGAACGTGCGTCATGCGACGGACGTGATCCAGGCGAAGCGGGCGCGCGTTGTAGGCGAGATGCCGGACTGGCAGGAGCTTCGCGAGACGGGCAAGCAGATTCGACAGCACACGATGGAACACCTTGATGTGTATCTCGAGGAGTTCGAGCGCAACTGCACGAAGGCTGGCGGCGTGGTGCATTGGGCGCAGGATGCGGCGGAGGCTCGGCAGATTATTGTCGGGCTGGCGAAGGCTGCGGGTGCGGACGAGGTCATCAAGATCAAGTCCATGACGACGGAGGAGATCGGGTTGAACGCGGCGCTTGAGGCTGCGGGGATTCATCCGTTTGAGACCGATCTGGCGGAGCTGATTATTCAGTTGGGACAGGATCAGCCATCGCATATCGTGGTGCCGGCGTTGCATAAGAATCGGCAGCAGATTCGGGCGATCTTTCAGCGGGAGATGAACCTGCCTGACCTGGGCGAGACGCCGCAGGACCTTGCGGATGCGGCGCGAATGTTTCTGCGGGAGAAGTTTCTGCGGGTGAAGACAGGGGTGAGTGGAGCGAACTTCCTGATCGCGGAGACGGGCGGCGTGTGCGTCGTCGAGAGCGAGGGGAATGGGCGGATGTGCCTGACACTGCCGGAGACGCTGATTACGGTGGCCGGGATCGACAAGGTGGTGCCGCGCTTTCAGGATCTCGAGGTGCTGCTGCAACTGCTGCCGCGGAGTGCTACGGGCGAGCGGATGAATCCGTACAACTCGATCTGGACGGGTGTGGACGCGAGAGACGGGCCAAAGGCCTTTCACGTGGTGCTGCTGGATAATGGGCGGTCTGAGATTCTTGGGGATACGGAGGGTCGCGCGACGCTGAATTGCATTCGGTGTGGGGCGTGCCAGAATGCCTGCCCGGTGTATCGGCAGACGGGCGGGCATGCGTATGGGAGCGTGTATGCGGGGCCGATCGGGGCGATCCTGACGCCGCAGTTGATGCAGATGGAGCACGCGCAGAGTCTGCCGTATGCGTCGAGTTTGTGTGGGGCCTGCTATGAGGTCTGTCCGGTGAAGATCAATATTCCGGAGGTGCTGATCCATCTGCGGAACAAGGTGGTGGAGCAGAACGGGCCGATGAATCCTGAGGCGCTGGCGATGCGCGCGATGGGAATGATCTTCCGGAGTGAGCGGCGGTTTCGAGCGGCGCAGCGGCTGGGGCGAGTGGCTGAGATGCCGCTGGTGCGCAAGGATGGTTTGGGCGAAGGATGGATTGGCTGGCTGCCGGGGCTGCTGGGCGGATGGACGCAGGTGCGGGATCTGCAGGCGATGCCGAAGGAGACGTTTCGGGAGTGGTGGGAGAAGCGTAATGGATAGCCGGGCTGTGGTGTTGAAGAAGATTCGGGCGGCGAAGGGTGGAGCTTCGAGTGAGGCTGCGGCGGGTGCTGCCTGGGCGGCGATTCCGCGAAGGTTTACGCAGGCGGCTACACGGGAGCATGGTGCGGTGCTGGAGCTGCTGATGGATCGGCTGCTGGACTATGACGCGCAGGTTTCGCTGGTTCAACCTGAAGCTGTGCGGGCTACCGTTGCGGGGATGCTGACGGCGCGGGGCGTGCTGCGGATGGTTGTGCCTGTTGGGCTGCCTGACGCAATCCTGCCGCAGGGGTTTGAGTTTGTGGTCGATGCCGGGTTTTCGAATGCGGAGCTTGACGGCTTCGATGGTGTGTTGACGATGGCTAAGGTGGCGATTGCGGAGACGGGTACGGTGGTGCTGCAGAACACGGCGGGGCAGGGTCGGCGAGCGGCAACGCTGGTGCCGGACTATCACCTGTGCGTGGTGCGGGCGGCCGATGTGGTGGAGACGGTTCCAGAGGCGATGGCGCGGCTAGAGGGAACGGCGGCGCTGGCGACTACGTTTGTTTCTGGACCTTCGGCTACGGCGGATATCGAGATGACGCGGATCAAGGGCGTGCATGGTCCGCGGTTTCTGGATGTGGTTCTTGTGGCTGGGGGAGAGGAGGCTTAACACCGATCAATGCGGATGATACCGATCTGCGACGAGGCTACCACGGTTTTCACGGAGGAACACGGATAAAGGCAGTGCAGACGCAAGTTTCTTTCGGGAATGACAGAAAGAGGGGCGAGTGCAATGCACTTTCGGATGTATTTCAATAGGGAGTATATTTCTGCAAGGTTGAATCTGGAGGCTGGACCGTGGCGGAAGCGCAGGATGTGGAGCGGGTTTGGAAGGCGTTGGATGAGTTTCGCATCGAGGTTCCTTCGTGGGGATTCGCCAATACGGGGACGCGGTTTGGAAAGTTTGTGCAGGCTGGAGCGGCTACGAACATCGAGGAGAAGTTTGCCGATGCGGCTGAGGTGAATGCGCTGACGGGTGCGAGTCCTACGGTGGCGCTGCATGTGTTGTGGGACCTGCCGAATGGCCTGGCAGATGTTCCGGCGATCGAGGCGTTGGAGAAGAAGTATTGTGTGACGAGTGGTTCGATCAATCCGAACCTCTTCCAAGAGCAGGAGTATAAGTACGGGTCGATTGCGAATCCCAGTGCGGAGATCAGGGAGAAGGCGCTGGCTCACCTGCTGTGTTCGGTCGCGGTTGGGCGGGCGCTGGGATCGAAGGATGTGTCGCTGTGGATTGCGGATGGGTCGAACTATCCGGGAACGCAGAGCGTTCGCCATCGCATCGAGTGGATGAGCGAGGTGCTGGGGAAGACGCATGCGGCGCTTGGTCCGGAGCAGCGGATGCTGGTGGAGTACAAGCCGTTCGAGCCTGCTTTTTACCACACGGATGTGGCGGACTGGGGCATGGCGCTGGAGCTTGCGCGGCGTGCCGGGCCGCAGGCGAAGGTGCTTGTAGACACGGGGCACCATGCGCTCGGGACAAACATCGAGCAGATTGTGGCGTGGCTGCTGCATACGGGATCGCTGGGCGGGTTCCACTTCAACGACCGGAAGTATGCGGATGATGACCTGACGCTTGGCTCGATCGATCCGTACCAGGTGTTTCGGATCTTCCATGAGATTTTGAGCGCGAGTGATGAAGAGCGTGCCGGTGTGGCCTTCATGATCGACCAGAGCCATAACCTGAAGGGCAAGATGGAGGCGATGGTGCAGACGGTCGTCGCGGCACAGGAGCTGTATGCGAAGGCTGCGCTGGTGGATCGGGCGCGGTTGACGGAGCTGCAGCAGAGTTGTCGGCTGGTCGAGGCGGAGGAGTGCTTTCGCGGAGCCTTCTGGATGGATGTTCGACCGATTGTGCGGGAGTGGCGGGCTGCGCGAGGGCTACCCGTGGATCCGTTGGCGATGCTGTATGAGAGTGGGTATGTGGAGCAGGTGGCGAGGGAGCGTGGGGCTAAGAACGCCGGGAGTGTTTCTAGTTATGCTTGATTCTGTGGCTGGCTGAGGGAAGGCTTAACACCGATCTACGACGGAGGGTACCGCGGATCTTCTTGGATGAGTGCGGATTGAGATGGATAGGGCGGAAGGGCAGGTACGGCGCGGGTTCTCTTTGGGATGGCAGCTAACAGGCGAGGGCAACCGCAGGTCCTTCGACTTCGCTCAGGATGACAGATGTTGTGATGGTGTGGGAGATTGATGCAGGAAGTTGAGCCAGGGGCGTGTTGTGCGGAAGACGACGAAACGGCTTTACCTGATCCCGGTGCTATCGAAGGCGCTGGACATTTTGGAGTTGCTGCAGGCTGAGAATGGGCCGATGACGCTGGAGGTGATCCACCAGCGGACAAAGATTTCGAAGACCACGGTGTACCGTGTGCTGAAGACCTACGTTCATCGGGGATACCTTTCGCAGGCGGGGGATGGGCTGTATCGGTATGTGACGCGGCCGAAGAAGCTGCGGTTCGGGTTTGGCGGGCAGAGCGCGGATATGCCGTTCTCTGTGGCGGTGACGGAGAGCTTGCGGAGCGCGGCGGTGACGGGCGGCGTCGATCTGTTTGTGCTCGATAACTGCTATGACGCGGCGACTGCGGTGAAGAACGCCGAGGAGTTTGTGAGCAATCGCGTGGACCTGGTGATCGAGTTCCAGGTGGAGCATGAGGTCGCTCCTGTGATTGGAGACAAGATCGCGGGCGCGAAGATTCCGCTGATCGCGATTGATATTCCGCATCCGCATGCAACGTACTTTGGCGTGGACAACTATCGGGTGGGGATTGTGGCGGGTGACGTGCTGGCCTCGCATGCGGTGCGGACGTGGGATCGTAAGGTGGATTGGGTCCTGGGGCTTGATCTGCCGGAGGCGGGGCAGTTGGTGCAGAGCCGCATCACAGGAGCGTTCGATGCGGTGCGCGGCGTGATTGCGAACCTGCCGCCGGAGTGTTTCGTGCGACTGGACGGGCGCGGGATGCGGGAGCGCAGCCGGAAGCTGGTCGCGGATTTCCTGGTGCGGCATCCCGAGAGCAAGCGCATCCTGATTGCGGCGGCGACGGATACGAGTGCGCTCGGGGCGCTGGATGCGGTGAAGGAACAGAAGCGCGTCCGGCATGTGGCGATTGTTGGGCAGGACGCGCTGGAAGAGGCTGTAACGGAGATTCGCAAGGAGCGGTCAGCGCTGATTGGATCGGTCTCGCATGAGGCGAGTACGTATGGGCCGCGGTTGATCAGCTTGGGGATGGCGCTGCTGCATGGGCAGACGGTGCCTCCGTACAATTATGTGGAGCATCGGCTGGTGACGCGGGAGACGCTTGCGATGGCGGAGCGGTAGCAACTGCTGAGGCAAATAGTTCCCATTGGAAATAGTTGCTGTATTGATGTTGAGCGTGGAATGATAGTAGGGCTTGATGACAGGAAAGAGGATTGTGATGGCGGAGTCAAAGCTGAAGTTTCTGGAAGACCGGTGGGATGATGCGGTGGCGTCGAAGCTGGATGAGCCGGAGTTGTTGCGGTATCGGTCGAACCTGCTGGGCTCGGATCTGCGGATCACGAACTTTGGTGGTGGGAATACAAGCTCGAAACTGGACCAGGTCGATCCTGTGGACGGGCAGACGAGGAAGGTGTTGTGGGTAAAGGGGAGCGGCGGCGACCTGGGGAGCATCAAGCGGGCGGGGTTCGCGACGCTGTATATGGATAAGCTGCTGTCGCTCGAGAAGGCTTACCAGGGCGTGGATCTGGAAGATGCGATGGTGGAGATGTATCCGCTGGTGACGTTTGCGAATAATCCTACGGCGGCGTCGATCGATACACCGCTGCATGGGTTTTTGCCGTTTGCGCATGTGGACCATCTGCACCCGGACTGGGGGATCGCGCTGGCGGCCTCGGCGAACGGGAAGATCAAGATGGAGGAGTTTAATACGGAGTTTGGGCATAAGCTGGCGTGGCTGCCGTGGCAGCGTCCGGGGTTCGAGCTGGGCATGATGCTTCGCAAGATTGTGGAGGAGACGCCGGGGTGCGATGGCGTGGTGCTGGGTGGGCATGGGCTGTTTACGTGGGGCGATACGCAGCGCGAGAGCTACCTGAATACGATCACGATCATCGATCAGTTGGGGCAGTTTATCGAGCGGCATGGTGGGGTTGCGGGCCATGTGCATTTTGGCGGCGCGACGGTTCAAAGCAGGGAGGACCGGGCGGCGATTGCGCTGGCGGTGATGCCGCATCTGCGTGGCGTGGTGTCGCGGAAGCAGCGGTGGATCGGGAGCTTTACGGATGTGCCGCAGGTAATGGAGTTTGTGAACTCGGGGCATGCGAAGGAGTTGGCGCACCTGGGGACGAGCTGTCCGGACCACTTTATTCGGACGAAGATTCGGCCTATGTTTATCGATTGGAATCCGGCGGGTGATGCGGGTGAGTTGACGGAGTTGATTGAGATGGGGCTCGAGACGTATCGGGCTGAGTACGCGGAGT
Organism: Granulicella arctica; assembly: GCF_025685605.1. Lineage (NCBI taxonomy): Bacteria > Pseudomonadati > Acidobacteriota > Terriglobia > Terriglobales > Acidobacteriaceae > Granulicella > Granulicella arctica. The sequence goes on from NZ_JAGTUT010000001.1 coordinate 4,085,468, forward strand.
ACTACAAGAGCCATGCGGTGACGGACTCTCCGGCGATGCGCGATGCTAGCCCGACGGTGGTGCTGGTGCCGGGTGTGGGGATGTTCAGCTTTGGGAAGAACAAGACGGAGGCTCGCATCGTTGGTGAGTTTTACATCAATGCGATTGGTGTGATGCAGGGCGCGGGATCGCTTGGTGCGGGGGTGACGTGCCTGGATATTCCGCAGGCTGGACCGGCTGCAGCGGCGGGTGAGTTCAAGACGCATGCGAACTATGTGGCGCTGCCGGCGAGCGAGGCGTTTCGGATTGAGTACTGGAAGCTGGAGGAGGCGAAGATTCGCCGGCAGCCTGCGGAGAAGGAGCTGAGCCGGAGGGTGGCGCTGATCGTCGGCGGGGGCAGTGGCATTGGGCGCGAGGTGGCGCTGATGGCTGCGGAGCGTGGGGCGCATGTGGTGATCGCGGATCGTGACGTGAAGGGCGCGGAGGCCGTAGCGGCGGAGGTGGCGAAGGTCTTCGGTAAGGAGCTGGTGAGCTGGACGAGCATCGACATTCGTGACCGGAAGACGATCAAGGCTGCGCTTGAAGCTACGATAAAGGCGTTCGGTGGGATCGATATTTTGATCAATACGGCGGCGCTGTTTCCTTCGTCTCCGGATGGGGTGATCACGGATGCGCAGTGGGCGCTGACGCTTGAGGTCAACGTGACGGCGAACTACCTGCTGACGGATGAGGCTTCTGGGATCTTCACGGCGCAGGGGCTGGATGCCAGTGTGGTGCTGACGAGTTCGGCGAATGCGGTGGTGGCGAAGCGCGGGAGCGAGGCGTACGACGTAAGTAAGGCGGCGCTGAGCCACCTGGTGCGTGAGCTTGCGGTGTCGATGGCTCCGAAGGTGCGGGTGAATGGAATCAGCCCGGCTACGGTGGTGAAGGGGTCGACGATGTTCCCGCGGGATCGGGTGATCGCTTCGCTGAAGAAGTACAAGCTGCCGTTTGAGGAAGGCTTTACGGATGATGAGTTGCGGGATGTGCTGGCGCAGTTCTATGCGACGCGGACGTTGACGCATCAGCCGATCGATCCTAAGGATTGTGCGCAGGCGATTATGTTCCTCGCGGGTCCGCTGGCTCGATGCACGACGGGCCACTTGATCCCTGTGGATGGAGGGCTGACCGAGGCGTATCTGCGATGATGCCTGCGGACGCTCGTGCTCTGATCGCGGTGGACCTGGGGGCGGAGAGCTGCCGGGTTTCGCTGCTGCGATGGGTGGATGGTACGCCGGTGATCTCGGTGGTGCATCGGTTTGCGAACGCTCCACGGGAGAGCGAGGGCGGGCTGCGGTGGGACCTTGCGATGATCGAGGCGGGGCTTGATGAGGGGCTGCGGCGGTGTGCGGCGATCGCTGTGGAGGGTGTTCGCTCGATCGCGGTGGATGGGTGGGCGGTCGATTATGTGCGGGTGGATGCGGATGGTGTGGCCGTCGGTGATCCGTTTTGCTATCGCGATGAACGCACGCTGGCGGCGGAGGTCGCAGTGCATGAAGGCATTGGCACGGAGCGGCTGCGGGAGCTTACGGGTGTGCAGCTGCTGCGGATCAATACCCTGTATCAACTTCATGCGGACGGTGTCGCGGCTGGGGCGTGGATGAATCTGCCGGAGTATGTTCTTGCTCGATGGGGCGGAGCGAGGGTGGCGGAGTACACGAATGCTACGCATACGCAGATGGTGGATCTGCGTACGAAGGAGTGGTGTGGGGAGATTCTGGCGGCGGCCGGGCTTGATGTCGCGCATGCTCCGCGGATTGTGCCGCCGGGAACTATCGTTGGACAGCTAAGGGGTCCGCTGGCGGAGCATGCTGCGTTGCGGGATGTGGTGCTGATTGCCCCGGCGTGCCACGATACGGCTTCGGCGATTGCGGGGATTCCGGCTACGGGTGATGACTGGGCTTACCTTAGCTCGGGGACGTGGTCGCTGGTGGGTACGCTGGTGAAGGAGCCGCTGAATGGTGCGGCGGTGCAGGCGGATAATTTTACGAATCTGGGTGCTGTCGGGGGGCAGATCTGCTTCCACAAGAACATCAATGGGATGTGGCTGATTCGGCAGTGTATGGAGCAGTGGGCGAGTGCGGGCAAGGTTTGGTCGATTGAGGATTTAGTGGCTGCGGCGGAACGGATGCCTGCTCCTGTGGGGCTGCTGGATGTAGATGAGCCTGCGTTGCTGCTGGCTGGTGGCATGCCAGGGCGGATCAATGCGCAGCGGGTTCGGCTTGGGTTGACGGCGCTTGATGAGGGGGATGCACCGGCGTTTGCGAGCCTGATCTTCCACAGCCTTGCGGCTCGCTATGCGGAGGTGCTGGGGCGAGTGGCGCTGCATAGCGGTAAGGCGTTGAGGCGGCTGTTTGTGGTGGGCGGCGGGAGCCGGAATGAGTTTCTCAATCGGCTGACGGCAGAGGCTACAGGGCTCGAGGTATTGCGTGGTTCGACGGAGAGTTCGACGGTGGGGAACTTTGCGGTGCAGCTTGCGGTGCTGGATGGCGAAGGCGTGAGTGCCGAGGCTGTTTCGCAGTGGGCCGGTGTGTTGGTGGGCTCTTCCTAATACCTCTGAGTGGCCGCGTGTGATCAGTGTGATGTGGCGTTGAGTTTGACCAGGTCGGACTTGAGGGCCTCGAGCTTTTGACCGGCTTCGGCCAGCTTGCCAGCGGCGGTGAGGCGCTGGTAGTCGTCAAAGTTTCTGGTTGCTTCGGCGACGAGAGCGTTGAAGTTCGACGTGGGCTGGTCTGTCTGCTGCGGGGTAGTGGCGGAGGTGCCTGCCGAGGCCTGCGGCTTTTGCTGTGGCTCGGTTGCCGTTAGCGACGAGACATCGCCACCGAAGAGAGAAGAGAGGGCGGCCTGAAAGGTGGTGCCGTAGGCGAGCTTATCCTGAAGGGCAAGGACAACGAGCCGGAGTTCGGGCATGGGACTTTGCTGGGCCTGGAGATAGATGGGCTCGGCGTAGAGCAGTGCGCGACCGGTGGGGATGACCAACAGGTTGCCGCGTAGAACATGGGAGCCCTGCTGGTTCCACAAGGTAAGCTGGCCGGAGAGCTGGGCGTTTTGGTCGATGCGTGCTTCTACCTGTTGCGGCCCGTCGATGAGGCGCGTCTTTGGAAAGTTATAGACGGCTGTGGTTCCGTAGGCTGCGCCGTCGGAGCGGCCCGCGATCCAGCCTATGAGATTGTTGCGGTTGGCCGGGGTAAACGGAAGGATCTGAACGAACTCCTCGGCTGTGCCGCCGGGCAGCTTCATGAGGACATAGTTGGGTTGCATGGGCTGGACGGACTGCTGGCCGTTGGCGTCGCTGGTGGTTTCCGTGGCGACGGTCCAGAGATCCTCGCGATTGAAGAAGACCTCTGGACGGGTCATATGGTAGAGGCCGTAGACCTCTGACTGGAGCTTGAAGAGGGCTTCGGGGTAACGGACATGGCGGCGGAGGTCTTCGGGCAGATGCGAGGCATCGGTGAAGAGGGTGGGGTAGATACGGCGGTAGGCGGCTATGACGGGATCGGTCGTGTCAAAGACGTAGAAGGTCGTGGAGCCGTTGTAGGCGTCGACGACGACCTTGACGCTGTTGCGCATGTAGTTGACGGAGGTATCGCCGAGCGCGTAGTGGGTGGAGTAGGGATAGGTGTCGGAGGTGGTGAAGGCGTCGATGATCCATGAGAGACGGCCGTCGTCTCCAACGACCATGTAGGGATCCTGATCGAAGGTGAGAAAGGGCGCGAGGCGGGCGACGCGGTCGCGAATGTTCCGGTGCATGAGGAGGCGGCTATCGGGGGTGACGTCGTCGGAGAAGGGAAGGGTGCCGAGATCGCCGCGGTCGAAGGCAAGGATGATGCGGCGCAGGAAGCTGCCGATGGCGATGCCACCGGTGCCCTGATAGGAGGTGACATTGTTTGCCTGCCCCTGGGGGTAATCAAACTCCTGCTGGCGGGTCTTGACATAGACGTCAGTGTCGGTGAGTTCGCCGAAGTAGAGTTCGGGTCGCGTTACCTTGAGGCCGGGCACTGTGCTCTGCACGGGCATGTTGCTGAGGAGGAGATTGGGTAGACCTTCGGGCGTGAAGCCGTTGACGGGATTCATGGTGATGCCGTAGCCGTGGGTGTAGATCAGCTTTTCGTTGATCCAGTTACGGCTGCTTACGGGCAGCTTCGTGACGTTGAGTTCGCGGACGGCAAGCATGACCTGACGAAGGTTTCCATCCAGCATGTAGCGGTCGATGTCGATGTCGGGAAAGTCGTAGTAGGTGCGGATCTCCTGAACCTGCCGGAGAGTGTCCTGCAAGGCGCGCCAATCCCAGAGGCGGATGTTCCGGAGCGTGGGCTGATTGTGGCTTGCGTCGGCGGCCTGGATGGTGGCTTCAGCAGGGAACTCACTCTGTGAGAATTTATCAAGACCGTAGGCCTGACGGGTCATCTGGATGTTGTGGGCGATGTACGGCTCTTCGCGGACAAGCTGATTGGGCTTGACGATGAAGCTGGCAACGTACCAACTGACGATGGTGAGGACAGCATAGGAGAGGACGGCGGGAAGAGGGGCGGCTACGATCCATGAGGCGCGGGAGCTTCGTGCGGCGTTGACGGCAGCGATGATTGCCCCAAGGATGAGGGCGATGGCGACGACGAGAAGGCCGCCGGTCATGATGTGGGCGCCGGTGTAGTCGACTCCGTCGAAGAGGGTGTGGTGATCGAGAAGGAGTTCGAAGCGCTCCACGAAGACGATCATGGCGAGTACAAGGAGAAAGAAAGCACCCGTAAGGGAGAGGCCGCGCCATGGCGAGGGTGCCAGGCTGAGGCGTTTCGCACCGAGGGATCGGGAGCCGCTGGTGATGAGCAGGAAGAGCAGCGCAACGGCGCAGGTAGCGATGGCCAGGGTGAGCAGCCAGGTGTTGACGAGTCTCCACGCTGGAAGGGTGAAGAGGAAGAAGTTGAGCGGGCGGGAGAAGACGGGGTCGGTGACTGCGCCTGCTGCGTGTGGAGCGTACCAGAAGAGAGCGAGCGTGGGCCATTGGGCCATCATCGTCAGGCCGGTGAGCAGGGCGATGGCGATGGAGACGACGAGCGAGATGATGCGCAGGGCAGGAGCAACGGAGAGGTTGACGCTCTGGCCGCCGATGATGATCGCGTGGGCGGTGGGGAGATCTGCCTGGTGAGAGCGGCGGATGATGAAGAAGGCGCCATACAGAATGAGGAAGGTGATGATCGAGGAGAACAGGAAGACGGAGGACTCGATGACGAAGGTCTTCCAGAAGGCTGCGCCGTAGCCCAGCGACTCGAACCAGAGAAGATCGACCCAGCCGGCGAGTGCGATGCGGATGACGATCCAAAGGGCGAAGAGGATAACGGCTACGACCAGCAGACGGCGCCCACGATTGGGGCGACCTGGGTTCAGATAGTCCGGCGAGTCAATGTAGTTTGGCAACGATCCTCCGCGCCTACTTGCAGATATAGGGGCGTCTGCGATTCTACAGCCAGGGACTCAGGGATGATGGTGCGCTATTGGGAACTACGGTGGACCTCAGGCCTGGACCTGCGAAGATGGAAGCCATGGTGAAGATGTTCGATGGCATTGCTCGGAAGACGGTTACACGAAGAGATCTTGTAGCGACAGCGCTGAAGACCATGGTGGTTGCTGGAGTGCCCGGCTCTCTTTTTGGACAAGCGCGTGGGGCGGGTGCTTCGATGCGCGCGATTAATATCGTGAATTTCATTCGTGCAGAGGAACCGCGTGAGCCCATGGACCTGTTCCTGCCGGTACGCGAGCAGATGGCTTCGATCAAGGCTCACAGTCTGCCCGCCACGTGGCTTCTGCAGTACGACGCGATGGTGGAGGGGCCCTTTGTCGCGTTCTTGAAGAAGGAGATGCCGGTGGATCATGAGGTCGGGATCTGGTTCGAGATGAATCGCAAAATCTGCGATGACGCAGGGATTGCGTGGCGCGGGAATCCACAGTGGGAGTGGGATTACCATGTGCCGGTGGCCTATGCCATTGGCTATACCCCAGACGAGCGACGCAAGCTGGTAGATACGGCTATGACGACCTTCAGGCGAACCTTTGGCCGTGATGCGAAGTCGATTGCCTCGTGGAATCTGGATGCGATCACGCTGGCACACTTTTCTGACCAGTATGGTGTCGATGCGTTTGGGAATTGCCGCGACCAGTCGGCTACGGACGGGTTTACGACGTGGGGTGCGCCGATTGCGGCGTACTATCCGACTCGCGCGAATGGGTTGAGCCCGGCGCTCTCGAAGGAGAAGCAGATCAACACGCCGGTGTTTCGGATGTTAGGTCAAGACCCGGTCTACTACTACGATGACCTGCTGCGCTATCCGGATACGATGGAGCCGGCGTGGCCATCGGGTCAGTCGGAGATCTTTGTAGATCGCTTTCTGGAGATGATTGCGGAGAGTCCGACGCAGTCCGTTGGCTACGCGCAACTGGGCCAGGAGAATAGTTTTGGCTGGCCTGTTATGGCGAAGGCTTTCGACATGCAGATGGAGAAGCTTGCACAATTTCGAAGCCGCGGAGGCGTGACCATCGAGACGATGGGGGAGAGCGGGCGACGCTTCAAGCGTCTGTTCCATTCGACACCGACGCAGGCGCAGGTGATGCTGAAGGATCCTTTCGGCAGAGACCACCCTGCTGAGCGAACTGCCTGGTATCAGAGTAAGTACTATCGAGCGAATCTTCATTTTCGTGGCGATGAATTTTACCTGCGCGATTTGCACGTCTACGATGATCACTTTGCTGAGCCCTACCTGACGGAACCTGTACGGCAGCATGGGATCGAGCAGCGCATGCTTGCTGTGCTCGACGGGTATCACTGGAGCGATGACAACGTGCGCGCGGGTCGCGCGGGTCTGCGGGCTATGGGTCGGTTTGTGTTGGTTGGTTTGGATCAATCGGTTACGCCGCTGTTGATGGAGGGGCTGCCGACGGTGACGGAGGCTGGGTCGACACTTCAGGCGAACGTGCCACTTCGTGGAGGAGGGACACTGGCGATTTTGTTCCGTGAGAGGACTGTGAGCTTCAGTGTGATGGGTAGAAACGCGGGCCTGCGACTTGGCCTGATCTTTGATTGGGTTGACGAGCACAGTGCGTTTCGGGAGATTTCTGTTGACCGGCTGCGTTATCGTTTTCGCGGCTTCGACTACTCTATTGGGGTGGTGAATGGAAAGCTGGCGCAAACTACGAGCGGAGTGCAGGTGTTGGGACTTGGTAGAAAGGAACTACTTCTCGACTTGGCCCAGATAGCCTGAAGCGCGTCACTGCCGCTTACATCGAGCGTGGATGTGCCAGCGGCAGGCGGGCGGAGGATCACCATTCGCACAGGAGTGTTGATGCGCTTGTAATCGGTCGCCACATAGAACGTCGATCTTCGGCGTCGCAGGGCACAGAGAGATAGTAGCTATATGATTCGAAGAGAATTTGTGAAGTTGATGTCGCTGACGGTGGGTGGATCGCCGTTCGTTCGCCTGGAAGATGTTCGAACAGGCTCTGCAGAACTGCCAGATGTTGGCTATGAGAAGTTAGCCGATGGCTCTATAGATTCGGATGAGCTTTTTGGACTCTTTGAAAAGCCAGCTAATCGATATCGACCTATGGTTCGCTGGTGGTGGAATGGTGACCGGGTTACTGGCGAGGAGGTGCTGCGAGAGCTTGATGTGATGCAAGCGGCGGGTATCGGTGGCGTTGAGATCAACCCGATCCGGTTTCCTGCTGAAGCTGATCCGATGAAGACGACGGCGCTGACGTGGATGAGCGACGAATGGGTCAAGGTTCTGGAGGTAGCGCTGCGCGGCACCAGGGAGCGCGGCATGACCTGCGACATGATCGTCGGCTCTGGCTGGCCTTATGGTGGCGAGTTTCTATCGCGCGAGGATCAGACGCAGATGGTTGCGCTTGGCACCAAGAACCTAACTGGGCCGGGGCGGGTTCGGCTTGCGCGTGCAGAACTGCTGGAGAGTGTAAGCCACAACCTGGTGTCGTCGTACAAGGATAGTCAAAAGGAATTGTTCGGCCTGCGCCTTGTACCTTCGCAGGTGGGCGCAGTGACTGCAGGTGTTGCCGTGGACGATCAACTTCACAAGGAGTTCATCGAACTTGATCTTCCAGCCGGGGAACACGTCCTCTACTTTCTTGTGAAGGTCACCGGCTTCATGGGTGTCATCAATGGAGCACCTGGTGCGACGGGACCAGTGTTGAACCACTATAGCGGTAAGGCAGTGGAACGATATCTTGACAGACTTTCGACGCGGCTTACCGCGAAGATCGGTCCGCTGGGTGAACACTTCAGGGCCTTCTTTACGGACAGCATCGAGTTGGAAGGGGCGAACTGGTGTGACGATATGTTTCCCGAGTTTCGTCGGCGGAGAGGATATGATCTTTCGCCATGGCTGCCGTTTGTGCTGTTCAAGGTCGGCGAGATGGGCAATGCAGTCTCCGAACAATATGGCGCATCGTTCTCCCCTAAATTCAAGGCGAAGACTGCTCTTGTCCGCTATGACTTTGAAACTACCAAGCACGAACTTTTTCAGGAAAGATTTGTTGGTACGTTTGTCAGTTGGTGCACGAGACATGGGGTGAAGTCCAGGATGCAGGCTTATGGTATGGATTGCGATCCGATCACGGCCGGGATGATGCTGGATATTCCAGAGTGTGAGACGTGGATCCGTTCCGAGAAGATTGAGGAGTTTGGAAGTGGCGACTATCGGCGGGGTCGTAGCTACACCATGATTAATAAATTTGTGTCCTCTGCGGCACACCTTGCGGGAAAACAATTAATTAGCTGCGAGGAAATGACTAACACCGACGATCCATTTCATGCTTCCCTGGAACGGATCAAGGTTGCAGGGGATCAGAGCATGCTGTCGGGAGTAACACAGTCTGTGTTGCATGGCTTCAACTACAGTCCGCCAAACGCTGCATTTCCAGGTTGGGTCCGCTATGGTACGTACTTCAGTGAGCGAAATACGTGGTGGCCTTATTTCAAGCTTTGGGCGAACTATAAAGCGCGTCTGTCGGCACTCTTCCAAAATGCTGTGATGCAAGCGGAAATCGCGATCCTTCCACCTATGGCCGACATCGCTTCGCAATATGGGTATCAACGTGACCCTTTTCCAAAGACGGTCGAGCCACACTACCTCTACAAACTCTGGGAGGTTGTTCACCAAAATGGAAGTGGATGCGACTACCTGAATGAAGACGTTATTCAGCGTTCCAATGTAAAGCAGGGAAGGCTTGCATTCGGAGAACGATCGTACAAGGCGATTTTGCTGGTGGATGTTGAATCAATTGATCCTAAGACCCTGAAGGTCCTGAAGGATTTCGTTCAGTCGGGGGGAACACTTGTATTTCTTGATAAGACTCCGAATCGTGCTCCGGGGCTTCTACATAACGATGCGGCCAGTCTTGGCATTCGTAGTGATGTTGAACAGTTGCGATATCGTTATCCAACGCACACTCCTTTGGTCTCAGTCCGCGAAGAAGACATGGTTGGCTGGTATCGGGAAATTCAAAAGCAGTATGCTCTTGCACCCGCTGTGCTTATCGACAAGCCTAAGGACTTTGTGAGCCAGTTGTACTACCGAAGTGGAAACCGAGATATCTTCTTTTTCAGCAACTACGGGCCGGCGGAGGTTCATACGTTCGAGGCTACGTTTGCTCTTAAGGGAAAAACGGCCTGGTTGTGGAATGCGGAGTCCGGCACGCGTGAGCTTTATGCGACAGCGCAATCTCATAACATTCTTAATATCACCTTAGGTCCTTCGGAATCCAAACTGCTCGTTTTTGAACCTTCCTCGTCGGTAATTGATGCTACTGGTTCGGCCATCCCATTACAACGCCTGTCTTCGAGTTCGCTCGTCTCCAACGTGGAGCGGGTTGTAAGTGGTCCGTGGACTATTACGTTCGAACATGTAAACGGCAGAAACATTACGAAGGTCTATCAGGAGCTGCCGGACTTTCTTCAGCGAGATGACCTGAAGTCGTTTGCCGGCACTGTAGTCTACAGGACCTCTTTTCGTGTCGAGAGTTCCGATCGCAGCCTTGTGCTGGACCTCGGGCACCTTCTTCATAGTGTCTCGCAAGTGGAAGTTAATGATCATCCGATGGGCACGCAATGGTATGGGAACCAAAGCTATGACATCACAGCGGCGGTGATACCGGGAGTGAACCAACTGATGATTAGAGTAGTGACCACTTTGGGAAATTATATGAAGACACTGACGGATAACAAGGCAGCGCAAAGCTGGACTGAAAACACGCCCTTCTACGCTATGGGACTTACCATGCCTGTTCGATTGAGGACACCGTAGATCGTAGTGACGATGAGTTTTAGTCGGATCGACCCTTCGTGAGGCCCGTGCAGAAGAGTGGCTGCCGCGTTCCGTATTCCTTTGGCTTGCGATGGGGGATCCGAAGTGCGCTCTTGGCTTGGGAGATCACCTGAGGTATCATTCGGGGATGCGATCTTACTCGGTGCCCGACCGTTCTTCATCCAAAGACCGCTTCCTGCGCTGTTGTTGTCGATAAGCTCTCCGCTTGTCTGATAGCAGCCTTGCCACAATGTGGCGTTACTTCCTTCTAATCTCTACTACGATGCGGTGAACCAGTCATTTTGGCGCAGTTGCGTTGATGATTGCTCGTTGCTGCACGAGGACTCTTCGATGCAGGCTCAGTCCTACACTTCAGAACATGATCGCGGTGGTGCAGTTTCGACGTGGCTTTTTTTTCTAGCTCTTGCGCTTACTCTTCTGCAGCCTTCGTTTTACCCCTTGCTTGCACAGGTTGACACGGGTTCACTTGGTGGCACAGTGATGGATGGGACGGGGGCCGCTATTCCGGATGCGGATCTGCAGCTGCATGAGGAGTTGACTGGCGTAACTACCCGGCTGCGTTCCGGCAATGATGGCAGCTTCAATTTCAGCCCGCTTAAGCTTGGTACGTATGTGCTGACTGTGACGCACAGCGGCTTTAAGCAAAGCGTAACGGATCACCTTGAAGTGACGATACAGTCGCGGCTTGAGGTGAAGCCACACCTCGAAGTGGGATCGGCGGATGAGGTGGTGCAAGTCTCATCGGATACTCCGTTGCTTGAGACACGCTCGTCGTCGGTGCAGCAGCTTGTCGAGGAGCGCACGATCAATGCGCTGCCGCTGAACGGTCGTAATGCCACATTTTTGGCACAGCTTTCGCCCGGTGTAACGTTCGCACAGAATGATAGTCGCAACCTCCAGGCGAGCGGCTCGTTCAGTGCAAACGGCGCTCGTCGCACGCAGAACAATTACCTGCTCGACGGCATGGATGATAATGCCGCTATCGCGGATCTCGTCAATCAGGGGCAGTACGTTGTGCTGCCACCGCCAGATGCGCTGCGCGAGTTTACCGTGCAGACAAGCACGTATTCTGCGGAGTTCGGCCATTCGGCGGGCGCGGTATTGAACGTGAGTACGAAGTCTGGTGACAACAGATTGCATGGCAATATTTGGGAGTATCTGCGTAATGACTCGCTCGACGCGAAAGACTATTTTGTCCTCGCTACTCAGAGGAAGCCGGCGTTCCGTCAGAGTCAGTTCGGCGGCACACTGGGTGGTCCGGTTGTCATCCCGAAGCTATACGACGGGCGCAATCGCACTTTCTTCTTCGGTGATTATCAGGGCAGTCGCGTAGCGCAAGGTAAGACGTACACCAGTACCGTTCCCACGCTTGCAGAGCGAAACAGCGGCTATACGAATCTACAGGATCTTATTACGCTGCAATCGGGGACGCGAAGTGACGCTCTTGGCCGGATCTTTCCCGTAGGTACTATCTTCGATCCATCGACTACGCGCGCATTGACGACGAGCGGCGTGGATACGGTCACCGGATTGCGAGGCAGCGCCGGCAGCTATGTGCGTGATCCGTTTTACGCTGGCCAGTTAGGCGGGGTGAGCAACTTCAACACGCCTGCTAACGTTGCGTTGTTGAATCAGATTCCAGCAGGCCGGCTCGGAGCCAATGCGATCGAGCTCCTGAATCTTTACCCGACGCCTACCGGTTCATCGTTGCAGAACAACTATGTAAGCAGCCCGGCGAATCGCACGACCACCGACAGCTTTGACGTACGCTTCGATGAGACGCTTAATCAGCGCGACTCAGCTTTCGTGCGCTATAGCTTTGTGAATACGACAGAGGTTGTGCCAAGTCCGTTTCCAGGTATCGCGGATGGCTCGGCATCGCGGCCAGGAAACGGCCGCACACAGTCTCAGAACATTGCATTTAGCGAGACCCATGTCATCACACCGAGGCTGGTGAACGAAGCACGTGTGGGGTATAGCCGCGTGCGTGATACACGCCTGCAGCTTAACGCGAATACCTTTGGAATTCCGGCACAGTATGGTATCCCCGGCATTCCGCAGATTGCTGGCAATGGTGGCTTACCGCAGTTCAGCTTTGGGCAGCTTAGTGCTTTGGGAACACCTGGAACGCTGCCCAGCGATAAGTCGAGCAAGGTGCTTCAGTTTACGGAGAACCTGACTATCGATCGGGACCGTCATCAGATACGGACCGGGGTGGAATATCAACATATTGCTTTTCCTACGCTGACCCCGACTACATCGCGTGGTAGTTTCACAAACGATGGGGCCTACACGTCCATTGTTGCAAGTACGGACGCATCGACCGATCGTGCTCAGTTTTTACTGACGCCTTTGCCGGTATCCGGAGGGAGTTTGCAGGGGTTGGGTGGGTCGGATGCAGTATCGGCGTCAAGCTTTTCACCTATCTTCAAACTAGCTCGGCAGTATCTTGGCGCTTATGCTCAGGACAGTTGGAAGGCGACTAGTAATCTGACATTGAACTATGGCGTGCGATGGGAGTTCCTTGGTATTCCTACTGAGAGTGATGGACGTTTTGCAAATTTTGTTCCTGCGCAGACCGGGGATACCAGCGATAATACATCTCGCTTCTACGTCCCTCAATCGCAGGTCAGCAACGTTCCAAGTGCATTTCAATCTTTGCTTGCGCAGGATGGGATCGTCTTTACACCGATGCCGGACAAGGTACTTGGTTATGCCCAGAGAGGAAACTTTGCTCCACGTGTAGGCTTCTCATTTCAAGCGGAACCGAAGCTGGTGATTCGCGGTGGTTATGGGCTGTTCTACCAGGGATATGAAAATCACGGACTTAGTATCAGCCCGTGGGTGAACTATCCATTTCAGGTGACGACGAGTTATACCGCCGGCAGTTCGGTCGCTCCGGTTACTGCCGATAACTCTGTAGGTCCTATTTCGAATGGTCTTCTGAACGTACCTCTCACGGCTGCGGATGCGAGGTTAAACGCGATTGCGCTTTTTGGCGAGCCACGCAATCCGAAGACCACCTATAGCCAGGCCTTCAACCTCCAGGTGCAGTACCAGGTCTCTCCAAGTACCCTCGCGTTTGTTGGCTATGTCGGCAGCGATGGGAAGCATATTATGTCTTCGGTTAGTTCGAACACGGTGAGCTCTATTCTTTCTCCGACGGCAAACGTGAAGACTAACTCGTTCTTTAAAGATTTTGCGGTTGGCGGTAACTATGTGTCACGCGCTGCATCTACGAGCTATAACTCGCTACAGGGCGGCGTGGAGCATCGCTTCACTCACGGCTTCAGCTTGATCGCAAACTTTACTTACTCGAAGTGCCTTGGAACAGCGCGCGACCTGCTGGATAACGACATCGGTGGGTATCGCGCTCCTTATGTCGCAGGATATGGGATCGGTGCCGACTATGCACCATGTGACATCGACACGCGCCGGGTGCTGCATACCAGCGGAAGCTATGAGCTGCCTTTTGGTCGCGGTCGCGCTTATGCCAGTACTGGTATTGCTTCGGCACTCGCCGGTGGGTGGGCTATCAATTGGATATTCTCTGCACAGGATGGACAGCCGTTCTCGGTGGCTTGCACCACGACCACCGCCGCCGGGCTGGGCTGCTACGCGCTTAAGGTTCCGGGGCAGCCGCTCTATAGCGACGGGAACCGGGTTGCACATTTCCTGAACCCCGCCGCATTTGCAAACCCCGCAACGGGAAGCCTTGGCGGCGCTCCCGCTCAGGTAAGTGGTCCTCCTTCGCGTCGGCTGGACTTCTCCCTCTTTCGCCGTTTTGACCTTGGGGAGACGCGCTACTTCGAGTTTCGAGCAGAAAGCTTTAACCTGACGAATACTCCGAACTTTGCGCAGCCTGGCAGCTTGAACTTCACCTCGCCCAACACTTTTTCGTCAATTAGTGCAACTCGCGATAATCCAAATGATCCGCGAGAGCTACAGGCGAGCCTCAAGCTCTTCTTCTAAGCAGCATCGTGATTTAGGAATTAGGAACGGGAGTATCAGAATATGAATCGTAGAGATTTCCTTGTTAAGAGTGGAGCGGCTGCTGCGGCATCTGTGTCGCTTGGTGCTGAGACGCTTGCCCAGCCAGAGACTACCGCGACGGGCACGAGACCTGCCGCAAAGAAACCAAACATTATTCTTTTTTTATCTGACCAGTTTCGGTGGGATTTTGTTGGCGCGAATGGTGCGAACAGTTCGACGAAGACGCCGAACATAGATGCTATGGCGAAGCGTGGCAAGAACTTTACACACGCCGTTACAAATCAGCCGGTATGCGCGCCTGCCCGATCAGTACTGATGACCAGCCGCTATGCGACAGAGACCGGCGTGTGGCGCAATGGCCCTGCACTGGACGAGACACTTCCTACGCTTGCAGGAGAACTGCGCAAGGCGGGCTATACCTCGAATCTGATCGGCAAGTGGCACCTGGCACCTGCTGCCGCGGCAGATGGTGGCGGTCCCGGGTACGTCAAGCCTGAGTATCGAGGTGGATTTCTTGACCTTTGGGAGGGCGCGAATGCCCTCGAACATACTTCCCATCCGTACTATGGTTCGCTCTTTGATGGTGATGGAAAAGAGATCAAGTTTGCAGACCAGTATCGTGTGGATTTTCTAACGGATCGCACGGAGCAGTTCCTGCGACAGAAGCATGACAAGCCGTTCTTCCTGTTCGTCTCTCAACTGGAACCGCATCAACAGAATGACGAGAACCGTATGGTGGGACCGAAGGGTTCGGCGGCGCGGTTTATCAATGCGCATGTGCCGCCAGACCTGCGTGCGTTGCCCGGAGACTGGCATCAGCAGTTGCCGGACTACTACGGCGCTTGCGAGAGCATCGATGCGTCCGTCGGCCGCATCCGCAAGGTGTTGCACGAAACGGGACAGGCTGAGAACACGATCTTTGTCTTTATCAGCGATCACGGTTGCCACTTCATGACGCGAAATCAGGAGTACAAGCGCTCCACGCATAATAGCTCTGTGCGCGTTCCACTGATCATCGACGGGCCAGGGTTCGAAGGCGCGCAAGAGATTCCAGAGCTTACCGGAATTATCAATATCGCGCCGACGTTGCTCGAAGCAGCCGGGGTACCTGTGCCGCCGTCATGGAAGGGCCGGAGTGTCTTGCCTCTGCTGACGGACCCGGCTGCACGCGAGGCTTGGCCGAACAAAGAGTTGATCCAGATCAGCGAGTCGATGACGGCGCGGGCGATCCGTACCAAGGACTGGACCTACTGCATCGCTGACATCTCCGGGGTAAGGCAGGCCGCAAGTCCGTCTTATCTGGAATGGCAGCTCTACGATCAGCGAAACGATCCGCATGAGCTGGTAAACCTTGCGGGCCGGAAAGAGTATCTCGAGACGGCGAAGCAGTTACGTGGCGAGCTCTCGGAGTTGTTGAAGTACGCGGGAGAGGGATCGCCCGAGATCAAGCCTGCGACGCTGTATCCATGAGTGCGGTAAGTTTTAGACCGGACTAAGAACCCGAAAGATTGGTCGAGAGCGCGCAGCGAAAGCCGATGTTTGAGGTGGAGCTGTCAGGTGTCTGTGACGTTCGAGCTGCGACACGGTAGCGATTGCAGTAGGACTTGTGGCACAGAAACGAGCCGCCCTTCATGACGCGTGCGCTGCCGCGCGATGGTCCCTGCGGATCGTTGTTTAGACCGTTGCGGTGGAAATCTGCGCTGAACCAGTCAGCACACCACTCCCATGTATTGCCTGTCATGGAGTACAACTCATAGCCGTTTGATGGAAAGGCATCGACGGGGCAGCTCCCGGCAAAGCCGTCGTCCGCTGTGTCCTGCTTCGGGAACTCGCCCTGCCATATGTTGCAGCGATGTTCCCCGTTGGGACGAAGCTTATCGCCCCATGGGTAGAGCTTCTGCACGAGCCCGCCGCGGGCTGCGTACTCCCACTCGGCTTCCGTCAGCAGGCGCTTGCCCGCCCAGGTGCAGTATGCCTGCGCATCGTTCCAGGAGACATGCACGACAGGATGCCGTAAGCGCTTCGATATGGATGAGCCTGGGCCTTCCGGGGCGACCCATGTGGCTCCGTTGACCTTGCACCACCATGGGGCGGCGGCGACCGTGTCTTCGACGAGTTCCTCAAAGCGCGCCTCGGGGATGTGGGACCAGAAGACAAAGGACCATCCAAAGCTTTCTGCTTCGGTCTTGTAGCCTGTGGCGTCCACAAATTGAGCGAACTCTTCATTCGTAGTTGGATACGAATCGATAAGAAAGGGCGTCAGCGTGACTTCACGAACAGGCCCTTCACCATCCTGAGGAAAGCCTGTTGTTTCCTCTGTCCCCATGAGGAACGAACCGCCACTCAGGTGAACCATGCCAGCGGTACCTGGATTACCTTTCCTGAGTGGAGAGGGAAGCGGAGCTGTAGTTTCGATTTCGGGACGCCGTACCGTCGGGGCACAGCAGCTCTTATTTTGATCCTCGAAACCTTCGCTATCTAAACCCATCGCCATGCTTTCCTGTTGCGCTAAGATGCAGTCCCTTCAGACTAAGCTTCTTCGGTGCCGAGACTAAAGGGACGCATCATTGTTTCTCAAGTGTGCAGCTATTTCTATTTTGCCTTGCTTCCGAGCCATGCGTCTCGGAACTGCTTTTGTTCCGACGAGAGTACGATCTTTGTACTTTCTACCGGTACTAGCTCAAGGTCTGCCGGGTCGACGAGCGTTGTTGTCGCCCGGATCTCCTGGCCCCGTCGGCGAAAGACGATCTCTACGCTGTCTCCTGCTTTATGATCGGCAAATACTTTTGGCAGGTCTTCCGGCGCACTCAGCGAGGTGCCTGCAATGGAGATAATCTCATCATCACGGTCTACTCCTGCGTTATAGGCTGGAGAGCCAATGATCGTAGAGTCTGAGACACGTACGGCGTTGTTCGCCTTCGTCAGGCGCAATCGTCCCAGGGACGGCGGCCCTGTTTGTCGACGCAAGATAAAGCCCGCCTGCAGCAGAAGGGAAGCGTAATCCACCTTTTCTGTTCCTGCTATGAAGCGCTTTACAAAATCAGCGGCGAAGGCCGGGTCTCCGCTGACGGCGGCGAGCTGGGTCTGCACGTCGACGATGGTGTAGGGTTTGCCGACGAGGCCGGGCGACGGCCCGCCTGGCTTGCCATAGTTGCGCCACATCGCGCGCATAAAGTCATCCAGCGTTACGCGGGAGTTGGACCGGGTACGCAGCGTGAGGTCCAGCCCCAGAGCGACGGCGTCGCCGAATGAATAGTACGAGACAAAGTCATTGCTCCAGTATTTGGGGAAGTCGTCGCTGCTGCCGTCCACCAGCGGAGCGAGGCGGCTCATGTCCATCGCCGAGCGATAGCTGCTGCCGGGCGTGTTGAGAACGTAGGTCACATCTCCTGCAAAGCTCTTCAAATCATTTGCCGGAGTGATGCCGCTGCGCAGCATGGCAAGGTTGCCGTAATACTGCGTGAATCCCTCTGCCAGAAACATTTCGCCGGACATGTTGACGTCGCGGAAGTTGAAAGGCTCCAAACCCTCCGGGCGAATGCGTTCTACGTTCCAGTTGTGGAAGTATTCGTGCGCCACGGTGCCCAGGTTCAGCTTGCCACCAGTCATGACCGTGCTGTTGCGATGCTCCATGCCGTCGCGGCCATCCCATGGCAGTGCGTCAGCAAGGAAGGTGTAGTAGCCGGGCTCGTAGTCGGGCATTTCGCCAAACACCGCCTGCTCTTCGCGCACGAGCTTCTGTACCCCGGCAAAGTA
The DNA here is from genome assembly GCF_025685605.1 of Granulicella arctica. Lineage (NCBI taxonomy): Bacteria > Pseudomonadati > Acidobacteriota > Terriglobia > Terriglobales > Acidobacteriaceae > Granulicella > Granulicella arctica. The sequence continues at coordinate 4,103,563 of NZ_JAGTUT010000001.1, forward strand.
GGTATCGAACTCAGCGTCGCTTGCCTGGGAGTGCGCCACGACACGAATGGTCTGTGCCTTTCCCCCGGGGTCCAGCGAAGGCACCTGGAAGGTCCGCATGACGAAGTGGCTCAACTCTGCCGGGCTGTCCATGAGGTACTGCAGATTTGGAGCGGTGAAGGTCTGCTTGTCCGTGGTGGTGTAGAGCTGCGTTGCGATATTCCAGTCGGTGTTCGCGGGCAGCGAGAAGGTTACGCGCACCGGGCGATCGTCGAAGCTTTGCGCCCACATGACAGTCGCCGGGAAGTTGATGTGCGCATGGGTCGTGTCTACGGCTACGAAGGTGCCGTCTACCTTGTCGCCAAATAATTTGTACGTTACATGCACTGTGCCGTCATGCGATGTGACTGTCCACGAACGCGGATCAGGCTTTGTGACTGTAAGCGGCTTGCCGGCGCCATCCGTGAAGTGTTCTTCGAAGACGTTCGCGGCAAACTCAAACGCTGCGTATCGCCCCGGGGAAGAGCGGCTCATCTGCACACGGAACGGCTGCTTTGGAACATCATGGAACGTGGCATCGACCAGCATAACGTGGTGGACCGCATCCGGAAACGATAGCCGGTACTCGGTGGAAGAATGCGCCTGCGCCCCGGCTGAGGCAGCCATTGCAAAGCAGGCAGCAAGGCAGAATGTACGGGAGAGGCGAAGAAGACCGCTTGGATTTTTCACAGTGTGTCGATGATACTTACCGGTCGAGGCTTTCGGAAATATCGGACTATGCCAGCTTGCAAATCACTCCACTGCCTCTACGTTCAAGACCATGTTGATGGCCACGGTCCAGGCTTTCCGGTTGGGGACCTCAAGTTCGGCCAACGAAGAAAATTCGAGTTTGGACGGCAGCGATAGCGTCACTGTTGTGGCGGTTGTAGACGTGATGTATGCCCCTGGCTGAATGCCGATGCCTCCGCAAGCCATACCTACAGTGAGGGCACTGGTCGAAGGCACTTTAAGGATCGCTGTACCTGATTGCGCCGTTGCTGCCAGCGTCTCAACCGGTGAGGACATGGACGGCTGCGGGATAAGTCGAGCTCCGCTCATGACAAGTTTTACCGGCCGGTCCAATACGGCTTTCGTGTAGACGGGATGATCGCCGGGGACGCAGACCTTCAACTCAGTCGGTGTTGTAAGTGACGAGCTCTGAGTTGCGGCTGTTATCGCTGCACCATAGTCGGTTCCACGATGCACAGCATCCGAAGATAGATAAGCCTCGACGCACTTCGAAGGTGGAAGATCAATCGGAGGGGTAGGCGAGGATTTTTCCTGTACAGAGGCGATAGGCTGTGGCGAGGAGCCGCGGACATCGCCGGTAAAGGTGGCCGTCTGCGCTGCAGCAGCGCCGGCCAGCAGCAAAAGCACCAGGACCATACTTCTGATGCTTTTGACGTCGAGTATATGTAGTGCTGCGGTCCTTAAAACTTCTGGCGGCTGGTGATCAAACAGTATCGGCATCACAGGTGGATCATACCGCCCTGATCACCGCCAGCCGCACCGGTCTTGCCCATCCGGTTATCTGTTCACGGTGCAGTGGTATCCCAGGTCGGTCGATTCTCGCGGTCGCAACCGTCAAGGCAGGTAACGCAACTTGCGTGAGGTTGTCGATACCTCCCAGAGGGGCACGTGGCCGGGAGTGAGGACATAGTGTAATCGAGAGAAAGTTTGTCGGCTTTACTTCGCAAAATATCAGAAACAGCATAGAATTCCCTGAACACCATCACCCAAGTTATGCCCGGTCGTAGGAGCTGAGTCCACTTTCCGGTACCGCACCGTCTGGACGAGTGAATGGTGTATTTTGCATTTTCTGTGGAGGCCAATTATGCGCACCTTGCTTCGCATCTTCTCCCTGTTCGTCCTCTTAGTCTCAGGAACCAATCAGCTCTTCGCCCAGGCTACCTCTACTGGCAATATTATCGGGGTTGTTGCCGACTCCACCGGCGCTGCCGTACCCAACGCAACGGTTACCGCCACCAACAAGGGAACCAACTCCAGTCGAACGACGACCAGTAATGATACCGGCCAGTATCGGCTCGACCTCCTTCCCGCAGGTAGCTACGTTGTGAAGGCGGAGGCAAGTGGATTTAGCACCGCGCAGGCCAACGATCTTCAACTTGCCGTTGGGGCGAGCCTGACCGTGAATCTCCCCTTGCAGGCCGGATCGGTCAGTACGTCCATTGAGGTGTCGACAGGAAACCAGCTTCTTGATACCGAGAAGACTGATAGCTCCTCAAACATCACTAATGAGCAGATCAATGACCTGCCGCTGAATGGCCGCGACATTGCGAATCTCGCGATTCTCGCCCCGGGCGTCAAGCAGGTCGACAGCTACGATCCCACCAAGAATCGCTATGCCGTGTACGCGGTGAACGGCTCATCCGGGCGGAACACCAACACTACAGTCAACGGTATCGACAACAAAGATAATACGGTTGGGGGAGCTGTGATGCAGCTACCGCTAGAGGCTGTGCAGGAGTTCAAGATCAGCACGAACCGCTTCTCGGCCGAAAATGGCCGCAGCGAAGGTGCAGCTCTTAACATTATTACGAAGTCTGGAACGAATACGTTTCACGGCGCTCTGTATGGCTTCTTCCGCTCACAGGCGATTCAGACTAACAACGCTATCAGCGAGCAGGGCAATCAGCCCAAGCCAGACTACAGCCGCCAGCAGTATGGCGGAGCTTTTGGTGGTCCCATCCGCAAGAACAAGGACTTTGGATTTTTTGCCTATGAGGGCCTTCGCGAACGCTCGAGCCTTGCTGTTACCGACCAGGCGTTTCAGGAACTTACGTTAGCTATGCCCCTCGGCGCCGTTCCTGCTCATACGATTGCCACTCCTTACGACGAGAAGCGCTATAACGGACGGATTGACCACTTCTTCTCCGACAAGGAGAAGGCCTATATCAGCTATTCCGCGCAGGACAATAAGAGCAACAACGATCAGTCCACCGGCCAAGTCGACACGACCGAAGGCAATTTCACGATCAACGACCTTATTCTTACCAACTTCACACTTAGCTCGATTCTGACGCCGCGAATGATTAACAACTTCACGACGGGATTTCAGTACTGGAATAACCTGATCGATTCGGCTACCCGCACGCCCTACTTCACCTTTCCTGATGGCGTAAGCTTCGGCACCAATCCGAATGTTCCGCAGAAGTCCAGCCAGCACAAGTTTCAGTTCAGGGATGACTTTTCATACACGATCGGCAAGCACACCATCCGCGCCGGGGTCGACTATCTCTACGAGCCCCAGGTGGGCGGTTACTTCGAGAACAATCCGACCCCTGAGTTCGATTTCTTCGCCAGCGCTTCCACGCTGCTCACCAACACGACCTTGTATCCCAATGGCTTTGCTTCGCCGGGAGCCATACAAGCCTCGACTGGTACCTCCGGCGACCCCAGCTTCAATCTGTCGCCCAAGATGGTGGGAGTTTATCTTGAGGATGACTGGCGTGCGAGCGCTCGGTTGCTCCTTAACATCGGCCTCCGGTATGACCGCGATATTGATACCTATGGTCTGGCGAAGCAGGCTAACAGCCGGACCTACCAGGAGGTCGTCGCTGCCTCCAAGGTCAATGTTCCTACTGTTCCGCTTGCGGGTGCCAGTAATCAGTATGGGGTTGGCTATACGCCGAGTCTCTCTTTTCTCGGCGGCAACTATGCTGCCCTTCCGAAGAACGACACACTCGATATCAGCCCTCGTATCGGCTTCTCCTATGACATCAGCGGCAATGGTCGATTTGTTATTCGCGGTGGCTATGGTCTCTACTTCGGTCAGACCTTCGAGAACATTCCGCTCTTCATGATCCAACAGGCCAACGCACAGGTCTTTGCGAACACGTACTCCATTGCCTGCTCGGGACCGACGGATAAGACCTGTTCTTCTGCGAACGTTGTCCCAGGCACGAACATTCTGTTGAGCAATTATCGCTACGGCGTCGATCCGCTCCCGGTCATCCCGCCAGCCGGCCCAAACCTTGCCGCTGGATCGACCGGGCGACTCATGGATCCCAACTACCGCAATCCTTATACGCAGCAGATCAACGCGGGACTCCAGTACGCCGTAACCCCATCCGGAGTGGTTGAAGTCGAGTACGTCCAGGCTCGCGGGATCCATGAAGACAAGACGGTCAACATCAACCCTACTGAGTATTTCAACGGTGGCGTTCGGCCGTTTGCTGCAGCCTTTGGCGCTGCGGGTGTCCCCGTCCTCGGTCGTTTCGGTGTCGAGAAGTCTATTGGTCGCTCTTACTACGATGGTCTCAACGTCAGCTATCGGCAGGCGATGCACCATCATTTCAGCACCGTTCTCAACTACACCTATTCAAAGGCACTGGCCTACCAGGGGAATCCCGCCGCCTTCCGCAATGCTTCCACCAACCCTTTCCTCGGGGAGTTTCGCCAGCCTGATTTCGGCGTCGCACCCAATGATGAGCGGCATCATCTGACTGCGGCTGGAACCGTCAAGCTTCCATTCCGTATCGAGATCTCACCGATCTTCTCGATTGGCTCGGCCCGCGCGCTGAACATCACTGAATCTTCGGCTAATCTCTGGGCAGTCGGCAGTGGCAGCAGCGCTCCGCACGCCGTGATCGCAACTGGCGTTAAGGAAAGCCCTGCAGCTTACCTCGCCTTCCTTAGCACTGCCAATGCGGCGGTCGCTGCCGATACTACGAAGGCTACTACGCTGGCCACCTATTACCGCAACTGCCTCGCAATCGGAAGCTGCCGCGAAATTGCCTACGACTCTTATCACGGCTCCCCGTTTATTCAACTGGACGCGCGGTTTACCAAGACCATTACCATCAAGGATCGCTATAACGTAGCTCTCTTCTTTCAGGGATTCAACCTTACCAACCGGGCCAACTATGGTCCCAACTTCGATGGCAATGTTTCAAACGCCACCTTCCTTCAACCGCTTGGTTTCATCAATCCCAGCAGCACGGTGATACCGCGATCCTTCACTGGTGAGTTCGGAGCGCGCTTCTCTTTCTAGCTCCCAACACGCGAGGTGGTAAGACTGCTATGCTGCCCGTAGATGGCTGAAACCTCTCAATCGAAGCTACCCTTTGTCTCTGTTGCGGGGGCGACGACGGCGCTGGTCCTGCTGACGGCGCTTAACTTCGTCAACTATATCGACCGCTATATTCTGCCGGGTGTGCAGGAGATGGTGAAGCATGAGTTTTCCGCTTCGGATGAGAGGATCGGGGCGCTGACGTTCTGGTTCATGCTGGCCTATGTGCTGGCCTCGCCGGTTACGGGATGGCTGGGGGATCACTTCAGGCGGAAGCCGCTGATTGTGGGTGCGGCGCTATTTTGTAGCGGTATCAACTTCTTTACGGCTACGGTGCATAGCTTTGACGCACTGATGATTCGCCATGCGGCGCTGGGGCTGGGTGAGGCTTGCTTCGGGATCTTCGGGCCGGTGATCCTTGCGGATTTTTATCCAGACGATCAGCGGAACCGGGTGCTGACGATCTTCAACGTGGCGCTGCCGGTGGGAGCGGCGCTGGGATACCTGATCGGCGGTTCCGTGGGCGGACATTATGGGTGGCGGATGCCGTTCTATGTGTCGGCGGTGCCGGGAGTGATCGTGGCGCTGCTGATTCTGTTTTTTATGAAGGAGCCGGAGCGCGGGGCGAGTGAGGGTGGGAAGCCGAAGCTGGAGAAGGGTGTGATTCTTTCGCTGGTGAAGAATCCCGCTTACCTGACGGCGGTGCTTGGGCTGGCGGCGGTGACGTTCTCACTGGGCGGGATCTCGTGGTGGATGCCTTCGTTCCTGCAGCGAGTGGATGGACGGTCGCCGGCTTCGGCTGGATTCCTGATGGGTGCGATCACGGTGGTGACGGGCGTGGTGGGGACGATTGTAGGTGGATGGATTGCGCAGCGGTGGTCGCGTACAAACCATCGGGCGCTGTACCTGGTTCCGGCGTGGAGTGCGCTTTTGGCCGTGCCTCCGGCGTTACTTTGCTTCTTTGGGCCGAAGGCATTGATCTTGCCTATGCTGGCGGCGGCGCAGTTCTTTATCTTTCTGGGGACGGGTCCTTTGAACGCGGCTACTGTGAACTCGGTAGGGCCGGGTATTCGGGCTACAGCGCTGGCGGGTCAGTTATTCCTGATCCATGTGCTGGGGGATGCTCCTTCGCCGCGAATCATTGGACTGGTGAGCGACCACAGCAATCTAAATATGGGGCTTGGGGTGACTCTGATCACGTTTGTGATTGCGGCGGTGCTGCTATTTATAGGAGCGCGGTATGCTCCTCGGCTTCATACGGATGAAGGTGCTGCGGCGTCGTGATCGCTCCGGTGTGGGTCGAGGTTGTCGGTTGGGTGGTGGCGCTGAGTTGGGCCTACAAGTTTGGGGAAGCTACGGTCGGGATGCCGAAGGTCGCCGATCTGCTGGAGGCGCAGTTTGATCAGGTGCCGAGGGGAGAACCTTCTATTGTGGTGGTGGTGCCTGCTCGAAATGAGGCGGCAAAGGTTGCGGCGTGTCTGCGATCCTTGATGGCACAGGACTATGGAAAGCTGACTGTTGTGGCGGTGGATGACCGTTCGACCGATGCTACCGGGGCTTTGATGGATGGCCTGGCGGCGGAGCACCCGGGGAGGCTGCGGGTGCTGCATGTGACGGAGCTTCCGGCGGATTGGCTGGGGAAGACGCATGCGATGGCGATGGCGGCGGAGGAGACGTCGTCCGACTGGCTGCTGTTTACGGACGGGGATGTGCTGTTCCGGGTGGATGCGGTGCGGCGGTCGCTGGCTTACGCGATGGCGAGTGGAGCGGACCATCTAGTGGTTGTGCCGACGACCATTCGCGAGGGGTGGGATGAGGGAATGATGTTGGGATTCTTCCAGACGTTTGGGATGTGGGCGGCGCGGCCATGGAAGATCCCGGACCCGAAGGCTAAGCGGGATGCGATTGGGATTGGTGCCTTCAACATGATGCGTCGGAGTGCTTACGAGGGGGTTGGCGGCTTTGAGGCGCTGCGGATGGAGGTCGTCGAAGATATTGGGATGGGGCGACGGGTGAAGCGAATGGGTTTTGCGCAGCGTATCGCGTTTGGAAGGGGACTGGCGAGCGTCCATTGGGCTCCCGGGGCGCTTGGGCTGGTTAACGTGATGACGAAGAATATCTTCTCGGCGTTCCGGTTCTATGTGTCGCTCTTATTGGTGGCGTGCGGATGGTTGGTGGTGTTCTGCGTGCTGCCGGTGTTTGGACTCCTGGTGCCGGGGTTGCGTATGCCGGCTTTGATTACGCTGGTTGCGATTGCCGGCGTCTATCGGCTGTACGGCAAAACGTCGGGGATTTCGGCCTGGCAGGCTGCGCTTTCACCGGTGGCGGCGAGCCTTTTTGTATACGCTCTACTGCGATCGATGGTGACGACATTGCGGCAGGGTGGGGTGATCTGGCGAGGGACATTTTATCCGCTGAAGACGCTGCGGAAGTATGCGGCTCCGTTGCGGTGAATGCGACAAATCTGCAACGAAGAACCTATCGTTTGCAGCCTTGAAATCTGAGTTGACCGAGTTTGTGAATAGGCATATTTGTACGGGTGCTATACTTCCGCCGTTGCGACGTCGCTGGTTATTCGCTATAGGATTTGAGCGTGAGGGAACATGAATGATGCATTGGACGCGAGCAAGGGTGAATCTCTGACGGTGGCACAACGCGACGCACTGATCGTGCGGCTGCAGGCTGCCTGGAACAATCTTCCTGCCGACAAGCAAGCGGCCTTGAAGCCGATGCTGGACAACGCACATGTGCAGTTGAGCGAGTTAGTGGCGACCGGGAAGCCACCAGCACATAACACCCAGCAGACACTGCGCATGAAGAGCTATTTGACAGGCGATTGGGACGGGCATCTTGCTGCGATTCAGCAGCCGATCAACCAGGCGGTAGCTCAACCGCTTGCAGCACCAGCGGTGGCCATCGCAGCACCAGCGCTGGCGGCGGCAATCGAGGTCTGCGTCGGTCCGGATGGGGAAATTCTTGGCACGGGTAAGTATCAGCAGCTCGACCCACGGTGGGAGTTGGTGGCGGGAACGGTGTGGCTCGAGAACCTGCTGCACAAACATCCTTTTCCGGCCGGGACGCCAGAAATTCTGCCCATGGATGATGATGTGAGCTTCGCGCTGCTGAGCGACTTCGGCACGGGAAACTTCGGGGCAGGGGACTCGCCCAGTACGAAGATTTCAAAGTTCGTTCCGACCCTGAATCCGGACTACACGATTCATCTGGGCGATACCTACTATGCGGGAACAAGCGGAGAAGAGGTGAGTAACCTGATCAACTTCTGGCCGACTGGTTCGAAGGGATCGTTCACCATGAATTCGAATCACGAGATGTACTCGGGCGGTGGACCGTACTTCAACGAGGCTGTGGGAGGACCGACGTTCAACAAGCTGCAATCGCCTTATAGTTTTTTTGCGCTCGAGAACACGCACTGGATTATCGTCGGGCTCGACTCTGCATATTATTCGGATGTTCTGACGCTTTACATGAATGGCACACTGGGCACGGGTAATGCACAGATCGCCTTTCTGCAGGAGATCGCGAAGAAGGGTAAGAAGGTGATTGTGATGACCCATCACAATGGTCTGCCAGAGAGCGGCATACCGGGAGCCGCACCACTTCAATTGTTTACCGAAGTCATGGGCGCATTCGCGGGGCAGGCTCCGCCCGCCTATTGGTACTGGGGACATGCGCACGCCGGGGTGGCGTACACGGCGCTGGCAGAACAGAACGGTATGCTTTGCCGGTGCATCGGCCATGCTGCGCTGCCGTGGGGTCTATCGTCTGACCTACAGGCCGGACAGGCGCAGGGCAAGGTCGAGTGGTTTGAACAATGCAATGCGGGTGACCCGGATAATAATCTGCGGGTGTTCAACGGATTTCTGGGCCTGCAACTGAATGGGCCGGACCTGGTTGAGACGTTTTATGATGAGACCGGTCGGGTGGCGTGGCGTCCCGGAACGGTCGACAAGCGCTGCTCTTAGTGGCTTCTGGGCGAAGCGCTCAACATCACCTCTCGTATTAGACCTCGACGAGGATATGGCCGTAGCGCTTTTGCACGTACTCGTCCAGGATGACCTGAAACTCTTCTACGATGCGGTCGCCTTTGAGGGTCATGGCCAGCTTGCCATCGATATAGACGGGTGCCTTGGGCTCTTCAAAGGTGCCGGGAAGAGAGATGCCAATGTTGGCATGCTTGCTTTCGCCGGGGCCATTGACGATACAGCCCATGACGGCTAGTTTGAGCTCTTCGACGCCGGGATATTGCTTCTTCCACTCGGGCATGGATTCGACGAGATAGGACTGGATGCGTTCTGCCAACTCCTGAAAGTAGGTGGAGGTGGTGCGACCGCAGCCCGGACAGGAGGTGACCTGCGGCATGAAGGAGCGGATATTGAGGGATTGGAGAATCTGCTGTCCGCAGCGGACCTCTTCGGAGCGATCGCCGCCGGGCGTAGGCGTAAGTGAGACACGGATGGTGTCGCCGATACCGGCGAGGAGGAGCGGGGACAGGCCAGCGGTAGAGGCAACAACGCCCTTCATGCCCATGCCTGCTTCGGTGAGGCCGAGGTGAAGGGTGTAGTCGCAACGGCTGGCGAGTTCGGTGTAGACGTCGATGAGGTCGCGAACACCCGAGACTTTGGCTGAGAGGATGATCTGGTCGCGACGGAGGCCGTAGCGTTCGGCGGCAGCGGCGTTGTCGAGAGCGGAGACAACCATGGCTTCCATCATGACGTCGCGAGCTTCGAGCGGCTGCGAGAGCCTTGAGTTCTCATCCATCATCTTGGTGAGGAGAGCCTGATCGAGCGAACCCCAGTTGACACCGATCCGAACGGGCTTCTGATGCTTGACGGCGACCTCAACCATGGTGCGGAAGTTATCGTCATCTTTACGGCCGATAGAGCAGTTGCCGGGATTGATACGATACTTGGCGAGGGACTGAGCACAGTCAGGATACCTGGCGAGGAGCTGATGGCCGTTATAGTGAAAGTCGCCGATGAGGGGTGTGGTCCAACCCTTGGCTGCTAGCTGCTCGACGATGTAGGGGACGGCTTTGGCGGCGTCGTCGTTGTTGACAGTAATGCGGACGAGCTCCGAGCCGGCGCGCGCGAGGGCAGCGACCTGCTGGACGGTGGAGTCAATATCTGCGGTGTCGGTGTTGGTCATGGATTGGACCACGACGGGGTGTCCGAAGCCTGTGAGGACGCCACCGATATTGACCGGGATGGACCGGCGACGATTGATCTGCGGCATAGCGATTCTCCATCTATAAGGGTAACACTGGAGGTAGTGGCGACGAGGATAGGCTGCGATACACTGAGTGCGATGGCCCGGTAGCTCAGTTGCATAGAGCAGCGCACTCCTAACGCGAAGGTCGCAGGTTGGACTCCTGCCCGGGCCACCAATAAATTATTGAGTCACACGATCTGGATGACACGCCCTAGAAGGTTGGGGTCACTCTTGGGTGATCGAACATTGGCCTAATCAGTCGATGGCATGAGACTCGCTCGCCTCTACTTCAGCAAGAAGGGTCGCCGAGATCATGGCCGCCCTTCTCATTGCGTGGTGATTCCACTTTGCGGCTGGAAGCTCCCAGGGCGGTTGTCGCCTAAAGTGAGGTGCCGGGCTGGAAGCTGTGCATTGCATCCCTACAGCTACTCAGAAGATGACATTCGTGGCGAATTTTCAGAACAACCTTCCCATAAGACCAGCGGTGGACGTATGATGCTTTGACTTTGGAAACGTTTCCAGGTTGTTTCAGAGCTTATGTGGGCTGACATGCCATTTTTGCCAGGGAGTCACTATGCCTCGTCTTCTCGCCGGGTCCGTCGTAGCAGCGATGTTGTTGATGTTCAGCTCATTCTTGCCGCGAGCAAACGCGCAAGGATCAGCGCAACCGACACTGGCACAGCAAACTAAGGCTGGCATCGACGAGATGCAACGGCTGTACACGCCTTCGACCGGGCTCTACCAGGGAACAAACTGGTGGCCATCTGCGAACGAACTCACTACGCTGGCCGATTATTCCCTGTTAACCAATTCGACGAGCTACAGCGGCATCTTCGCAAATACGCTCCAGTTGGCGCCCAACCAAAATGCTGGTTTTCTGGACAACTTTTATGACGACGAAGGATGGTGGGCTCTGGCTTGGATCGCCGCTTACGATGTGACCAAGAACCCGCAATACCTCACTACAGCCGGTTCAATCTTCGCCGATATGACGGGCGGCTGGGACTCAACATGTGGCGGCGGTATCTGGTGGAGCAAAGATCGGGCTTACAAGAATGCGATTGCGAATGAGCTCTTTCTGTCGGTAGCGGCTCATCTGGCGAACCGGACCGCGGCAAGCGATCGGGCAGGGTACCTCTCCTGGGCCAACCAGGAGTGGGCCTGGTTTCAAGGTTCGGGGATGATCAACAGCCAGAACTTGATTAATGATGGTCTGACGACTTCTACCTGCACGAACAACGGGCAGACTACGTGGACTTACAACCAGGGGGTTGTGCTGGGTGGTCTTGTTGAGTTGAACCAGGCACAGCCGGCTCCTGTGCTTATGGCGACTGCGAATAGCATTGCCCAGTCTGCCATCAGCCACCTGACGGACAGTAATGGTGTGCTGCATGACGCCGGTGAGCCGAACCTTGGAGCGGACGGTCCACAGTTCAAGGGTGTGTTCCTGCGCAATCTAATGGCACTTACATCGGTGTCCCCGCAGCAACAGTACGCGGACTTTGCACTGACGAACGCCGAAAGCATCTGGTACACCTCGCGAAATGCGAACAATGCGTTCGGACAAGTTTGGACGGGACCGTTCGACGCCGTCTATACCGCCAGTCAAGGCTCAGCGGTGGACGCTTTCGTCGCTGCGCTAGCCGCATCGCAAAACCCGAGCTTGAATACACTTCCCGACTTTACCCTGACTGCATCTCCCGCTTCGTTTAACCTCGTGCCCGGGGGGGCGGCAGTGGCTACGGTGATGCTTACGCCGGAGAACGGCTTTGCAAACACAGTGGAACTGAGAGCCTCCGTTGTTCAGGCACCGGCCGGAGTGACGGCCTCGATTGCAAGCTCAACACTGACCGGTAGCGGGCAGACGACACTAAACATCGATACAACAGGGCAGACACCTGGAGGCACACTGGTGGTTGCGGTGACCGGCACCAGTGGCGGACTGATCCACACTGCCTATGTGCAGCTCCTCTTGCCGGATTTCGTCCTTAGTACCACGGCTTCGATACTCTACCTGAATCAGGGTGGAAGCACGAGCACGGCGGTTGCGGTGAATGCTATTAATGGATTTGCAAGCCAGGTTGCTCTCTCGGTAGCGGGCGTTCCACCGCTTGTCAGCGCGAGATTTTCTCCACCGGCGGCTACCGGGACCAGCAAGTTGATACTCGCTGCCAGCGTGACCGCTCCGACCACAAGCGGGGCACAGATCACGGTCTCCGGTACCTCGGGTAGCACCTCGCACACGGCTGCATCACTCCCCGTAGCAATCAGCGCAGGACTTGGAGAGTGCGGGCTTGGCGATATCGTGAACCTTTCAAGCAGCTACAACCTCACGGCGATTCGTTCGGATGGTGCCGCCTTTACTGACGGCGGCATCGATAGTTTGGGGGACGCTCTATCCGGGGAGGTGCTGACACGAAACCGTGTGCTGAACGGGATCCACTTTCACATGGGTGAAGCCAATGTTCCGAATGCGGTTTACGGAGCCGGGCAGGTGATCGCTCTGCCCCACCGAAGGTATCAAACACTTCAGCTACTGGGTACTGGTATTCAAGGCACTCAGATGAATCAAGTTGTCACCATAACCTATACCGACGGCTCAACTTCGCAACTACTTGCCAGCTTCAGCGACTGGTTCAGTCCGTCGGTAAATGTCAACGAGGAAGAAGCTATTGCGATGCCGTACCGTAACACGAGCAGCGGCACTGCTGACGATCGTCAGTTCAATGTGTACGGCTACACCCTGTTGCTCGACAGTAGCAAGCCTGTGAAAAGCATGACGCTGCCGTTAAATCGTAATGTCGTAGTGTTGGCGGCAACCTTATCTGAACTACCGTTGGGCAAAGAGGTGAACCTGTCCAGCGTCTACAACGCTACAGGCATCACCACAGACGGAACGTCCACACCGTCGAATGGCGGGGTGGATGGAGAGGGCTATACGTTTTCAGCAAACGCGCTCAACGATCTGGGAGCAGGAGAAGAGATCGTGGTTGGTCCGTCTCGGTTTCACTTAGCGGCCGGCAATGTATCGGATGTGATGTACGCCGCCGGGCAGACTGTAACCCTCCCTGCGGGCGTCTACACTGAGCTAAAACTATTAGGAACAGGAGTGCAGGGGAATCAAGCCGATCAGGCGTTCATCGTGCACTATGATGATGGCTCATCTGAGACAGTCCATCAGAGCTTCAGCGACTGGTTCTCAGTGTCCGGAAATTCGAATGAATCGGTCGCAGTCAAGTTGGCATACCGTAATGGTAGCAACGGGATGGCGGCCGGCGGTCCATTAAACCTCTACCTCTATACGTTCAAGCTTTCTCCGTTCAAGCCGATCAAGAGCATTACGCTTCCAGTCAACAGGAATGTCGTCGTGTTCTCCGTAACGCTGGTTCCGCTTTCAGCTGTGGACCTGGAGACAGTGATTTGTCCCGTGTTGGATAACTTTTCCGGCTGGTAGAGACTTCGCCGTAAATCGGTTTTCTTCGGTGAGACATGCTGATCGGCCCATCTTGTAGCGTCAGGATACTGACTATCGAGCAAGCGGGCAGTCAGCTGTATCCGGCTCTGGAGCGATGAGGGCGGAGCTTGCAAGTGGTGGCAACTACAACGTTGATGCACAATCACTCAAAGGAAAGATCTCTGGCAAAATAACCAAAGCCTTCCGCGCACAAAAAATCAACACGGTCTCAAAGCGAAGATTGGAACTGGCGGTCGCCCTATCGATTCTCGTTCCTGAAAGATCGAAATTAACTAAGTGGTTCTTCGCGAAGGGAACACAAAGACGAGTGAACCGAAACCAAGCTTGTCTCGGGCGGAAGTCCGCACCGCGAAGGAGAGCATGTGTCTGAGATGCCTTCAGCCCTTTGCGACCCTTTAGACTCGAACGAGACGATCCCAACTCCTTTGCGTAGAATCAATAACGTTTAGTAGTGACCCCAAAGAGAGTAGGTAAAATGCCCGGAAAGAAAGACGTTTCATTCAACCGCGTAATGACGAAGATTCTGTTTATAGCTATGGCAGCGACCACGCTTGCCTCGACTGTCATCGCGCAAGACACCAAAGCGTTTCTTGGCCGCTGGGACATGACTGTTACTCCAGTCACTGGTAAATCTTATCCGCAGTGGATCGAGCTTACTGAGAGCGGCGGCAAAATTGAAGGTCGCGTTCAGCCGAGAGGTGGTGCATGGCATCTGATCACAGACGCCACTATGGATTCGGGCAAACTGATCGTGACTGTGGGAGAAGCGGCTCCCGGTGAAGCCGTTCGCTGGGAGCTCACATCTCCCGACGCAGGCAAGCTAACCGGCGTCGAGAAGCGCGGTGGCGTCGACGGCCCGATGCTCGCTGGCGTGAAGGCACCTCTACTGGATCGGTCCATGCCGAAGAAGTGGACGAAACCGGCGCCCCTTTTCGACGGCAAAGATCTCAAGGGTTGGGAGCCGATAGGTAACGTTGAGAACAACAAATGGGTGGCTCGCGATGGCGAATTGGTGAATGACAATCCAGAGGTGCCCGGTCAACGAGGACACGGTGCTGCCAACATCATGACGACAGAGAAGTTCCAGGACTTCAAGCTGCATATTGAAGTGAACTGTCCGGAAGGCGGCAATAGCGGCATCTATCTGCGCGGTCGCTACGAGCTACAGGTAGGCACAGAGGGCGGAAAGCTGCCATCGCACGAGATGGGCGCGATCTACAGTTACTTTCCGCCACCAGAGGGTGCAGAAAATAATCTCGGAAAGTGGACGACCTTCGACGTGACCTTCGTCGGCAGACGTGTGACGGTCTTGCGTGATGGCAGGATGTATCACGACAATGTCGAGATTCCTGGCCCGACCGGAGGCGCTCTTGACAGCAATGAGGCCGAGCCCGGGCCGTTCTATCTGCAGGGGGATCACCACGGGGTCATCATGTATCGCAACATTACCATCTCGGTGCCGAAAGGGTAAGGTTCACTAGGGTTACGCATCTGCCGGCTGCTTGTTCGTGTTGCGAGTCATGCAACCCGTGAGGCAGCCGGTCGCACTTTCACGAGGCATCTAAGAGCTTTGATCAAGATTTAGGGACAGGCGAATCGGCTGGAATTTGTGAGCAGCCTTCAGCACTGTCGCCGCCATGATCTCCCAATCAACTATCGATCCTTCCCCAGGCTCTCGCAACGTTGAAGAGTTGTTCCCTGTGCGTGTTGTATGGTGCACACCTGAGGCATCCGGCAACGGTGCCGAGGTTTAGTATTCTCCCGCTGCGCAGCTTCGTAGAAAGCGATATCTCGCATTGCCGCTCACTTCAAATCTCAGGCTCTTCACATTGAAGTTAGACATTTTGCGCTGGCGACAATTGACTACCCGCGTTGTTAGCCCGTACGATTCACCCATGAAACGGCGCGACTTTGTAAAGGGCCTTGCTATGGCAACGGCAACGGCAAGTACAGCTCTAGGGCAGCAGCAGCCTGCTCCCCAGGCTCAGAATCCACCTCCAGCCACCAGCACGGTGGATCAAGGAACGATGGCGGTGCAGCCCTCTGCAGCGTCCAGCCCGAAGGCGGTTTCTCGCATGCAGCGAGATTCGCAGGTCCGCACGCCAACCATTCCTGTCTCGCAGCCCGATGCAGTGGCCATGACCGAGGCGCGTTATTTCACGCCGGTGCGCTTCGCCTCCCTGGTGCGTCTGTGTGAATTGCTGATGCCGGCAAACGACGACTATCCCAGCAGCATCAAGGCGGGAACACCAGAGTTCCTGGATTTCTATATCGGCGCATCGCCGGTCGAGCACCAGGTCATGTACAACACTGGCCTCGACCGTTTGAACGCCGACTGCATGAAGCAGTGCAGCCTGCCGTTTGCAAAGGCTGACGCGAAGCAGGCTGACGCTGTGATCCGCCCATTCCTGAAAGGCTGGATGAATGATCATCCGCCCACCGAAGTTCATTTCCGCTTCGTCAGTCTGGCGCATCGTGATATCCGCACGTCGACGATCAACTCGCCTGCATGGGCAACGGCAGCCGAGGCAGTAGGAGAGCGCACGCCAGGCGTCGGACTTTACTGGCATCCCATCGATCCTGGCATTCAGACATGGGTAAGTCATGGCATGGCGCAGGCTACTCCCACCCCGAAACTGAAGCACTCCTAAGACACTCCCAGGCGAAGAAAGCAGAGTAAGCATGGCGCAGAAGAAGGTTGACGTTCTCATCATCGGGTCAGGACACACAGGCGGCATGGCCGCGAAGATCCTCACCGAAAAAGGTATCGCCTGCACCATGCTGGATGCGGGTCCTATGCTCAACTTCGAGAGAGACCGCGAGTTGAAGCCCGTGCACGAGCTACCGTTTCGTGGCTTCGACGCACCGGGCCGACTCCCTCACGTGTATCAGGCCAGCGAGTTCAACTCGAACATGTGGGTCGACGAGAAGGTTATCCCGTACTACCATCCACCGGATCAGCCATACAACTGGGTCCGTGTCCGCAGTGTGGGCGGCCGTTCACCATTCTGGGGACGTCAGTCCTTTCGCCATAGCGACTTTGAATTCAAGTGCAAAGACCATGACGGCTTTGGAGAAAACTGGCCGATCTCTCTGAACGATCTACTCCCGTACTACCCACGCGTTGAGGATATCTTCCGCGTAACGGGCCACACGGACGGTCTGCCGCAGTATCCTGACGGCAAGTTTATCGAAGACAAGTCTCCCTGGTCCGGGGCCATGCAGCGGTTCGTCGACGCCGGCAAGAAGCAGGGCGTGCCGGTTACTAAGGCGCGTTCCGCTCTGGGCAAAGACGGCATGGCTGCGTCGCTCAACCTGGTCGTCCCCGATGCAGTCGCTACTGGCAAACTCACCACCATCCCCAACGCAGTCGTAACGCAGATCACGGTTGATAAGAACACGGGCCTGGCGGACGGCGTCCTCTTCGTCGATCGTCACTCGCATCGCGAGATGGTGCTCAAGGCACGTGTAGTGATCGTTGCTGCGGGTACGCTTGAGACGACCCGCCTGCTGATGATCTCGAATATCTGCAACTCCAGCGGAGCGCTTGGTCATTACCTCACGGATCAGATCTATGGGGCGGGAATCATCTGCTCGGTTCCAGAGGCGCGTGACGGCAAAGGTGGCCATGGCCTCATGGGAGGAGGCGCCCTGATCCCACGCTTCCGCAATCTGGAGACCAAAAGCAACGGCTTTCTTCGCGGCTATGCGGTCAACGTCTCCACGAATAGCGGACCGTTCGATCCACGTGCGTTGCCTTTCTATGGCAAGGAACTCGACCAGAAGCTGCAGACCTACAACGGGAGCGGTTTTTCGACGAACATCATGGGCGAGACGCTTGGACACTACGAGAATCACGTCACGCTCAACAAGCAGGTGGTGGATGCCTGGGGTATGCCCACGCTGAACATCTACACCAAGTACACCAGCAACGAAACGAACATGACCAAGGACTATATCGACACCATGTCTGCGATGGCAGAAGCAGCCGGGTTCGATATCCTGGTGAAGAATCATGAGTTCAACCCGCCCGGGTACTCCATTCATGAGCAGGGAACCGCGCGCATGAGCGATGATCCGAAAAAGGGTGTCGTGAACAAGTGGAATCAAAGCCACGACATGAAAAATCTGTTCATCACCGACGCCAGTGTCTTTGTGAGTGCGGGGTGGCAGAACCCCACGATCACCATGTGTGCACTCGCGATGCGGGCGTCGGATTATCTTGCAGAAGAGATGCGCAAAGGAAACGTCTGACATTGGCCGCGTACTTAGCTCTAAACGAAACTCGTTTTATGCGGAAGGATTATCGCTTGCGGAAGCTGCTCTTCATGTGTGTCGTACTATCCGCCCTGAGTGTGCTCATTCACGCGCAGGACGCCAGTTCTTCGGCTTCGAAGCCAGCCCCACAGGCCACTGGCGTCGCTCCGGTACAGCCCATTGCCTTTGACCACAAGCTTCACGCCGAGACCGCGAAGATGACCTGCAACGACTGTCACGCGGAGCGCGGCAATGGTTCGACGGTTGCTATGCCCCAGGCGCCAAAATGCATGACGTGTCATGCTTCCGTCGCCACCGATAAGCCTGACATTCAACGGCTTGCCGCGGCTGCCAAGAACGAGGAACCCATCGCCTGGACCCGAGTTTATCGCGTTCCGTCGTTTGTGACCTTTAGCCACAAGACCCACGCAGGCAGCACATGCGAGGAGTGCCACGGGCCGGTAGCTCAGCGAACCGCGATCTCGCTCGAAAAGGACACCCACATGGGCACGTGTATCGCCTGTCACGCGGCGAAACAGGCACCCACAGGTTGCGACACGTGTCACGGCATCATGTCGAAGAATGGCAAAATGCCCTTTGATGTGGATGGCCCTGCGCTTGCCCGTCTTCAACTCGCAGGACGGAAGCCAGCTATTGCGGAACTGCTATTGAGTGGTACTGGTTCGAAGCGGCCGTTCGATGCTCTCGCTGGTTTCCTGTACGCGCCCGCCCTGTAGCGGAGCGGGTCTGTTGCACTAGATGAGTGTGAAGCTTTGATCAGTCTTGGGCGTGCTTTGATAGCTTGATGGCACAATGCCTCGTCATTCAAGAGCAGATTCGCATCCTTTGATTCGATCCTGCCGTTATTGCTTACGAGAAGCTGACTTTGCTTATCTATCGGATCTCGGTGAGTGCATCCAATCGTGCACTCACTGAGATCCTCTGATATCAGATGGCCGAGGTGCCGCCGTCGACATACAACTCCACCCCATTCACGAAGCTCGAATCGTCTGAAGCAAGGAACAGCGCGACCGTCGCAATTTCCTCAGGACCACCCATCTTTCCCCGCGGGACCAGGGATTCGAAATACCGCTTCGTTTCCTCGTCGAAGAGTTGCTCCTGAATGGGTGTGGCGATCTGCCCGGGGCTGAGCACGTTCACCCGGATTTTCCGGCCCTTCAGTTCGTTGAGCCACCCGCGTGCGAATGCGAGCAACGTCGCCTTACTCGCCGCATACACGCTAAAACCAGGGAAACCTTTGATCGAAGCAATTGACCCGTTCATGAAGATCGACCCGCCATCGTTGAACAGCGGCAACGCCTTCTGAACCGTAAACAGCGTGCCGCGCGCATTCAAGCCAAAGGCCGTATCGAAGTGCTGTTCGGTAATTTCGCCCAATGGTACGGCTTCGCCCGTGCCAGCGCTCGCGTACAGGATGTCGATTTTGCCCCGTACCCGCTTGACCGTATCGAACAGGCGGTCGAGGTCGTCAAGATTGGACACGTCGCCGCGAACGCCGGTCACGTTCCGGCCAATCAGATTGACGGCCTCATCGAGCGCCTCCTGCCTCCGGCCCGTGATGAAAACGTAGGCGCCTTCTTCAACGAATCGCATGGCGCTCGCCAGCGCCATGCCGCTCGATCCACCCGTGATGACTGCAACTTTTCCTTCAAGCTTTCCCATAATTACTCCCTTCATAGATGTGTCGCATTCGGTACAGTAGAGTAGAGTTCTTTGAAGGTGGACGAGAACTGCTCAAGAGTCCTAATATTTTGTCTATTCGTCCAAACGAAGGAGATTAAGTTGGACCCGATAACAGATGTCTTCAGAACGATGCACGTAACAGCTTTCGGTCTGCACAGGCTCGAAGCCACAGCCCCATGGGGAGTAAGACAGGAAAAGCAGACCGAAGAGAAAGGCACGCCTTCAGACAAAAAGATGTCACCCACGGATTTGGCGCACTTCGCCATGCTTTCGCGCGGCAACTGCTGGCTGAGTGTGGAAGGGATTCCGGAGCCGATTCCCCTCACCGGTGGTGATTGCTTTTTGCTGGCCCGGGGGACGTCGATTGTTTTGCGCGACAACCCGCGAACACGTCCGAGGTGGAGTTTCCGCGAGATCGGGGCCGAAGCCAAGGGTAATGTCGCTCATCATGGAGGGGGCGGCGCGCCGACGACAATTGTCTGCGGATCCATGAGTTTCGATCGCGCCAGCCTGAAGCCGATCACTCAGCTATTGCCGAGGTTCATTCTGATCAAGGCGGAGCAGGCACGCACGCTTGCTCTTCACGGCACAATGCAAGCGCTGGCATCAGAAATGGCAGAACAGGCACCAGGATCTGAAACAGTTGCGAATCGGCTAGCTGAGGTCTTGTTTATCCAAATGCTCCGGGCGCATATCGCATCGGGACCGGAACGCAACAAAGGATGGCTTCGTGCGGTCTTCGATCCTCAAACAGGCGCTGCTCTGAGTGCCATTCACGACAATATGAATGCACCTTGGACGGTCGAATCCCTGGCCGGAGCGGCGGGCATGTCTCGCTCCGCGTTCGCAGCACGTTTCAAGGAACTGCTCGGACAAACCCCGCTGGAATATGTGACGGAGTGGCGGATGCAGAAGGCGATGCAGTTACTACAGCAGCGTGACAAAAAGCTCATCGACGTCGCTCGGTTAGTCGGTTACGAGTCTGACGCTGCGTTTAGTAAGGCGTTTAAGCGAGTTGTGGGGGCCAACCCTGGTGAATACCTCAAACATGGTTTTAAAGGCTACGGTAATACCGGAATGGCGGAAGGTTTCTGAGCGGAAATTCTGGTTTTGACGGCAGCCCAGGTGCCATGGAAGTGTGCTCTTTCACTGAAATGGGTGCCAGGCGCCTCGCATTTAGGAACGGGAGACAACGGACCCAAGATCGACCGAAGCATATCGGCATACCGCGCGAAGGCCAACCGGACTTACTGTCCAAAGATCACGGTTGAGACCGCCCCGCGTTTCGCGCGTCAAACTAACAGCTTTTGATAACAGCTCATTCTAGGAATGACGTACTAAACCGAAGCTTGGCTGACGCGTGCGTTGGCACGGTAGCGCGCGGGAGCCTCGCCAACAAGCCGTTTGAACGCATTGCTGAATGCGCTTTCCGAGGCATATCCGAGCGAGTAGCCGAGTGATGAAATCGCGTTGTCGCCATCGCGTAATGCGCGCTCGGCCAGGCGCATCCGCCACTGCGCCAGGTACGCGAGCGGAGCGGCGCCGGCGGTTGTCTTGAAGTGAGACGCAAACGAGGCACGCGACATGCCGCATTCATGAGCGAGTTCATCTAGTCCCCAGGCCCGGGCGGGTTCGCCATGAAGCAATCGGAGCGCAGGTGCCAGGCGTTGATTGCCCATCAATCGCAACCAGCCCGGCGGGAGCGTTGCGCCCGAATCCAGATGGGCACGAAGAATCTGAATGAACATCAAGTGGGCGAGCTGTGCCGATGCGCTTGCGACGCCTGGCGATCCCTCCGTTCGCTCTCGCACGAGCTGTGCGAGCAGGCATTCCAGGATCATCGCGTGCGTTGATCCATGTGGAATGTGAATCGATGGCGGCAATGAGTCGAGAAGCCCCACCCCGAGCTTTGCATCAAGTTCCACCTTTCCACCAATCATCAAGAAATCGTCGCCGTCGCCATGGTGCAGTCTTCCTTCAGTGCCTGACGTAAGCACGTCTTGAAAATCGACCGGTGTCGCGTCCAAATCAGTCGCCAATACCGCCGGTTCAGACGCAGAGCGCAAAAGGAAGTCCCCGGCCTTGAGGTGCAGAGGCGCCTCAGCCGTTTTCGTCACACACCAGCATTCGCCTCGTGCAATGCCCCAGAAATTAATGAGATCGGAAGCAGGGAAGCGAATCGACCATGCGCCTCCCGCGACCAAAGTGCCAGAAACGACCGACTTGGCACGGAGTAGGTTGAGGACATCGGAGAAGGGATCGCTACTCATTATGACAATTGTACGGGAACTATTGGATTTTCGAGCAATTATTTCGGACTAATACGCATTCAAAGTCTTACATGGATGGTTTATCTTCAACCATATGTTCGCGGCGTCTGTCGTCAGGAAAACACTTTTAGAAGTCAACACAAAGGAAGATAAACATGACAACTTGGACGACTAGCAGTATTCCCGATCAATCCGGCAAGCTGGCAATCATCACCGGCGCGACGGGCGGTCTTGGACTTGAGACGGCGCTCGGATTGGTTGGCGCGGGGGCTGAAGTCATCCTGGCCGGGCGTAATCCCACGAAGGGGCACAATGCGGAAGCATTGATCCGCCAGAAATATAGGAGCGCCAAGGTGCGGTTCGAGCTCGCCGACATGGCCAGCTTGAAATCCATTGAACAGTTCGTCGACCGTATGCTTGCTGCGGGTCGCCCGATCGACATCCTGGTCAACAACGCAGGCATCATGGCCCCGCATGATCGCGGAACCACGGCGGACGGATTCGAGCTGCAGCTCGGGACGAACTATCTGTCTCACTTCGCGCTGACCGCAAGACTTCTCCCGCTTTTGAGCGCGGCGAAAGCACGCGTCATTCAACTGTCCAGCTTCGGACACCGGACCGGCACGATCCAGCTCGACGATCTCAATTACGAGCAAGGATACAAAGCTTTCCCGGTATATTCGCAGTCCAAGCTCGCCATGCTGATGTTTGCGCTGGAGCTTGACCGACGTAGTAATGCGAACGGCTGGGGCATGACCAGCGTCGCTGCCCATCCGGGTTTCGCTCGTACGGATTTGTTTGCCAACGGTCCAGCCCCCGACGCCAACATTGTCTTCCGAGCGATCATTCCCGTCGCGAAATTGATCATGGGCCAATCGGCGGCCGCGGGTGCACTGCCGACGCTGATGGCGGCCACAATGCCCGGAGTGAAGGGTGGGCAATATTTTGGACCACAGGGCTTCAAAGAATTCAAGGGACGGCCGGGGCTTGGGAAAATCGAGTCGCAGGCGCTGGACGCCGGTGTCGCTTCGAAGCTCTGGACTCTATCCGAGGGTCTGACGGGCGTTAGCTTCCGGTAAAGGACTCGATCAGTAACTCAGCGTTACTGAAGCTCAACTGCTTGCTGTGTGCTCAGATCGTGCGCACCACTCGTTACGCAAGCGTTTTTAGCTCCTGCTGTTTTAGGAACTACTCAACTCAAACATCCACGTTCATCGAAACCACACCGATTTCTATCGGGGAAGGAATTACAAAATGTCATCATCAAAAGTTTGGTTCATTACTGGTGCAGCGCGAGGTTTTGGCCGTCTTTGGGCAGAGGCAGCTCTAAAGCGCGGCGATAAAGTGGTCGCCACGGCACGGAAGACAAGCGATCTCGATGAGCTCGTCAAGACGTATGGGGATGCCGTACTCGCCCTGCCGCTCGATGTAACGGACCGCGATGCCGTCTTCGCAACGGTCAAGCAAGCCGCTGCTCATTTCGAGCGCCTGGACGTCATCCTGAGCAACGCTGGTTACGGCTACTTCGGCGCGATCGAGGAGTTGGTGCCTGAGCAGGTAAGAGCCAACTTTGAAACCAATGTGTTTGGGACGCTCTGGGTCATTCAGGCAGCGCTTCCAATCTTGCGGGCGCAGGGCAGCGGTCACATCATCACGGTGTCGAGCATCGGCGGAATCATGTCCTTCCCGACCGGTGGAAGCTATAACGGCACGAAATTTGCCATCGAGGCCATCTCGGAAGCCTTGGCGGGCGAAGTGGCTCCTTTCGGAATCAAAGTCACAATCCTGGAACCTGGTTCGTATTCCACCGGCTTCCGTTCATCAGCCCAAGCCCCTCCAGCCATCGAAGCCTATGACCGTGTGAAGCAGCACGTTCGTTCAGCGTTCAAGCCCGAGGAAGTTGGTGACCCGGGGGCAACGGCCGCCGCTGTCTTCGAAGTCGTGGACGCGGAGCAGCCGCCACTCCGACTTGTGCTCGGTTCCACTACGATCGCGAAGTTCAAGGGCGTCTACGCGGGTCGTGTGAGCAACTGGGAGAAGTGGGAAGCCGTATCAAACGCGGCGCAAGGCGAAAAGCCCTCCTAAACATCGCCGAACAAATGAGATGCGACAGAGAGCCGTTCACCAGCGCACGGCTCTCTGTAAGTAAAGACCTGTCTAGGTCTGTTCGACGTGGAGGTTCTACATGAAGGTCCTTGTGCTTGGAGCAAACGGTAGGACGGGTGCACTAGTTGTGGCACACGCGATTGCGAACGACCATGAGGTGAGCGTGCTGGTGCGCCGCGTCGGTCGGTCTTATGGCCCCGGCGTTTGTGTCATTGAGGGAGATGCACTAAATCAGAAGGACGTGTTGCGCGCGATGGAACGTCAAGACGCTGTAGTGGAGTGCATAGGAGGAATGGCCCCATGGCAACATCAGACGTTAGAGCGCGACGTGATGCGAAACATCGTGGCCGCGATGAAACAGTCAGGAACTCGTCGGCTACTGGTGGTGTCCGCGCTCGGCGTTGCAGAGAGTAGGAAGCAGTGCCTTTGGTGGTATCGATGGCTGGTTGTGCCGACGTTCTTACGTGGAATCACCAGAGATAAGAAGGATATGGAAGCTATTGTGCGCCAGAGTGGACTGGACTGGGTGATTGCGCGCGCTCCGATCCTCACGGATAAAGCCGAGACAGGAAGGATAAAGGTGCTGAAGAAGAGCGAGAAGGGACGCGCGATCACACGAGTGGACCTCGCGGCTTGGCTGGTGGAGCAACTCGAAATCAGAATTTATATCGGACAGGCTGTGGCGATGGTGAACTACTAGACAGCCTGCCTTGGACTTGGGAAGTGTCGTTAGACCTCACTCGCAGACGTAAACGGGCGCGCTGCAGTCAATTTGAAGCCCACCACAAGAAAAGAGAATGACCATGATTAAGATGAACCTCTTCCTTACAAGGCGCGCAGATATCACTCGCGAGCAGTTCAGCGAGTATTGGGAGCAGAAGCATTGGCCGCTTCTTGAGGCGATCCCGGAGGTCAAACAGTTCGCAAAGCGTTACGTTCAGCAGCACAATATCGGACAAGTACCCCTGGGTGTGACGGCTGCTCCATATGACGGCGTCTCTGAAGTTTGGTTCGACTCCATCGAAGACCTCCGCAAAGTGGTTGGAACCGAGGCGTGGCGGAATATCGTGCAGAAGGACAATTTGGAATTCCTCGATCCGTCCAAGACCGTGTTTATGTTCTCCGAGGAAAAGATTAATTGGCAGTCGTAACCTGTTTGCTTAACCCGACCGAGCTCGAATGTCGAGGACACTTCATCATCCGGCTCAAATACCATGCAGCCTGCACCTTAAACGCTAGTGTTTTAGATACCGTAAATGTATGGTCCGTCGCACGACTGCAAGGGAAAGTTTGGTCGAGAGACAAGTCTGCGCAAATGTATTCGGCCTTTAGGTGGAGATGGATATCTCCTGGCCGTGATGAGTTGCGCACGTGTCTGTCCTTCTAAGTCGGTCGGTTGCTCTTTCGAGACAATTATCGCCATACCTACCGTTCATGGCTGGACAGGACCTCGGCACCTATCGGGGTACAGCAAAAACTGATGCGCCATGCCCAGGATTCGACGACGATGAACGTGTAGGAGACGCCTTGATGACGGCCAAGCGTTAGGTCAACAGCAAGGTGTTGAAAACGGCATTGAGGAGCACTTAGGCCCATGCAAAAAAAAGCCAACCACACTCAACACTCCCATAGCGATTTGGCGACCGCTGCTAAATGGGCTTGTCTGGGGTTGACGGTTTCGCTAATTGGTTGCGGGGGTAGGATTTGAACCTACGACCTTTGGGTTATGAGTGACCGAGCACTTGCGTATGTTGTTGAATTTCCTAGTACAAATGGCGACTCGGAAGTATGGAAAAGTACGCATCGGACAGCTTATTGGGAGTCTATTGGGAGCGCGTTTCAGATGTTGGGTTTTTCACCCAACTGTCACAGGATTTGAACGCGGCATCAAGGTGGGAGCGCGATACAGGTTATGATAAATAGTGATAATCTATATCGCGTAGGAGGAAGCATCATGCCCTCTAGTGCTCTCACCAATCCGGCTCGGCATCAGCATTGGGACGTTCAGGAAGGCGAAGCGCAGGAGATCGCGCCTCGGCTGAAGAATATTGCGGCACGCGCGCTCGTGTTCGTCTCCAGTGGTAAGGACGACGACCTGCGCACCAAAGCAAGGTTCGATACCCTCCGGCAGGCATCTGAACTGATCGATTTGCTCTTGGACGCGAAACAGGAAGACCGCTGGAAGGCGCTCGTCGAGGCTCTGACCCCGGATGTTCCCCTCAGCCCGAGCCGGCTCATCGAAGCCGGCATGTTTGCGCAAGCCATTCAGGGCATCGTCGAGAGCAAGGATTTTGCCAGGGCTGCCGACATCGCCGACGCCGCACATTTCAGCAAGACCAATCCAAGTTCCCAGCCGAATCGCTGGAAGAAAGCCGGGTTGATCTTCGCGGTTCCATATAAAGGCGCTGACCTCTACCCGATCTATGCGTTGGAGTTCAAGGAGGGCGCGCGTCCTCTTCCGGTCATGGAGAAGGTTCTGAGCATCCTTGCCGACAAGGATGATTGGCAGAAGGCGTTCTGGTTCGGGAGCGTGAACTCCTACCTTCATAACAAAATGCCAAAAGACCTCCTCAAGTCGAGACCTCAGGAAGTCCTGCGAGCCGCTGAGATCGAGGCTGCAGGCATTCAGCATGGGTAGGAGCGGTTATCAAGACTCCGACTGGCAAACTCGACGCAACCATGCTTTCCTGGGGGAAGGGTGAGACCGTCTACCGCGTTCACTCGGATGCGTATGGCGCCGTGGAGTTCAACCCTTCGTCCACTGGAAATGCCAGATTCAGCCCGCTTGCTGACACCGCAGGACCGGTTATTCCCACTCTTTATGCGGGTACGACTCTGGATTGCGCGTTGATGGAGACCGTCTTCCACGATGTGCCTTTTGTTGCCGGGCCGAAGATGTGGTCCAAGGCGACCCATGTGGCTGGGAAAGTGTGGTCGCAACTGACCCTCAGCCGAGGCCTAGCCCTAATCGACCTGTCGGCCGTCCCTTTGCGTAAGCTCGGGATCTCTCGAAAAGACCTGATCGAGTGCGATGGATCTCAGTATCCGGAAACTCGCGCGTGGGCCCGGGCATTGCACGATCAATATCCGGACGCCGAAGGTCTCACCTGGACATCTCGCCAAGCCGATCCCGCGCGAGCTCTCGTCCTGTTTGAAGACCGTCTCAAAGGGCATGTATTGAACCCGAGCGGTTCGCCAACACCGCTACTCCTCTCGGATGGCAGTGCGACGCCAGAAATCCTTATACTCGCGCAACGGCTGGGCGTACTATTGACGCCGTAGTCGAGTGCCAGCTATTCGGTATCAAGGAAGTATTGCGGGTTCTTTCCATAAAGATCAGCGAGCAGAATGAGTTCCATCACATCCAGGCGTCGATCGCCGGACTCAGTCTTCGATATCCACGAATGAAACATGCCAAGGCGCTCGGCCACGTCTCTCTGCGTAAATCCCGCTTCTTCTCTTGCGGTGATCAGCTTTGCCAAAAAGCCGTTGTAACGCGCCTGGTACGGCACTGTCCTCGCCTTGCGAGACTTCCGAGTTTCACCCTCCGCAGGCTGGACCATTCCCCTAGTGTGGGTAGGCGCTTGCATCGTTTCCTAATAGGAAACAAAATAGATGTACGAGGTGTAGAGAATGCGTTCTCCAATCATCGAGTGTCCAGAAGTCGTAGGTAAGACAATAAGCTCCCTCAAACTCCATGCAACGGACTGTAACAGTGTCGAGATCATGATCGACTTCACGGACGGAACGTCCTTTTCCAGCGAATACGAAAGCTGCGCGGCCCACAAAGCGACACTAATTCGGACCGGTGTAGGGGCACCAGAAGTGCTCAAGACCTATACCGATTGAGTGAAGTTATTCCTCCACGGAATAGCGGACATACGAATAGTTATTGGACTCTAGCGGACGACTGAATTTAGGTTTGCGCCATGCTGATGAACGCGATCAGCGGAGGTGCAAATGGCTAATCGTCCCCCTACTCTCCGATCGGATCGAAGCTCCGTTCGGTTGCCCTTTCGACTCACCAATGCGACTGCTTCGCCGTCGTCGTTCGCCGGTTCAATGCGCTCACTCAAAGCAACGGTACCCCGTCTGCTTCGTGCGCTCGTTCCCGTCTTTTTCACGCTCACAATTGCAAGCGCAGCCCACGCACAAGGCACGATGGATTTCTCAGGAGCGCAAACGCTCATGGGAACGTTTAAGACCTTCGCAGTTTATGCCGGTGCTGTCATCTGTTTCGGCGGACTGATTTTCGCTGGAATCCGCATGATGTCTGGGCGGTTTCAGGATGCCATTCCAGGGCTCTTCGGCGCATTGTTCGGCGCCGGAGTTCTCGGTTGGGGAGCTGGCTGGATCGGATCCTTAACTGGGCAGTCGATGTAGGAGGTGACATCGACCATGACCAAGCGGGGAGAGCCGTTACCAATCAATCAAGCGCTGAATCGACCGAGAGCCAAGCTTGGTCTCGATCTTACAGCATGGATGGCGATCGTATTCGTCTGCGTAACGGTTTTCCTCGTTGGTTTTCGCTTGTTGGCGATGTTGGCCTTCCCGACGCTTGCGGTCGGCGCATGGCTCATCGTCCGTAAACACCCGAAGATGTTCCAACTGTGGGGCCTGAGCCTCAACCAGAAGAGCTACTATGACCCGCGTAAACGCTGAGCAGCTCAAACATACTCCGTGGTTCGCCAAGGCCGGAGCCGCGTGCAGCATCGTTCCGATTGCGCGCTTTGTCGGGCCAAACATCTTCGCCCTCAAGGGGGGCGGTTACGGCTGCCTGTTCGCCCTCACCGGCATCGACGAAGAGGGCCTGACCGACCAGGAGCTTGAGTCGCGCATGCGATCCATCGAAGGCTCGTTGCGCGGCTTGCCGGAGGGTTGAGTGGCCCGATTCTGGTCATGCTCACCACCGACTACTACTCACATGACCATCAGCAGCTTCTCATGCCCCAAGGCACACGCTTAATCGGTACGGTGCAGAGCGTCGGCAATGCGCAGCAGCGCAAGATGTTCGTTACCTTCCATCGCGCCGTTTGTCCGGATGGGTTCTCCCTTGACTTCGATAAGTACATCGGCCTTGACCCATTAGGCACCACTGGCCTCGCCACCAAAGTAGACCACGGCTACTTGATGGCGTTTGGCGCGGCGGCTGCCGTGGGCGGTTTAGGGGGCTTGGCACAGATCGGTAATAACGGCAGCGTGCTTACGGCGTCCTCTCAGATACGCAGCGGGATCTCCGAGCAGTCGGCCGCTGAGGGCGAGCAGGTATTGAACCACTTCCTGAATCGCCTACCTGTCATCACGCTCAAGGAAGGTTCCCGTGCCCGCGTATACGTTGGGCGCGACATCCTCATCCCGTCCTACGCGGAACATCGCGTCGATCCCACCATGTAAATGCTCTTGTGAGAGAGGAAAAACGCATGACCACACTCACGATTACAAGACGCAACAGGCTCATTCTCTCAGTCAGTGCATCCATGCTGGCTCTCGCTCTTCTCGTCTCGCCGGTCGGACGTAACTCTGTCGCCAGCACACTCGATTGTTTTGTCCAGACCGTTGACGCCGTGACGGAGTTTCCATGCAAGATCGTGACCGACATCCGTCACTTTTCCCTGGACAGGTTGGACCCTACCTGCCCGCAGTGCTTCTAGCTTTTTCACCCAAAGGAGGGTGTATGAAACTCGTGATGACCAAACGCAACAAGTATCTTCTTACCGGCGGTCTGCTCTTGTTGACCGCGACACCTAGCTTCGCTCTCTTCGGGATCGGCGACATCGTCTTCGACCCGACCAGCTACGCCAGCCTTGTGTCCCAGCTCACGACCCTGGAGTCGCAGTACAAGATGCTCCAGAACAACATCACGCACTTCTCCGTCAAGCAACAGTGGCAGACCACCTTGAATGCCATGAAGAACGCCAACGTCGCGAATATGTTTGGCGAGACGAGCGGTATGAGCATCGCGCTGAATACGAACTCGCCCAGCGCATCGTCCACGGCGTGGACAGCCGGAACGATCAAGGTCAGCGGGAACACTACCACCTACCTGCAAGGACAGACGCCGGGTAGTGCCCAGCTTTCACAACTAGCCATGATCGAGGCGTCGGACTCCATCTCCCCCGATTGCCTTACCGCAGTCGGCCAGTACAGGGGCGCGAGGACACAGAACGTCACCGCAAACAACACGCTCGCCTCGCAGCAGCTCGACATCAGTAATGGCACGAACACAGAGGTCGAACAACTCAATCTCCTGAATGCAGCGGAAGCCCAGAAGATGTCCGAGATGCAATCGCAAGGTGTCTTGCAGGCTTGCCTTGCTTCCCAGATGACCGTCACGAACATGCAGCAGCGGAACGCTGCTGCGCAAGACCTGAACACCGCTGCCTTTGTTCAGCAGCAACGCTCGACCAGTAACGTGAGCGCGGCGAACGAGAGTAATACCTGGCAGACCTATCTTCCTTGACTTGGAGACGCGATGCTGAAAGCGATCAACACCAAGATACTCATTGCAATTCTTGCGGCGCTGACCGCCATCGGCAGCGCCGTGATTTACCAGAGCCATGAGGCTCACAAGGCCGCCGCCATCCTTCAGCAGCAACAGCACGATGCCGAGGAGCGCGAGCGGCAGGATGAAGCGTTTCGCAAGAAGGTAGAGCAGGACAAAAA
The DNA here is from genome assembly GCF_025685605.1 of Granulicella arctica. Classification (NCBI taxonomy): domain Bacteria; kingdom Pseudomonadati; phylum Acidobacteriota; class Terriglobia; order Terriglobales; family Acidobacteriaceae; genus Granulicella; species Granulicella arctica. Next base: position 4,134,317 of record NZ_JAGTUT010000001.1, read on the forward strand.
ACGGCATAATTCTGCCGCTGGTAACGAAGGCAAGACCTGGAAGACCTATATCCCCTGATTTCACCGGAGACCGATATGAGCATCGCCGTTCTCGCACAAGCACTGCCGTCCGCATCGTCGGGCATGGACTGGCTCTACCAGTTCACCAATAACCTGACCAACCTCACGACGCAGAATGGCGGCGCGTTGACCCAATTCGGTTGGACGGAGCTGAGCTGCATCTCTCTCTTCACCCTTGTGAACATGGTCATCAACTGGAACACCAGCACGATGACGTTCCGGCTGCATCACCATCCCGTGCGTGCGGGCGACCTTACCCATTTCCTGCTCAAGCTCATCGTGTGCAGCTTGCTGCTGAACTATTGGGTGAATCCGTTTCCCGGTGCCAGCTTCGGCATCAATCACTTCTTCAGCTACATCGCACAGGCGATGGTCGCGGCGTTCGATCAGCATTCTTTGGATCAGCTTTTGCAGCTTCTGAAGACGGCTGGCGATGGAACATCCATGCCGTCTTTGACCGCGCCGGTTCAGATCCTTTGCTATGTGCTTGTCCAGATCATGCTCGGACTCGCTTCCGCCATTCTGTTTGTCATCAATTGCAGCGCCTTCATCCTCTACGGTGTGACGGCGCTCTTTGGTCCTGTCTTTGTGCCGTTGCTCATGACACAGACCTTCAAAGCAAAGTTCTTCCACTTCCTTGATGTGCTCATCAGCTTCGCTATGATTCGCGCCGTTGCAGCCGCCTTCATCTACGTGTGGGCCGGATTCATGAACGGGTTTCTGCAGCAGACCTTCAACGGCAACTATTCGATGGATATGTGGATCGCTAATCTGATCCCTTGCTTAATGGTCTTCGTCGCTTTCATCATTAATATGCTGTTCATTCCGAGCATGACCCAGGCCATCTTTGGCGGTGCGGCTGGGTTGGTTTCTTCGGCTCAGAATGCTGCGGGTGGCGGGGCGATGCTACTCGCAAAATTGGGAGGTGGCTAGTGAGGAATTGGTTTTGGATTCTCATGCTAAGCGATGGCAAGTTGCGGTGGCCTCGTTGGTTCTCCACCTTGTTGGTCATTATTTTCATCGGTGCTCTCGCAGCCGGGTTGATCTACGCCATCGTTGTCTTCCATGCAGTCGAAGAAAGGAGTCACGATCCCCATGTCCACACACACAGCACCCGTTGAAAGCGCGCTCACACCGGAGCAAGCCCTGCTCACGGACCACATCGGGAATGAGGTCTATGCCTCCCACTATGCGGAGCGCAAAGCCTACCGTCTCGTCATTGGTTGCGGAACAGTAGTGCTACTTGGTTCGATGTGGCTTAACTTCTCACTCGCCCATCGTCCAACTGCGAATCGCTACATCCGCATCGATGAGATGGGCCGCGCCCAAGCAATCCAATACACCGACCTCAACTACAGCCCCCGCGAGGGCGAAGTACGGACGTACCTCACCGATTGGGCCAACTACCGCTACACCATTGGCCGGGACACCATCGCGAAGAAGTACCCGCTCAACTACTACTTCCTGTCGCAGACGCTCGCCTCGCAGTTGATGACGGCTGACAATGCAAATCATCTTGTCTCACAGGTGGTGGCAGGACAAATTGAGACAAGCGACGTGCAGGTCAAGAACGTCACCATCACGTCGATGTCAGACGAGACCGTTCAGGGTACTCGGATCGCCCGTGGAACAGCTCTTGTTGCCATCGACAGGTTCTACTCTGCCCAGAACTCGCGCGAGCCCCGGACGGAGCATTGGATGCTGAGTATCACCTATTATTTGAACCCCAAGCAGGTGAGCGACCAGGCCCGCATCTTCCCGCAGTTCGAGACGATCAACCCGCTTGGATTGACCATCACGGAGTTCCACGAGAACCGGCTCTCCGTCGATCCAATCGCTCCTGGAACCAATGGAGCGTTGCCGGCACTTCCGGCAACGCCAGCGGCAGGAGCGACGCGATGAGCTACCACCTGATTCTCCCGTTCTTTCCTGAGGAGCTACGAGCGCTGCTCCTAGACCCGTCCATCTCCGACTTGATGATTAACGGCACCACCGGCGTCTACGCGGATCGGAACGGCGTCATCGAACATATCCCTCTGGCAACGCCCTACACGAACGATCGCCTTCAGGCGGCGATTGAACGCGTAGCTCGAATCCTTGGGCAGGACCTCACGTCCCAGAATCCGATCCTCAATACACGCTTGCCGGACGGCTCGCGTGTGGCAGTGGTAGGCGCTCCATCTTCGATCAATGGACCGACGTTAACCATCCGCAAATTCAACCGCTGGTATACCTCCGATGAGCTAATCGCCGCCGGCAGCTTGCCGGAGTCGGTTCGCGACAAAGTAATCGGCTTTATCAATGAACGAAAGAACGGCATTATCAGCGGTGGAACCAGCTCGGGGAAGACGACCTTAATGAAGGCGCTGCTTGACCACGTTCCCCAGCATGAACGTCTGGTGGTCATCGAGCAGCCCGCCGAGTTGAAAGTGAACCACGCCAACGCCGTCCGCTGGGAGGCTGTTGAGGCGATTCCGGGCCAGGTTGCCATCACCCCGAGCCAGCTTCTCGCCGCCGCTCTGCGTCATCGGCCAGACCGCATCATTATGGGCGAGATCCGCAATGAGTGCGGCTACGACCTGCTGCAGGCCATGAATACGGGGCATGGCGGGACGCTCTCGACGATTCATGCCAAGTCGGCGTGGGACGCTTTGAATCGGCTCTCAAATCTCGCCCTGAGTGCCAGAGCGAATCTCAACCACGCATTCATCCGCTCCGAGACGGCGGAGGCCATCGACTTCGTTCTGTACTGCGAGCGCGATGCCGTGGGCCGTCGCCGGGTGCGCGAGCTGATTACCGTGAACGGATACACCCACGCGGATCAGAGCTTCCAGACGGAGGACATCTATCGTGCTTCCGCCGCCTGAGCATCAGGCATACAGCTAGAGAACCCAACCCGAATCGAGGTCACTTCGATGTACCGTCATGCTGCCAAATCGGCTGCACAGCCCAACTCGTCTCGAAAAGCGCCCAGCGTGGCATTCCGGCATAGCCGAGAACGCAACGGAGGGTGCTCTGAGCCGGCCTTCTACGGAGCCTTTGTGGCGATGAGAGGGGCTGCGGTTTGGGCGAACATTCGTCGCCGGGGGCGAGAGTTTGACTTCGGTGCATCGGGGAGCCTTCCGCCTCGTATCCCGTCCTCTGCTCGGGTTCACGCTTCGGGGCCAAACCGGCGCCCTGCGGCTCGGCGTCGTTCTGCTTCGACTACGTCGCCCCTACGGGGTCTCGGTTCCTCCCAAAAGAAGTTTGAGAGCCGCGGCAAAGAGCTCTACCCGAGGCCGAGTACACGAAAATCCACGCGGAAGTGCAGAAGGTGAAGCGCCGAATTGCCCGCGAGCTCACGGAGCAAACAGAGCGGTTGAATACCGCAAAGGAGAACTAGTCTATGGCATCGTCCTGGGGCAGAAAAGAAACCCTCATCACACCGCCGACCGTGCCGGTGTACACCTTCACAGCCTTTGGAGTTGCGCTCATGTGCCTCTGCTTTTTCGCATGGCAGAGGGTCGCGTTTTCCATGCCGATCATGCAGCGAAGCTACTTCACGGAGTACGTCCGCGCAGCCGTTGGAACGGCCTTCCATCAGGCCGGCGAGTACCGGATGTTCTATCTCGAAGGAGCGAAAAGGCGGCAGCCGCGCCTTGCCCTGCCGGTTGATTTCGAGGATGGCCAAACGACGCTTCCGAACGGGAAGACCGTACCCGTCCAGCTCACTTTGCTGCCGCAGGCACAAGGCTATCGATCGTTCGGGCGGAGCCTTCCGCAGAAGTTCCAGGACGCCTCGCTATACCATTGGCTTCGCTTCACCTTTTTCAAAGGCGACAGCGTTCCGCGCCTGTTTCTCCCCAGCTACATCGAGGCCGGAGTACTGCTCGCCATCATGCTCTGGTTTGCCGTGCCGGCCGATATCAAGCGGCTCAAAGTTTTGAAGTATGGCCGCGTGCTCCGTGGTCCCGAGATGATGAGCCCACGCGAATTCCACCGCGCCGTAATGCGCGAGTTCTGGCGTCATCCTTTAGGCGAGTTCCGTGCGTGGAGAGCCAGCAAGAAGGGCGGCAACCAGGCCCATCTGGGGCTCGGATTTAAGACCACGGAGATGACCGGGCTGATGCGGATTCCTCCCGGCAAAGAGTCCCAGCACTTTCAGATGATGGGCGACACCGGTGCAGGTAAGACGACCCTCATCATGCAGCTACTTCGGCAGATTAGGGACCGTGGCGACGTGGCCATTGTGTATGACCCGGCCTCGGAGTTCGTGCAGCGGTTCTACGACGAAAAACGCGGCGACATTATTCTCAATCCGCTCGACGCGAGATGCCCGTTCTGGTCGCCTGCCATGGAGATCGAGAGCAATCAGGAAGCCACGACTATCTCCGAATCGCTGTACCAGCCATCGGGCGGCAGTTCCAACAGCTCGAACAAGGAGTTTTTCTACCGGACGCCTGCTCAGATCTTCGCCCACCTGCTTCGCGAAGGCCCGACGCCGCACACGCTGGCGCAATGGATGGCGGATGAAAGTTTCCTGCAAAAGAAGGTCAAGGGAACGGAGATGGCGTTCTATATCGACCGCAAAGCTGGCCCTCAGGCGGCGGGTGTTCTGGCCAGTCTCGGCCTGGTCGCGCAGAGCCTCCGTCTGCTGCCGAGGAAGGAAGAAACCACGTCGATTTGGAACGCAACGGATTGGGCCAAAAATCGCGAGGGCTGGATCTTTATCACCTCCAAGAAGTCTCAGCGCGAGGTGCTGCGTCCACTTATCTCGCTATGGATCGACATCCTCGTAATGCGCTTGATGGAGATTCCCAAACCGGGGCAAAAGCAGGTCTGGTTTGTGATCGACGAGCTGGCCAGTCTGCAGAAGCTGCCCCAGCTCCACAGCGCCATGACAGAGAGCCGGAAGTCAAAAAATCCGCTCGTGGTCGGTTTCCAGGGGCGTGCGCAACTGGAGGACATCTACGGCAAAATCGCCGAGGTCATGTTGAGCCAGCCCGCCACCAAAATTTTCATGAAAACCACGGAAGGCAAAGCCGCCGAATGGATCTCCGACACGCTTGGCAAGGTTGAGATCGAGCGTCTGAAGGAGACGCACTTCGACGGCTCTCGCGCGGGCAAAAACTACACCATCGACAGGCAAATTGAGCCTCTGGTCATGGCCTCTGAAATCTCCGGTTTGGACGACCGCCGCGCGTATCTCAAACTTGGCAATCGGATCGCCCGCTTCGACTTCGACTATCACGGCCTGCCGACCGTGACGGATGCGTTTATTCCTCGCGAAAACATCGACGACAAGCTGAAGTTCGATCGCCGCACCCTAGAGCCGCTGACACCGGCGGCATGCTCGGCTCCGGCTGAACCTTTGACGCAACCAGAGACGCCGGCCCAGCCCAGACCCGAAGCCAACGACTCACAGGAACCCAAGCAGAAAGGAGGTGCGCAGTACCGGCGCGCCCTCACGCTGGCCTGGGATGGACCCGACGAGAATTCCAAGACGCAGCCCATCGCGCAGCCGGTAGCGCAGCTCAGCGGCATCGCTGCCATCGCTGCCGAGTTTCTTCAGGAGTTGCAACAGTTCCGCGAGTCGCTGGAGGCGCAGGGCCGCGACTTCTCGGAAGACGAGTTGAAGGCGGTCAAAGAGGGGTGGGACGATATCGTCAAGCGGGACGAAGAGCAACCGGAGCAGACCACTTCCGACCCGATCATGCTCACGGATTTGGACCCGTATCTGATTCCGCTGCACGATCCTCAGCACCATACCCATATCCAGGCTTACGACGATGAGCAATTCAGCCTCTCTCTGGAGTAGCCCCGATGCTGACGATTTCGAAGGCACTTAATGCCTCGCAGGCGGGCACGTATCACACTAAGGATTTCGTATCCGAGACGCAGAGCTACTACGCCAAAGACGACGTCCTGCTGGGCGAGTGGCAGGGCGAGTTGGCAGGCAGGTTCGGCCTCTCGGGAACCGTCAGCAAAGCCGACTTCATGGCTCTCGCCAATGGTCAGAATCCGCGAACCGGCGAGCAGATGGTGAAGCATCGCATCGCAGGCGAACAGACCAACCCGGATGGTTCCATCACGAAGGCGGTGGAGCACCGCGCCGGTTGGGACGCTACCTTTTCCGCGCCCAAATCCGTGTCCCTGACAGCCCTTGTGGGCGGCGATGAGAGCGTGCGCCTGGCTCATCGGGAGGCGGTGACCGCCGCGCTCTCGGAGCTGGAGCAGTACACGCAAGCACGAATCGGCGGCAACAACCCCGCCGAGCAGACCGGGCGATTTGTCGCGGCTAAGTTCGAGCACGATATCGACGACCGAATCGCCGAACTCAATACGCAGCGTTATTCACTGACGCAAAACAGAAAGAGGATTTTATCCTCCTTAGAAAATGACCAAATTCTTTTCAGCCCCGATGAGGCCGAGCGACTGTTCAAGGAAGCTGGAGTTTTCTTTAAGGATCAGATCAAGAAGGATTTTCAGCAGCTCATCTCATTTAACCGAGCGATAAGCGACGAACGACGGGTATATCTGCAAGAAGAGCGTACCGAGGTCGAAGCAGAGCTGAAGAAGATTGGTGCCGAACTGAACACTCTTGGAAAGCGCAGGTCGGAGAACCTCGCATTTTTGAGCGCGACCGACGCTTTCGATAAGTACAAACAATTCTCCGATGAAATGGTCACGCTGAGAGCGGATATAACCTCGCTTGAAAGACAGCGAGGCTTCCTACATCGACTTCAACAGCTTCGAACTGAAATTCGTACCATCGTCGATGAAAGGGCTGTCATCCAATCTCAGATCGAGGCTGACGTCGAACAGCAGAATACGGATAAATCGAGCTTGTTCTCTAGTATTCGCGTACATTTGAGCGATATTGTCGAAGAGGTCATTAACAGAAAAGCACTGCTCAGCGTCTCCCCAAATGGTCAAGGGCACTTGGAATTTGAAGCTGACATCCTTGATGAAGCGGGAAACATGACGAGTGCCGATCTCGGACATACCTATAGGAAGCTGCTCTGCATCGCCTTTGATATGGCTCTCCTTCGCGCTCGGCTTGACGAAAAGTTCCCTCGTTTTGTCTATCACGATGGGGTGTTCGAGTCCTTGGATGATCGCAAGAAAGAAAAACTCTTAACCGTCATTCGAGAGTACGCTGAGCTAGGCCTGCAGCCAACAATCACACTGATTGATTCCGACCTTCCGCCCAGAAGCGAGAAAGAGGGATCTGTGTTCGCAGACGCTGAAATCGTATTGACTCTTCATGACGAAGGTGAAAGTGGACGCCTCTTCAAAATGCGCGCCTGGTAGTCAAGGTCTGAATGCGAGTCCCGCGCTAAGAGCTTTGCCGAGCGGGATCTCCGAAGACATTCATCGCGAGAGATACGGCGGGGGAGTCGCCCATTTGACGGACCACATATTGGTTGGCCTTGAATGTTGCTTCAGCTACGGAGTGACCCGATTCCCAATACTCAAGAAATGCAGGAACCCGCGTTGCGGGGCTGTACGCATGGAACCAATTGGGCCGGAAGGCGAAGATTGTCGCCGAGCCGAGAGTAACCCAATCTGCTTTACTGCAGGCCGCCCGAGGCCTGTATCATCTGCCCCGTCACCCAGCGTGATTTGTCTGAGGCAAGAAAGGTCACTACATCTGCAATGTCCTGGGTCGTTCCAGCACGCCCCAGTGGCGTTTGGGAAACAAGGTCTGCAACAAAGGCGGTTTCAGAACTCATTCCCAAAGCACTGACACCTTCGGTCAATACAATTCCGGGGCTTACCGAGTTCACTCGGATATCTTGCCTGCCTAATTCTTTGGCGAGAACACGAGTGATGGAGTCGGAGGCTGCTTTGGTTGCCGTGTACATCACCGTGCCAGGTAGGTTAAGAGTCGTACCTGCGGTGCCGATGTTTATGATGCTTCCGCCTGTCTCACCGAACCGAAGAGATGCTTCTTTGCACATCAGCAGTGTTCCCAGAACATTGGTATCGAACTGCCTCCGGTACTCCGCGTCTTCGATCTCCGCGAGAGGGCCAAAGGTATACACTCCTGCGTTATTTACGAGGATGTCGACTCTGTTGAAATGCTCGATCGTTTCGTCAAAGATCCGCCTTACGTCAGAGGTGCTACTTACCGATCCCCGCACGGCGGTCGCCCTTCCGCCCGCGGCCATGATTTCGGAGACAGTCTTAGCTGCACCTGCTTCATCCGACACATAATTCACGATTGTCGACGCACCTTCCGCCGCGAGCGCCTTAGCGATAGCCGAACCGAAGCCTTTGGAACTTCCAGTAACGATAGCGACCCTGCCGTCTAGCCCTTTGTGCATAAGTAGACCTTGTCCCTCTCATCCGCCGACGCGTCCGGCATTCCTTAACCCTACGGATCAGGCTCAAAGGCGTCTTGGCAGATAGCCCTCAGGATTGTTGCAAACAATCGGTAAAGTGATGTAGGTATGCACCGCCTTCAGCAACTTGGGCCAGCGCTCATTTCTCGCGCTTATGCATTACTCATTCCACGTTCAAAAGGATTTCAACCACCTCGTCAATACGACCGGTCGTATGATACAGCCATGTAGTTCCAGAACTTATACCAAGCTCATCCTTGACGATGTGTTCAGACAAAACTCGGCTCTATATGCCAAGCATTCGCCTTGATCGCCACCATATCGTTATCTGGTTGCAATTGAGAAATTCCTGGCGCAGATGATCGAGAAACCTCTCCGAGAGAGTGTTCATCTTGCGTCAACGAAGAAGAAATGAGCGAGCATGACTGTAAAACACAATGAGCAGCGGACGCGGTCGCTCATACTTCAAGCTGCATTCGAGATCGTCTGCATCTATGGATTCGCCGGGGTAACGTTAGGAAATCTGGCAAAACACATTGGAATGTCGAAGAGTGGACTCTTCGCACATTTCAAGTCGATAGAGCAACTTCACCTGGAGCTTATCAAACACATTGGCAATGTGTTTCGTTCGGAAGTTGTGTCTCCAGCTCAAGATGTCGCTGAAGGGCTCCCTCGGTTGGAAGCCACCATCTCGAATTGGTTGATATGGGCCTCTCGGCCGACAGAGTTGGGCGGCGCTCCGCTCTTAGCCAGCTTCTTCGAGTTCGATGACCGTGAGGGTTCGGTTCGAGATTCTCTGTTAGAGGAAGGGAGTGGCTGGTGTACCCACTTGCGCCAGCTCGCAATCCAGGCCGTCGCCATGGGCGACTTCCGCCAGGATCTAGACGCCGAGCAGTTCGTCTTCGAGCTTTGTGGGATCTACTTCAGCTTTCATGTCTCGGAGCGCTTCATGCGCCATTCGGGCTCGCATGGTTTCGCAACAGTAGCGGTCAAGGGACTCGTCGACCGTGCCCGCCGGCATTAGCGACTACAGCAGCCCCTTCGGGAGCAAACTCGGGAAAACGGGAGGCCTATGCTTTAGACTCCCTACGCCAACGGCCTGGGCTGGTGCCAGTGAGCTTCGCGAAGGTTCGATTGAACGACGCTTGGTCACAGAATCCGGCTTGGAAGGCGATCTCTATAAGAGATTCGTTGGAGTTGAGAAGGAGTTGTTTAGCGTAATCGACTCGCTGCTCGATAACCCAGCGGTGAACAGGAAGTCCGAAGGTCTTCTTGAATGACCGCGCAAAATGGCTCACAGACAAGCGGCACTCTTTGGCGATGACCGCCAGCCTTACATCGTCGTACGTTCCCTTTGACAAGAGCTCCATCGCCCGCCGCCTCTGCCAGGTGGAGAGACCGCCGCGGTGTACCTCTTCATCCTTCGGCCGGGAGCTCCAAAGATGAACCACATGGGAGCAAAAGAGCATCACAAAATGATTCATGAAGGTGGACGAGAAGAGAGAGGGCGCTTCAATGCAGGGAATGATAAGGTTCGTGAGCTGAGCAAAGACCGGAGACTCACTCAAATCCCCATGGCATTCAATGGAGAGTCGAGGCAGCCCGTTCGCGTCGGTGAAGTCGTTGAGTGTTGTCCGCGGAAGATGAAACTGCACGGAATCGCACGTATGAGCGACCTCAGGGGAAAGTGCCGAATCAGGGTCGATACTGGGATTTTCGGCAGCGTCGATCTTGGGATCTCCAGAAACATCCAGCAGCCACCGTTGTTGCACCCGGACAGGGTTGAGATGGACCGTGACGACCAGCCTTGGCAGATGAACGTAGTCAACCGAAGCATTTGTCGCTCGGGTGTGAGGCAATAGAGGTATCACTGCCGTTCTGCCGCGCGTCTCTGATGCGGGCAGGGTATACATGCTGTTTGCGATTGAAGGGAGCGAGCTCCCTGGAACGTTTGTGTAGGGCTGTGGGTTGCGTCTGTCATTCATGTCCGCTACCGCCTTCATATGCTTCTGCAATTGATAATACGACCAGTCGTATTCCGAAACCATGAAAAGGAATTACCCATTCGTGGGGGGTCCTTTAGGGTGTTTCCTCCTTTTTTGAGCGATTCGACGATCAAGCGACAGCCAATCTATTGACAGGCAAGAGGTTCCAACGATGCGAACCGTCCGAGATTCACTGAACAGTCGTTGGAGGTCGGAGCCTAATGCCTCACGGACGCCTTTCGGGCCAGTTCCGCTAAAAGCCGAGTGGCTTCGACAAGAGAACTTCGGCGTATGTCAGTTAGCGTTGCGATAGTCGATTTCACACAGATTCGTTTGCACTTGGAGGTTCACTATGCCCAGAAGAGAGGACACCTCATCAGTCCGACACCGGATCTTATGTGTGGATGACGATCTTGTCTGTCTTCAGCTTCGTCAGACTCTTCTTGAAAGCAACGGGTACGCCGTGATCATCTCCGATCGACCGTTCGAGGCTTTGAAGCAAGACTTCGACGCTGTCGACCTGGCTTTTGTGGATTACGACATGCCTGGGATGAATGGCAGAGAGTTGCTGCTCAGAATGCGCGCGTCAAACGCAACATTCCCCATTGTTCTCCTGAGCGGACAAGCCTATACGTTGCCGGTCGAGGTGCGCGTCCTCTTCTCGGCTTGCATCGATAAGGGCTCGCCGGTACAAGAGATGCTCGAAATCATCGAGCGGTTTCGGACCCAGGGATACGTGGAGGATGGGCTTATGCGAGGTGCGTTCGGCTCTCAGACCTGAGTTGCAGGTCGGTTTTCCTGCCAACCAGCAAAGGAGCAGCGACAGGTGGCCTCCGCTTCGCTATGATTGCTCTGTAAACGGAGTGCCATGACAAACACCGGAACTCGCGAGAAGATCATAGAGGCAGCGTATCTCCGATTCTATGAGTTCGGATACAACGGCACGAGTGTACAAGACATAGTCGATCAGGTCGGCGTTCCCAAGGGAACCTTCTACAACTACTTTAAGAGTAAAGAGCTGTTAGGCCTTGAGGCGCTCGATCTCTATGCTTGTGTCGCCGACAAGGTGTTCACGCCACCCGAAGCCGCACAAGGATCGCCCAGGTCGAAGAAGCCTCAGCCATCGGAGATTGCTCGCCTCCGCGGCCAATTTGAGGAAGCTCTTAAGTTTCAGGAGCGGCAGAAGATCTCTCTCGGCTGCCTTATGGGAAATTTAACCGCGGAATCTTCTGCATTGCCAGAGAGCTTCGGGAAGTTGATTGAAAAGAGCTTTAATCGTTGGATCGCAGCGGTCTCTGCTTCCCTGCGAGCAGCTCAAGTGAGTGGGGAAGTTGCCCAGTCGCATGATCCGGATGGTCTTGCAAGATACCTGATGGCGGCATGGTTCGGCTCGTTGCTGTTGATGAAGAATTCGCAAAAGAAGACAGCGATCGATGATTTCTTCAGACTAACCTTCGATACGCTCCTGAAAAGTGAGCCTCCGCTAACGAAAAAGAAAGTTCCGCAACGTCGCAAGCGGAAATGAGAGCCTTTGAATTTCGGGCTGGAGAGCGGGATGACACGTTATCCGTCGAGGAAGCCGCGCCTCATCGCGATCGTTACAGCATGAGTTCGATCGTTCGCGGATAGCTTCGTAAGAATGCTACTCATATGATTCTTGACGGTGTCTTCCGAAACAGAGAGGCGCGCTGCGGTGAGTTTATTCGAGTGACCGCCCGCAACGAGTCGCAGGACCTGGATCTCTCGCGTCGTCAAAACTGTATCGCCAACATGCTCCGCGATGAGCTTCGCGATTTCCGCAGGAATGCAGCGCTCTCCATTGTGTACTGCGCGGATCGTTGCTAGAAGGTCCTTGCGGAGCATGCTCTTTAGCAGATACCCCTGTGCGCCTGCACGTAGAGCACGTACCGCTTGAACATCTCCGTCGTATGTAGTGAGAATGATGATGCGAGCCGAAGGTGCTTCGCTGCGAATGGTTTCAAGCGCTTCTAACCCGCTCATCTCCGGCATTTGGAGATCCATCAAGGTGATGTCCGGTCTGTGAAGCCGATGGAGCGCGACCGCTTCGAGTCCATTTGTGGCCTCGCCAATCAAGTGCATGTCAGGTTCACCGTCGACCGCCCCAGCGATGCCCTCGCGAACGATTGGATGGTCGTCGACGCTGAGCACGCTTATGAGGTGAGTAGTGTTCATGGGAGTGTTGTCCTAAAATCGCTGAGAAACACGCTCGACTGGAGCTATCATACTGCGCGCTATTCACCGGAAAAGCATCTTGAGTCGCTCGACCCTGCTTTGACCTTTGGACTTCCGATAGGCGACTGCTGCCGGTACGCGTAGCGTCACGCGTGTTCCCGGCTCTCCGTCGCAGGTGATCCTCACTGTACCGCCGATTTTGGCGGCGCGCTCTCTCATGCCACTCAGCCCCCAATGGCCTTCGCGAACACCAGCCGCCAAAATGCCAGATTCGATCCCGCGGCCATTGTCCGAGCATGTCATCACAAACGTTTTGGGGCCAAAATCCAGGCTTAGACGGATTGCTGTAGCGAAAGCATGTAACTGGGCATTTGACAGCGCTTCACGCCCAATCCAGTAGGCCTCTTCCCGAACAATGGGGTGGAGTTCGCGCTCGTCGCCGACCTTTGTGACAACGAATGCCGCGGCTTGTCCAATCGTCAACTCATCACTGAAGTCGCTGAGAGCAGTCAGCAGGTCTGAAGAAGTTACATCATCAGCACGCAGATCTCTCACCCTGCTTCGTCCTTCAAGGAGCACCTCGTCGGCGCGATCAAGCGCACTCTCCATCATTGCCTTTGAGGGTTCACCTTTTGGTATTTGCCTTGCAGCTGTACCAAAGCGCAGGATCAGCCCTTGGAAGCCCTGCAGAAGCGTATCGTGCAATTCACGCGCAATGCGCTCCCGCTCCACCATGCGTTCTGAAAGCTGTGAGCGAATCGCTTCACTCAAGTAACGCATACGGGCGACGATCCCGGCGACAAGCACCAATAGAAGAATGGCGACAATGAGAATCCGAAACCACAAGGTTTGTATCAGTGTTGGCGGAATCACAAATGTGATGGATTCGCCGGACCGATTCCAAACACCGTCGTTATTCGAAGCTTGCACCTGAAAGGTATAGGTGCCAGGCCCAAGGTTCATGTAGAAGGCCTGACGCCTCGTGGTGACATCGCTCCAATCGTTCTCCGCACCGAGGAGCCGATATCGGAAGGTCACCTTCTGCGGTGCGACGAAGCTGAGTCCCGTGTAGTCGATCTGAACGTCTCGTGTGCGGGCAAGCAGGCGCATTGTCTTGGCGATCGGATAGCTTTTGTGGTCTGCGAGGAGCGCTTCGATCTTGGTCGGCGGAGGCAGGAGATTATGCTGGATTCGGCCGGGATCGACCATCTGTAGGACATTTGATGTCACGAACCATAAGCGACCGTCAGATGTTTTAGCTAACCTAGGTGCGAAAATGCGGGGGCTCGTTTGCGCTCCGTCGGTCGCGTCGAACAGCTCATACTTCAACCTGCGCTTTGGATCTTGCCGCCACGCTGAAACCTCCCCACTCGGCACACGAATAATTCCGCATGACGCGTAAAGCCAAAGTGACTGTTGATTGTCTCTGATTGACGCGTATATCTCTTCGCAAGGCAGACCGTTGTTTCGGTCCATTGAGATCCACCTTCCGCTGGTCATCACAATCATGCCTTTTGTCTGAGATAACCATAGAGAGCCATCTCGCTCAATGGAAAGGCTGTTATTGCCTCGACTGGGTATTTCATATTTAGCGACAGCTATCCCTTCACTTGTCACATGCAGAAGGGATCTCTTGCTCGATCTGACCCATACACCATTCACGGGGTCGTCGGTTATTTCAAGGGCATCCTCGTTGTACCTGGCTAACGGTCTTGGAACGTAATCGGGTCCAATGCGGTACGGCTTGGAATCATAGGGGCGCATTGCCCAAATCCAACCGGACCTATCTTCGCATAGTGCTCGGATAGGCCCAAAAGCGGAGCCGTCTGGAAAAGTGATCGATCGAAAGTGACCCTTGCTGTACACCCGGAGAGAATCGTCGACACCCACCCAAAGTTTACCGTCATGAGCTGCCAGCACAGAAGTTGTGGTATGCCCCGGAACGGAAAGATTGCTAACGGAAGCTGCATCATCTCCCGGCCTAAAAGTGAATACCTTCTGCCCTGAGGCCACTGTGACCGATCCATTCGGGGATGCAGTGACTGATGTAACCCGATCTCCTCGCAAACCTGCAGCCTTGGAAAAGGTTAGAACATTACGTCGATGGAAGCGATCTAGGCCGGCCGTAGTCGAAACCCAAATGTCATTTTCGCGATCTTCGTAGATGTCCTTAACAGAGTCTCCCGTGAGACCATCAGCATTCCCGAAGTGTTCCATGTGTTCTTCCGTCAGGTGATACACCCCGCGGTCTGTCGTCCCTATCCACAGACTCTTTTTTCGATCAACAAATAGCGCTGAAATGTTGAGGGTTGCTGGATCGAAGTCAATAACGCGGGGTGACATCCAGACACCTTGATTGAATTTCCACAAGCCGCGATGGATCCCAATGGGAGGCATACCGACCCACAGTGAGTCAGCTCCAGAGACCAAGGCAGTGATACCTTGCAAACCATGCTGCGACTTCAGCTCTGCAATGTTGAAGGTTTTAGAACTCCCATCAAGCCAGCTGCAGATCGCATCCACGCTCTCTATCCAGAGTCTCCCTGAACGGTCCTCAACGACGGCACTAGCTCCGGGGCAACCCGGTACCTCCTTGGTGGAGATACATTGCAGTTGGTCGCCAGCAAGCTTACAGATTGAACCGGATGAATCATTGACGCGGGAACGCGCAAGCCACACAGTGCCGTCCGCATTGCGAGACAGCCAATTGATATGTCCGGTGGAACCACTCAGAGGACTCAAGAGACCGTTCGCGATTCGTTTCAGTCCGCTCCCATTACCCAACAGCAGTCCACCGTCTTCCATCGGAAGCATAGTGATGACTTCCGAGGTGTATGGTTGTGCGGTGACTGGGTCCACCCAAGGGGAAAACTGGATACCGTCAAATCGAAACAAACCGCCGTCGGTGGCCACCCAAAGATAACCATCCGAAGTCTGGACTACTTGACTCGGCACACCTCTGAAGGCTCCATCCTGGATGCGCCACGCGGCGTGGGAGTATTGGGTAAACGAGATATGCTTATCTTCGGCAGTCGCGGTCGATGAATTGAAGATGCCGAAGAAGCAGAGCAGGCATTGCAGCAAGGTTGTGAACGCCGCTCCTCCATTTTGGAAAGAAATCCTTTGCGTGGCATCTCTTGATCGCAGTCCTAAAGGCCATTCGCAAATCGCGCGGCATGAAGTAACAAAGCTGCAAGACGTCCAGCTAGCGCGTGAGGTAGGCGGAGCGGCGGCATTCACGTTCATACGCGGAGAGCTCTGGATCCAACGGCCTCTAGCAAATCTGTGGGCCTCTTTACTTCGAATCGTAGACAGAGATTGCTGAGGTCTCTTCGCTAAAACCACCTTCCTTTTGCATTCCTGCTCAAATGATTCATATCCCGACTAGGTTAGTGCATCCCCGGCAACACGATGAGATCTGTTCTGTCGATGGTGACCGAACACAGCGGAAGATTATTGCGATTCGAACGACGCCGATGGCGACCGCCTTTGACCCGCCTATCGCTCTGTTAGGAGGTAGCGTCCGACATCTTCTGGGCGATCAAGTTGCGGCCAATGGCCGGCATCCAGCAGATGTACTGACGCTCCGTTGAAGTGGCCGGCGAGATCCTGCGCGACCCCGACATTGAGATACGCGTCGCTCTTTCCCCAAACGATAGTCGTCGGAATACCCAACTCTGCTAGCTTGCTCACTTGCAGATTGTTCACAGCGATCTGGGGACGAAGGTCTGCAGCTAAAGCCGCGAAGGCGGGTCCAGCACTCGGCTGTTGGGCAAAATTGTCGAAGATGAGCGGCTGTACCAGCTTGTCAATGACGTCGATCTGGGCTTGCGACACGCCGATTTCAAACTGGAGTTGCTGAAACCTCAGAAGAAAAGCTAGCTGCTTGGGGTCGGAAGCCATAGCTAGTCCAAAGGCGCGTGTCTGAGGTAATGAAAACAGTTCGATCAGTTCTGGTATACGGAGCGTCGGCGCATCTGCATAGAAGGTATTCAACAGGACAAGCCCTGCAATCAACTTAGGTTTTGACAAGGTGAAGTTGATAGCGGCCACGCCGCCGGCATCGTGAGCGACCGGCACAATGCTGTCGAGTTTGAGGAAGTCGACAACCGCGTGCAGATCTCCGAGTTGCTGTTTAAAACCATAGTCGATTCCAGCAGGTTTCTCGGAAGCCCCAAAACCAAGGAAATCGAAGGCTACGACATGACGGCCAGCAGCGACGAGTACTGGGATCAGCAGGTCATAGATATGCAGATTGTCGGGATAGCCGTGCAAGAGAACAAACGTCGGTCCCTTGCCCTCGTACTCACGGGCATACAGGAAATGGCCTTCTCGCGGAACGCGGTGCTCTAAGAACGGAGGTATGGACTCCGAACCCTTAGCTTGCGATGCTCCTACCCCGCCCAATAGGTTTTCAGGTAGGTGCTTCTCCACCATTGCTCTTGTGGATGAGGGCGCTACGAGCCAGGCTGCGGCGACACCAATTCCGGTAACTATCTCTCGTCTGTTCATCTTTAACTACCCTTCAGAGCGCATGCACATCGTGAGATTTTGGAGCGGCATACCACCTCACCATAGAGTTCCGGTCGCCCCCCGTCTTCCCAAATAAGCTCATGCTTTGACCGGAAGAGCCTAAGAATGCTCGTGCTCGCCGACGGAACCGCTTTTGGGTTTGAAATGGAAAAAGGCGGTACTTTCTACAAAGAGATGTCTCTCGCCAACCCGTAGTGTCGAACGATGACACAGCCAGCTCATGCGCTGCCAATGGGGACTGTCGGCTCCGCACAATCACGGGAAGTGAGCAGGTCCGCCACGCTTGCGGCGCTGACACTTGCCAGCGCCGCAGAGACTTGGACCACGTCTGGCGTGAGTCTCACTCTTACGGATCTTACGGGCACTCTGAGTGCCTCGAGCGATCAGGCTAGTTGGGCTCTGACGGTGTACATGGCTGCGTTTGCCGTCTCTATTGCGCTGTCAGATCGCCTCTCCCTGAAATACGGAAACCGGCACTACCTCACAGTTCTCGCCCTGTCTTATGCGGTCGCATCGGTAGGGTGCGCGCTCAGTACCGAGCTGAGTATCTTTCTTCTCTTCCGCGCTATCGCCGGATTCGCGGGCGGGGCGTTTCTGGTCCGTGCATTCGTTTTCTTCACACAGCAATATGAACCTGCGGTTCGCCCTACACCCCTGGTTGGCTATGCGATCGCCTACTTCTTTGTTGGCAGATTCTTGTCACCAATGATATGCGGGTGGCTCGCAGATGTTGCTTCGTGGAGATTCCTCTTTGTTGTACCAACCATCCTGATGCTCACGGCCGCGTGGTTGTTTGATCGGTACGGAGCAAATCACTGGGCGACGGAGGATTCGCGTAAGCCTCTCGACTCATTCGGCATAGGACTTCTCATTCTCGGCGCTGTATGTCTGCAAACCGCTTTGAGCCGCGGCGAGGTAGACGGTTGGCTTGAGTCTTCGATGCTCTGCACCTTTTTCCTCGTGGGGGTCACCGCAAACTCGCTCTTTGTGCTGTGGGAACTGTCTTCCTGGAATAGATATCCTCTGCTTGATTTTGCGCTCCTTCGCAATTCTCTAGTTCGCGGGGGCGCGATCCTAGGCTTTATCGTCGGAGTGTTGCTGGCCGGCAGCCTTTACGTCATTCCCCAGTATTTGCGGAATCTTGAAGTTCATTCTGCACTTCAGACAGGTGTACTCCTCAGCATTGGCGGTGCCTCCTCTGTCCTCGTGCTTTGCTGCTTCCGTTCAATCATTCCTCTCTTCGCGAAGATTGGCGGGACGGGCGTACTTCTTTTTGCTCTTGCCGTGGAAATAGCTTCGCAACTCCTCTTTGCGCATTTCGTAACGACTGATACACCCGATCGAGATCTATGGCTGCCCTTGGCACTAAATGGGATATTTGTTGGGCTGTCCGTCCCTACCCTTGGCATTGTGGCGTTCGCAACGGTCGACAACCAAAGGGCTTCGAATGGTCGCGCGATGTATTACGGATGCAGACAACTCGGCGCATCCGTGGGGGTCACCTTATCGGCGGTCCTCATCGACCGAAGGATGTCACTTCATTCGTCGAGGCTTCTCGACGCCTTTGTTAATCGGAACCTTTCCGTGCTTGGACAAGCTTCATATCTCAGTGACAGAGCACTGTCTGCGATGGTCCGGAAGCAAAGTTCGGTATTGAGTTACGCCGATACCTTTTACACGATGGCGTTTGTGGCCGCGATCACTGTGTTCTTCGTTCCACTTCTTTCCTATCGCGCGGCGGCCCCGTCACCCACGCGAACTCCTCTCGACGAACCGGCCTCTGCCAGCCTCCCGCAAGCCGCTGGAGGGCGCACATGAAAAGGTCATTGTGGTCGTTTGGTCGTACAGTTTGTTTCACTCTCGGTGTGGCAGTTTGCTTGACAACAAATGGTCGAACGCAAAGTACCGGAAGCGGGAGCTCTCCGCAAAATACGGTTGACACCCCTCGTCCCTTCAACCCCGGTCAGAACACCACCAACCCAAGCGCATTTGCGGTGCAATCGCAGAATCCCTTCCTTGGCAGCGTGCCGACAGGACGGGTGGTTCCCGGGGTTCTTGAGTTCTCTTTACGCGCCGCCGTGGAATTAGCACTTCGAACAAACCTTGGTTACATCGACTCGGAACAAGATCACCAGCGGTCGCGTGCTGCAAGGCTTCGCGCTCTCTCGACGTTGCTTCCGCAGATTGGGGTCGAATCCACTGAGGACTACAGAAATCTCGTGATGGACGCCTTGGGCACGGAGAAGCTTGGCGTACCGCACGTCGTCCAAGGCTATAACTACCAGACGGCTCACGCCACACTCCAACAGCGAGTTGTAGATGTCCAGGCACTGCATGATCTGAAAGCTTCGAGCAAAGAGATGGAGGCCTCGGCTGCATCGATGGCTGACGCCAGGAATATCGTCGTTCTGGCCTCAGTCAGTTCTTACCTGCTAGTCGCGGCGAGTCAAACTAGGCTCGAAACCGCAAGAGCGCAGTTCGCAACCGCCAAGACCATTGAGTCCATTCTGTCGAGCAGGGTGGTACATGACCTTTCTCCTCAGATTGACGAGATACGAGCGCACGTCGCTATGCGTTCTGCGGAGCTTCGGGTGACTCTTGCGACGACCACGCTGGAGAAGGACAAGCTAGCCCTAACTCGGATCATTGGTCTACCCATCGAGCAAGAGTTCACGTTGACAGACGGGTTGAGGTACCTTGAAACCCCTTCCACCAATCAGGCGGAACTGCTATCGAAAGCCGCAGAAAAGCGCCAAGACTTACGAGCTGCGAGGGCGCGCCTCGATGCAGCTGAGCTGAGTGTGAAGGCGGAACGAGCACAGCGGTTGCCGTCCGTTGAGGTACTCGCCAATGGCGGCGAAACAGGCATCACTTATGGACACCCCTATCGGGATTATGACGTCGAGGGGCGAATCTCAGTGCCTATCTTTACTGGTAGGCGGATCGAGGCGGATGTGCTGGACGCAAAGGCAACCGCTAACCGGAGGAGAGCCGAGTTCGCCGACACGCAGGCAAGGGCGGTATTCGATGTTCGGACGGCTCTTCTGGATTTGACAGCTGCCAGCAAGAGTGTCGAAGTGTCCTTGGAGAATCAAGCCTTGGCGGTCGAGGGCCTGCGCCAGGCGAAGGACCGATTCGACGTTGGTGTGTCGAATGCAGCCGACCTCATCCAAGCTCAGCAGTCCGTGGCGGAGGCCGAGGATAACCGGATTGCCAGCATCTACGCGCATCAGGTCGCGAAACTTCTGCTCATCCGAGCCACTGGCACAGCAGAGCAAGACTACTTATCGTACCTAGGGGCACACTAATGGCATTGACCGAGACCAAAGGCAGGAAGGCTAGCAACACTCTGCTCGTCGCGTTATTCGTAGCGGTACTCATAAGTGCGCTCTTGGGCCTGTATTTTGTGGTTCATCCCAACGAGGTGAGCACGGATGACGCGCAGATAGACGGCCACGTTCACCCGATTAACACTCGAATTGCAGGGACCATCACCTGGGTAAACCCAAATGTTGAGGATACGTACTATGTAACGGCTGGTACCGTGATCGCACATCTGGACCCCAACGACTATCAACCAACAGTCAATCGATTAGAAGGCGAAGTGCAGGCTTCCGAAGCGCAGGAGCATGCCGCAGCGCTGAACCTACCTATCGCTTCAGCGACTGCCTTGAGCAGGCTGACCTCAGCTCAGGCCTCGCTTGCGGAGGCAGATGCAGACTCGGAATCTGCCTTATCTCAAAAGACCGCAGCCGAAGCGACGGTTGCTCAGACCGAGGCGAATTATCACAGAGCAGAAGATGATAGAGTCCGATATCAAGCCCTTGTGGCGACACACGAAATCTCACGATCCGAGTACGATCAGCGCGTGACGGATGCTAAAAGTGCTGCGGCACTTCTTGCAGCCGCTCAGGCCAACAGCGCCAGCGCTGATCAAAGGATTGAGGAATCACGCCAAAAAATCAAAGAGCGGCAAAGTGATCTTCGCATGGCCGAAACCGCTCCGGAGTCAATTGCGAGTGCGCGAGCAAACGTGCTTCGCGCTGCGGGTGAAACAAGGAAATCAAAAGCCACACTTTGGAATGCGCAGCTTGACCTCGGCTACACCAACCTGGTCGCACCCGTCAGTGGAATCGTGGGTCGTAAATCTATGGAAGTTGGAGAGCGAGTGGCGGCCAACCAACTGATGCTAACTCTCGCACCGCCGAAGGATGTATGGGCCATTGCCAACTTTCGAGAAACGCAGATGAAGAAGGTGCGCATCGGCCAGTCCGCAACTGTGCACGTCGATTCAATAGGTCGTGATTTCCAAGGAACTGTAGAAAGTATCGGAGGGGCTACCGGGTCCAAGTACTCAGTGATCGCCCCAGACAATGCAACCGGCAACTATGTGAAGGTCGTTCAGCGCATCCCTGTGCGGATTCGGCTGAATGGCCTTGAATCAGCAGGCCCGCTCTTGTTGCCCGGTATGTCGATCGAAGTTTCAGTTCGAGTGAGCCCATAGCTTAGGGTCTGAGGCTTCCTCACCTCTATCCGCGAAGTCTGTAACGCGCGAGGCTAGAGATGGCGTATGAGTAGGAAAAAGACAGCCACCGCGAGAACCACCATCCCCACCAGCAGAGTCGACACAAAGATGAGCGCGCCGCGCTCCTTGGCAGGGGTCGGAGGCGTGATACCGACGGTGAGGATAAACGCTTGTGAGATTGCCCGCAGGGGATTTTTCATGGTGGTGTGTGTCGCTTGATATATCGCAGATAGATGCCGTACAAGTAGCAAGGATAGAAGGACAAGGGATGGAGTTCTTTGCGGAAACGACCGTTGTTTGTCGCAGATGATAAAGATCACCGCCGAACCCCAAGACTTGGCGCTTCGCATAGAAAGACAAAACCTTTTGGCAGCAGCACTGCAAAAATGCAGTGCATTTTGAAAATCCTTCTTGGAGCAAGGTCGGTAGTCTCGCTGTATTGGCAACCGGGACATTGTCTTTGGTAGCTGGTCTGATATCTGTTCAACCAGAGCGGAACAAGGGAGATCAAATGACCAAGTCCAAGATTTTGGTGACCGGCGCAACCGGAGGAACCGGTGGCTGGGCCACCCGGTTCCTTCGCGATGAAGGGCATGAAGTACGAGCATTTGTCCTGAAGGACGACGCGCGGGCCGACGAATTACGCTCCCTAGGAGCAGAGATCGCAGTCGGCAATCTCCTGGATATCGATAGCGTTCGCACGGCGATGGAAGGAGTTGCTGCTGCGTATTTCGTCTACCCTCTGGCCCCACAACTCCTTGAGGCAACCGTCGCCTTCGCCCAAGCAGCGAAGGAAGCGGGGGTGGGTGCCATCGTCTACACCTCCCAGATGACCTCAAGGCGCGATTCGAAGAGCCATGCGGCTCAGAGTCATTGGCTCGCGGAGCAGGTGTTTGACTGGTCCGGCGTGCCTGTGACCCACCTTCGGCCCACCCTATTTGCTGAGTGGTTGCTCTATCCCTTCTCGTGGAAGGACTATGCAAGCAAGGACACATTGGCCCTGCCGTTCGGTCGAGGGAAGTTTGCGCCTATCGCTTCAGAAGACCAAGGGCGTGTGATTGCCAAGATCTTGGCGGACCCCGCTCCCCATGCCGGCCATCTCTACAAGCTGCTTGGGCCCGTTGAGCTTGACGTTTACGGGATAGCCGCCGCCGCGAGTGAAGTGTTAGGACGCACCATCACATACACTCCGCTCGAAGTCGACGAGTTCCTCGCGATTCTTGGGAAGATGCCAGACTATTCCTCGCCCTTCTTTACCCAGCACATCGGGGCCGTAGCCTTGGATTGCCAAAATGGCATAACCGGCGGAACGAATGACCATGTTGAGCACATCACGGGCCGCCCCCCCATGACCATCCAGGAATTTGTTACCAAGCATAAGGCTGCGTTTGAGGTCACCTCCAACTCTAAGGCGATCACTTAGAGCTGGGCAGCCGACCTCGTCCGGACGGGCCAGTCGAAGGCCGGCTACCATCCCCTAGAGCTCAGGGCCTAATACCTAAAGTCGCGCACGTGACGACCAGTCATTTCATACCAGAGGGCCGCCAAATGAACAATGGACTTGGATCATCGAACGCGGCTCCAGGAACCGAACCGGGGATAAAGACCGAATACGTACCTGACAATCGTCTTGTGGAACTGATCAGAATAGGAAGTCACGAAGCGTTCGAGATCCTTCGAGGTAGGCATGAGAAGCGTCTATTGAAAACCGCGATCCACATCTTGAGGAATAGGGAAGATGGCGAAGACGCGGTACAGGACTCCTTCCTGAAGGCTTATCGGCGAATCGAGACGTTTAGTGGAAGATCTACGGTGTCGACCTGGCTTACTCGGATCGTCATTAACACCTGCTTGATGCAGCTACGAAAGCAGAGAACGAGACCCACCGTATCTCTCGATGAGCCCAACGAGCACGGCCTTTCAAGGTGCGACGGCATACCCGATCGCTCAATCAACATCGAGGCTTTTTACGTCGGATGGGAGAGGCGTGAGCTATTGTCAATCGCAGTGTCACGATTGAAACCCTCGTTGCGTTCAGTAGTAGACGCTTACCGTCACCACGACTACACAATGGCCGAACTCGCGGAACAAAGTGGCTTGTCGGTTCCTGCCGCTAAATCTCGTTTGCGGCGGGCGCGTCAAGCTTTGGAGAGATCCCCAGTGATGAACGCATGTCGATAGTCTTTTCCACGATGTCATTGCACGCATTGCCACAGATTTGGATCCAAGGAGTTCGCCGATGAATTACCTTCCACTTCCTATCATTGTCTTCTTTCTAGGAGTCACCGCTCTAGCCCTTTTCCTGTTCGGCAAAGCCGTCCGTGGGTCCAGGCCGGCGATCTTGATTTCGCTGGTTTGGATGGTGTTGCAGTCGGCTATTGCACTCAGTGGTTTTTACCTGATCACCAACACGACCCCACCACATTTCATTCTGGCGATCGCACCGCCCGTGATCTTGATTGCTGGCTTGTTCGTAACCGAAGCCGGCCGACGTTTCGTTGACCGGATGAACCTGAAGTGGTGCATCCTCGTGCACATCATCCGGATCTTCGTGGAGGCCACTCTTTACTGGTTATTCCTCTATAAGCAGGTACCCGCACTGATGACGTTTGAGGCCGGAAATCTCGATATCCTGGCGGGGCTTACAGTGCCTTTCGTCTGGTGGGCGTTCAATACCGGAAGGATTGGAAGGAGAGGCTTGTTCATTTGGAACACGCTCTGTCTATTCAGCGTGCTGAATGCTCTTGCGCGGGCCATGCTCTCTGCACCGTTCCGCTTCCAGCGCTTTGGCTTTCAGCAGCCGACAATCGCTATTCTTCATTTTCCGTTCGTTTTGTTGCCGGCATTCATCGTTCCAGCTGTTCTGCTGTGCCATTTCGCAGTATTTAGAAAGCTCACTTCTTCGATGAGCTTGCCTGAGTAACGCAGCGAGTCTGTGGCTATCGGCTATCGGCTAACCGCTGACCGCACTTTCCAAAGGTATTCTGTGGGCTTGCTCTTAACCCTCGCTAGATTCCAGGCCAAACTGCGACTTTCCCGCCGTCCACACGATGACGAGCGTGCCGAGGAAGGTGGTGAAGGCGCAGCCGAACATCACATCCCGGTAGGCAGTGACAAACGAGTGTTGGACTATCGCTTTTGCGCGTAACGTCTGCGAATACCCAAACTGTTGAGGGATCGGAAGCGCCAGCATGAGCCCTTCTGTGCTGACGAGTACATGTTGCATCTCGACGGGTAATCCGGAAGACTGCAGTTGTCTTCCAAGCTCAAGATTGAACGTGTGGCTCACCGCGACGGCGACGACTGAGACTGCGATGAGACCTCCAAGCCGAGACACGGAGTTGTTCACAGCAGATGCTACGCCCCTGCGGCTCGCGACTACGGAAGACATAAGAAAAGACGTAAGAGGTGCGACGGTCAGTGTAATGCCCACCCCCAACAGCAAGACTCCAGGGAGAAATCCAAAAGCGTAACGGGTCTCCTTGGAGACTAATCCCAACAAGGCAAAACCTCCTGCGGTCAGTGCTGAGCCTACGACCATGAACTTTACTTCACCTACCTTGGCGGCTATCGTTCCGACCCTTCCCGAAAAGGCGAACATGATCGCAATCATCGGCAGAAAGGCGGCGCCCGCGGAGCTGGGCAGGAGATGCCGTGCACCAATCAGGAAGTACGGAACGATATAGAACGCGCCGCCGAGCGCCCCGTAGGCAAGAAAGGTTAAGACATTCGCACCAGAAAACGCTGCGCTACGAAACAGTGAGAGCGGAACGAGAGGGTTGGGGCTCCTGCGTTGAGACAGAACGAAGACGAAAAGCAAAACAAAGCCAGTGAGGAGAGATAGGCTGATTCGCGGATCTTTCCAGCCGAGTTGCGGCACGAAGGACAGGGCGAAGACGATGGCGGCGAATCCTAAAATGTTGAGCATTGCGCCCCGATAGTCCAGGGGAAAAGACGTGACTGGCGGTTGGTCATACGCCGTTCGCCTAAGCTTAGGGGCGAGCCAGATTATCCATAAAGTGAAGGGGATGTTGAGTAGAAAGATCGCGCGCCAGCCAGAAACTTGGATCAGCCATCCGCCGACAATAGGCCCCAGCGCAATAGAAACAGAAGTCCATGCCGACCAGGTTCCGATCGCGCCGGCACGCTCACTTTCCGGGTAGGTGTCAGAAAGTATTGCGAGCGCCTGCGGAATAAGGAGTGCCGCGCCAAAGCCTTGGATTGCACGCGCCAGGATTAGCTCACTGAGGTCGAATGATGCCGCACAGCCGATTGAGGCTAAAGCAAATACGGCAACACCTAAAAGGTAAATTCGCATCCGGCCGAAGCGATCTCCCAAGGCTCCGCAAAACAAAAGCAGCGCCGAGCCTAAGAGGGAATAAGCCTGAACAACCCAGAGGATGTGATAAGAGCTCGCTCTGAAACTTGCCTGAAGTGTAGGTAATGCCACGTTTACGACGGATCCGTCCATGAATGCCATGGAGGAACCCAGCACAGTCAGCAGAAGGGTCGATCGCCGATCAGACGCAAGGCACTGCAAGTCCACTCCGGTGTGGACCTCGGATGCAACACATGGCGGACTCATTGGCGACCGAGAAACGGCTAAGGTCATAAATTATTCTGGTGGAAGAAACATGGCATTGCCACTCACTGTGTTCTCGGCTGGTACCTCTTCCTGCATGACATCCCAATGTTCGACAAGCTTTCCGTCGACGATTCGGAAGATATCGACAGCAATCAGAGGTTTGGCTGCCCAACCGGTGTACCGACCGTGAATTGCGACGAACTCGCCTTCAGCAATGACCATGCCCATTTCGTATCTGAATTCGGCCGGCAGAGCACGAATCAGGTCAGGAATGGCTTTGCTGCCATTCGGAATGGCAGGGTTGTGTTGCTTATAGCCGACATCGAAGAGCTCTTCAGGCACATTGGTGTCCCGTTTGATAAAGACACCTGTGATCACTTTAATAGCAATGGCCTTATTCTTAGCGGTATTCTCGTTACTCATCAGGTCTCGATTCCTCCAGCACAAGGCAAGATTTTCCAGTCACTTCAGATTCATGGTCGAGCGTAGTTCATCGTCCAGATCGCTTTGTCGCCCGCGTGATACTCATTGCCTTCCCATGGACTCCCGCAGACGTGGAGGTAAGAGTAGGGCGTTCCTGCAAACATCACCCAGGCTCCCTTATCCCGGACCGTAGTGGGAAGTCCATTCGCCTGAGCATCGAAAGGCCAGGTAATCATCCAGTGGGGCCCAATGGGTATAGCGGGGCCAGTCTTGTCCGTTGCATCTGTATTGCTCCGCTGGGTCGCGCCACACAGCATGTAGATCATGCCGGGAGCGGGATTGCCCGGCTTCGGCTTGCCCTGCATAGCATCCATCATCCACTGCATGCCGAGCGGATTCATGCACATCGGCGGCGAACCGATTCGGTTCTCATCCCCGGGAACGCACACCCATTCGTTTGATCCTTGAACCAGAACCTTCATGACCCCTCCTGGTCCAAGTTCGGCCACGGTCGCATTCTTCGTCACTTGCTCCGGCCCTGAGAGCCGCGCTCTGGTGACCCTCGGATCTTCTGCTTGGTCCTGCATATTAGTACCCCTTTCCGTCTTGTTAGGGGTGTGTTCCAACGCCGCAACGCGTCCGACTGAAGCGGCTGAACTTTCACCAGAATTGGTCGCCAACGAAGCCGCAGTGGCAATCGTTCCGGCGATGAATGTTCTACGAGTCGTCATGTGAAAAGCCTACCCAAACCGGCAAAGTTTCCTGTTTGCTACGGTCGATGACGTGGCACGAGGGGAGGCATTGGTGGCTCTTCCTCGCGCCGCCTGGAGATGGTCAGAGAAGTCAGGCCTTGATGAAGGCGAGTACATCAGCGTTAACCTGATCGGCGAAGGTGGTGCAAAGCCCATGCGGCTGACCAGGGTAAATCTTCAGCGTGGAGTTCTTGACCAGCTTGGCGGTGAGAGGCGACGAAATCTGCAAAGGGACAATTTGATCGTCGTCGCCCTGCAGAATCAATGTTGGGATTGTGATCTTCTTAAGATCCTCCCGAAAATCCGTCTCGGAAAATGCCTTGATTGAGTCCAGTTCGCCTTTCACAGAACCCAACATTCCCTGAAGCCAGAAGGAATTCCTGATGCCTTCCGAAACCTTCGCGTCCGGTCGGTTATAACCATAGAACGGAACGGAAAGACCACGGAAGAACTCGGCCCGATTGTTCACAACGCCTTGTCGCAGCCCGTCAAAGACCGACATGGGAGCTCCGGGATGATCGGGAGTTTCGAGCATAAACGGCGTCACAGCTGAGATGAGGACTGCTTTCGATATGCGCTTGCTTCCGTGCCGGCCAAGGTACCGGGCAACTTCGCCCCCGCCGGTCGAATGGCCGACCAGAACAGCGTCCTTCAAATTCAATTTCTCGATCAGCTCCGAAAGATCGTCGGCATAAGTATCCATATCATTCCCGTTCCAGGACTGACCGGAACGGCCGTGGCCCCGACGATCGTGAGCGACGACCCGATACCCTTGCTCGCCGAAGAAGAGCATCTGCGCATCCCAGGCATCTGCTGTTAGCCGCCAACCATGTGAGAAGACAATGGGCTGACCGGTGCCCCAGTCTTTGTAGTAGATGGATGTTCCGTCTTTGACTTTGAGCATGTCCAATGAATCCTCTCCGGAGTGTGGCCTCGAAGGAGAGTCCCCCGTGCCGTGTTGTGAAGCGAAAGACTTAAGCGGAAGCGCCAATGATGTAGCCATCGCAGCGCCGCCGATCAGAATAGTTCTGCGTGAAAACTGGCTTTGAACATCAACTTGTTGAACGCGATCTTCACCCTCTTCTCGCAAAGTTTTCTCAAGGTTTGACATGTCGTTCTCCTGGGATTCGGCGCGTTAGACATTGATGTCGACGATCAGTAGCCTTGATGATTGAGCATGGCGCGTTGCGGAAAGCTTTGAGGTGTTTCACCCCAGATGACCGCTTCTAACTGATCTCCAACCTACCGGAAGAGCAAGCAATCCTCTTTCTGATTGCAACTGTATTTTGACGAATACAGCTTCGATGTTTCGGCGAGATCCCCGCTCTCAACCGACCGCGCGAGTGCGGCTGGAGAAGTGTGGATTAGTCCTTTCTTTCGACAAAACCCAGCCGCTTTGGCAAAGAGAGATCATGCGATTCGGCTCTATGGTCACTACAGATGGCTGTGGCCGTCATCAGCCGGGACCAGCCTCGCCAAAACCAAAAAGCAGTCAGGAGATTCTTATGAGTGTAAAAAGCCAAGAAACAATCCAGGATGCAGATAACCTGAAAATATTCTTTCGGTCCTGGCGCCCTGAAACGAAAGCCCGCGCCACCATAGTCATCGTGCCTGGATTCAACGCCCATAGCGGTTACTACGAAGACGTAGCCGAGCACCTCGTTGCCGACGGCCTCTCCGTGTACGCCGTGGATCTTCGTGGCAGAGGTAACTCTGAAGGCGAACGCTTCTTTGTTGAATCGTTCGATGACTACGTGAGTGACGTTGAGGCCGTCATGGAGATCGTGAAAACCCGTGAACCGGCCTTTCCGATGTTCATGCTCGGTCATAGCGCCGGAGGTGTCGTCGCGTGCCTTTACACCCTCGATCACCCAGCGGATCTTACGGGACTGATCTGCGAGAGCTTTGCCCATGAACTACCCGCTCCCGAGTTCGTCCTGTCAGTCTTCAAGGGACTGAGTCATCTCGCCCCTCACGCACACATCCTTCATCTTCCGAATGAGCGATTCTCAAGGGATCCTGTTGCTGTAGCGGCGATGAACAACGATCCGCTGATCGAGAACGAGACTCAGCCTACACAGACCATGGCCGCGATGGTTCGGGCGGACGAACGCCTTAAGCAGGACTTTCCCCAGATCACATTGCCTGTTCTTATTCTCCACGGAACAGAAGATAAGAACACACGGCCAAGTGGTAGCCAGCACTTTTACGACAATGCTGGCTCTTCTGACAAGACCCTCAAGTTCTACGACGGCGGATTCCACGACCTTCTCAACGATGTGGATAAGGATGTGGTTCTGGCCGACATCATCGCCTGGATCAATGGTCATCTGGTTGCGACGGCACACATTCCCGAAGAGCTCCCCGCACTTGCGCATTGATGTGTTGTGACCAACGTTATGCGCCCCTTTCCTCTGCCGCGCTGCGTTTTCGCCGCGTGGCAGTTTTATCCTTGTCCCCTGGGTCAGAGCGATGAAGCCCTAGGATCGATGCTTCTGCCCGCACAGGCAGGAGATCCCGTTGCTCATCAGCTCCTCTCTGCGATGAAGCGCGACGAGATCAATGGAAAGGAAGTTTGTTATGAATGTGGAGAACTACGAAAACGTCGTCATCGGCAGCGGCGAGGGTGGCAAGTACCTCGCTTGGCATTTGTCACAGTCTGGACAACAAGTCGCTGTAATCGAGCGGCGTTGGATCGGGGATCCTGCCCGAATGTAAACTGCCTCCCGAGTAAGAACGAGATTTGGAGTGCCAAGGTCGCGTACCTCTCGCAGCACGCAAGCACCTTTGGTGTGGCTCCCACCAAACCCCCATCTGACATGGAGGCGGTCCAAGAGCGCAAGCGAAGAATGGTGCAGGGCCTAATCGCTACAAATTTGGAACACTACAAGAGTAGTAGCACTGAGCTTGTGATGGGTGAGGCAAAGTTTGTTGGTCCGAAGACGCTTGAAGTACAACTAAACGACGGTGGGACTCGAACACTGAAAGCAGAGCGGATCTTCCTCAACCTGGGAACCCACGCCTCAATTCCCCCGGTCCCGGGCCTCGCAGAGGCTCGGCCCTTAACGAATATTGAGCTTCTTCAACTCGATCGTATCCCCGAGCACCTTATCGTCTTGGGGGGAGGATATGTCGGGCTCGAGTTCGCTCAGGCGTTTCGTCGTTTCGGAAGCCGAGTAACGATCCTGCACCGAGGGTCGCAGTTGTTGACGAACCAGGATGCAGATATCGCTGGCTCTCTACTTGAAACGTTACTCAAAGAGGAAATCGAAGTGATTGCCGTCTCCGAGACTCTGAGGGTGGCGGGGACATCGGGTTCTAGCGTCACTTTGCTCGTAAGAACTGATGCTGGCGAAACCGCGCTTGCAGGAAGCGATATCCTCGTCGCGACCGGCCGAGCCCCGAACACCACCTCAGTAGGTCTAGAGATCGCTGGTGTTCAACTCACTGACCAGGGGTATGTAAAGGTGGATGATCGTCTCCAGACGACCGCTGCGGGTATATGGGCAATCGGGGAATGCGCAGGGAGTCCGCAGTTTACCCATATTTCCTACGATGATTTCCGTGTGATTCGTGACAATCTCGCCGGCATTGATCGGACGACAGCCGGCCGCCTGGTACCCTCCTGTCTCTTCACCGATCCACCGGTCTCGCAGATTGGTTTGACAGAGCAGGAAGCTCGCCGTCGTGGAATACCTGTACGAGTAACCAAGTTACCCATGGCTGCTGTGCTAAGGACGCGAACCCTCGATGAGAGCCACGGGTTCATGAAGGCACTGCTTGAGGTGGGAGGGGACTGCATCCTGGGCTTCTCCATGATTGGACCGGAGGCGGGCGAGGTCATGGCCATCGTGCAAGTAGCAATGCTGGCCGGTCTTCCTTATACAACCTTGCGTGACGCCACATTTACACATCCGACGATGGCCGAAGGCCTCGTCTTTCTCTTTTCACAAGTGGAGCCACGACGTTGACGGTTAGTTAGAGCCCCTCACAAGGGGCTGCGGAGATGGGAGAGGAAGTGCTATGGCAACACACGGATTCGGTGCGCAACTTAGTAATCGAGAGTTTTTCATCAAACGTTGGCAGCAAGAACACTCTGCCTTTGTCAATGTGATCGCGGCACTGCCGATCGATCTTTTGGACTTCCGGCCACATCCTCTTTCGCGTTCAGCGGCACAGCTAGTTGCGCTGCTCATCTCAGCCCAGCGGAGCTGTATTCAACTCTGCGACAACAAAAAGAGCTCATACACTGGGATGCACTGGCAAGAACCAACCACCTTGGATGATCGTCTTCACACTGTGGCAACCTACGAACGCGACCATATCGAATTGAGAGGTCAGCTTGGCGCCTTGGACGATGACAGTTGGAATCATCAAGCCTGGTTGATCCATGGTAAGGACGAAATCCTACTAAGGGATACTTTGGGTGGGCTTCTGTGGATTGCTCTCTTCGATACGGTTCATCACCGCGGCCAGTTGACTACCTACATCCGTCCCATGGGTGGGAAGGTACCGAGCATCTATGGCCCCTCCGCCGACGACCAAAGGGAATGGCACTAATTGGTCGGACGAAGGTCCATTCTTAGGGTCCGCAGCGTCGACGCGTCGGTCATAGTCGTACGCACAACGCCAATCGGAGCAGGAGACTTGCACATGTCGACCGATAACAACGAGAACCACTCAGTACTCTTTCCTCGCCTTGACGCTCAAAGCCTTCGAACGCTTGAGAGAAAAGGTACGGTGCGAAAGACCACGGTGGGTGAGGTCCTGTTCAACCGGGAAACTCTACAGCATGGGCTCTTCGTGGTGCTGAGCGGCAGTATTGATCTCGTCGGCGTTGCAAACGGGCATGAATCCATTATCAGCGTGCTCGCTCAGGGTGAGTTCACGGGCGAGTTGACTCAGCTCTCTGGTCGGAGAAGTCTTGTCTCTTGTCGAGTCTCGACAGCCGGAGAAGTTCTTGAGGTGGATCGTGCATCGTTGCGCCACATCATGCAAACGGATGCCGTCGTCGGCAATCTGCTGCTTAATGCGTTTGTGCAACGAAGAATCTATCTGATAGCGAATGCCGTGGGTGACGCAGTCTTAATCGGCTCAACCCACTCCAGTGACACCCTACGCTTGCGCTCGTTCTTGGTACGTAACGGGCACCCCTATACCTATCTGGACATTGATGAAGATCCCGATATTCAAAGCGTTCTAGATCAGTTTGGTATTGAAGTGGCCGACATTCCGGTTGTGATCTGCAGAGGAGACATGGTTCTGCGTGCTCCTAGCAATGCCGAAGCAGCCGTATGTTTCGACCTGAACGCTGGGGTGGACCAAACGGATGTGTTCGATGCGGTCATCGTTGGAGCTGGACCATCTGGATTGGCGGCTGCAGTCTATGGAGCATCCGAAGGACTCAACGTATTAGTTGTTGAGAGCAACGCTCCTGGTGGGCAAGCAGGATCGAGCTCCCGCATCGAGAATTACCTCGGATTCCCCTTCGGGATTTCGGGACAGGAGCTGGCGGACGCTGCTTACATTCAGGCAGAAAAATTCGGAGCTAGGTTATCCATTGCTCGAAGCGCCTGTACGGTGCAATGCGAGCAGCATCCTTATCGGATCAAGCTCGATGACGGAACTTTGATCCAGACCCGAACTGTTGTCGTTGCCACCGGATCTCGTTATCGTCGATTGGATATCCCTAATGTCGCTCGCTTTGATGGTAATGGAGTCTATTACGGGGCGACACAACTTGAGGCTCCTCTGTGTCAAGGCGAAGCCGTCGTAATTGTCGGAGGCGGAAATTCTGCCGGGCAAGCCGCGATCTTCCTTTCGAGTTTCGCGACTAAAGTCTATCTGCTTGTCCGTGGGCCAAATCTCAAGACCAACATGTCCAAATACCTGATCTCAAGAATTGAGGCTTCGCCAAAGATCATCCTTAAGACGCGCACGACTGTAGTGGCTCTGGAAGGTGGAGACAGGTTGGAGGGCATCCGTTGGATGGATCACTTGACAGGCGAATCGGAAGACCATGAGGTCCGGCGCCTATTCATGATGGCTGGGGCCGACCCAAACACAAGCTGGGTAAGCGGCTGCCTTTCCTTGGACACTAAGGGATTCATAAAGACGGGTACGAGCGTGCTTGCAGACTGGAGTCTCCAGCGTGCTCCCTATCCCCTAGAGACAAATGTGCCAGGAGTGTTTGCTGTAGGAGACGTAAGGGCGGAAAGCGTAAAGAGGGTAGCGTCGGCCGTGGGAGAAGGTTCCATGTGTATCCAGTTCGTT
Organism: Granulicella arctica; assembly: GCF_025685605.1. Taxonomy (NCBI): domain Bacteria; kingdom Pseudomonadati; phylum Acidobacteriota; class Terriglobia; order Terriglobales; family Acidobacteriaceae; genus Granulicella; species Granulicella arctica. The sequence goes on from NZ_JAGTUT010000001.1 coordinate 4,167,973, forward strand.
CATCGTGCACTGGCGAATCAATGATCGCAAACCAGACAGACAGAGAGCAATTTCTTTTGACAAACGCTGGCGGCTTCCGCAAAGACCTCCCCCTCGAAGAGATCCTATCGTTGGAATCAGCTTCCGGAGAAATCATGACCTTCACTGACACAATCACTCTACGAAACGCCGAGTTTGCCAAGGAACGGTATTCGTCTGATCTGAAGATTATCCCCTCAGCGAAGACCATCATCATCGGGTGCCTCGATCCCAGGGTCGATCCGGTAGACGTCTTCGGTTTGAAGTCGGGGGAGGCAGCGATTTACAGAAATCTTGGCGGCAGGATCAATCCTGCCCTCGTCGAAGCCATGGTCTTGCTTCCGATCGTGACCAGAGCCGCAGGCCAAGAGATGGGCGTAGGGTGGGACCTCATCATTCTCCACCATACCGAGTGCGGCATTATCGGTTGTTATAAACACGCGCCTGATCTGCTCGCAGTCCATCTTGGTGTTAGCAGGCCCCAACTCGATCTGATGGCGATCGGCGACCCGCGCAAAGCTGTAGCCATGGATGTTGAAGCCTATAGGAGCAATGAAGACATCCCTGGTGGATTCATGATCTCTGGGCTTGTCTACGACGTTGCAACAGGGTTGATCGAAGTCGTCGTGCCTCCAAGCCGACTCCGCTTGGGTGCGTAGGGTCAAGCCCGCGCCCATCGGATTCGACCTTAGCCCTCCTTCCAAACCCTAAATCAGCAACGCGTAAGTGATTCTGATTCCCAAGATCGCGTGAGGCGAGCCATGAATTCTGATCAGGTAAGCAAGCGTAGTACAGCATCTGACGAGGACACAAAGCTGATCCTGGTCACCGGGGCAACAGGCGACACTGGACGGCCAACGGTGAAGCTCCTCCTAGAGAGAGGTCACCGAGTAAGAGCATTGGCGCGCAAACAAGATGCGCGCTCGAGAGCACTTCAGGAGCTTGGCGCCGACGTTGTCTTTGGCGACATGTTGATGATTGGGGACATCAGGGCTGCGCTGAAGGGTGTCAGGAGTGCCTATTTCGTCTATCCTCTGGCGCACGGACAAGTTGAGGCCTCGGTAATCTTTGCCAAGGCCGCGGAAGAAGAAGGACTGGAACTCGTCGTAAACATGTCCCATAAGCAATCTCGGCCTTTCGCGAGAAGCCAAGCAACGATGGCTCATTGGCTTTCGGAGCAAGTTTTTGACTGGTCAGGAATACCCGTAACGCACCTCCGGATTACGTTCTTCGCCGAATGGATACTTTACATCTCCGCCCTTATCCGCAAGGGGCGTTATGTCGTTCCGTTCGATGGGGAAAGCCGGTTTGCTCCCATCGCGTCAAGCGATATTGCGCGGATCGTGGTCGGTCTACTTGAGAATCCAGCGAAACACGTCGGGCAGGCCCTATCCCTACACGGGCCCGTTGAATATAGCCATGTCGAGCTTGCGGCCCTTATCGCGCGGGTCCTCGAAAAAGACGTTCGATTCGAACAAGTCTCTACTCCCGAGTTCCTTGAGTTGCTTGGCATTCCGAACGACACCGCAAAGGGAGCGCACTTCGAGGCGGTGAAGATTGATCAGCAGGAGGGACTTCTCAGCGGGACCGACAGCCTAGGATCGGAGATCGCCGGCGGCCCACTCATGACGATGGAAGAGTTCGTTGCAAACCATCGTGCGCATCTGACGTGAACTGCGCAGATTCAGACGCATACCTCAGACCGCCAGCCCAGGTCGGTAAGGTTGTCATCACGTTGTGAAGGTCCATAAGGCTGAGCCATCTAACGGAACCGACACTCTGTCAGGTGCTAAGCGGGTTGCTAGTGATAAACCTATGACGGAAAAGAAGACCCGAGGCCGTCAGCGTAGCAGTGAATCGCAGGAGGCGATTCTCAAGGCGACTGCCGAACTGCTGACAGAAAAGCCTCTTCGAGATGTCACCATCGAATTTATTGCCACTAAGGCGGGCGTGGGAAAGGTGACTATCTACAGGTGGTGGCCCACCAAGGCCTATATCGCGCTGGACGCCTATCTGAGAATACTTGCCAAGCACATAACGGTGCCGGATACGGGCGACATAAAGACAGATCTCACAACATTGCTTCGCTACAGCATGAATTTAGCGGCTATGCCAGAGTAGTCTGCCCATCTTGGCTTAATACCTCTTGCTCCTCTGTCCTATGGAACATGCGTCGACCGGTTAGAGAGCGAATAATTTGCACCAGCCATCTCATCGGACCGCAATGGGTGACCGGGGTTCTTCCGTGTGCCTACCGAATGTAGGCGGTTGAGAGCGATGGTCTGCTTGTTCTTAGCTGCCCATACATGGAGAGGCATCAGCGCACCGCGTAGGGTCTGGCCCAGTTCCGTCAATTCGTAATCGACACGGGGCGGCACGGAGGGAAACAGTGTGCGTGTGACGATGCCATCGGCCTCCAGGCGTTTCAGCGTCATCGTAAGCATTCTTTGCGAGATCCCACTGACACGCCGCTGAATTTCGTTGTAGCGCAGCGAGCCTTTCGACAATGCCCCAACGGCCATAATGGTCCATTTGTCTCCGACGCTGGCAAGCACATCGGCTAGACCCTTGCAATCGGTGGGAGAGAGGGAGCCGTCAGGAACAGAAATGTTCGTTTCGCTCAAAATAGTGCCTCCTTGTGCAGCTTTCGCATACATCCCATACTAGCCCTACGAACAGATTGTTCGCGTTATACTCACGAACTTCCGGCCTGAGCGAACGAAAGGACATGATATGCAGACATTCGCCAGCACCTCCGTAGACGCTGCAATACAAGCCCAGGTCCAGAACTCTGTCGTGAAGTCACAACGGCGGAACAAAATCATCTACTGGACATTAACACTCGTCATGTTCCTGCCGGCGACCGCGGGAGCGGTCGTCGAAGCATTCACCCATGGACCGGCGAGCATCGTGAAGATCATGATTGCCCTTGGGTATCCGCTCTACCTCATGAAGCCCTTGGGGGTAGCGAAGATCTTCGGAGGAATCGCGACCTCACGGGCAAGCTGCCCAGGATGAAGGAGTGGGCTTATGCGGGTTTCTCGTTCGACTTCCTTGGTGCAACGGCGTCGCACCTCATTACGGGAGACGTGGCGTATGCGCTCTTCCCGTTCGTCTTCTTTCTGGTTCTCTTGGTGTCGTACACCTTGTGGCATAAAACGGCGGCAACTCCGCTGCCATTTGATGACCGGGAAGCTCATGCCTAACCATAGCTGCCACGTTTTCATAATTGTTGGCCCTTTTCCTCGATGAGAGGAAAACGGCGAAACACGAAAGGACAAAGAATATGCCAAAGCTTCTAGTTGTTGAGGCAAGCCCACGGGGAGAGTACTCGATCTCCCGCAATCTGACAGTGAATTTCGTAGAGCAATGGAAAGCCGCGCATCCGGGAGGCGAGATTGTGGAACGCGATCTCGCGAAGATGGATCTGCCCTACGTGAATCTGCCTTGGTTGGGCGCGAGCTTAACCCCAATCGAACAGCACAGCCCAGAGATGAAAGAAGTCCTTCAGGTGTCGAACGAGCTTGTGGCCGAATTGGTGGCCGCGGATCACATCGCCATCAGCACCCCGGTCTACAACTACAACATTCCTGCAAACCTCAAGTCTTACGTGGACCACATCGTACGCAAAGGTCTAACGCTGGGCATGAAGGGCGAGGGCCTGCTTCACAACAAGAAGTGCACGGTCCTGATGGCCTCGGGTGGCGTCTACACCGAGGGCTCGCCGATCCGCGACCGCGATATCGCAACCACGTACCTGCGTCTGATTCTCAAGGTCATTGGAATCGAAGATGTGACAGTCGTTGCCGCGGGCGGAAGCAAGGTTGTCGACCTTGGAGAGAAGTCGCGAGCTGAGTTTCTCCAGGCGTTTGAGCCAGCCGTCGTATCCGCTGCGCAGATGTAATGCACTTGTCCCTAGTCCTTTAGGAAGGAATGCTTTATGAGTAATACCGTTGAAGATCAAAGCTTGCAGCCTGTAGCGGCTGCGCTGCCTCTCCTATCGGCAGCAACGAAGCTCGGGAAGGTTGGACTGGTCGTGTCCAACCTTCAGCGCTCGCTAGAGTTTTATGCAGACATCATAGGCTTGCAAGTCCTGGCTCAAAGCGAACGCTCCGCGCAGCTTGGCATCACCGCAGAGAACCGCATTTTGCTTGAGCTGGAACAGAGAGAAGGTGTCCGTAAACTTATAGGCAAGCGGCTTGGCCTTTACCATTTTGCCCTGCTGCTTCCTTCTCGGGCGGATCTGAGCAGTTTTGCTGAACACCTTCAAACTGCAGGGGTGCGAGCCGGGATGAGCGATCACCTGGTGAGCGAGGCTTTCTATCTGGAAGATCCAGATGGCCTTCAGATCGAGGTCTATGCTGATCGTGACCCGAAAGAATGGCTCTGGGACGGCGATGAGATTGCCGTCGCGACGCAGCCTTTGGACCTTCGCAAGCTTCTGAGTCACCGCCATCAACCGTGGGCGGGAGCTCCTCTCGGCAGCACCATCGGTCACATCCACCTCTACATCGGCGACATACCCCGTGCAGATCAGCTTTATCACCATGGATTGGGTATGAACGTCCGTTCCCGTAGCTTCCCCGGAGCGTTATTCCTCGCAGCAGGCAAATATCACCATCATGTCGGTCTGAACACATGGGCAGGAAGCGTGCCCGTGGCCTCCGAGACCGATGCGCGACTGTCGATCTGGGAACTCCAGGTGCCATTGACAGACCTGATCACACTCAGCGACAGGATGCTGTCGAACGGCTGGCAGCCCTTGGAGAGTACAACCTTCGTGGACCCGTGGGGCATTGCGCTGCGGCTGGTTGCCGTCCAGTAAGATGCGCTACAAGTGGAAGAGCTTCTTTGCGTTGCCGCTTGCAATGGCTAGCTCTTGCCCGTACGCTGCTTGCCAAGCACCCGCCCCTCCACGCCTTCCGCACCTGGTGTGACCGATTTGCGAAGTTCGGGAGGATGAAGTACTTAATCGCGAACATCGTCCATGCGGCGACATCAAATCAAGATCTCCAAGATAGCTACACGCCGGTGCCGGGCGCCGTTCGCCAGTTCATTCATGCCTGTGAGGGGCCAGGCGATATCCGTACCGGAACCGCCCCCAAAGATTTCCTAGTCTTGGTAGGACTCTTATGGCGCATCCCTCCAACTTCGTCCGGTGAGGCGTGAGTCAAAAGACTTCTTGCCCTCGCGGTTCGTCGGTTGGGCTCAAACGATCAGGAACTATAAACGCATCTCACACCATCTGGTCTTTCCCTACAGGCTAGGAATAGGTTTTCGCTTGAATGGGATCACTTAGTTTTATCGGCACTTTGCCCGGTGAGACCACAACAGGGCTAAGAGCACGAAGTTTCCAACTCACACTGACGCCTGCCGCAACAAACGGATCGCCTTTGACAATCTTGTCCGCCTCTTCAATCGTCTCGACTTCGAGTATCCACAATGCTCCAGACTCGTCATCAAACGGCCCAGCGGCGCGCAGCCGGCCATTCTCAAGGAAGCCTTGTCTATATGCATGATGGGCAGGCCAAGTTGCTTCGATCTTTTCCTTGTCCTGAATGTATTCGATAATTGCTGCGATCTTCATTTTTGTTGCTCCGTTTCATGACGAGTATTTCGGCTGTGGCAGGTTGCAGGATCAAATTGATCCCAGGTTCGCGCTCATTCGAATCGAGGGCGTTCAGGCCAGCGAAGCCCCCTGAGAAGCAAGCGCAATTGGTGTCGTCAGCCCTTTGCCTGAGTCGAAGAGTTCGTGAAGCTTACACGGTGCCCCATGAACACGGTCGTGCACAGCAAATAAACGACGAGGGCTGCCGCAGAACTCTTTGATTGCGACGTGGCATGGTAGAGCGTGGTGTTGAAGTTGATCGCCGCAAGAACGGTGAGCGCCAAGGCTACAAAGCACTTTATTAATAGCAATATGCCGGCGATGGCTTGAAGGAAAGCGACCTTCACCATGTAGGGAAGGTCCAGTAAAGCTTCCATGTATTGCTTCGCCACAAGGAGAGTAGCGGAAGGGTGGTAGGCCAAATCAAGGAAAGCGTTAAGGCCTCCCCACGTCATAAGGAAGTCAACAAGATAGCGGACTATGGTGATGGCTATTCGCTCAACTGTTGACGAAGGGACAGATGTCGGATCAGATTCCACTTGACCGGGTGTCTTGAAGTTTTCAGCGGTTTCCATCTACTTAACCTAGTGCGTTAGGCATCGGTCCGCCGTCAAGGATGGTATGGATTTGTAGTCGAGCGTAGACGACTTCGCACACAGTCCCTCCGACTTATACGCCTACACTTGCTTACACGAACACACTAAGTCTGACCGCATGCCTCCCGTTCAACGACTAAGGTCGGGACATGAACGCTCTGCAGAAACTTAAGAAGATTAGCATTTCTGTCCTCGAAGACGAGCGGCGTCGGTTGGTAGTTCTCCCTTTCAGCCTTTGTCTGTTCCTTCTTGCAACTGTTCTCCCTGCAGATGCTCAACAACAGGCCGGTACACCTACGGCGGTCAGCGCCGTTCTCCCGGACGCTCCGCTGCCTGAATTTGGTTTGCAAAGCGTTCCATCTACCACGCAAACAGAGGGCCAAGGCACCATTTTAGGCGTGGTGCTTGATCTGAGTGGAGCTCGCGTTGTTGACGCTCGGGTAACGCTCACCACTGCCAATGGAGTCCAGGTGCAGACGTTGCAGTCCAAGGATGACGGCACTTTTGTGTTCAAGGCTGTTCCATCAGGCTCGTATCAGGTAGTGATTGACGCTAAAGGTTTGGAGCCGTTTACCTCTGCTCCGATAGTACTCGGAGCTGGGCAGGTCTATGAAATGCCGAGAGAACTGCTGGGCATTGCCTCGACGAGCACAACGGTTGAGGTTCGACCAACTGAGGAGATTGCTGCCGAGCAGATCAAGCAGGAGGAAAAGCAACGTATTCTCGGTTTCGCGCCAGCCTTTTACGTGAGCTATGTCAAAGATGCAGCCCCAATGACCACAAAGCAGAAGTATTCCCTTGCCGCGCACGACACTCTCGATTGGACTTCGTATATAGGCGTCAGTGTGGCCGCCGGTATTGAACAAGCAAGCAATACACACCCCGGATACGGACAGGGTGCGGCTGGATACGGCAAACGTTGGGCGGCACAGTTTGGTGACGGACGCTCCAGCGACTTTCTGAGCCATGCGGTCTTCGCTTCCATGTTTCATCAAGATCCCCGCTACTTCTACCAGGGTACGGGAACAACGAAATCGCGTTTATATCACGCCTTGAGCAGTGCCTTTGTCGCACGCAGCGACAGCGGAAAGACGATGCCGAACTATTCGTATCTTCTTGGAACAATGGCATCCGGCGCACTCTCGAACGCCTATTATCCCCATGCGGATCGTGGGGTAGGTCTCGTCTTCACAACTGCCGCCATAGGGATCGGTGGACGTGCCGCTCAAGCCGTGCTCGAAGAATTTGTGAGTAAGAGGATTACAAAGAACGCGCCCAAGTCGATTCCGGCTGGGCCAACACCATGAACGGCACGCATCACCTCCAATTTCATTCCGGCCTGCTTGCGAGTTGCTGAACGGTGATGATCCTCGACGTTGCCTGTACCCGTCTGAAGTGGCCGGAAGACGGCAAGAAGATTCCTCTAAGGAAAGCAGAGTGATGAGAGTCAGACGGAAGCGAAGCCTAATTGCAAGTATCGGGGACATTGGATCTATCACGCGGCGTGTTGCGCAGGCCGTCTCAGGGAGCCGTATGAACTACTGGGCCTCTTACGTGACTGACTTTACGTGTCCTCTTCTGTTCGCATATCTCGGAACGAGACACCATTGGAACTGGCCCTCTGTCATCTTCAGTTTCTTATCTGGCTGGACCGTATTCAGTCTGATCGAATACTCGGTTCATCGCTGGCTTCTTCATGCCGGGGAGGGGCTCCTCTTTCGCCTTCATGAGAGTCACCATCAGCACCCTGAAGAGCCTTCAGCCTTCTTCTTTCCTACGAGCATCGTGGTACTGACACTGGCCTGGCTGCTCCTCGACCGGGCTCTCCATCTCGACGGCGCATCTTTTTTTATCTGTGGTGTCGCGAGTGGCTACTGCTATTTTGGACTTCTTCATCACCTCGAACACACGACCCGCATCAATCGAATACCTTTTCGATGGCTGCAGAAACGATGGGCGGCTCATAGCGTTCATCACCGGCTGGACCATCATAATTTTGGAGTCATCACGTCTTTTTGGGACCTTGTGTTCAGGACACATCAAAGCAGTAAGAAGCGGGAACGGTCGGAAGTCGTTCCATAAGCGCGAGCACAACCGATGTTTTCGCAGGCGGGAATCTCCTAAGCCTTCGTCGATAGACATTCAGTAAAATTGGCAGACGTGAGCAGCCAAAGCTCGATTCATTGTCCTAGGAGGCGCTATGCTGGAGAGCCTCATCAATCGAAGTGCAGCAATCTTAGGACACGTTCCAAGATCGCGCCTGTTCTTCAAGATCTTCGGCTGGTTCTGGTTCACGACGATAGCGATCCATGTAGCCTTTTCCGTCGGCAGTGCGCTCACCGGTGTTCACGTCGTTCCCCAAGGCAATATGTACGCCACGGTTGCCCCGCTGCTGGCGGCCGAAGCAGTCGATACGTTTGAGACCGGGGGAGCGCCCGCGTTTGCGCAGTTCTCTGAACATAATTTCAGCCAGAATCAAGGAACGCTTTTCCTTCTGAATGGTTTCTACGCGGATGTGCTTTCGAGAACTCTTCCTCCCAACGGAGTTCGAATCGCGAAAGAGGCTCGACTGGGACAGTTGACCGTCTTCGGACCGCATCTTGCTGCCTATAGATATCTCAGCCGCTCAGGTCGACCCTATACTCTTCTGCTCGCAATGCGAGATGGGCCTGGTCAGTTTCGCGAGATATGGGGTCTTTCCGCCCTGTGGTTCGTGGCTGCAATCGGAACTGTGGTCACGATGCTTTGCTGGTGGCTGACCTACCACATTGTCTCTCCGGTACATCAGATTCAGGCTGCGGCACGGGACGTGGCCCTCGGAAACCTAAGTGCCCGAGTCGCGCCGGCAGTACATCGGCGAGGAGACGAGCTTGCTGCTTTGGCAAGGGACTTCGACGGGATGGTATCCCGGCTGGAATCCCTTATCCGGTCGCAGAAGTCTCTGCTCAATTCTGTTTCGCATGAAGTGCGGTCTCCTTTAGCTCGAATTACTCTCGCCGCCGAGGTCCTCCGTGATGGCCCTGTCTCGGAGGCGGAAAACGCTTTAGCTCACCTCGACAGGGATGTAAGCCGGTTGGATATTCTGATGGGGCAGCTGCTCACGTTATCGCGCCTCGATACGGGTCTCGGCTATGGGGAACGCGAGAGCCTCGATCTTGTACAACTCGTAGAAGAAGTTGCTGCGGACGGAGACTTTGAGGCGCGGGCGAATGGGAAACGTGTTTTGTTCCGCTCGGGCTTGACACGGCTCGACTTGCCCGCAAATGCATCTGCGCTGCGAAGTGCTGTTGAAAATGTCGTTCGCAACGGCATCCGCTTTTCGGACACTGGTGCCGAGGTCTTGGTGGATCTTCGGGTTGTAAATCAATCCATAGCCCCGTGCGTTCAGGTGCGCATCCGTGATCATGGGCCTGGCGTGCCGGACGATTACCTCGATACGATCTGCCAGCCATTTTTCCAGATCAAGAACGCTTCTATCTCACAGGTTGGCAATGGTCTTGGATTGGCCATCGCTCTTGAAGCAGTCCGGATGCACCGTGGCTCTATTCTTGCGACAAACCTGTCTCCGTCGGGCTTGGAGATGATGATCGAGATACCTCTCACTCATGCATCTCCTTCGGAGCATACCGTCGTAGGGAAATCTTTGACACTCAGCTAGAACCAGCAGAAACCTACAAATCATGACGAATCTGATCACATCCTGACGGCACTCTAGGGTGTATCGGGTGATGCTAGTGATTGTTGGCTTGCGCCTGCCTTCCTTGCTCAGTTGTGCCGGAAGAAGTAAGGAGGAGAATTACGAACTTTGGAGACCCAATGCAGAGCGAAGTTCAGATATACCATCCGACGCGTGAGCAGAAATTGATTCGGGTGCTGAAAACGGCTTTAAGGTGGGGAGGACGCATCGTGATGATGGGTTTAGCGGTTCTGGTTGTTGCAATTGCTTACCTCAGCCACGTCGGGGAGCCAAGCTCTGCCTCCTCCATGAAGTTTGAAGGATTCATCAAACTGCCGAAAGATCGCATCCTCAACATCTTCGACTACATGGCTCTTTCCGACCGAACCATCTTCGTCGGTAATATGCTGTCGGGCAGCGTCATCAAAGTGCAGCTGACCAACGATCACGGTGGGCCGCTCGCCAGTGTTTCTGAGCAGCGCGGAGCGGGGAATGCGCATGGGATCGCAGTCATTCCGCACGAAGACAAAGCATTTGTGACCCGCAGCGGCGAGAACGTTGTCGATGTGTTTCAGCCCAGCTCACTCAACCTGTTGGGACAGATTCCGGTCGCCGACGATGCGGACGCAATCATTTACGATCCTGTGAGCCGCATGATCTATGTAGCGAACGGAGCGCCTAAGCTGGCGACGATCATCGACCCGGAAAAGCTCCAACCAGTAGCGACCATTCCTCTAGGGGCTGAGCCGGAATATCCCGCCGCCGACGTGCAGCATGGCCTCATTTATCAAAACATGCATGACACGAACGAGGTCGCAGCGGTTGATTTGAAGACTGGTTCTGTCGTCGGCCGATGGTCTCTCGCGCCATGCGTCGGTCCATCCGGGCTGGCACTCGACCCCGTCCAGGGTCGTCTATACGCCGTCTGTATGGGAAGCTCGCAACTTGTGGTCTTTTCACTTGAACAACACAAAGTAATCGCCTTCCTCCCCGTGGGTGGCAAGCCGGACTCAGTCGCCCTGGATCTTGAGCTTCATCGCATGTACACCGCTGGCATAGAGGGTGTGATGACCGTGATCGAGCAGAGCGGGGAGGACTATCGCATCCTTGACAACATCGAGACCCACCCTTTTGCCCACACCCTGATTGTCGATCCCCAGACCCATCGCGTGTACCTCACCTACGCGGCACTGCTGAGCGCACCGCGGATCGCGGTGTTTTCCCCTAAGCCGTAAAGAACAGACATGGAGGACAATGGTTCTATGACACGCACGCCATTCGTGGCCTCAGACTCTGGAAGTGTTCCAGTGCAGGCACCCGCCGTCATTGAAAGGCCAAAAATCCTTTTGATCGATGACGATCAAGAGTTGTGTCAGCTCCTAAGAACACGCTTCGCCTCGGAGGGCCTCGACCTGAAAACGGTTTTTCTCGGCAAGGAAGGGCTGCGATGCGCCTTAGAAAGCTCGTTCGCCCTGATCGTGCTCGACGTGATGCTTCCCGATATGCGAGGATTTGAGGTGCTCATGGAGCTTAGAAAGCACACGCTCACGCCTATCATCATGCTGACGGCGCAGGGCGATGAAGTAGATCGTATCCTTGGGCTGGAATTAGGTGCGGATGATTACCTGCCCAAACCCTTCAGCACTCGGGAATTATTGGCGCGAATGACGGCTATTCTTCGGCGCTCGGCATGGAAAGTACCCTTCACCGCCGGGAAGCCGCCGAAGTTCCTCTCCGGGGACCTGGAGATCGATCGTGCTCTCCGCATCGTTCTCCGGAATGGGGAACAGATCAAGCTCACCTCGACTGAATTCGATCTCACGCGGAGCTTCTGTGAGGCGCCCGGCGAGGTGCTGACGCGGGAACTGCTGGTAGTGAAGATACTGGAGCGAACCTTTGTCCCGTTCGACCGGAGCATCGATTTACATATCAGCAATCTCAGACGCAAGCTCGGTCCTCGACCCGATGGCTATGAGCGGATTCAGAGCGTGCGTGGCATTGGCTATCTGTACGTCTGGCCCGCATAGCCATCCCCTAGGATCAGCAGAACGCTACAAACCTAAACAACATCTCACCGTTCTAAACAGCACAGCCATTCTCCAGACCAGAAAATAAGTCAATGAGGATTTTTTGGATGATTGTGGCGACGGCGGGAATGATTAACCTTGGCGATCCGAAAGAGCTTCAGGCCCAAAGCGAAGCGAGCAAACCAGAATTTTATCTCCAGCATGTTAGGCCGATCTTTGAGGCACATTGCGTTCGCTGTCATGGGAACTCAAACCACCGAGGAGGGCTGAGCATGGAATCTCGTCAAGATTTGCTGATGGATCGAAGGAACAAGCCGGTCGTGATCCCGGGAGATGCAGCAAACTCACTGCTTGTGCGGCTGATTCGACACGAAGGGCCGCCGAACGATCCAATGCCGATGCCCAGCAAACGAGAGCGTCTGTCCGATGCCGATATTACGATGATCGAGCGATGGGTCCAGGCGGGAGCGATCATGTCCTCCACCGTGTTGGAAAACAGACGTTAACTCTTCCTGGAAGAGGTCGCACCGAGAATGATGGACACCCAAGTCTTCCACCCAAGACGAGTCAGCACCTGCGGGCGCACCAAGCAGGGATGTAAGAAGATCCGATAGCCAAAATCAGGAGATTAGAACGGCTGGTCGCCGAGCTTTGCTACAAGAACCAGGTCCTGCGCAACTGCCTCGCGACGCTAGAACACTCGCAAACTTACATGGAGGCTGATCTACGATCAGAGCAGCTGCCCGTGAAAGTTGTCGCAGTTATCTAAAAGGCGAAATCATAGAGTGGGTACGACTCACGACAAACTCACTGCGAGCACGTGCAGCTCGAATCATTATCAGCGACCCGCTCCGTCTCGCTCCCTCGGAGCCAATGAGACTCTGGCGTCTCGGGTGTCATTTCCTAGCACTTCTGCACCTGAGCGGCACGGGTGCCGAGGCCGTCTTTGACGGTTTTGTTCCAGGATGCCTCTATGTTTTTCTTGGTTTCCTCGAGCATCGATTGAGGTTCAAGGTTGCGGTAGCTATCGGTTTCGCCTGCGACTACCTTTGTCATCGTCGCGATCATGAGGGCTGGATCGAACTGCGGTCTCGGGAATGCCAGCTCTGCATCATTGAAAAGCCTTTCAAACGGCTCGTCTTCCCAGCTTTCCCACGTCTGGAAACCGCGATCGTTGAATCCGGTTAGCAATAGCCCTGGATTGATGGTCGCCACCTCGATCCCGAACTCCTGCAGTTCCATGCTCATCGTTTCTGCGATGGCCTCAATGGCGTGCTTGGAAGCTGCGTAGATGCCAGCGAAGGGATTGACGTTTAAACCTTCCCGGGAGGAGACCCAGTTTCACCCAACATGTCCAATGACGTTCACAGGTGTCGAGCACTCTGATCCCATTTACGGAGCGACGGTCGGTTCAGGCAAGCTTCTTGAGAAGCAGCTCAGCAGCCGCAGCCGAAGACTTCGGGTTCTGGCCGGTGATTAGAAGTCCATCCACGACTACGTGTTCGGCCATGTCCTCACCTTTCGAATAGAAGCCACCCAACTTCTTGAGTTCGTCTTCGAGCAAGAACGGGACGACGTCAGTGAGTTCCATCACAGCTTCTTCTGTGTTGGCGAAGCCGGTAATGTTCCGTCCGGAGACTAGTGGCGCTCCGGACGCCGTCTTCACATGACGGAGCGCGGCAGGCGCGTGACATACAAGGGCAATAGGCTTTTCCGCTGCAAGAAAGGATTCAATGAGGATCTTCGAATGCCTGTCTTCCGCGAGGTCCCACATCGGTCCATGCCCGCCCGGGTAAAAGACCGTATCGAAATCTGACTGAGAAACGCTATCTAACCGTTCCGTGGCTGCGAACTGGTCTTTGGCTGCAGCGTCAATCTTGAAGCGGAGCGTGGCTATCGTTTGACATTTCATTTCATCGCTCCTTGGGTCGATCGGGGGCTGACCGCCCTTTGGTGAGGCGAGAACGATTTCTGCACCCGCATCCTTGAATGTGTAGTACGGAGAAGCGAACTCCTCGAGCCATAGGCCCGTCTTTTTGCCGGTATTCCCTAGTTCGTCGTGCGAGGTAAGCACCATCAGAATCTTCATTGATAATCTCCTTGAGACAAAGCCTAGATCTTAGGCGGGTCGATTGTGAATGCCTAAGGCTGCCGAAGAAATGCCTAATCCTGCCTTGTACAATTTTGTACATATGCCAAGCCGCGCAGATCAGAGCATGTCGTACCTGGCAGAGTTGACCTCACTAGTGGATCGATACACCGACACCAAACGGGAGGATAGGCTTTATGCGACTGCAATCGATGGTGTGTCGACCCTGCGCTCGGACCGGCTTACACAGTCAGCCCAATGCATGATCAAGCCTGCTTTGTGCATCACTGTGCAAGGGGAAAAGGCAGCCAAGTTCGGTTCTAATATGTACGAGTACGGGGCAGGATATGGGCTCGTTGTGACCGCTGAGATGCCCGAGCGGGGTACCGTTTGCGCTGCAAGCAAAGAAAAGCCTTACCTTGGGCTCGTGTTTGAGCTAAATCTCCAGACACTGCAGGAATTAGTCGAAGGTAGGTCCGCTGAGGCGAGAACGTACGCGAGGCGAAAAGGCACAGGACCTTTCACCCTCGAACTGAACGTTCAACTGCTCGATTGTGTCCTACGCACGGTGCGGCTGTTCGACATGCCAGATGCTATTCCCGTTCTGTACCCCGGCATCATGCGTGAGATTTGTTTCTGGCTCCTGAAGGGCCCGGGTGGAGATCAGCTTAAGCGCATCATCGTCATGGCGAACGGTCAAGACCGCAGAGTCATGCTGGCGGTCCAACACCTTCGTAGTCGCTTTCGCGAGCCCGTCCATGCTGAGGAGTTGGCCAGAGCAGCTCATATGAGTCCCACAACATTTCATAGACAGTTCAGGATGATTACGTCGATGGCTCCATTGCAATATCAGAAGCAGTTGCGCCTTTTTGAAGCGCGGCGTCTGATGATCTCGGACCACGCAACAGTCGAAAGCGCTGCCTTAGAGGTGGGCTACGCGAGCGTTTCTCAGTTCAGCCGAGAGTATGTACGTACGTTTGGCAGCCCACCGCGCCGTGAAGTCTCCGCTTGGAGAACTTCTTCGTCGACTGGGCAAGCGCACCAATAGCATGGAATCCATTTTTTATCGTAAGTCCTTTACTTTGTGATATATACGATACTAGCAAGCAGCCGGCAAGAGAAAAGCGCCAGGAGTGATCCCGGCGCTTCCGTGTTCAGGCCGGTTACTTCTTAGGTGGCACGACCGCGTCTTTGGCAGCTTTGGAAAGGCGGAACTTCACGGTCGTCTTGGCGGCGATCTTGATCGATTCGCCCGTAGCCGGATTGCGGCCCATGCGGGCTGCACGCTGCGCCTTCAAGAGCTTGCCCAGACCAGGAATTGTAAATTCTCCAACGGTCCTGGTCTGCGTGGTTGCCGTCTCGATCAGCAGGTCGAAGAAGCCGGTCACCTGCTTCGGGGACACTTCCATCTGTTCTGCCATCTGCCGGATCAGTTGCGTCCTGGTCATCTTCGCAACCGGTGAGGTTTGTGCCGCAGCTTTCTTAACCGCAGCTTTCTTAGCCGGGGCTACGAGCTTCGTTTTGGCTATCTTCTTCGCTATAGCCTTTTTTGCTGCACTCTTCTTCGTTGCCACTGGATCTCCTTTAGGCTTCGACTGCGCTTGTTTTCGGGCGACCGCGCTTCTTGGCGGCTACCTTTTTGCTGGCCGATACGGGTTCGACAGCTTTCTTCGCTGCGCGCTTTCGAACCGTCTTCTGCGCAGGCTCTTCTGTCTCAAGTTGCTCTTCGCTCTGGATGGTCGTGCGGACCTGATCGCGAAGCTGTTGGAGCCGATCGATCTCGGCCTCGATTTGCTTGATGTACTCATTGGATTGTTGGGTAAACATGGTTGCCATGCTTCAAGCATAACCAAAGTGTGTGAGTCGATAAGGAAGGGTGGAAAATCCTTCAATCCAAGGTGAACATCGTTAGCTCATGGTGTAGTAACAAAACCACATCTTGGCTTCACACAATAATGTCGCAAGAGTTTCCGAGATACGGCCAAGCGATAGATCTCGTGTAACGTTGGAAAGGGCCAATCTCAAGCAGCCCATAGTGCTTGTGCGAAGCGCCAGCTCTCTCATCGAGTGCCCTGAGAACCGGAGTTGTTGTGGGTGACTGTCAAAATCGGGGTGAGTATTGGGCTCGCCACTGCACCGTTTATCCGTTTAGCAGCATGGACTTTCATGTCCGAAACATTAGGGCTGCTGTACGCTGTTCTGTTCTGTTCTGAACCTGATATTGTCCTTGTGCCCAGCCTGTGATGCAACGGTCCATCGCACGAAGGCAGTTCTCTTCGCGATGCCTCCGCTTCTCCTAAAGCTATGCGGGAGCAGCACCATGGTTGACCGCATCGAAAAACCCGGCGATGTCGGCGTCCACGATCCAGTTCACCTTCGTACTGGTAATCCCAACCGCCAACGCGTCCAGCGCATCGTGCTGGCCGCGTCCAGGCCGGAACCCATACGAAAAGCCCAGAAAGTCTTCCTCGTAGATCGCATCGAGCACTTGCGCCACTGCCCGTTGAACGATCTTGTCTTCCAGTACGGCGATGCCCAAAGGACGCTGCCGGCCATCGGGTTTAGGTATATATCGTGGCCTAGAAGGGAGTGCTCGGTACGTGCCTTGATGCACTTGCACGTGCAATCTCCTAAGGTTGATTTGAAGGTCCTGCTTATAGCTCTGCCATGTCGTCCCGTCCACTCCGGGAGCTGCTGCCCGCTTGAGGCTGGAAAACGCTTCCGTCAGTCGATCAACCGTCACATAGTGGAGCAAAGCGGTGAACCGTTCCTTCTTCCTTTGCTGCGATGCTTCTCGTACACGGTCAAGCCCCTCGGACATGCTTTCCCGGCTCTGAGTCTGGCGCATGTGTTGCTCGCCCATGTTCCCCTTGGCCCCTTCCCTTCGCTCCACTGACTCCGCCTCCGGTTGTCCGGTCTTGTTCGCCAGCTTCATCGCTACTATGGAAGGGTCTGACTTCTCCCGCCCGTGCATCATCGGCTTCGACTCCTCGTCTTCTCGATGCGGACCGTTCTGAAATAACCGGAACGGTCAGGCTGGAGATCTCCCGGTTCCCGAACAAAGAGCGTCTCTGCATGCCAGGGTCTAAGACCACGCAGGGCCAGACAGGCACTCGCAATAACGTGCTCATCCGTATTGCCTTCCGCCACGCTAACGGCGTCGGCACCCTGAACTGATGTATCGCTTTCGCGGCTTAATGGCTGGCCTACAGTCTCCCCTGTCAACGCTTCGCCCTGCACCTCGCGGTGCACAACGCATGACTCGGGGTCAGTGTGGTTTGCTATTCCTTCACTGCACAGGACTTCCACCTGCTACTCCTTGCCGATCTCCCGGCGCACTAGCGTACGATTTTTGACGTTTGGTGTAGGGACCCCTACCAGCGCTATGGCTCGACGTCCTGGCGTGTCGATGAGACTTACATCAAGGTAGGCGGCAAGTGGAAGTACCTCTTTCGCGCTGTGGATAAACATGGCGTGCTGATCGACTTCATGCTGCTGGACAGGCGGAATACCCTTGCAGCTCATCGTTTTCTGAGCAAAGCAGCTACCACGATGCGGGACTGGCCACCGACTTCCATCACGACGGACAAGTGCCCTTCGTATCCTGAAGCCATCGCTCAACTCAAGCGAGACGAACTCTTAGCGGAAGACACAAGGCACCGAACTTTAAAGTACCTGAATAACATCATCCAAGCAGACCATGGCGCCCTCAAGCAGCTGATCAAGCCAACCCCGAGGCTTCCAGACGATGAAGACTGCTGCCGCCACCATCAAGGGCTCGAGATCATGCGGATGATTCGGCGCGGGCACTGCCTCACCTGCAAGGGAGGCGTGCAGAACGAAGTGCGCTTCGTCAACTCGCTGTTCGGTATTGCCGCATAACGCCAGAGAGCAAAGCCAACATACTTCGTCTCAGCCCGTTAATGCAACAGAGCCGTTAGGCCTGTCTACGACGATCTGCGCCGATACAGGAACGGCTACCGCGGCACAAAGCAGGGCATAATACAGGTGAACACAGCGCGTGAGAGACATACCGGCAATGTAACTGATACCACAGATGAGAAGCAATTTGCTCCGCGCTTCTTCTGTCTGCATTCGATACATTCAGCCAGGAAACCCACTATAAGACACCTACCTAGAACTATGCCAACCAATTAAAGGCAAGTTCGAGGTGAATGGTTAGCGGTTCGATGCGCGGCCACTTGCCTTGTGGATCACACAGCGCCACTCGCTCCCAATATTGAGACGGCAATCGAAAGGTCTGCCGCTCACTGAAGCGTCTACACTAACTGTTGTTGCGGCTCCACCCGGCTGCAATTTTGAGCGCGGTGATCTGTGCTCCAGCTATCAGTGCATCTCCGAACCTGGATCTGTACCCATGTTGCTCTCAAACTCTCCAGTCGTACTGCAGGCGCAATGCGGCCGGCGCAGCTGGCAACGCAATAAAGAGCTTCGCTTTCAAGGCGAACCCGGACCATCCCTCAAGGGGGCTTACCTGTTGCCGGTCGAACATTCAATCGGCAAAGCGTTTCGCAATAAGAACCAGCAATCGATCTCTTTCCCGTAGAGCTACGGGCATGCATTTGAGCGGAGTGCTGTGGCACGCGCTGCGTGCGCTGTACGGGCAGGAAGAGCCTGCGACTATATGCCCTCTGCAAGGCGATCTCAGATTATGTGGGGCGTCACGGAGTACGATGCTCCCCTGAACAAGTGATCATTACCTCTGGTGCACAACATGGGCTTGATCTTGTTTCCCGCTTCCTGCTGGACCCCGGTGATGAGGTCTGGATGGAAGACCCTGGGCGCCCTGGCGCACGTCAGGCCTCCCGTGCTGCTGGTGCGGCGCCTGTTATAGTTTCGATCGACGCTGAAGGCTCCCAGTTTAGAGCGCACTATGCTTGCGTATATGCGTGTCGGAACCGATGAGTGCGAGTGTAAAAGCGAGTTGCCTGTTTATCGTGCACTCTAACGCTTGGTGGAGAGATCTTCTTCCTTCCCGCCTGCGCAGCCGGTAAGATTCGTCCTAACTTTGCAAAGGTCGACTGTATGTTGAAGAACATTCGGCCGTGTGATCACTCGTGTACTATAGACGGCGTCCTCGAGCAAGCATTGCGCCATGCCGGGCGAGTTCGTCGTGATAGATCGCGCGCCCGGCACATAGCTTGCGAGCTGATCCCGCTTAGAAACGATATGCCTATCTCCGTGGTGAACGGCGTGAGGCCTAATTCGGGCCTTGTCTGTGCATTTTGTGCCGATCAAGCCCGATGAATAACTGCCGTCGGGCCACACCCAGTCCAGCAAGTGCCGGCGGCCGGCCTCGAAGTCCTGCTAGTCGGCGGATGGAACTCTGGGCCGAATGGTAATGGCTTGTAAAACCAGACGAATCTACTTGGATGACGCGCTATGGGAGATCCACTGTTTCCCACGTACCAAACCGTTGTTACGGCCGTAGTTATAAGATACTAAGGCGTTTCTTGAAATTGCAATTGAAGCTCATGATCGAACAATCGGCCTGATGTTTGCCTTAGGACCCCGGATTTCCTATAGAGTCTACCTTCCTTCGCTTGCAGCCGGGATGTGCTGCAAGCACTGTTGTTGCGGACGTTCTACTCGATCCCTGACCGTGCGAAAAGATGGTCTTAGGGGCCTGGTAAATCAACTGAGGTGATCCTTTGATCGTCGCAGGTAAATACCACACTGTCAGAGATCCAAAAAACCGCGGCGTACAGCGATGGCTACGGAATGCGCTCGATCGCTCGCACTCAGCTTATCCATAATGTGACGTAGATGTGCTTTTACGGTCTGTTCGCTGATGAAAAGTAGCTTGCCTATCTCACAGTTACTGTTCCCAGCTGCGACACATTTCAAGATCTGCGCTTCACGCAAGGTAAGCTGTTGGTCAGCCATATGCGTCGCAAGCTGGACGGCAACAGAAGGTGGGATTATCTTACGGCCTGCGTGTACTTCACGAATGGCATCAAGCATTTCATTGGGCTGCATTGTTTTCAAGACGTAGCCGCGGGCTCCAGCGGTCAGTGATCTGGTAATGCTTGCATCACCTTCCGACGTAGAAAGCATGAGCACCCGCGCACTCGGATGAGAAGCGCGTATGGCGATCAGTGCTTCAATACCGGAGAGGTCAGGCAAACGAACATCCATTAACGTGACACTGGGCCGATGGATCTCGTATGTGGCAATTCCCTCACGAGCGGAAGAGGCTTGGGCAATGAGCCGCATATCGTTCTGCGTATGCAGAATCGCCGCGAGTCCTTCCCGGAAAGCCGGGTGATCGTCGATGCTGAGAATAGTTATTACCCGGCCCTCTTCGCTCACTGATGACATATGTCTCTACTCCCTTCAATCAGACTTACCTGTAGCATTTACGCCATTGCCGGAGAAGTGTAGGTATGCCGCTTTGCCGGCGATGGAGAGTTCGACGACGGTGCCCGAAGGTGCGTTGGGACTTATGTGAAGCTTCCCGCCTATTGCTCGTGCGCGCTCGCGCATGCCAAGGATGCCCCAATGACCATGATGAGATAGCTCGGACAGATTTGCTTGAATGCCACAGCCCGAGTCCGTGATACTGACGAAGAGGTGGAGCGTTTGATATATGACATCTACACGGATGAGGTCGGCGCCAGAATGCCGGACGGAGTTGGTGATTGCCTCTCCCACGATCTGCTCCACTTCCTTCTGTACCGCTGGCGCTAGCACCTGAGGTTGACCGGCGCAATGCACCTTTGGATGAAAGCCGGGCGGTAAGTTCATCGCTCGTATGTTTTTGACTAATGACGATTTTAGCAGGCCAGGAGAGGTGAGCGATGAGCGGAGACCTTCAACAGCCTGGCGGCTTTGTTCGGCAATCTCACGCAGCCGCTGCGATGCATTGTCGAGTAAGGAGGAGGGGTACGTGGTGCCTCCGGCCTGCTGTGAAGCAGCGTACATCTGCATTGACACGCCGAGTACTCCTTGAAGAAGTGTATCGTGCAGTTCACGGGCGATCCGCGCACGCTCCAGCATGCGGACATTCATTTGGGAGCTTACACGAGCTACACGCATTCGATGAAGTTGCCAAAAGCAGCCCGCAACAGAGAAGGCAAGCAACGAGAGAAACCACAGGGTTTGATAGAAGTAAGGGATGATCCGAATCGGCAAAACACTAGGGATGGAGTTCCAGTGATCATAACCGTCGGAACTTTCAACCAGAAAGCTGTAGTTCCCAGGGGGAATGCCCGTGTAGGTGGCATAGCGGAGCGTGTCCGCTCTTCTCCATTCTTTGTCCCAGCCCTTGAGCCGGTAGCGGAAGTGGATGCGGCGGGAAATTTGCAATTCAGGAAGCGTATACCGGATCTCCAAGCGATGTCTTCCGGGTGGGATGATCAATGGTCCGTTTGTAGGAATAATGACATCGCCATCATCCAAAATGATCTCGTCCACAAAATTAGGTGTGGGTGGGCTTGACTGTGTCTTACGCGGATCAATGGTAGCGATCTCATCGGGAGTGACGAACCATAGGTCACCGTGTTTGGAGAAGAATGCCGAGTTAGGGCGTGACAGTGCGTTATGGAAACCGTCGGCAGTTCCAAAAATTACAGGTAGGGCATGTGTGTCCGAAGCAAGCAGATTGCTTTTGCGCACTCGAATGACCCCCTGCTGTGTGCTCAGCCAGAGATTGCCTTCGGTGTCGGCAGCAAGGCCTACGATAACGCTTGTGGGCAGATTATCCCGTTGAGCAAACAGACGCGCCGTTCCCAGACCTGGAGGCACATAGATCAACCCCGACTCGGAGCCCGCCCATGCGCTTCCGTCGGTTGAAGTTTCAATCGATGTCACGTGAACGGACCCCAAGACGCGGCTCGGGATGCTATGCCGAATGATATCGAGGCCGGAAAGTGTACCTACCCAAATAGAACCTGATGCATCCTCGGCCAACGCACTCACATTGTTGTCATCTAACCCATCCGCGGAGGTGAAGGCACGAGAAGGACCGTGGGGCGGGTAGGCACGTACTCCGATCTCTGAACCGGCCACCCAGATCGTGCCGTCGCGACCGATCAACATCGTTCCAACGGAATGCCACGGAATGCGAGGCAGATGCTGTTCCACCGCGCCGTCGCGCAACACCGCTCTGCCTTGCTTGTTCACAAAGACCATGCCTTGGCTGCCGCGACGATAACTGCGCACCCATAGGGGGATTACCTCCTGGCCCTTTGTTTCTCGAGAAGTGTTTCCTGAGGACGAGGCTTGCTGCGCAGCAGTGCCAAGCGCTATCGGAAGAAGTCGGTCGCCGCTCACATGGAACGAATACCTGCCACACCCGAACCAAAGCTCGCCCTCGACGCTCTGCGATCGTTGCATACAGCTCGTTGACTGCGATGTCCCTTTTCCGGTGCGGTAGGAGGTGACCGATCCGTCGCTGAGTTGATTCAATCCGTCATTTGCACCGAGCCAAAGGCTGCCCTCGCGCGAGAAGTACAACATCCACAGTTCGTTGCTTACTAGACCTTCCCGTGCTCGCATACGCTCTATGCCTTGCGGGGTCATCCGGAAGAGCCCTTGTCCGGTGGAGCCAGTCCATATAGCATTGTTCGTGCAGTTGCTGTCGAGTGCCAGGATTGTTGCCGTGGGTAATCCCGGCAAAGGCAGGACGGTGAAGCGACCACCATCGTACCGGGTCAGCCCGCCATCCCCTGCGATCCATAGTGCGCCTGTACAGCCGACCGCGAGTGCATAGGTCCGCGTTCCCGCGAGCCCGTTCGCTTTCGTAAACTGCTTGAATCCTGAACTGGGGTTAAAAGCCAAGAGACCTTGAAAGGTTGCTATCCATAGCATTCCCTGCCGATCTTCGATGAGCGCATTCACCTCCTCAGGTAGTTTCAGGACTTGGGTTGGAAAGAGTTGCACACGACGACCATCAAAATGAAACAACTGGCTCTGCCAGGTGACGGCCCAAACTCCACCTCTTGAGTCAGACGCGATGCGCCAAACGGATGCTGCAGGTAGGCCGTCAGCGACTCCAAAGGTGTGGAAGTGGCCGCCACGATATTGTGTCAGACCATTGTCACTGCTGATCCAGAGGCTACCATCCTCGTCCTCGGCCAAACCTGTGATCGAATCGCTTGGGATAGAGTCGGCCTGGCCGACCTTCCAGGTGGTGAATGTCGCGCCATCGAAGCGTGCTAGACCTCCTCGCGTGCCGATCCAAAGAAAGCCGTCGTGCGTTTCAAGCATCGCACGGATCGAGTTTTGTGGAAGGCCATTTTCCGAGGTCCACGTGCGCAAGAGATGTTGCTGCAGGCTGCGCCCCGGATCGAGTCCGAAGCAACTCATGCTGATGAGGCAGAGAACGAAGTAGTACAAAACAAGCTCTGATTGCGGGCGAAGACTGGGATGTGTCTTCTGAAACTCAAGTGAATCCCCTTGACGGCTTACAGGACAGAGCAGCACCGTACTAACCTCCACGTGAGACTTGGGCACGAACTCGGATATCTGGCGATCATAACCGTCTTGATGCGGGCTGTTAGGAGTTGGGGCGTCCACGTTCCGTTAATAGCCAAAAGAAGTACGGATAAAGCACTCTTTCTCCCGATGCCAATCTATGCGCGATGCATCTAGACTTCACAACCGTAACCCTTAGTTGAAATTAATAAGCGGTCCGCCGCCACATGTGGCTAGGACTGCCTGCAAAGTTTTAGAAACTATCTTATTAGAGGCTGAGACGATGAGTATCTTGCGTTTTAGAAGTAGCTGTTTCTTAGTGTCCTTTCTGCTTATGTCTATGGTCGTGAGGGTGGCGCAGGGTCAGCAGGACCAAGGGGCGATCGTGGGTGTCGTTAGCGACAGTTCGGGCGCTGTTGTTCCGAATGCCCAGGTCACGCTCACCAACACGGATCAAGGTCTCGTATTGAAGGTCACCGCAGATGGACGCGGAGTTTACAGCTTTTCTCCTGTGAAGATTGGGAATTACTCGGTCAGCGTGACGGCTTCAGGATTTGCTACCACGCTTCAGGAACACCTGCATGTTGACGCGCAGCAGCGCGTTAATGCCGACCTTGTTCTCCATCCGGGCAGCGCATCGCAAAACGTGACGGTGAGTACGGCCCC
The DNA here is from genome assembly GCF_025685605.1 of Granulicella arctica. Lineage (NCBI taxonomy): Bacteria > Pseudomonadati > Acidobacteriota > Terriglobia > Terriglobales > Acidobacteriaceae > Granulicella > Granulicella arctica. Next base: position 4,192,091 of record NZ_JAGTUT010000001.1, read on the forward strand.
GCCACTGCTTGAAACGGAGCAAGCCTCGGTGGGCCAAGTGTTCAGTGCGGAAGCCTTGGACCAGGCACCCTTGAACGGCCGGAACTGGCTCTTCATCGCTCAGTTAAGCGCCGGGGTCGCTCCCCCGTCCGGCGCTCGCGGCGCAGGCACAGGCGACTTCTCCGCAAGCGGGTCTCGATCAGACCAGAACAACTTCATTCTGGATGGCGTCGACAACAATGTAAACGTCGTCGACTTCCTAAACGGCGCTTCTTACACCATACAGCCGCCGCCGGACGCCATGGCCGAAGTCAACATCCAGACTAGCAGCTACAGCGCTGAATTCGGACACTCCTCCGGAGCCGTCGTGAACGCGAGCATCAAGTCGGGAACAAATAATTTTCATGGCAGCCTCTGGGAGTACCTCCGCAACGACGCCTTTAATACGCATGAATACTTCGATCAACCGAATACCTCAATTCCGGAGTACCGCCAAAACATCTTCGGAGGCACGCTGGGCGGTCCTCTCCTGCGGAACAAACTCTTCTTCTTCGGTGACGTCCAAGGCAATCGCGTTGTGAACGGTACCAATGAGATCTTGACGGTGCCGACCGCGCTCGAGCGGCAGGGCAACTTCAGCGAGCTGTTGAACTCGACACAGACCGGCGGCGCGCCAATCTATCTATACCAGCAGCGGTCCGGTGGCGGACCAACCCCGCAGGCGCCCGGCGCCACAATTGCCACGGCGAGTTCCTACCAGCAAAGCTGCAACGGCCAACTCAACGTATTGTGCCCATCGGCCATCAATGCTACTGCGCAGAGGCTCCTCAACCTTTACCCGCTTCCGAACCGCGTTAACACTGCAGGAAACGGCCTGCTCAGCAGCAACTTCACGGAACCGCTCAACAACACCGACAAGACCGTGCAGTGGGACGCGCGCGTCGACTACAATCAGAGCGCGGCCGACCAGGGCTTTGTGCGTTACAGCTACCAGCACGAGTATCAGCTCTACCCGCCGCCGCTCGGACCTGTCCTGGACGGTGGCAGCTTCGGCACGGACGGCAACGAGGTAAACCTCGGCGAGAATTTTGCGCTAAGCGAAACGCACATCTTTTCTCCGAAGGTCTTGAACGAGTTCCGTTTCGGCTATAACTATGGGCACTTTTCCTATACACAGCCCAACGCGACCAATCTCGGCCTCGCCGCTTCCTACGGCCTGGGGGGCATTCCTGAAAGCCCGCTGAACGGCGGCCTGCCAAACCTGTACTTTTCGGGCAACGCCGGCATCCAGGATGCCGGTTCGCCCAACTACTACCCATCAGACGAGCATGAGAACGTCTGGCAGGCGCTCGATAACGTGACTTTTTCCTTCGGTAACCATTCCATCAGAACTGGAGTCAGCATCCAGCGCATACGCTTCAGTACGCTACAGCCGCCGGGTGGGCATGGCAACTATAACTACACGGGGAGCTACTCGAGTGCGTATGGGATCGCTAACACGGGCAATCCCGTCGCCGACTTCCTTTCGGACAATCAGAACAACAGCTATCTCACTTCAGCGAACACGGTAGACGACGTGCGCTGGGATCGCGCCGCCTACATTCAGGACGACTGGAAAGTGTCGAAGCGCCTGACCGTCAACCTTGGGCTTCGGATCGAAAACCAGACGCCGTACTTCGAGCGTCACGGCGAGCAGGCGGACTTCTATCAGACTGCGGGCGTGACGTACAACCCTTCGGCCGGCCAGCAGGGACAGTCGAGCAGCGCCGGCGTGTACGTCCTGCCGAACAGTGCCCGTAACACTCCATTGCCTGCTAATTTCGTAAGCCAGCTTGAAGCAAATAACATCACGATTAAGTATTCGAGTAGCCAGTACCTGATTAACTACCAGACGCTGGACTGGGGGCCGCGCGTCGGGCTTGCCTACAAGCTGGATTCCCAAAGCGTAATCCGCGCCGGTTATGGTCTTTACTATGGTGGCCTTGAAAGCACCGGGTTCGCCCCCAATTTAGGGCTGAACTACCCTTTCTTCTATAGAACCGCTATTACAAATCCTGGCAACGTGGCCTGCATTTACAGCAATGGGTGCCCTACGGACGGGATCGCCCTAGAGACTGGCTACACCAACTTTCTTGCCAATGGGGGACTTGCAAACGCGAACGGAACGCCTAGCCTCAACGGCATTACGAACAATCTCCGAACGCCTTATACGCAGCAATTCAACCTTTCTTTTCAGGTAGACCTTGGACACGGATTTACGACGACAATCGGCTATGTGGGGTCGCTCACGCGTCACGCCTCGAACTTCGTCAACGCCAACAGTTCGCCTGTTATTACGCCGCTTTGCAACAGCGCCGGGGTTGGCGGTGCGCCGACCAATCTCCCCTGCGGGACCAGCAACTCACAAAATCCATTCAGCAACATTGGACTAAGTTATCAGTTGAACGACGGCCTTGCGGCGTATCACTCCTTACAGACGAAGTTGGAGAAACGCCTCAACAGAAATCTCAGTTTCCTGACGACCTACACCTGGTCGCACCAGATGACGGATTCGGGAACCGCCATCGCGCAGGGCGATAACTTTACCAGCGCGGGTGGAGCGCCCAACTATTACATCTTCGGTACGCGCGCGGGCTATGCCAACGGTCCGGAAGATGTGCGCAACCGCTACACCTTCAGCGGCAATTACACTCTGCCGGTGGGCAGGGGCCAGCGCTGGTTGAACGGCAATGGCATCGCTACGGTTGCCTTAGGCGGGTGGCAGACCTCGCTCACCGAGCAAATTCAGGACGGCGAGCCCTTCACCGTGGGAACAGCCAACTTCACGGGGGTCAACAATCTCAGCCAGAACGCCATCCTCATCCGAGATCCGTTCGCGGGTGGCGGGACGCCGGATCCAAGCTTAAACTTCCCCGCAGGAGCCACCTGCCCGACCAAGGTGCACACGTTATCAGCCTGGTTCAATCCTTGCGCGTTCAAGAACCCTCTGGCGGCCTCGGCTGTCACAGGTCCGATCACCACCGCTGGGGCGGCCGCCCCGTTCCTGGGCGACCGCAATAACCAGATCCCAGGCGTGGGATATAACCGCACCAACATGTCTGTATTCAAGTCATTCCCGGTCTACCGCGAGTCGCAGCTACAGCTGCGCGCAGACATCTTCAACGTCTTCAACACGCCTGCCTTTATTATCACGGGCGGAAACGACGGTCCCAACGGAGCAGTCATTGGTCCTGGGAGCTATCGGTTTTTCCAAAATAACACTCCAAACTCACGCTTTTTTCAGTTCTCGCTCAAACTTACCTACTAAAGCTTTCTGGTAAGTCGTCTGATTGAGTCTTTCAGAACGGGTACGCTCGCTGTACCCATACGCTCCCATCGCAGTGATGAATACCTAAACAGGGGAAAGATAGGGACCGTAGATGGTGAGCAAATGGTTGCATACGGCGATTGCGCTCCTGATAATGTCGCTGCCAGTGGCGGCGCAGGAACACGCAGCGCCAGAGTTAGCCACGAGAGTCAACCTTGATGGAGCGGGCACAGGGCGCACCTTCGGAGGTGTCGGGGCTATCAGCGGCGGCGGCGGAAATTCGCGGCTGCTGATTGATTATCCGGCGAAGCAGCGCAATGAGATCCTGGACTACCTGTTCAAGCCCGGGTATGGGGCGTCGCTGCAGATCCTCAAGATAGAAATCGGCGGAGATGCCAACTCTACGGACGGCGCCGAACCAAGCATCGAGCACACACGTGGCATTGTGAACTGCAATGCCGGGTATGAGTTCTGGTTGGCCGAAGAGGCCAAGCGCCGCAATCCAAACCTAAAACTTTACGGATTGGCCTGGGCCGCCCCGGGTTGGATCGGAGACGGGAAGTTCTGGTCACAAGACATGATCGATTACCTTATGACCTGGTTGAATTGCGCAAGTTCCCACGGCTTAACCATTGATTACTTGGGGGGTTGGAATGAAAGGGGCTTTGACGTCGGCTGGTATAAGCGTCTTCATTCTGCTTTAGCGGCAAAGCATTCGGCGATCAAGATTGTCGGTGACGACTCAGGCTGGGAGGTAGCCGCCGAGATGGCGAAAGATCCCGACCTCGCCAAGTCGATCGACATCATTGGCGTGCACTACTCCTGCGAGGGTGGTGATGGAGGAAACGCAGAGTCGTGCCATTCCACGGCCGCCGGTGTCAATTCGGGCAAACCGCTTTGGGATAGCGAAAGCGGTTCACAAGATGACAATACGGGCGCCGGTCCCCTAATCCGTGCAATTACTCGCGGCTACCTCGACTCGAAGATGACGGGCCTTCTGAACTGGCCTCTTGTTGCGGCTATCACTCCGAACCTGCCATACCCGACCGTTGGATTGATGATTGCTGCGGAACCTTGGTCAGGCAATTACAGCATCGGACAAAGCTTATGGATCACCGCGCATGTCACTCAGTTCACCCAATCGGGCTGGAGCTTTGTGGACAGCGCCAGCGGCTATCTTGGTGGGGATCGTCTCAACGGCAGCTACATCTCCCTGCGTTCGCCAGACGGTGCCGACGCGAGCACGATTGTCGAAACAACTACTGCTACTTCATCTACGGCCTTGGAGTTCAATGCTCCCGGCATCCTGAGGGGAAAGCAGTTGCACGTATGGGCCACCGACCTGAATGCCACATACGGAACTAAAATTTTCACCCATGTGGCCGACCTGAACCTAGACGGTTCAGACCGCTCACGGTTCACTCTTCAACCGGGCTATGTTTACACCTTTAGCACCATCAGAAACGCGGAAAAAGGGAACGCGGAGCCTCCGGCAACAAGCCACCTCGAACTTCCATACAAGGACGACTTTGAGCGCTACGCCTCAGGGAGCGAAGCTCGGTATGTCTCCGATATGCAAGGATCGTTCGAGGTGCAAGCCTGCGCGGCGAGTAGGGGAGGCAAGTGTCTTCAGCAGATGGCGCCAACAAAACCAATTGAATGGCAGGATGACAGCGACGTATTTACCTTAATAGGAGATCCATCCTGGTCAAATTACACCGTGAGCGTTGATGTGGAATTGGCTAAACCGGGAACCGTCGAATTGATCGGCCGGGCTGAGGTCCAGAAAAGACCGCAGTCGCACCAGCAGGGCTACTACCTACAAGTGGACGATCAAGGTGTATGGACGTTGCTAAAGAACAACTCAGACGGCGACCACACTCTGCTAGCCAAGGGAGTAGCAGCGCCTCTCGGCACGAGCCGTTGGCATCGTCTAAGCCTTTCGTTTGACGGTGCACACCTTACCGCCTCCTTGGACGGGCACGATCTCACCTCGGTTACGGATGCCTCCTATCGAAACGGTCAGATCGGATTGGGGACCGTCGGCTACGACTTGGATCAATTCGATGACCTTTCCATAAAGCAGCCCCGGTGACAGGGTCAGCAGATGGTGTGAATTAAGGAGCAAATCGTTGCAACCGACAAGACGCTGTGATCGTGCATTTCTGAAAATGTTCCTACGGAACAAGTTGGAGTCTTCAACGTGTATCAGGGAGTTGGCAACGTTGTCTTCAGCACGCAACATTCTCGGAGTTGTGAATTCCTCAAGTTGGGATGTGGGTGCTGTTCCTGCCGTTTCTTGAGAAATGGCTTGCCTCACAGCATCACAAGACTCGATCTTCCGATCAAGTCGTCCATCAGAGCTTTAGATTGTCCCCGTGAGGTGTTGTGACTTTTTCTCGAAACATTGCTCGCGCCCTAGCCATTGCTGCTTTTGCTATTAGCCCTGCCGCGCCTTACGTCTTCGCACAGGCGCCTTCCGACGTAACTAGGCAACCGACCCTTTATGTGGTCCCTTACGCCCATTTAGATACTCAATGGCGTTGGGAGTTTCCTCAGGTCATTAGCGAGTACCTGCTCAAGACCATGCGCGTCAACTTCGACTACATGGATAAATATCCACATTACGTCTTCAACTGGTCAGGCTCTAACCGTTACCGCTTGATGAAAGAATATTATCCCGCAGATTTTGCCCGCCTTAAAGGTTATGTCGCAAGAGGCCAGTGGTTTCCAGCCGGATCTTCGGTGGAAGAAGGAGACGTCAACCTACCCAGCGCAGAGTCGATTTTTCGGCAGATTCTTTACGGCAATACCTATTTCCGCGGCGAGTTTGGTAAGGCAAGCGCCGAGTACATGTTGCCGGACTGCTTTGGATTTCCAGCATCGCTGCCAACGATCCTCGCTGCTTCCGGCATTAAGGGATTCTCGACACAGAAGTTGAGCTCGGGCTGGCAGCCGGCCCCCAGAATTGGCGGACCGAACTCTCCAGAGAAGACGCCGGAAGGCATTCCTTTCAATGTTGGGGTTTGGACCGGACCTGACGGCGAGACGGTTCTCGCCGCGCTGAATCCGGGAGGGTATGGCAGTCAGATTCACTCTGACCTGAGTAAGCCTCCCGTGGCGGGTTCTATCGCACAAACGAGGAATGAGCCCGAGATCGACTGGCCCTCGCGCATCAACATCGATGGCAAACTTACCGGAGTTTTCGCCGATTATCACTATATCGGTACCGGGGATATCGGCGGAGCGACGAACGAAGAGTCCGCGAAGCTGTTGGAAGCTATTGTTACCGGCGGCGAAGCTATCATTCCCACATCTCTGGTGCGCACGCCTGCTGGCGCGGCGGGAGAGATCGTCACAACCGGAACTCCTGTTCGCATGGGTGACGGACCAGTGAAGGTCCTATCCGCGACCGCCGAGCAGATGTTTTTGGACATTAAGCCCGAGATGCAGTCGAAGATGCCTACCTACCATGGCGATCTGGAGCTTATCAATCACTCGGCAGGCTCGCTGACCTCGCAGGCGTATCACAAGCGTTGGAACCGCAAGAATGAATTGCTTGCAGACGCGGCCGAGAAGGCCTCCGTCGCCGCATCCTGGATAGGCGGACGGCCTTACCCGCAGCAACAGATGGACAACGCGTGGACTCTCGTCATGGCCGGACAGTTCCATGACACGGGCGCTGGCACGGCTACCCCACGGGCGTATGAGTTTGCCCAAAACGATGACATTATTGCGTCGAACCAATTTGCTGATGTCCTGACCACCGCAACACAGTCGATAGCTTCCTCGCTCGATACACAGGTGAAGGGAACCCCTGTCCTGGTTTGCAACCCACTTAACATCGCGCGCGAAGACATGGTTTCAGCCACCGTTCCCGGTATGATCGCCAAGGAAGTAGAAGTATTTGGTCCAGATGGCAGGCAAACCGCGGCCCAAGTCGAAAATGGCAAGGTGGTATTCCTCGCTAAAGTGCCCTCTGTCGGGTATGCCGTCTACGACATCCGTGAAGGCAAGAAGTCAGAGAAGTCAGAAGAACTGAAAGTTACTGAGTCCAGCCTTGAGAACGCCCGCTATAAGGTAGCGCTGGATCCAGCCGGAGACGTCAGCAGCGTCTTCGACAAGTCGATCAACAAAGAACTTCTGGCGAGCCCTATTCGCCTCGCCATCAACAACGACGCACCGAAGGAATGGCCGGCATGGAACATGGATTTCAACCAAGAGCAGGCCGCTCCCCGTGCGTTCATCGGTGGTCCGGTTAAGGCTCGCATCGTCGAGAACGGTCCGGCTCGTGTAGCCATCGAGGTCACGCGCCAAGGCGAGGGATCGAAATTTGTCCAGACGGTTCGCCTGTCCGCCGGCGACGCTGGCAATCGGGTCGAGTTCGGCGAATCGATCGACTGGCGTTCACTCTCAGCCAATGTCAAGGCGGTCTTTCCACTCGCCTCCGCCAACAGATTGGCTACCTATAACTGGGAAGTCGGTACGATCCAACGCCCGGTGGCCTTTGATCGTCAATTTGAGGTGGCGTCGCATCACTGGATCGATCAGACAGACGAGTCCGGAAGCTATGGTGCTACCATCCTCACCGATGTCAAGAACGGCTCTGACAAACGCGATGACAGCACCATCCGCCTTACCCTCCTTCGCTCGCCCGGCGGCGCGTCCGAGATGAAGGGTGCCTACACCGACGAACTAAACCAGGACTGGGGCCACCACGAGATTCTATTTGGGCTGGCAGGTCATGCAGGTGATTGGCGCCAGGCTCATACCGACTGGCAAGCGTATCGTCTCAGCACCCCACTCATCGCCTTTAACACGGAGAAGCATACCGGGAGGCTCGGTCACACTTTCTCACTCTTGACCGTGGACAGCCCAAGTGTTCGTGTACTCGCACTCAAGAAAGCAGAACTTAGCGACGAGATCATCGTGCGCCTTGTTGAGCTCAATGGTGCGGCAGCTAACAGGGTCAAGGTTAAGTTTGCCGGTCCGATTATCGCAGCACGTGAGGTCAACGGACAGGAACTTCCTCTCGGAGGGGCGAACGTTGTCGACGGCGCGCTCGAGACCTCATTCAAGCCTTATCAGCCGCGCACCTTCGCCCTTAAGCTCGGAACACCCGCCGTGCTTCAGGCCCTCATCATTTCGCAGCCAATCGCACTGAAGTATGACCTTGCTGTTGCTAGTAATGACGACACTAAGTCGATTGGCGGCTTCAACGAGCAAGGTGATGCTCTCCCCGCCGAGATGCTTCCTACAGACCTCAAGATCGACGGCGTTGGCTTCACCCTCGCGCCCGCCGCCACCGGCAAGCCCAATGCGGTCATCGCCAAGGGGCAGTCTATCGAGTTGCCGAAGGGTAAGTTTAACAAGGTCTACGTCCTTGCTGCCTCGGAGAACGGTGACCAGCAAGCCAGCTTCAAGGTCGGCAAAGTTCCGGTGAACCTCACCGTAGAGGACTGGGGCGGCTTCATTGGGCAATGGGACACTCGGCTCTGGAAGTCCAAGCCTGAAATTGTCACGGAAAGTGGTCGTCGCGGAACACCAACACGGCAGGTTGCCTTACGCAAAGACTTTGCTGTATCAGCCAGCCACCAGGATTGGGATCTTAGAAACTCGGGCTCGCCCGACTGGTCTCCGAAATACCCGGAAGATTACCTTGGTCTTCGTCCCGGTTACGTTAAGCCGGCTATCCTGGCCTGGTACGTCTCACATCACCATACCGCATCTGGCCTTAATGAGCCTTACCAATACAGCTACCTCTTTGCCTATGGCCTCGACCTGCCCGCTGGCGCAAAAACGATCACGCTCCCTGAAAATTCAAATATCCGCATACTGAGCATTTCCGTCGCTCTGGAGGAGCCACGCGTGATTCCCGCTCAACCTCTCTTCGATACCCTTGGTATGACGAAGAGCGACAAGATTGAAGCTCCCAGGCAGTAAGCGATTAGACCCTTCTACTAACGCTGTCACGCGACCCGCACAACGAGGAAAGCGGCTCGATCAGCATTGGTAACGAACGCCGTACCTTGGACCACGTACGAGGGGATTCCAGATATGAGCAAGCAGTTCACACGCCGCGGCATCATGAAGACCGGCATCGCCGCCTCTGCCGCCTTGATAAGCTCGAATGCTGTCGCATTCGAGATGCCCACGTCCGGCAACGAACCCTTTGAGGTTGACAGTGTCTGGCTGCCTGCTGCCGATGGCACGGATGCTTCGCACTCACCCCGCCAGCGCTTGCTCCTGGACTTTGGCTGGCGCTTTCACCTGGGCGATGCCAACGACGCCATGAAGGACTTCCGGTACGGCGCGCCGACCCGTGAAGGCACCTTTGCCAAGGCTGGGCAGAACTGGCTGCACAACGCCAAGGAGGGGCCGCTGCAGCACAGCTTCGATGACAGCGCCTGGCGATTGATCGACCTGCCGCATGACTGGGCGGTGGAGCTGCCCTTTGAGCCGATCGAAGGTCCGGAAGGATCCGTCCACGCGGCACATGGCGGTAAGGCGCTTGGTCGTGAATATCCCACCACCAGCATTGGCTGGTACCAGCGCACCTTCGACATACCAGCCTCCGATGAAGGTCTGCGCATCTCCATCGAGTTCGACGGCGTGTTCCGCGATTCCACGGTGCTGTTCAACGGCTTCTACATCGGACGGAACCTCAGCGGCTACGCGCCCTTCAGCTTCGATGTGACCGATTACGTCAAGTACGGCGGCAGCAACGTCATCACCGTCCGCGCAGACGCCACGCTGAACGAAGGCTGGTACTACGAGGGCGCCGGGATCTACCGGCACACATGGCTGGTGAAGACGCATCCCCTTCACGTGGCGCAGTGGGGCACCTGCGTGCGCAGCGAGGTCCGAGCCAAAGGCGCACGTGTCTCGGTCGAGACGGAGCTGCTCAACGAAAGCGATACGGCGGCTCGCGGCCGTCTGACCTCGAAGATATTTGGACCGGATGGCGCCCTTGTAGCGACTGTGCCGGCCCGGCCATTTGAGATTCCAGCCTGGGGCACGATAACGATCACAAGCCAGGTGCTTCTGGCGGAGGCTAAATTGTGGTCTGTGGAAGAGCCGCACCTGTACAAAGTGACCACGCAGGTGGAGAGCGGCGGTCGCATCGCGGACGAACATGGCACGACCTTTGGCATCCGGTCCATCCGCTTTGACCCGGACAAGGGCTTCTTCCTGAACGGCAAGAGCGTCAAGATCAAGGGCACATGCAGCCATCAGGACCACGCTGGTGTCGGCATTGGCGTGCCGGACCGCATGCACTATGACCGGGTCGCACTGTTGCGGCAGATGGGATCGAACGGCTGGCGCACCGCGCACAACCCCGTGGCGGCAGAGGTTCTCGACGCGTGCGATCAACTGGGCATGATGGTGATGGCGGAGACGCGCATCATGGCATCCACGCCCGAAGGCCTCAGCGAACTGGAGCGCATGGTCAAGCGCGACCGCAACCATCCCAGCATCGTCATCTGGTCTCTTGCCAACGAGGAGTACTTCTATCAGGGAACTCCCACGGGCGCGCGCATCATCGCATCCATGAAGCGCGCCACAAAGAAACTCGATCCCACACGGCCAGTGACAGGAGCCATGAATGGCAGTTGGGGGAGGGGCATGTCCAATGTTGTAGACGTGCAAGGCTTCAACTATTTCAACGGCGGCATCCCCGACGAGAAGCGGCCTACTGGCCGCGCGGAAACCGCGGATATTGACGACTTCCACGCCAAGTTTCCGAGGCTGCCAACCATCGGCACGGAGATGGCGAACGGCAAGAGTGTACGCGGCATCTACGAGACGGACCCGAAACGCGGCTATGTGGCCGCCTACAAGCCCGGCTGCGCGGACTGCAAGACTCCCGCTGAAACGTGGTGGACAATCTTCGACGAGAGGCCGTTCCTGGCGGGCGGCTTCACCTGGGCCGGCTTCGACTACCGCGGTGAACCGACACCGTACGATCACGTCGCCACCGGCTCTCAATCCGGCATCCTGGACATATGCGGTTTCCCGAAAGACATCTACTTCTACTACAAATCATGGTGGGGCCAGGAGCCAGTGCTGCACCTCTTTCCGCACTGGAACTGGCAGGGCAAGGAGGGGCAGGCGATCGATGTACGCAGTTACTCGAACCTTGATAGCGTGGAGCTCTTCGTGAATGGCGTCAGCGGGGGCGTGCAGTCGCCAAAGCGCAACTCGCACCTGTACTGGAGCGTCGTCTATGCGCCGGGGGTGATTGAAGCGCGTGGCATGAAGCAGGGGAAAGTTGTCCTGACCGTACGGCGCGAGACGACTGGCGCGCCGGCGCAACTGGCGCTGCTGCCAAACCGGACTTCCTTCCAGGCCAACGGAGAGGACGTGGTCTCCATTGCGGTAGAGGTCCGCGACGCGCAGGGCCGCCTGGTTCCAACGGACTTCAGCAAGGTCCACTTCTCTCTCTCAGGAGCGGGCAGGATCATCGGCGTGGGCAATGGCGATCCCAGTTCTCGCGAGACAGACCGTCCCACGTCCGCGCATTCAGCGGAGAGAAGCGCGTTCAGCGGACAATGCATGGTCTTTGTACAGTCAGTGAAGCAGGCAGGCGCGGTGGAACTGCAGGTCTCAAGTGAAGGTCTGGCAAGCGCAGTTGCGACACTTCACAGCACGGCTGATGTAGCCCGGCCGGCCGTTGCATAGGAATGGGCTCGTACAGGCTTGCAGCATTCTGGCTGGAGCCTGAAGCGAAGTAAGCTGACACTGCACGTGATTCGTCGGCGATGTTGCTCTGAGTGGCACGGAGGAAACACCTTGAAGACACCGAAGCTCCTGATCCTGATTCCGCTTCTCCTCTCCAGCGCATTGCGCATGGAAGCACAGAAGCGGCCGGTGGAGTACGTCAACACGTTCCTGGGGACGGCTCCGCTGACCGATCCTGCGGACATCGGGTTCAAGCCGCCATGGCGTGTGTGGGCCGGCCTTGTCTTTCCTGGAGCGTCTGTACCCAACGCGATGGTTCAGCTCAGTCCCATTACCAAGTTCGGCAGCGGCGCCGGTTACGAGTACGAGAACAACGTGATCTATGCCTTTGCGCACACCAACAAGGGGCATTGGAACCTGTGCAACATTCCCATGCTGCCGGTCAGTGGTGACGTCAATCCGGAGGACTTCGGTTCGCCCTTCAGTCACGCGAAAGAATCTGCGCATCCCGGCTACTATCAGGTGTATCTGGACCGTTACGGGATCAACGCCGAGCTCACCTCTACGCTCAGGACCGGGTATCACCGCTACACCTACAAAGACAATGCTCAGCCCAAGAAGCTGATCGTGAATCTTGCCCGCTCCAACGAACGCATCCGGGACTGGAAGATCGAGCAGGATGGAGACAACGCGTTCAAGGGTTTTCAGGTTGCGAGCGAGAAGATCTACTTCTATGCCGTATCGAACTACACGATCAAACAAATCGAAATGCTGAAGGGCGAGAAGGCACAACTGCCCGTCCTTGACTTCGCCAGCGGCAGCGGGCCGGTGGAGATCAGGATCGGCCTTTCGTTCGTGAGTACGGACAACGCAAAAGAAAACCTCCAGAAGGAACTTGGGAATAAGAGCTTCGACACCGTCAAGGCAGAAGCGTCTGCATCCTGGCAGGCGCTCCTGTCGAAGATACAAGTCTCCGGCGGCACGGAACGTCAGAAGGAACTCTTCTACTCTTGTCTGTACCGGTCGTTCCTTTGGCCCGCCCTGCGGAGCGATGTGAATGGCGAGCACATCGACGAGAAGGGCGCCGTGGTGAAGGCGAACTTCCAGTACTACACTCTGCCATCCCTCTGGGACGACTACCGGAACAAGCTAGTCCTGCTGGGCATGATCTCTCCGGAGGTCACTGTCGACGTCATCCGCTCACTGGTGGAACGTGGTGAAAAGACCGGGTTCATTCCAACGTTCTTCCACGGCGATCACGCCGCGCCTTTCATTGCAGGCTCCTATCTGCGTGGGCTGCGAGGCTATGACGTCCGCAGCGCCTATAACCTTTTGCTGCGCAACGCCACCGTGGAGGGCGGCACGCGCCCGTACATCGGCGAGTACATGGAGAAGGGGTTCATCTCCGATCCGGACGTAGCCAATCCCGTAGTCGAGACCAAGGGCAAAGCGGGTGTCACCAAGACGCTGGAATATTCTTACGACGATTATTCCGTGGCCTTGCTCGCGAAGGAGCTGAACGACCAGCCCAACTACGACATGCTGATGAAGCGGTCACAGAACTACAAGCACATGTTTGATCCGTCCACCGGTCTGATGCGGGGGCGCCTGGACAACGGCGAGTGGATCAAGAACTTCAACCCGCAGTACCCTTACTACGAGTACATGTACCGCGAAGCCAACGCGTGGGAATCATCCTTCTTCGCGCCGCATGACACGGACGGTCTGATCGGCCTATATAAAAGCAAGGCCGACTTCGAACAACATCTCGACTCCTTGTTCACCATCCCCTGGAATCCCAATTACATCGCGGAGAACATCAATTCGTTCATCGGGCAATACTGCCAGGGAAACCAGCCCGACCATAGCTTCCCCTTCCTGTACTACTTCGTAGGCAAGCCGGAGAAGTCGCAGGCCATCCTGAACACCATCATGAGCCGCTTCTATGGCATGGGCGAGCAGGGGCTTGCACTGTCTGGCATGGATGATGCCGGAGAGATGTCGTCGTGGTACGTGTTTACCGCAATCGGCTTGTACCCGTACTCTCCCGCCGATCCCAGGTACATTGTTTCCGTGCCCCTGTTTCAGAAAACCACGTTCCGTCTGAACGAAGGAAAGACACTCACGATCGTGAAGAAGAACGCAGGCGAACGGATCACCGGCATCACGGTCGGCGGCAAGAAGGTAAACGGCTACTTCGTCGAAGACAGCGATCTTGAGGCCGGCAAGGAACTCGTCATCGCAACGCAGTAGCAAAACAGTGAACTGGACAAGGTAAAACAGCAATGGGAGATGGGATGATGACGAATCGAGTTCGCAGTTGGATGGGTGTTGGCGCGCTGCTGGGAAGCACGCTCCTTGCGCAGGCGCAGAGCCTGCCCCGGAGCACACCGGAGGCTGAGGGCATTCCATCAAGCGCCATCCTGGAGTTTGTGCAGGCTGCGGACAAGAACGTAGATACCTTTGACAGCTTCATGGTCCTGCGGCACGGCAAGGTTATTGCTGAGGGCTGGTGGAAGCCGAACTCCGCCGAAGCTCCTCACATCCTGAATTCCGTCAGCAAAAGCTTCACGTCCACAGCGGTTGGACTCGCCATCCATGATCACAAGCTGAAGCTGGATGATCGGGTGCTGAAGTTCTTCCCAGCAGATGCTCCGCCGGATCCTTCGGCGAACCTGCATGCCATGACGGTGCGTGACCTGCTCACCATGTCCGGCGGCCACGAGGTGGAGCCAACGCGTGACGGCGGACCATCGGTAAAGCAGTTCCTTGCACAGCCTGTCGTGTTTCAACCCGGTACCCACTTCCTGTACAACACCATGGGCACCTACGTGCTCTCCTCCATCGTCACCAAGGTCACGGGACAGACGGCGCTTGAGTATCTCAAGCCGCGTCTCTTCGGTCCGCTGGGCATCGAATCTCCCCGCTGGGATGCCAGCCCGGAGGGTAACTCCCTGGGCGGCTACGGCCTGTATCTTCGCACGGAGGACATCGCCAAGCTGGGGCAGCTCTACCTGCAGAAGGGCAAGTGGAACGGCAAGCAGTTAGTTCCGCGTAGATGGGTCGAGCAAGCCACGTCCAAACAGATCGACAACGCGAAGGAAAGCCACTCGAAGATCGGCCCTGACTGGATAGAAGGGTACGGCTTCCAGTTCTGGCGCTGCCGCCACAATGCCTACCGCGCAGACGGAGCCGGCGGACAATTCATTGTCGTTATGCCAGATCAGGAGGCAGTTGTTGCTATCACTGCGGATACCGGCAACATGCAGGGAGAACTGAACGCCATCTGGGATCACCTTCTGCCCGCTTTTCAGGCCGCGCCAATTGCTGCAGATGCTGCAGATCAAGCGGAGCTGAAGGCTACGATAGCAAAGCTCGTCGCCCATCCAATGAAGAAGGATCACTGAAGGCAGACGCGTTGTTCATGTGCCCGATGATGAACGGCACTGAAGAGTCTGTTCCTTGCAACGTTTTGCTGTTCGGAGATGCTATACGTTCGTTCTGCCGCCTTACGTTTCTGTTGCTCCTTTGTGTGGCTTCAGTAGCACACGCCGCCGAAACTGAAGTTCAGTACCTGTCCGGCCTCGGCAAGGACGATGCGGTGAAGTGGCAGTTTCTCTGCGACCACGGCCCGAACGCAAACCAGTGGTCCACCATCGGCGTGCCTTCCAATTGGGAACTGCAGGGCTTCGGCATCTACACCTACGGCCGGGTCGCGCCGGCAGGCGGCTGGACCAAGGTCCACGGCGTCTACAAGCGCACCTTTACGGCACCCGCCACTTGGCGGGACAAGGCCGTCATCCTGAACTTTGAAGGCGTTATGACCGATACGCGTGTCACGGTGAATGGTCAATCCGCAGGTCCGCTGCACCAGGGCGGCTACTACGCCTTCCACTACGACATCACCCGTCTGCTGAAGCCCGCAGGCCAGCCGAACGAGATTCAGGTCGACGTGGATGACGAATCCTCAGACGCCTCTGTCGATAGCGCCGAGCGTCGTGGCGACTTCTGGAACTACGCCGGCATTTTTCGTCCGGTGTACCTGGAGGCTGTGCCGAAGACGTTCATTGAGCACCTGGCCGTTAACGCCACCGCGGCAGGCGTCCTTGAAGTCGATGCCAGGCTGGCCGACCGGCGCTTGGCGGAATCGTCCGGCGCAACGGCCAGTGTAGAAGCACAGGTGTTCGACCTGAGCGGCAAGCCCGTCGGAGAGCCGGTCACCCTTTCGAATGCAGCCTTCGGCAGCGTGGCACATCTTGCCGGAAAGATCTCCAATCCGCGACTGTGGACCGCTGAAACGCCGAGTCTATATCGACTCGACGTGCAGTTGAAGATAAACGGGACCGTCGTGCACACGGTTCACCAGAAATTCGGTTTCCGCACGATCGAGGTTCGCCCCGGTCAAGGCCTGTTCGTCAATGGCAACCGCATCTTTCTGAAAGGCGTCGACCGGCATTCCTTCTGGCCCGATTCCGGCCGCACTCTGTCTGAGAAAATTTCCAGGGACGACGTCAACCTGATCAAAGAGATGAATGGCAACGCGGTCCGTTCCAGCCACTATTCCCCGGACCGTCACTTTCTGGACGCCTGCGATGAACTTGGCCTCTATGTGCTGGACGAACTTACAGGCTGGCAGGCGAAGTACGACACCGGCGTCGGCAGGAAGCTGGTGAAGGAACTGGTCGAGCATGACGTGAACCATCCCTCGATCCTGTTCTGGGACAACGGCAACGAAGGTGGTTTCAACTTCGATCTTGACGCCGACTACGCGAAGTACGATCCACAGGCGCGATTAGTCCTGCATCCCTGGTCTGAGTTTCCCGTTGGCATCGCGGATACCAAGCACTATCCCACCTACGAAGGACTGCAGCAGAAACTCGCCGCCGATCCTGTCCTGTTTCCCACAGAGATGCTGCACGGCCTCTACGATGGCGGTGCGGGCGCAGGCTTGCAGGATTACTGGGATGCCATCCTGAGAAGCAAGGCAGGTGCTGGCGGATTCATGTGGGCACTACTGGACGAAGATGTGAAGCGCGTTGACAAAGGCGGCATCCTCGACTCTCAAGGCAACTATGCGCCTGACGGTATCGTCGGCCCGTACCGCGAGCATGAGGCCAGCTTCAATACCATTAAGCAGCTCTGGTCACCCATCATCGTCACGCCCCCCGCCGGCGGGTCGCATGCCTACACTGTGACCAACCGCTACAGCTTCCTGGACGCGGGCGGATGCACGTACGAGTGGCAGGCCATCGCGTTCCGCCGTCCCAGTGACGCACAGTCCGGGTCCATGGTGCTGACCTCTCGCATCGATCATGGCCGCTCGCTGGCGCCCGGCGCCTCGCAAGCGTGGGATGGATGGGGACTCCCGGCATCCGCATCCGGACGCGGCAAAGCCAGGGCAGACGCCACCCGGCTCATCATCCGCGACGCGACCGGACAGGTGATCCAGACCTATGTCTGGCCCGTCGAGACCGCCGGAAGTGCGCCGGACGCCACGGCGAGGTCCGGCGGCGGAGCAAAGCCTGCAGTAACAGAGACGCCGGAGGTGTTCACCGCGAAGGCCAGCGATATGTCCATCCAGATTGACAAGAGCAGCGGGCTGCTAGTGTCTGCCTCGCGGCAGGGACATACGTACTCGCTGAAGAACGGCCCGCGCGTTGTTGCCATGGACCCGCGGCCGGTTCCGGTGCGCGGACAAACCGCGCCACCGCCGCAGCCGGCCATTGCAGCACCCTCGAAGTTGGTCTCTCTCACGCATGCCATGGAGGGCGAGGATCTGGTCATTTCGGCGGCGTTCGACGGCCCCATGAAGACGCTGCGGTATCGTCTGAAGCCCAACGGTTGGCTCTCGCTTGACTACGTGTATGCCATGACGGGCCCACACGAGTACTTCGGCATCGGCTTCGACTATCCTGAGGCCGATGTGAAGAGCATGCGCTTCTTCGGACAGGGGCCGGATCCCGTCTACCAGAATCGCCTGGCGGGTGGAACTCTCGATGTCTGGCAAAGGTCCTACAACAACACCATGGTGGGCGACCCGGATGACCTGAAGCCGGGAGAACACTTTGACTACCCGGTGTTCAAGGGCTTCTATTCCGGCGTGCGTTGGGTGCAGTTCAAAACCACTGAGGGCGAGATGACCGCCGCGGTGGAACAGCAGCCTGACTCGCCGGTGTACCTGCAGGTCTTCGCGCCCAAAACGGCATCGGCGAAATTGGTCGGGCAGGTCGCCGTGCCGTTTCCCTCCACTGGGCTCTCGTTCCTGAATGCCATCCCCGCCATCGGCAACAAGTTTGGCGGACCGCAAACCATGGGACCCATGGGGCAGTCCGCCATCGCAACGGGTGAATACAAGGGCCATATCAGCCTGTACTTCGGAACGTTGCCGAAACGGTAGCGTTTACCTGCTCGAATGAGCACAGTACCGGGTGTTCTGCATTAGACGCTTGAGTGCAGATGCCCCAAAAAGGAGTTTCTGACCGATGAATCCTGCTGCACCTCGTCGCGATGCTTTGGCGCGGCCTTTCCGTTCGCTGCCCGCACGTCTCTGTCTCCTCCTGGCAGCGGCATGCGCCTGTTCGTCTGCGCAGGTGGATGTGCTCACACAGCACAACGATGCTGTCAGAACGGGCGCGAACCTTCACGAAACGGCACTGACGCCGCGCAGTGTGAATCAGGCCGGCTTCGGCATGCTGTTCAAGCGTGCCCTGGATGACCAGCTGTACACCCAGCCGCTGGTGGCGACCGGCATCCAGGGTGGCGGCGGCACACGCGACATCGTCTACGTGACAACTGTGAACAACAGCGTGTACGCCTTTGACGCAAACGACCCAGAAGCCGCCCTGCCGCTTTGGCACGTGAACTTTGGCGCACCGGCTGACGTTCACAGCGCCGACTTCGGATGTCTGGACATCAACGGCAACATGGGCATCATCGGTACGCCCGTGATCGATAAGGCACGCGGGGTCCTATACGTGGTCGCGCTCACGCGTGCGCGCGCCGCCGCCGGTTCGGGAACAGGGTACACACAGAGGCTGCACGCGCTGGATCTGGCGACCGGCGCGGACGTGCCGGGAAGCCCGGTTGTCATCAGCGCCCCGGCCTTCGATCCGCTTATGCAGAACCAGCGTCCTGGCCTGATGCTGGCCAACGGCATGGTGTACGTGGGCTACGCATCGCATTGCGACAAGGAGCCGTATCACGGCTTCCTGATGGCGTATGACGCGAAGACGCTGACGCAGGTGGGCGTCTTCAACACCTCGCCTACCGGATCAGAGGCCAGCATCTGGCAATCGGGGCAGCCACCGGCCGTCGATCCCGAAGGAAACATCTTTGTCGTGACCGGCAATGGAAGCTGGGACGGCATTTCAAACTTCAGCGAGAGTTTTCTAAAGCTGTCGCCACATCTCAAGTTGCTGGACTGGTTCACACCGACGAATCACTTCGAGCTCGACAAGGGGGACACCGACCTCGACTCGTCCGGGGCGACGCTGATTCCGGGAACCCATCTCGTTCTGGGCGGCGGTAAAGAGGGCGTGCTGTACACGCTGGACACCCGCAACCTGGGTCACCTGGGCGATGAACATGCGTTGCAGCACTTCCGCGCCACCGCCTCACACCTGCATTCACTCGTGTACTGGACCAGCGCGAAGAACGGCAACCTGCTGTACGTCTGGGGCCAGCGGGACAAGGCCAAGGTGTACAAGCTTGAAGGCAGCAAGATTGCAGAAACTCCGCTGGTGAGGAGGGACATCCCCAACGAGGGGCATCCCGGTGCCATGCTGTCGCTGTCGGCGAATGGAGACAAGGACGGCATCCTGTGGGCCGCGATTCATGCCACGGGCGACTCATGGCATGAGTCCAGGCCGGGTGTTCTTTACGCCTATGACGCCGACGACATTCGCCATGAACTGTGGAACTCCCTGCAGATGCCAGGCCGCGACGACTGTGGCCGGTATGCCAAGATGGCTCCGCCGACGGTCGCGAATGGGCGAGTCTACCTGGCCAGCTTCGGCTCGGAGAACATCGGCACCGGCCAGTTCTGCGTCTATGGTCTGCTGCCATCCGCGGGTGCTGCACCGCTTGCTGCGCCTGCGGCGGTTTCGGCCACGGTCGCCGCAAAGCGCCTCACGCTTAGCTGGACGGCAGTGCCGGGCGCGCGTGTCTACCGCGTGCTGAGAAAGAGCACGCTCGATCCCGCGGCAAAGACGGTGGCGATGGGACTCACTAGCCCCGCATACACGGAGCCTGCTCCGGAGCGCGGAGAGTTCATGTCGTATTCGGTCGTAGCGGTGGCCGCCAACGGACGGGTCAGTCCGGTCTCCAGCCCCGCGACCATTGCTTCTCCTAAACGCAAGAAGATGGAGGATTAATCGATGCTGCCACGGCTTCGTCTACTCGCGTGCCTCTTGGTCGCATGCGCCGCGTGCGCCGCGCAAACTCAGGGCGGCGCCCGCACGACCTCACCGCTGCCCGGCAAGGGTCTGGTGGAACATGATTTTCTGTACGCCGGCGAATCGCACGACCGCCGCATCTTCCTTGTGCGACAAGGCAAGGTAGTCTGGACGTACGACGACCCTGCAGGCAAGGGCGAAGTCAGTGACGCCGTGATGCTCTCCAACAGCAACGTCCTCTTCGCCCACCAGTTCGGCGTCACCGAGATCACCCCGGAGAAGAAGGTCGTCTGGAACTATGACACTCCGGCAGGTCATGAGGTCCACACCGCCATGCCCATCGGTAAGGACCGCGTCCTCTACATCCAAAATGGCAATCCGGCCGTGTTGCGGGTCGTCAACATCGTCACAAATGTGACCGAGCACGAGATCACATTGCAGACGAAACATCCCGACAGCACGCATGGGCAGTTTCGCCACGCCCGCCTCACGGAACAAGGCACGCTGATGGTGGCGCACATGGATTCGAACAAGGTTGTCGAATACGATTTCGACGGGAAAGAGCTATGGTCGTTCCCGGCAGCCGTGCCATGGGGCGTCACGCCCCTGTCGAATGGCAACGTGCTCATCACGGACCGTGAAGGCGTGCGCGAGGTCACGCGCCGCGGAGACATACCCTGGAGCTTCCGTCCGTCTGACACACCCGCCTACCCGTTCACCAGTTTGCAGCAGGCGTGGCGGCTGCCAAACGGCAACACCGTGATCAACAACTGGATCAACGAATGGACCAAGACGCCGGCAAACGAACCGGGTTCCGTGCAGGCAATTGAACTCACACCCACAAAGCAGGTAGTGTGGGTACTCCAGTCATGGAATCCGTCGGCGAACCTGGGTCCAGCCACAACCATCCAGTTTCTTGGCACCGGCCCGGCAGCGGAGGACGTTCACTTTGGGCCGATCCACTAGACAGCTTACTGAAGCCAAATGATAGTGAGTCTGCTGTTTGGAAGAGCTTCTAACACGGTGTGCGCCGAATTAAGCTTCAACGATCCGGCAGCGAGTGCACCCAAACTGCAGCGAGACCACTTGATTTACCCGGCCGACCGCAGCGACCGGTTTGTAGCGCCTGCCAACAGGAACGAGCCACTCAGGATGCCAGACAGCACTAGAATCGACAATTAGGGACAGCCTCGGGAGAACACATCGCAAATGCGTTACAAGAACATATCCATCTCAGCCTTACTCGTGTTATTTGCGTTGACACTCACACTGCGGGCGCAGACCCCGTCAATACCGCCCGAGGTTGAGAATGAGGCCATTCTTGGCATTCACAAGGAGCCCTATCACGCCACGCTGATGCCGTACAAAGACCGCACGGAGGCTCTGGCGGCTGACCGCAAGGCTTCCAGTTGGGCCCGCACCTTGAATGGTTCCTGGAAGTTCCACTGGGTCCCGCGGCCGGAGGAGCGTCCCGTTGACTTCTGCAAGCCGGCCTTTGATGTAAGCGGCTGGAAGGATATCCCTGTCCCATCCAACATGGAGGTGCAGGGTTATGGAACCCCCATCTACACGAATTTCACGTATCCCTTCAAGAAGGACTGGCCCAGGGTCACCGGCGAACCTCCGCGTGAGTTCACCACGTATACGGAGCGCGATGCCGTCGGCAGCTATCGCCGCGAGTTTGACGTTCCGGCGAACTGGAAGAGCCGGCGTATCTTCGTCACCTTCGACGGTGTCGACTCGGCTTTCTTCCTCTATGTCAACGGCAAGAAGGTCGGATACAGCGTGAACAGCCGCAATCCTGCGGAGTTCGATCTAACCCCCTATGTGATTCCCGGCGCAAAGAATCTGATCGCCGTTGAGGTGTACCGGTTCAGCGCAGGCAGCTACATGGAAGACCAGGATATGTGGCGGCTCAGCGGCATCTTTCGCAACGTAACCCTGTGGAGCGCTCCACAGGTTCATGTGCGGGATTTCTCTCTCACGACGGACCTGGATCCCGGGTATCGTGACGGAGTTCTGCGCGTGTCCGCGAAGATTCATAACTATTCCGCTGCACCGCAGCCGGCACGCCGTCTCCAGGTGGAGGTTGTGCCTCGCGGACAGACGGCAAGCATCGCACAGACGGCAGTCGACATTCCCGCGCTGGCGGCAGGTGAGGAGCGGCAGGTTTCCACTTCGCTCCCGGTTGCAAATCCTGCAAAGTGGACGGCGGAGACGCCGAATCTTTACACCGCGGTGCTGTCGTTGTCCGGCGGTGGAGACGTGCCTGCGGAGATGCTCTCGGCTCGCACCGGCTTCCGCAAGATCGAAATCAAGAACGCCATCTTCATGATCAACGGCGCGCCGGTGAAGCTGAAGGGCGCGAACCGCCACGAGAACTGGCCCGACACCGGGCACACCGTCTCAGAAGACCGCATGATCCGCGATTTGGAGCTGTTGAAGCGGGTGAATGCGAATCACGTGCGCACCTCGCATTACACGGACGATCCGCGGTGGTATGAGCTTGCGGACGAGTACGGCATTTACCTTGTGGCTGAGGCAAATGTCGAGTGCCACGGCTACATGAACGTGCTGGACCGGGAGCCGCGCTACGAGCCAAGCATCGTCGATCGCAATGTGGCGAATGTGGAGAACCTGAAGAACCATCCCTCGGTGGTCATCTGGTCGCTTGGAAATGAATGTGGCGGCGGCAGCAGCTTCCGGACTGCGCTCTCGGCAGTGCGGGCAATCGACAGTACACGGCCCACGCACTATGAACCCTTCGGCGGCGGGGCAAGCCTGCCCACCGACATCGAAAGCCACATGTACACCAGCCCGCAGGAGCTGCAGGCGGCGGGCGAGGATGCCAAACGCACCAGGCCGGTCTACCTCTGCGAATATGCGCACGCCATGAATAACTCCATGGGATCAGTGGGCGATTACAACGACCTTTTCGATAAGTATCCAACGTTGATGGGCGGAGCCATCTGGGAATGGGAAGACCAGGGACTGTGGAACGGCCGCGATCCCAATCACCAGTACATGGCCTATGGCGGCGGATTTGGTGATTTTCCCAACGACAAATACTTCATCCACAAGGGTGTTGTCTTTTCCGACCGCACACCGAAGCCTCATTACCCTGAGCTGAAGCGTGCCTATCAATGGGTAAGCTTCACCCCGATCGCTCTGGATCGCGGAACGATTGGCATCCGGAACAGGTATGCGTTCACCAACCTGAACACCTTCGTGCCGCACTGGACCCTCAGCGAAGACGGTATGACCATCGACGGTGGCACACTTCCCCCCATCGACGTGGCGCCGGGTGCGAGCTCTGAGGTGACGCTGCCGATCCGCCCCCTGTCCCGGAAGCCAGGGCGCGAATACTTCCTCCAGCTCTCCTTTGAGCTGGCAAAGCCGGAGCTCTGGGCAGATGCGGGATATCCAGTCGCGACACAGCAGTTTGTACTGCCCGTCGCACCTGCCGTAATGAGGGAGATTGCACAGTCAGACGTACCTGCATCCCTGAAGCTTGCCGAGGACGACAGGTCCATTACCGTGACGGGTAACTCGTTTCGCGTTGCGTTTGACAAACGGCAGGGAACCATCTCGCAGATCGAGCGGGGCGGCACATCGCTGTTGATGGAAGGTGGCGGGCCGAAGCTCTACCTGTGGCGTGCACCCCACCGCAATGACGATGAGTGGGCTTCCAAGGCGTGGGACAAGTACGGCATCAATGAGCTGCAGACATCGGTGAAGAGCATCAAAGCGACCCAACTGGGTGACTCGCAGGTGCTGGTGGAGGCCACGCTGCTGGAGCAGGGGCGCCAGGGTTGGTCGGCAACCTACAGGACCGCGTACACCGTTTCAGGCGACGGCTCCATTGCGGTGAAAAACAACTTCGTACCTGCGGGCGAGAGGATTCCGCTGGCAAGAATCGGTGTGCGTCTGATGCTGAACAGGGCTTACAACCGCTTAACCTACCTGGGCCGGGGACCCATGGAAAACTACTCCGACCGTGATCGCGGATCGGACGTGGGTCTGTATTCCAGCACCGTGCAGGAGCAGTTGACCCCCTATCCGAAGCCGATGGAAGCGGGGAACCATGAAGACGTCCGCTGGGCTGCGCTGGCCGCCAGCGGTCTGCCCTCGCTGGTAGCCGTGAGTGAGGGCAAGCTGTTGCAGGTATCCGCTCTACCGCTCCGGGATGAAGATCTCGACCAGCCGGCTCATGCGGAGGACCTGCCGCCGAGTACGTCCACGGTGCTCACGCTGGATACACGCACGCTCGGCGTCGGCTCCAACAGTTGCGGACCGAAGCCCCTGCCGCAATACATGGTCTGGTCCGATCCAACGGAGTTTTCATATGTGCTGCGACTGCTGCCCGCCGGCGACCATGAGTACCGCGATGCGGCGAGACTGCCGAATCTGGCGCAGTCACGGCCGTCTGCAACGCGAGATAACTTGCGATGAGGTCTGGTGTGCGCGGTGTCAGTTCACCCGCGGCGGTGACACCGCGCAGGTGCCAGGGATGCTGACAGGGTGTCAGCCCAAAGGTAAACGTCAACTCTGCACGGCCGCACAACACCCGTTAGACTGGCACTCCTTCATCGAAAGGCACACGCATGCACTCTCACACTTCTTCGGCACAGACCTCATCCTGGACCCGGCGGCAGTTCGTTCAGATTGGAGGGTCAGCCGTAAGCGCGGGTGTGGCCACGTCGTGGCCGGCACTTTCGTTTGCATCGTCACTGCCATCGCATACTGCCGGGACCTATAGCAACCCGGTGATCGCGGGTGACCATCCCGATGCGGGTGCTATCCGCGTCGGCAGTGAATACTACCTGGTTCATACCACCGACCACTTTTCGCCCGGCCTGCTCATCTGGCACTCACGCGATCTGGTGCATTGGAAGGCCGCTGGAGCGGCGCTCGATGCCTACTATGGAGCCGTCTGGGCGCCCTTCCTGTGCGAATACAAGGGGCTCTTCTACATCTACTATCCCTGCGACGGCAAGATCTTCGTTGTACACGCGCCGCATCCGTTGGGACCATGGAGCAAGCCGATAGCGCTCGGTATTGGCGGGATCGATCCCACACACGGTGCCACTCCGGAAGGCCGCCGTGTCCTCTATCTGGCGGGCGGAGGGATGGCGGAGCTTTCAGACGACGGCCTCTCCGTGAAGGCACCGCCGCGCAAGGTATTGTCCGCGTGGACCATTCCAGACAACTGGCAGGTCGAATGCGAATGCCTTGAGGCGCCCAAGCTGCTGTTCCACGACGGCTACTATCACCTGACGGTCGCAGAGGGCGGAACCTCCGGGCCGCCCACAAGCCACATGGTGCTCTCTGCCCGCAGCCGCAACATCGACGGCCTCTGGGAGTGGTCGCCGCACAACCCCATCGTTCACACTCGCAGCAGGGCAGAGACGTGGTGGTCGCAGGGTCATGGACGCCTGGTGGACGATGCGGACGGCTCCTGGTGGATGACGTACCATTCCTACCGGAATGGCGCTCAGAACCTTGGCCGCCAGGTGCTGCTGCTGCCCATCGAATGGACTGCAGACGGCTGGTACAAGGTGCGTGATGACATCTCGGCTGGAAACCCCATCCCTAAGGCTCACCTGGAACCCGAACCGTCAGCGGACACGGCTGGCGCGTTCTCCGGCACAGCACTTGATCTGCAATGGCAGTTCTGGAAGGGCTATGACCTGAACCGGGTGCGCCTTGCGGACGGCTCGCTCACACTCGCCGCCCACGGCGACAGCATCCAGACCACATCGCCGCTCACGCGCGCCGCCACGCACCCGAACTACACGGTCGAGGTTGACATCGAGATCACGCAGGGGTGCGAGGCAGGATTGATCCTCTTTTACGACAGCACTCACCTCTGCGGACTGCGCCTCACCTCGGACCCAAGAACCCGGTCTCCCGGCAAGACCTTCCTCGTGCAAGGCGGACGAGCAACCCTGCGGATCGTCAACGTGGACCAGGTCGCAGACTTCTACTATCACCTTCAGGACGGACCCACCGCAGGCAAGTGGACGCACATCCGCGATTCACTAGATGTCACGACTTACCAGCAGAATGCGATTGGAGGCTTTCTTGATTTAAGGCCCGCTTTGTATGCCTGCGGCACTGGATCAGCGACCTTCCGGAAGTGGAAATACGAGCCGAAGTAGCGACTCCACGGAGGTCGTACATCGGTGAGGTGAGCTAAGGACAAGAGGAAATCGTTCCATCGCGAATCAACTCCGCTCGCGAATCTTCGTGACCGCAAGTCCTGTGCGGCGAGAGCTTGCTTGTAGGGCTCTTAGCGACATCCTCACCCTGTTCTGAAGTCTGAAGGAGCGTGTGATCCGATCCGCCGAGAGAAGCTTTGAGGTCTCCTCAGACACGATGGACCGCACCCATTTGCACGAGCAAACGGAGACAGCAAATCTTTGTGATCTTTGCCCGTAGTTGGGATCTGGCGATCCCAGGAGGTGCATGGTCCTCGGCATGTACCCGGGGTATTTACAATGTCCGAAAGTCACCCGCTCGAAAGCAGCACACCATCATGGAAACGCAGATCGTCAATGTTAACGAATACCGCAACGTAACACTCGCATGCTAAGTGAGTCCAAGACCAACCCCCGTCGCACCTTTGAAGCAACGGCCTTGAAGGAGCTGGCAGAGTCCATCCGTACCCAGGGGGTTATCTCGCCCTTGCTGGTTCGGCCACTTACCGAGAATGGCTTCGAGATCATCGCAGGAGCACGGTTTATCGCGCCGCGCAGATGGCATAAGCCTCGACCGTGCCCATCCGCATCATTCATCTCTCCGATGCAGCAGCACTGGAGGCTCAATTGGTGGAAAACCTGATAACGTCTGAATTCATCCGATGGAGGAGGCGCAGGATTCCGCGCTTTGCCGGATTGGAAGACCCCACGTACAGCATCGAGCAGATTGAGGCGAAGGTGGGCAAATCGCCCGTCTTCGTGGCTTCGAGGTTGAAATTATCCGACCTTGTCCCGTCTGCGGTCGATGCCTTCTATGCCGATGAGATCGGCGTTGGCCATGCGCTATTGTTGGCGAAGCTGCCCGCCGATCAGCAGGAAGCGGCCCTTCAATCCTGTTTCAAGGAGGTCCACAATGGAGGATCGAAGCCCGCTCGTATCCTGCTGCCTTTCCGCAACCTGCAATTCTGGATTGACAGCAATATCCTGTTAGTCCTGAAAGATGCGCCGTTCAACAAGCGGGACGCGCAGCTTATCCCGACCGCTGGCAGTTGTGCCGATCGCCCCAAACGGACAGGCCATAACAAGCTGCTGTTTGGCGATGACCTCGGAAGACAGGGTGACCGATGCACCGATCCCAATTGCTATCAGGCCAAAGTCTCAGCGCATGTCGCGCAGACCGTCGCCGCGAAACCGGAGTTGGTGCAGATCAGTACGGCCTAGGGGGGCAGAAAGAAGGCAGCCTGGTATTGCCGCGCAACAGGTACACCGTGTTTCGCGACGACCGTCCCAAATCCAAAGACGAGGCCAAGCGTGGCGAATACAAGAGTGCAAGTTCACCACTGAGGCCATCATCACCGAAGGTACGGACGTAGGCACGACCCATAAGGTCTGCGCAAACGCGAGCTGCCCGGTACATCATCCGAAGCAACCAGCGAGCCGAGACGAAAGCTGGAAGGCAGAACAGGAGAAGCAGCGCAAAGAGGCGGCTATTGCCAACACCGTTGGCCTTCGCATATTGTCTGCCATCGGCTCCGCCGTCCCGGTTCGCTTATTGAAGCGTGACATGCTTCTCATCATCGAGAAGCTGACCACTTCAATGGACGACAGCCGAGTGGAGATGTTGGCGCGGCAGCATGGCATCCGTCAGAAACGGGACAATGGCGGTGTGAAGAAAGCCTTCATCGCCTTCCTCAAGAGAGCGGACGAAGGCACGCTGTCTCGGATAGCCGTCTAGGGCAGCATCTTGTTGGCGGCATCACGTAGTAACTCCACCAACGTCCTGAAAGACGCAGCAGCCGCCTACAAAGTTGACACAGACGCCATCACTGCGAAGGTGCGGCAAGAGTTCTCTGCGAAAGAGAAGGCGAAGAAGGCCGCACAACCAGCGGCGAAGGCAACCAAGAAAGCGGCCTAACGGGGTCGGTTCTCTCGAGGGGCGCCCAATGGCCGTCCTTCGTTTATTCCTCAAAAAGCCGCAGGGAGAAACCGCTTTGGTTTCTCCCCGCACCTCTCATCCCGTTACCGGCCCCCGCTCGCCCGCTGCGCGGCAGGAGTCGAGTTCCTCCTCCTGCACCTTCCCCTCCTGCAAATGAGCAATTGCTGAGAATCGCGTTGACCGTTCCTTATCTGCTCCGATTTATGCCATGTCAAGCTTCAACGCGCAGGGTCCGCATGGCACCCGACCAACGAAGCACTTGCCGCAACATCTCACGGACTGAAGCTGTGAGCGCTTCTGTAGGGACGAACGCTCCGGAAGCAAAGGTGGGATGCGTTAGAACCGCGGGCTGGAAGCGCACGGTGGCCACCTGAAGTTCAGCAAGCACGAGTCTGAGCGCTTCTGCTGCTCGCACTCCTGCTGCCCAGCCACCGTAGCTCACGATACCAGCGGCTTTGTCGTTCCACTCACGATAGACATAGTCCAGAGCGTTTTTTAGCGCCCCGGGGTAGGAGTGGTTGTACTCCGGAACGACGAACACATATCCATCAAAGCTCCGGATGACCTGACTCCACTTTTTTGTGTGCGCATGCTCATACTTTTGGTGATTTGGGTTACCACCCTCATCGAGATTTCCAAGATGGTAGTCGGCCAGGTCGATCAACTCGTAGGCGGCGCCACCGTGGTTCCGCGCCGTGTCCAGCACCCAGGATGCGATCTGGTCGCCCCGCCGTCCGGGACGTGTACTCCCAAGAATGATTGCAATGCGAAGATCCATGACTGCACCTTTATAGTTGATACGTCAACACTATAAGGCCATCAGTTGATGCGTCAACTGTTACTGGATAGAATAAGAAGATGAAGCGATCTGCAGACCTCTCACCTCAGGAATGGGAGCAATGGCATCGGTGGACGCTCATGCAGCGTCTCTTGACGCAGCAGATAGAGCGGCATCTACAGTTGTCGTTTGGGATATCGAAAGCAGAATTCAGCATCCTGGTAACCCTGCTCCGTTCGTCCGTCAAGGAACCACGCGTCGGCGACCTTTCGCAGTCGCTTGGTTGGGAGAAAAGCCGTGTATCCCATCTGCTCACCCGAATGGAAGGCCGTGGGCTCGTAAAGCGAGTAGAAACTGGAGCCGCCGGACGACGCACGGGCTTGCGACTCACGTTTCAGGGACGCCAACTTGCGGAGCGCGCCGTCACCGGGCATGCTCAGAACATCAAGCGCAACTTTTTCGAGGTATCTACACCTGACCAAAACGTCACGATCAGGTCATGGATAGAGCAAATGATCGTGGCCCTCCAGGGCCCTGAGGCGGTTAGCCAGGGCTCAGTCGAGCCCTGACACATAGGGCCTTCGACCTGGCCCCTCCTATCGACCCTCGATCATTCGGTACTTCCACAACACCTTTGGTCTCCAGAAGTCTTAGTGCTGTACTGATGTGACTCAGTGAGTGCAATGGCGATTTGGTACACATTGAGAAGGGGCCTTTGCTTTTCTGAACATCGGACTGGATTTGTGGAGAGGACAGGTCCGCTGAGATTCTCTCTCCCTTGTCTAGGCTTTCTTTTCTCTTTACGGGCGTCCAGAGGGGATATTTCTCATTCCAGTTTTCGTAATTTCGGGTCCATGGTTCGTATACCCATCGTATGTTCGATTATGAGCTGACTTCGAGGGCGTCCATGGAAAGCGAAACGGAACGAATCGCGCTTGGGTTGCGCCAGCGAGATGTCGTCGTCCTTGAGGCTCTGGTCGAGCAATACCAATACCGGCTTGTTCGTTATCTGGTCTCCCTGTTGGGCAGACGCGATGGAGTTGACGATTTCGTGCAGGAGACGTGGCTACGAGTCCTGGAGCGGGGTGGGTCCTACGACGGGCAGTATCGCTTTGAACCCTGGCTCTTCAGGGTGGCACGCAATGTTGCTCTCGATGCCATGCGTAAGCGACCGATGTTCAGTCTGGACTCAGATGAGGCGGATGGCGTTGGCTCATCGCCTGCTTCCGGTGAGCCTTCGCCATACACGCTTGCGGCGCGGACACAAGATGCCGAGCGGATTGCCCACTCGCTGCAAACTCTGGAGCCCGTCTATCGCGAAGCCCTCGTACTGCGTTTTCAAGAAGATTTATCTCTAGAGGAAATATCTGTGATTGTGGGAGCGCCGGTCTCTACCGTAGCTTCCAGAATTTATCGAGGACTGGCAACGCTGCGGCCGCGGTTCGAGGGAGACACAGCATGAATATTGACCACCACGAAACTTTCCAACGCATGATCGACGAGAGTCTGGCGGGCGCCCTCTCAGCGGAGAACGAACAATCTCTTCGCGAGCATCTCTCCACTTGCGCTACCTGCAGGGAGTATCTCAGCGCCAGCAACCGGATTATCGCGGGCCTCAGCGGTTTTTCCTTCGAGGTAAATCCAACCCTCAATGCCAGGGTTCTCGTAGCCCTTAAGCTGTATAACACCGGGACAATGCGACAGCACAGCGTGCCATTCAAGAACTGGGCTGCATTTGCTGTGGCACTCTCGATGTCATTTGTCGGATCGGGACTCGTGTACCAGATGGCCGAGCGCCTGGCGGTCCCAATGCATTTTGTCTCTGCTCAAGTCCAGGCAGGCGTGCTCGTCTTTTGGCTGCTGCCATCTCTTTGCGCGGCCTTATGTCTGCTCGCGGCGCCTGGTGAGAATAGAGGTATTGCATGACACAGCAATCGGCGGTGCTTTTGATAGCGTTCTTGGCCGGGATTGTAATCGCGGCTGTCTTATTGGGATCGGCAACGCGGAAGCTTCTACCGCGATCTGCAATGGGCATCGCGGCACTGGCGATCCCGATGTGGGTGCTCTATTTTGTTTCCGGCCAGGGCCGTTCCCTACTTGCCACCAAAGGATTTCTCAATGCGATGCCGGAAGCGCTTTGGTTTGGCTTAACGTTTGGCGTCTTCACCGCGGCTTTTTTCCTTGCCCTCGGATATATCTATGGGGACGCAAAAAGGCGTCAAATGCCTGCCTGGGCCTGGGTGATTGCCGCTTTCCTCATACCCAATTTCATTGGATTCATCCTTTATCTTGTGTTCCGAAGGCCTCTCCTTGGGCCTTGCAGTTCCTGTGGCAAGCCTGTTCGCGGGGGAGAAGCATTCTGCAGGCACTGCGGGCACTCGCAGGGTTCTTAGTATCGAACCCATCGCAGCTGACGATCACACAGAACGGAGGACGGTATGAAACGTGAACGCGCCTTACAGGTAGTGTTGGTGTTGGTGGGCTTGATTTATTGCTTTTGGGGCTATCTCCTGTTCGACAATCTGTGGCACGATAAGTGGCTTCGCGGGCATAGTGACGTCATGCCGATGTTCCTGAGCCTTAACACGGCGCTTGGAGTCTGCCTGTTGCTGGCCGTTAAGCAACCGGCGAAGCATCGTTTGATGATCGGCTACGGGGCGTGGTCCAGCCTTGCCCACGCGTTCACGATGACCATCATGTCGGCAGAGGCGATAGTTCACGGGACCCACAGGCAGGATAGTCCACAGGACATTGTGATGTTTGTTGTTATTGGAGGCACGCTGCTTGCGCTCCTCCCGGCAAAACAAGCATCGCAGGCCGGTGAACATATCGGTGAGCCACGCTTTGTCGAACGTTAGGATCTCGAATTTCAACTGTCGATAGCAGGCCAATGCACTCATCGAGCACTTGCTCAAGCGTTGCGGACGGGATTAGTACCGGGAAAGGCCGTTCTCGTCGTCTGAGCCATCGCTGACGAGAAGCCGACTTTCTATGAGCAGGTCACTAGTGTCAAGGGATTGTTCTTTGTTTTTCCTTCATAGGGCTTTTGCTTTTGTCGTTGCTCTTGGTTTCGTTGCTCTCCACCGTGTTTCTATTCGCACTCTTGATGAGCTGTCTTGAAGCAAGCTCGGTGCCGGTTGGGGTTCGAGAGAAGAGTCGATGCTGCCATTTATCGGTCGGCCTCGAAGGCCGAAGTCGGCTCGCAGTCATCGGAACACGGTGTCGTCGCAACGGGTGAACATGTTGATCTCTCAAGCAGCTTGTTCGTAGAACGGCACGTACGGCTCTTGAGTGCTCCAGAGGTGATGAAGCAACACGGCAAGCTTGCGGGCTACGGCAACGACGGCCTTACTTTTGGCCTGTTTGCCGCCTCGGCCAGCTAAGTGGAGACCCCACTGTCGCAACGCCGAGTCTCGTCCGTGCGGTCGCAGGATGTGGTTGGAGCACTCGATCAGCAGACTTCGAAGGTATGCGTTGCCAGCATGGGTGATGCCGAGTTGAGGATCGTGATCTCCGGACTGACTTCGACGAGGTCGTAGGCCCAGGTAACACCCAACGTCGCGACTTCGTCCGAACCGCTCCTTGCTGCCGAGCGTTAGCACGAAGGTCAAGGCGGTGAGGTGGCCGACGCCGTGAACCTTCAGCAGAGCCTGTGTCTCCGGATACTCGGTCTGGCCGAGCTGCTGGATCTGCCGGTCGTACAGCTTGATCTTTATTGTCATCTCCGCGATCTGCTGAAGTACCGGACCGAGCGCCTGTGCCAGTCCAGGCGGCATAACGGCCAGGCTGCGCTGGGCGAAGCACGTTGTGGCGGAGGCAGGCATACGGTGGCCGCACGACTTCGTCAGACCACGAACGGCATTCACCGCAGCGGTACGCAGTCGCACCAGCAGAGCTCGCGCACGGATCAGAGTCAGAGCCTGCTGTTGCTCGACCGTGCGATGGGCGATCGGACGAAGGATGTTCGGATCAAGCCGGGCATATCTTGCCAGCTTCTCAGCATCGACCTGATCGCTCTTCCGGTCACTGTGCGAGATCGCCCGCAACTCGCGAACGTTCGCCACGATGACTTCGTGACCTAGTTCCTGCAACTGTGCGCTGATCCAGATCGAGTGTGTTCCAGCCTCCATCGCAACCCGCGCTGGAGCCACGTCGGTAAACCACTTCTCGATCGCCTTCGGGATAGTTCTGAAGCGGCCACGGTCGACCACTTCTCCGTCCTGGTTAAGGGTGCAGTAATGACTCCAGACATCGCCAAGGTCGATGCCGATCGTCATCTCGACCTTGGCTTGCCTGCGTGGAGCTTCAGCGATGAGGTGTTGCGCTGGATTCTTCATGGGAACAGTCTGCTCCTCCTTCAGAGGACCTGCTCATCCCATTTATGATGACTATTCGTCTTGCGCACACTAGGTCTGACAGCTTTTGCTCTATGTGGATTGAATATTCTGAGCACACCTTTGCAGCAGAGTCACGAGGGTGCGGATCTCCGCAGCAGTAAAGCCGGCCGTCATCCCCTTCTCGACTGCATGGATAGCTTCACGAGCGCTTGTCAGCACCTTCGTACCTTTTGGGGTCAACTCACTCTGCATGATACGTCCGTGTATCTCGTGCGGCGTCCGGCGCATCAGCTCCGCCTTCTCCAGGTTGGCCACGATGCCAAGCATGCTCTGTGCTGTGACGAAAGACCCGCGTGCGAGGGAGGCATTTGAAATACCTGGCTGTTGTTGAACGGCGGATAGCACATTGAACTGTGCCGTGGTCAGCCCCAGATGGCTGAGCTGGTCATCCATGGTTGTCCGGAGTGCGTGTTGTGCTCGTTTGAGTACATAACCAAGTCGATCTGCCATCGGATGTTCGGCTGCCATATTCGTCCACGTGTTTTCCGCTCTTGACATATAAGGTTCCTTATATAATATAAGGAACATGACAACATCAAGCAAGCACGCAGATAAGCCACAAGTGATCGGACCAAGCTTTATCGCACTCCAGGTACGCGATCTTGAAGCCTCCAGGAAGTTCTACTTAGAGCAGGTCGGCCTCACGGCATCGCCGCACATGCCGCCCGGCGCGGTGATTTTTGAAGCCAAGCCCATCCCATTTGCGATCCGTACACCGATGGTCGACCTGGATGCGACGAGCAAGCTGGGATGGGGCGTATCTTTTTGGATGGCCGCAACGGACGCCGATGCGCTCCATGCAGAGCTTGTCGAGAAAGGCGTATCCATCGTCCTTCCTCCGGCTGATGGACCGTTTGGAAGATTCTTCTCGTTTCGAGATCCGGATGGATATGGCATTACGGTCCACACAGCAAAGCAGGCAGCAGCGTAATGCTTCGCTATCGGGTTGGTGTCGCAAGCCACGACCACGTGCAGGGCGCGGTTGAAGGCGGCTTCTGCCAGTTGGGTCATGGCAAGGAAGCTCCAGTGCGCCGGCTGAAGTCCGGCGACCTCATCATCTACTACTCGCCGCGCGAAGGGATGAGAAGTGGAGCTGTCCTGCAGGCTTTCATCGCTGCAGGGCGCATCCTCGATGAAAATCCCTATGTAGCGGAACAGTCTGCTTGCTTCCATCCCTATCGTCGTAAGGTGAAATTCTTTAAGAGCAGACGGGCGCCTATCCGGCCGCTACTGCAAGAGCTGACATTTACCCAAGGGGACGAGCACTGGGGCTTGGCGTTTCGCAGAGCAGCGTTCCAGATCAGTGAGGACGATTTCAAGAGAATTGCAGGGGCCATGACCCTTGATGCGGAGCTCTAGAGCCAGCGGCCCGTTGAAAGCTTGGAACTTAGTGCTTTGGCGTTCCGGACTGTTGACCTCACCTGAATTTCTCTTGAGTCGATGTCTTCGCGTTCGAGTCCTTCGAACAGGGCCGTGCCCTTATTGAGTACGGTTTACTATCGAGCGAGCAAGAAATAGGTAACGAGAAACGTTAGTACCCTATCAGGGCTGCACCGCGCACGAAGCTGGATGTGCTGCGCAGACCGTCGGGGCAGTTTTGATAGGGTACCGTCCCAACGCGAACCTGATAGCGACGGCGTAAATGCGATCTGAGCTAATCTGAAAAAGCAGCGAAGGGGAAGGACCGCATCTGCGAGGATGCCAGAGGGTAATGCTGACCGCGCCCAGGGTCTTGGGTACCGTCTGCGAGAAACGGTCGAGCGCAGACCAAGCTTTCGCTGCTAAAAGCTTCCGCCGAAGTCTCCACAGGAACAGCAACGACGAAAGAACAGTCACAACGGCGTGCCTTCAACCTGATACTGATAATGGTCGTCAACGACCGACCGACTTATAAGGACAGGCACGCAGCGGAACTCATCATGGCCACGAGAGATATCTCCACCTAAAGGCCGAATACATTGCCGCAGACTTGTCTTCTCGCACGCAGCTTTTCCGTTGCAGTCCTGCGGCGGACCATACATTGGCAGTACTATCAAACAAATAATAGGCCAGCAGTGACAGAAGGGCATGGTGGTGATTCTGGCACTCTGATCTGGCCCATTATGGCGGTTTAAGTTGGCCCACCCTTGGGCAACACGGACTCTACCCTGTTTCTCAGTGATATGAGAGGCGGAGGGCGAGTTGGATTGGAGAGCCAAGGTGGAGCTATACGAGCAGATTCGTCGGGAGTATGAGTTTGGCGTTGGGTCGGTGATTGGTGTGGCGCGGAAGTTGGGCGTGCATCGGCGCATGGTGCGTGAGGCGGTGCGCAACGCAGTTCCCACTCAGCGGAAGAAGACGGAACGTCCAGCAGTGAAGATGGCACCGGCGGTGTCTTTGATCGACTCGATATTGGAGTTGGACCGTAAGGCTCCGCGCAAGCAGCGCCACACATCGCGGCGGATCTATGACCGGATTCGTGCCGAGATCCCAGGATGCACGCCAGCGCAGCGAACGGTTCGGCAGTATGTAGAGCGGCGCAAGCAGGCTCTGGGTCTGGCTGAACACGAGGTGTTCGTTCCGCAGAGCTACGACTGGGGCGTCGAGGCGCAGGTCGATTGGTATGAAGCGTATGCCGATCTGGACGGGGAACGGATCAAGCTACAGGTCTTTGAGATGCGCTCGATGGCGAGCGGTGCTGCCTTTCATCGGGCGTATCCATGTGCGACGCAGCAGGCTTTTCTGGAAGCACATGAACTTGCCTTCGAGTATTTCGAAGGCGTCTTCCGGCGGCTTCGCTACGATAACCTCTCGAGTGCGGTGAAGAAGATCCTGCGCGGCCAGCAGCGAGAGTTGACGGCACGGTTCATCGCGTTCCGTTCGCACTGGCAGTATCAGGCCGAGTTCTGCACTCCGGGCGAAGGCCACGAGAAGGGCGGAGTGGAGGGCGAAGTTGGTTACTTCCGCCGCAACCACTGGGTGCCGGTGCCGGTGGCTGCCGATTTAGCGGCGCTGAACCGGAAGCTGCTGGAGGACTGTCGCGCCGATGAGGGCCGGATCATGTCAGGCCATAGCGAGTGTGTTGGAACCCGGCTGCTGACGGAGAAGGAGCATCTTCTGCCGCTGGCCGACGAGCCCTTCGATCTGGCCGAGGTTAGCTTCCCGCGCGTCGATCAGACAGGATGCGCGAAGGTGCGGACGAACTCCTATTCCGTGCCGTTGAAGCCGGGCTCGATCGTCGAAGCCCGCGTCTATTCCTGCACGGTCGAGTTCCATCACCATGGCAGCCGAATCGCCAGCCACGAACGCTGTTACAGCCGATTACAGAAGATCTTCGATCTGGAACATTACCTTGACGTGCTGGACCGGAAGCCTGGCGCGTTGCGCGGGTCGACGCCGCTGGCGCAGTGGCGAGCACAGGGCCGTTGGCCTAAGAGCTATGACCGGATCTGGCAGCAGATGATCGAACGGCAAGGACGACAGCCCGGCACCCGTGCCATGGTGACGCTCATCCGCATGGGTCGTGAGTTCGGCTATGAGAGCCTGACGGCTGCCGTAGAGCAGGCGCTCGATCTGGGTTGCGAAGACGTCGCCGCGATCCGTCATCTGCTCATGTCCGATCAGTTGCAGCATACCGTTGGCGAGCCGATCGAGATCGGGGCTCTGTCCGCGTATGAACGCCCGCTGCCGACCATGATCGAGTATGACCGGCTGTTACAGGCGGTGCAGGCATGAGCCTCCAGATCGCAAGTATCGCTCAGAACTGTAAGGCGCTGCGACTGCCATCTGTCGGTGCGCAGTTCGCATCGCTCGCCGAAGAAGCCGCTCAACGCAAGCACTCGCATCTGCACTATCTCGAGGCTCTGCTCCAGTCGGAGATGGAAGACCGAGAACGACGCAGCATCGAGTTGAGGATGAAGGAGGCGCACCTGCCCAGGGTCAAGACGCTAGAAGAGTTCGACTTCGCTCAGTCGCCGCACATCCCCGCCGCCCGCATCCGCGCCCTGGCCGAAGGAGGCTATCTCGAACGTGCCGAGCCGGTCCTGCTGGTTGGAGATCCCGGCACAGGCAAGAGTCATCTTGCCACCGGTCTGGCGATCGCTGCCTGCCGTCAACGCAAGCGAGTGCGCTTCACCACCGCCGCCGCCCTGGTCAACCAGCTCGTAGAAGCGCAACGGGAACAGAGCCTGAGCCGGATGCTGGCACGCTGGTCTCGTGTGGAGCTGATCGTCATCGACGAACTCGGCTATGTCCCGCTTGCCGAAGTCGCCGCCGAACTGCTCTTCCAGGTCATAGCAGAGAGGGCTGAGAAGGCTGCCATCATCGTGACCACCAACCTGCCCTTCTCCGAGTGGCCTCAGGTCTTCACCAACGCCCGGCTCTGCAAAGCAGTGCTTGATCGGCTCACCGATCAGGCGCACATCATCGAGACCGGATCGGAGTCCTATCGCTTCCGTAGAACCCTGCGGAAGAAGACCAAAGAGTAAGCCCTGGGCGTTAGGTTCTGCTTCCGCTACGCCCTCCGGGCTACGCTCCAGCAGAACCCAACTCCCTCAAGATCAACACCCAAAGGGTGGGCCAAAATAAACCGCCGAAGTGGGCCAAGCCAAGTTGCCAAACTCAGTTGGTCAGGTACAAGCGCGTGAGCGCACCCGACCAGGCCGACCTCTGGCAGCTCGACGGAGGTGAGACCGATAAGTGGTTCACTGACAAGGCTTACCCGCTTGACGACAGTATGAAACCTTTTCGTGCAAGAAACTTAAGATGCGTATCGGGATGCTAATCCCTTTGAAATTACGCCTAAACCTAGACGGGGTCAGGAACCCAATTCCCATGAAACCCAAACGGGACACGCACTGGCAAGCGGATCCTAGCGACGGGTGCCTCGGAGAATGCTTGCGCGTCCACGATAACGACATCGGAAGCGTCGCGCGCAGCATCGTAAACGAAAGATATGATCCAGCCGTCGTCCTCCGCTGATGCAGCTTGCCTAGGAACGAAAACCGGCTCAAGCGTTACACAACATGGGCCATAGTCATGCACTTCCGTGCGCCCGGTGCTCACGTCATGTTTGTAGGCCGGACCGAAGCGTAGTCCCTCCATCGAAGCGGTGTAACCGTACTTGTAAGCCTGGCCAGCGTATGCGTCGTTAAAGCGAGGGAACTCACAACCACGCTCTTCAAGTATTGACTCCTGAAGAGAACCGGTGGCGAGATTAATCGTCCAGCGCGCAAGGCGCGGTACAGCCTCACTGGGGCCGCGCCGGTCCTGATCGAACGTGTGGGAGTGGCGTACCACGTCCAAGACGACCGTGTTGTCTCGATCAAAGGCATTCATGATGTGGAAGACGAAGCATGCGAGAGCCTCGAACCAGCGCAGCTCGGCAACATTCCCGCTTCGCGGCAGTAAGCCCACTCGTGCTGGTGACTGGGCGTTCCATGTATAAGGAAAACTGCGGCCGACCTCTGCCTTGTTGAAGGTTACGGGGAGATCTAACACAATCACCTTGGTCGCGGTGAAACCCATATCGTGAACCATTGGGCTGTTTGGCACGGCAATCTCGGCGACCGAACGACTGAGGCCATCCTTACCCACGACAATATAGCTCAGGTTGCTAAGCCCGGGTTCATAGGTGATCGCGTGAAGCTCTCCAGTCTTGGGATCCAGCTTCGGATGAGCTACGAAGCCATGCTGGAGACTACCGCGGAAATCAGATCGGGCGGAACTCTCGAGAGTGTACGTAAGTTCGACCGGTAGGCCGCCCGCTTCAACGGTGGCGTAGGTGCGCCCAGCAATGTCCAAGATATTTGTGTTTACGACATTCTTATATCTGCCGTTTCGTGGGCCGGGCAGGGGAGGCCGTCCGAGGGACGACGCGGTGATGTCGTCCACCACAAAGCGGTTGCGATACCACTCCGCCTTCCCTCCACGCAGACGAAGTCCGTGTGCCATCCCTGAGCCCATAAACCAGTGGTGCGTCTCTTCCTCTGGCGTTCCCGTAGGATTCGGCCCGATCCGAAGAAGTCGACCCTCCAGTTCGAGTGGGATCTCACCCTCTACAGGCAAGTCGAAGGCAGTGGTTTCCGTCAAGACCGGAGCGAAGTTTCCCATGAGATAAGGATTGGTGTGCGGAAGATGAATGCTTGCAAGGTCGAGTTCCGGCATGATTGCGCCTTTCGGGTATGTGATTGTAAATCACATATGTAATGCTACATTACATAAACGCACTGTGCGCCGAGGTAGGAAAATGCCAATCATGAACCGCGAGTCACCGCAAATACTGGGGAAAACTGCTCGCGCTGCAGGAGCGAAGGGCGCCACGAGGGCCTATCACCATGGTGACCTCCGTGCTTCCCTCATCGCTGCTGCCCGTGAAGCGCTAGAAACGACTGCGCATGAAGACATATCCCTGAAGGGGCTGGCGTCTCACCTGGGTGTGTCTCAGCCTGCACCTTATCGGCACTTTGCCGATCGAGGGGATCTGCTGAGGGCTGTGGCAACGCAAGGATTCCAGGAGTTTTGTGCCAAACTTGAACCTGCCTCCGGTCTAAGCGCACGCCGAGACTTTACGAGGGCCTGCGAGGCCTACCTCAACTTTGCTCAAGGCAACCGCGGTCTGTACCGCCTGATGTTCGCATCACGCCTTTTGAAGGATTCGGAGGGAAGTGAGCTTAGCAAGGTGGCTGACGACGCATTCATCTTATTGCTCCAAAGAGTTCGACGTTGCATAGGAGCGGAGGATGCACTAGTAAACGCCGTCTGGATATGGTCTACGCTGCATGGGTTGGCGATGCTTGATGCCGAACAGATCACGTCTGGTCCGCTCGCGGGCCATCTCACGTCAGTACAGGTCATACGTCATATGTTGAAATCAATGATGCGGAAGTGAGTGACACACGATTAGCTTCATCGAGCAAGCCCTGACATGTGCAAAGGTCTGCACAAGAAAAGGAAGATCTTGCATATGTCTCTCTTCCGGGAAGCCAACAGCTCAGCATCAGATCTTGCTTACCGGAAAGATAATGAAATTCAGCCAAGACCTCGGCAGGTTGTGACGTTCCAGTCCCCTTGCTAACTACTTCTGAAGCCTCTAACTACGTTCTCTTAAACCGAGTTATTGTCGGTACCAATTGGGCGTGAGATTCCTGGTAGCTCTCTGCGATGCTCCTACATGGACCTCGACCCTACGCGTAGATTCCTGGGGAGCACCTCAGAGTATCTGAACCCTTCGACGAAACCCCAGTGGTCGTACGTTGCACCAGAAGCGGGTATATTGCCGATCTTATCGGGGCAACGTCGTGCATGCTTTGATAAGTTCGGTGACATTGCACGTGGATTCAAGTCGTGGCTTCGGGCGCGGCCAGTTGTCTAACATCCCAAACGCGCCATTTTGGCAGAAGCAGAAGGAGTAAAGCTCCCAAGACTTCCACCAACGCTGATCCCCGCATCGTCCGACTGATGGAACCGCGATCTGCTAGGTACGCAAGTCCAAGAGCGGCGACCGGCTGCGATCCATAAAACGCGGCGCCGAAAAGACCGAAGAGAGGCCCATGCGTAGGAACTGGTGGGACGGTCTGGATGAGGCCAAGCGTGGTCACGAACAAAACGGTGGTCGCGAGCCCAAGAGGCCACATCGATATAAGCTGAAGGGGGAGAAAGTCAAAGCTTGCGGTGACAGCCAGAGCGGAGCTCATCCAAAGGAGCGCGCCGCACAGCAACAATCCCGGACGTCGAAACCCCTGGAAGAACGGCATCACGCAAAGGGCGCTTGTGAGTGATCCAAGTCCGGCGGCTCCGAGGAGAAGGCCTGTCGCGCGGGCGTCGCCGGCTTCCAAAGCCGGTATCA
The DNA here is from genome assembly GCF_025685605.1 of Granulicella arctica. NCBI lineage: Bacteria > Pseudomonadati > Acidobacteriota > Terriglobia > Terriglobales > Acidobacteriaceae > Granulicella > Granulicella arctica. Next base: position 4,233,588 of record NZ_JAGTUT010000001.1, read on the forward strand.
AGGCATAGCAGGATTGGCCAAACACATTCATCAGTCCAACCGTTGCGAAGACTCCAAGCATCCGCACATCTTGTGAAAGATACTTTACTGTCTTTAGCAGGCTCCAGCCTTCCTGTCGCTCCACATGTTGCTTTTGTTCCTCACGGAGAAGCAGCAGCGATACGATCACAGCGACGAATGAAAGACTATTCAAAAAAAAGGCGATGCTGATCCCGAAGCTGCCAATCAGGAGACCTGCAAGCGTTGGCCCCCCGAATCGAGCGATATTGCTGATGACGGCGCTTAGACCCACGGCAGAGCGGATGTGAGTGCTGCCCGCTATATCGCGAAGGAGGCGTTGCACTGCGGGGAAATATATGGCCTCGGCGCATCCCAAAAGGAAAGCTAAGACATAGACGCACGCGGGTGTCGCCCTGTGGGCGTGGACAAGCAAGCCCAACACGGCAGCTAGAAGCAGCTCGACGGCTTGGGTGGCTATTACAAGGTGGCGACGGGGGATGTGGCTCGTCAAGTTGCCAAGCAGCGGCCCAAGCAGGATCAGAGGAATGGCAGTGCAACACGCGGTGATGGCAACCGGTTCCGAATGGCCGCCGGAGACCCGGTAGACCAACAACGCCTGCGCGGTAGATTGCAGCCATGTACCGACAAGGGAGATAGCTTGTCCGGCAAAGAAGAGACGCAGGTTTGGAATGGACAAAGGGTCAAATGTTCTGCGCCATGTCGCTTTGATCGAGGAAGAGGTGGAGGTTCTTATCATTTCTGACCAGACTGAACCGACTCGCGGGTGCGATATTCAACGCCAGCGTGGCGGCACCAGTATTCCCATGCACGGTCATAGCCCTCGTTTGGTTTTGCGTTGGCAAGGCGTTCAGAAATGATCCTGATCTCACCGTCGGACAGAAAGGTGATCGGGGAGAAACGACTCGCCTGCATCTGCAATTCCGCGTTCACCTCCAGGTAAATCGCCGTGTAGACCGCCTCGCGTATCGAACGCCCGATGACGGTACAACCGTGGCCTCGCATAAGGGCAGAGTTGTTCTGTCCAAGTGTCCTCGCAAAGTCCCGACCCATTTCCAAAGTGGAGATCAGAAGATTGCTGTCGCCAAACATCGTGTGAGCGTCCCACACCGGAATGTGAGCGCCGATGGTGGCACAACTATGCACGATCGGCCGAAGTTTTTCACTGGTGACACTGTATGGAATCAGTCCCTTGCTATGGTTGTGAACGATGGACTGAACGTCCGGACGCGCCTCGTAAATCGCACCGTGAATAAAGCGCTCAAGGTACGCCTTGCGAACGTCGCCACCGGGAACCTCACCGTCAAACGCAACTTCCATGAAGTCTTCTGGGGTGACGAGCTCGGGTGATATTGCCCGCGCGATGATATAGCAATCCGGGTATTCGGGGTGGCGTACGCTCACGTGTCCAAACGCATCCACGACCTTCTCGATAGCGAGGATACGATTTGCCGCGACGAGATCCGCGATGATAGCGCTTATGTTTAGCTTCTGATTCAACGGTCTAATTCTCCTGTCATCAAGCAGATCTATTTGAGAGTGCTTTGGCGGAACATGAGGGGAGAGTCAGGAGAACTCTAGCTTCCTGTTCGTGTGGTGGTGCCTCCTAAGCCCCTGTCAAGTTCAGAGCTTGGAGGATCTCTTTTGTCGTACCTGTCTCTCCCAGTCGAGGAAGGATATACGACACGCTGTTGTCATGGGCTGCGATGCTGCGGTCACTCATGGCATCGGTGGCGAGGGTTACATTGAAGCCAAGTGCGTAGGCCAGCCGTGCGGTGGACTCCACGCCAATGCTGGTGGCGGCTCCAGCGATGACGACCTGCGTCACTCCTTTGCTTTTGAGGTAATCTTCGAGGCCTGTATGGGTGAAGGCGTCCCAGGTTTTCTTGATCACGCGATAGTCTTCGCTATGCGCGATGAGCTCCGGCATTAACTCGGCCCAATCGTCCGGGCGTGGCCCTTTGCTTAGAGTCTGCTCCGTTCGGCCGGGCGCGGTGCCGACGACGGTCACGAGTACAACCGGGAGCTTCTTATTTCTAAACGAGATGGCTAGTTCTGCCGCGTTCTGAACGACGATGCTCACCGGATGTACCAAGGGATGAGCGAGGACACCCTTCTGCAAATCGACAACGATCAAAGCTGTCACGGGATCAATGGTTTGGATCGACATTCTTTTACTTCCTCCTGGTGCTGATAAAGTTGGGATCGGCTCGGGGGAACCTGCAACACCTTTGCGTTTCGGCTCGATCGCGGACAGACGAAACGGCATGAAACTGCTGCAGCAGAGGCTGGTAAGTGCCACAACGAGGGACCTACGCGAAGTTGGATGATCATCAGAAAACATTGAATGCCTATAGCGCTCAACACTTGTGAACTATTAAGTGTTCTGCCTGTTCCAAGGCTAGGCGAAATGGTCCCTTGCAGCAATGCTGTGCTCGACAATGTATACTTGCCCAAAATGAAACAGTTCGATGCCAACCTGCTGTTTGCCCTGAATGCGCTGCTTGAAACCGGCAGTGTCACCGAAGCCGCGGAACGAACGGGTGTGAGCGTTCCAACGATGAGCCGGACCTTGACGCGTATCCGCAAATTGATGGGTGATCCCATCATGGTGCAGGCCGGGCGGGGCTTAGTGCCCACTCCGAAAGCTCTGGAAATGAGGGCGCGTTTACATGCTTTTGTGCAGGAGGCGTACGATCTCACGCGTACTTCCTCGCCATCGCTCGCGGATGTAGCCCGAACGGTAAACATTCGAGCGGACGAGTCCTTGGTCGCGGTGTTTGCCGCTTCTATCCTTGAGACCGTTCATCGTAAGGCGCCGAAGGTCAAACTACGCTTCGTGTCGCACGGAGAAGAAGCTGTCGGGCCTTTGAGAGAGGGCGTTCTCGATCTCGACCTCGGGAACATCAAACTGAGCGGGCCTGAAGTGAAGCTGCAAAAGCTTTTCTCATCCCGCTTTATGGGAGTGGTGCGTACAGGTCACCCGCTGTCGAAGGGGAAGGTTACGGCAAAACGATACGTCGAATATGAACACATCAGCGCTTCACGGCGGGGGCTACTCGGAGGTCCGATTGACGATGCGCTGGCCGAGCTAGGTTTGAAGAGGACGGTATCTCTGAGTGTGCCGACACTCTCAAGCGCCCTCGCGATTGCAGCTACCTCTGACCTCGTGGCCGCCATACCCGAGCACCTCAGCGGCATTGCAAAGACGCTCTACCGTTCCTTTATCTTTCCATTACCCGTTCAGACAGCAGACCTCCGCATATCTTTAGCATGGCACCCGCGCTTCGACAATGAATCCGTGCACCGCTTTGTGCGTGAAAGCATCGTCAAAAGCTGCTCTACGATTCACTCGCAGCAATCGAAGCTAAGTAGCAGAAAGATGCGCTTCAGGTAAGGACGACCTGGATTGATGCTAAATCGCCGAGTCACTCATTGAGCGTAGTGATTACGAAGGAATCTCACAGCGGATGCTTACCGCTACGCTGCGTCAGCTGGAGCGGATGGTTTGCTCTCTCGCGAGGTATTCTTTACGGCGCTGCCTAGGGTGGAATACGAACTGACAGGACTTGGACTCAGTCTTCTTCAACCAATGCGAAATCTGGTCCTCTAGATCGGGAATAACTGGGAGCCCATCAAGAAAGCATGAGAAGTTTTTGACAAGTGAGTCGGCTGATTGACGACCTGCTGTTCATTCGCTCGGATAGGCGAATGGGCTTGATTGGAGCTTTACCTGAATACTCACCAGGAACTCCAGGTTCTCCCGAATAAGGGAACAGCGGTCGCGATGGCGAGTTCTATATCGATTCAGGCATGGAAAGTGCTGCGAACAGATTGCATCTGCCCGCAGCTTCCGATGGCTATGCTTCCTTCAGCAGCTCGGTACGGTACTTCGGAGCAAGAGCGTTGGCTTTCTCCATGAACCGTTGCTGCTGTTCTTTATCGAGTTTGGGTGGGGCGGTCGTGCGAGTGGCTACAGGCACTCCCACTTCCTTGAAAAAAAGCTCTTGCCCCGAAGGCGAGCAAATGCACAGCAGACGAACCGGCTTGGAAGATGACTTATGAAATTGATGCGGCGCGTTTGCGGGGATATTGATGGTTTCGCCGGCGCGCACTAGGGACTTCTTCCCGCGGAACGTGGCCTCCATTTCGCCGTCAAGCAGGATGAAGGTTTCTTCAAAGTCATGACGATGTGGCGCGGGACCGCCCCCTGGCGGGATGTGCATGTCAATGACGCAGAAGCGACCTGCAGTATCCTCGCCCGAAACGATGATGGTATAGGTATCGCCTACGAGGCCGATGTGGGGCAGTATTTGATCGCTGTCCGGTCGTGCGATCGTGAGCGCACGCTTCAAATCATCGGGCGGAACGGGTGGGTATTGCGTCGTGGACTCAGACATAGCAGTTCTCCTTGTGGAATCTTGAGGCTCTGATTTAGGGGATGGGCTGCCCAAAACTGCAGAGGCCCAAAGTTTGGAAGAAGAGAGTCCTACGCCAGCCATGGCGGCAAGCGTGAGAACAGAGCGTCGGCTAAGGTCTGTCATACTCGAGCGACCCCTCCGACGAATTCCTGAAAGAGGCGCATGAATTCAGCGGGTTGTTCTTCCGGGATGAAGTGACCACATGCCGGGATAACTTTTCCAGTCACATTCTTCGCGACCGCCTCAACCATCTGGCCGACCTTGGCGCCAAGCGCTTTTTCTCCGCCAATGGCAAGCACCGGGACTTCGACCTTGTTCTTCTTCAAAGGCGTGGTCTGCTCAATGGTCGTAAAGGCGGCACGGTACAGGCCAAGCGCTCCGAGCACACCTTCCGTGCCACTAAAACTGCGGAGAGTTTCCTTGATCGATGTTTCGCTGATGGGCGATGCATCTGCTGTGGCGCCCTCATAGAACCATGTCAGAAAGGCGCGCTCATTGCCAACGATAAGGCGTTCCGGTACGCCAGGTGCTAGCGGGAGAATCCACCACCACATGGAACCCTTTGCCATCGCCTCCGGCTTGTACACAATTACTTTTGTCAGGAACTCTTCGAGCATCGTGGGAACTTCCATATACACGAGGCCCCTGATTTCGTCGGGGTGATGTGCAGCCCACAGCAGGGCTGGGTGTGCCCCCATATCGTGGGCGGCAAGGATCAGCTTCTGACCATTCCCGAATTCGATCTGCCTGACCAGGGCTCGGAAGTCTTCCGCAAGTGCCCGTGCGTCATAGCCTTCTGTTCCGGCGGGCTTGTCGGAGTCTCCATAGCCGCGCATATCCGGCACCAGAACGCAGTAGCCGGCTTCCGCGAGAAGCGGCATGACCTTGTACCAGCTATAAGCGGTGCCAAGAAATCCGTGCCATAGCAGGACTGGCCGACCATGAGAATTGCCGCCAATCCAATAGTGCAGGCGTACCCCATTCACGATTGCCGTTTCACTGCGAAACGTTGCTATGTCAGGCGCGCTCGACTGGGCCATTCCGCTCTCCTAATTTCAGTTGAGTTCTTCGAAAAATGCCTGCAGCGTCCGCGGCTCCCGCCCAAGGATCGCTCGAAGTGTTGTGCTGTTGCCGAGCAGAGCATGTCTGTCGTACCAGGCGAACATCCGCGTGAGCTTCGGAGACATGTTGGCCTGCGCGGGAATCTCCACTTTGATCGGCTTTATCTGCTTGCCAACGACCTTGCTCATCAAGGCAGCAAGACCATGCCGATTCAAGTTGCCTTCGGCGCAGAGCTCGAATGTTCCATACAGGAGCCGATCTTCGGTCAACGCAATCGCCGCAACCTCGGCAACATCGCGGTAATCGACGCGGGAAAAGCGGGTCTCAGTGGACCAAGGCTCGCCATATACGCCAGTTTCCTTCATCCTCGCCCACGCAGCGCCGATGTTCTGGAAGAACATCGCAGGATGGAGGAACACATACTCCAACCCGGAATCGAGCAGTGCTACTTCCACTGGCGCTTTGTCGGCGTGATTGACGAGGTCGCTAAGGACTGGGTGTATCACGGACGAAAAGACGACGCGCCGTACCCCTGCTTGCTTCGCTGCCGAAGCAAATTGTTTGTCGACTTCTGCTTCATTCTCAAGGGCTGCCGGGGCGATGTAGAAAGCAGCGTCTATGCCCTCCAATGCCTTGGCGACCGCCGCAGCGTCGGAGAGTTCGCCCACTACGATGTCAGTGACACCGAGCTTTTGAACGGTTGGTCTATCTTCCGATTTGTGGACGAACGCTCGTACCGATACGTTTCGCGTCAGCAACTCTGGAACCACCATGCTTGCTGACGGACCTGCCGCTCCCACTGCGAGTACTTTGAGTGTCTTGTTGGCTTGCATCGTTCATTTCCTCCAAATTCCTGGTCATTTAGTGCTTGATCTTTCCGCCGTCTACGACAAGCATTTGACCGGAAACAAAATCGGCATCCGGAGAACACAATAGAAAAACGGGCCCAGCTAGATCTTGTGGGTGCTCATCTCGTTTAATGGCCCGGAGGTCCACTTGAGTCTTTATCAACTCTTGCGGCATGCCGTTGAGCACAGGTTCTGTAAGCGTCAGGCCGGGAGCAACGATGTTGACGGTGATCCCGTAGTCTCCAACTTCCATTGCCAGGGAGCGCGTGAAGCCTACGATGCCAGCTTTAGCCGAAACATAATGAGTTTGCCCAACGACACCTTCGAACACCGAAGCGGAGCCTATGTTTATGATTCGTCCCCAACCCCGACTTTTCATCAGCGGCAGCAGCGCGTGTGTCACCCGGAAGGTTCCCGTGAGGTTGATCGCGATCATCTCCAGCCACTGCTCCTGCGTCATCTGCTCGAATGAGACAACGGGGTAGGACCCCGCGCAGTTCACAAGCACGTCAACATGACCATGCGTTTGGTTGATGTGCTTCGCGAATTCGGCGACAGCATACTCGTCAGTTATATCGACGCAAGCAGTCGAAAGCTGATTGCCAGCGTTCCGGCTCGTGGCTAACTCTTCCAACGAGGACTTTGCGCGGTCCAAATCGATCACCCGATCCCCATTGGCGAGAAAGCGATCCACAATCTTGCGGCCAATGCCTCCGCCCGCTCCTGTGATTGCGACAACTCTTCCGTCTTTCATTGCTATGCCTCATCCAAAATCATCACTCGCATCCTCCGTCGGAGGATGATGCGCAGCCTAACGAGTATTGGTCTCACGGAAAATCTGTTGCAGAAATTCGCCTATATTGGCCAGGGCATCCTTGGCACTCTGGAGCGCAAGGTTGGAAACAAAAACGTGCGTCATTCCCTCCTAGATGTGCAGTTCCGCGACTCCGCCCGCAACATCAATCCGGCTCGCGAAGCGTCGGGAATCGTCCAGCAGGATCTCGTCTTCGCCAACGTGGAACAGAACAGGCGGTAGACCGCTCATATTCCCGTACAGCGGAGAGGCTCTGGGATCGCGGTGATCCTGATCTCCCAGGTAGTGTTGAGCTGCCCCATCAAGTGCTTCCCGCGTGAGCAAGGGGTCCGCTGCTGCGCGACCCTCCATGCTGTCGCCTGTGAGCGCAAGATCGGTCCACGGCGAGATCACCACCGAGGCCAAGGCCTTCGGTATGCCTTCCTCCTGTGCCCCCTCTGTCGTGATCAGAAGAAGCGCGAGAGCCAGTCCACCGCCAGCGGAGTCTCCTGCTATAACCAGCCGGGAAAATCCCAAGGCCGCGAGGCCAAGATAGACGGCCTTAGCGTCTTCGACCGCCGCAGGAAACTGATGCTCAGGAGCGAGACGGTAGTCAACTACGAAAATTGCCGTTTCCGCGCCTGCTGCAATCTGAGAGACAAAATTGCGATACGCCTTCGCAGAACCGAGGGCGTATGCGCCTCCATGGAAGTAAACAATCGCCGACCCGGGAAGTGATCCTTGCGGTTTACACCACCATCCCGCTACCCCACCAACTTCCGCCGTTTCATACGTCACCCCCGCCGCCTCGGGTGTCTTCTCCATCAGGCTATCAAAGTCGGGACGAGCTTCTGGAGTGAATTGTAGTTTGGGCTGAACCGCCAGCATCGTGCGCATAAGAACCATTGCGGCACGATCGAGGAGGTGTTCCTTGTGGTAAGTCGTCATTCCTTACTCCAATATCAGCGTGTCTATCCAGTGCTCCTGCGGACCCGAAGTCAGGCTTTCCACGATTCCGCCGTTTCGGTCGCAAACTCTTCGTAGCTGCGCGGCGTATGACCAAGTAGTTTTGCGAGACGCGCGACTTCCGTTTCGGTCGAGGCGAAGCCGCGTTCGAAATATCCCTGGAGCATCATGCGGAGATCGTAGGCGCTCCAACCGGGCATTCGTGCACGCATGCCCTGCTCCCACTGATCAAAATCGTGTCCCGTGTACTTGATCTCATTGCCGAGGAGTTTGCTCCATAGAGTCGCATTCCCAGGACCGCTGATCAGCGTGGGCGACACGATATCGTAAGTCTGCCCGTCATGGCCATCTTCCGTCAGTGAGATTGCCGCTGCTTCCGCGATGTCTCTCATGTCGGCCGCCGCGATCCCGGCCGTTCCGAGGGGCATGGGATATACACCCGCTTTAGTTAGCGGGTCCTTAAGCCCAAGATCGTTCTGGATGTAGTACCCGGGACGAAGGATGGTGAATGGTACCCCGAACTCGCGCAATGCACCTTCAACCGCGAGCTTGGATGCGAAGTGCGGTACGTCGCGGAACTGTTCAACTTTGAAGACAGAAAGATAGGTCACATGCTTCAATCCGAGACGCTTCGCGATGCCGTACGCGATCAACGCCTGCGTCAATTCATCCGCAACAACCGCATTCAACAAGAAAAGCTTATCGACCCCTTGCATCGCTTGTTCGACAGACACTGGGTCAAGCAGGTCACCTGTGACAATCTCTACGCCGGCCTGCACCTTCTCTTCCGGCCGCTTGCGAGCGAGCACGCGAACGTCAGCCCCTCGCTTCAATAACTCCGACACAACCTTGCCGCCCACATTTCCGGTTCCGCCTGTTACCAGAATCTTCATACCAGCCTCCAATCCATACTTCGGGCGGTTCTGCGGTTCCGCCATGTTGTTAAAGATGCTTGTCCGGGAGATGTCGCACGCCAGGACTGCGCAAAACGGAATTGCGCGCTTGCAAAACCCGAACCAACGTTAGTTGCCCTTGGAGCGCAATATGAGTGAAACGGGCGCATCGTAGAATCAAAGGATGGACGCAGTCGACCTTAACGACATCCGTATTTTCACAGTGGTGGGTCAGGAAGGCACCCTAAGCTCCGCAGCCGTGAAACTGAAGGTGCCGACTTCGACGGTCAGCCGCGCTTTAACACGCCTGGAGAAGAACCTGGGCGCACTACTGATACGGCGAAGTTCGCGAGGCCACGTTCTGACAGATTCCGGCAGGGACTATTTACAGGTCTGCCGGCGCGCGCTACGCACCCTGGATGAAGGCGGCGAAATGCTGGCAGCTCAACGAGAACGGCCGAGTGGACTCATCAAGGTAGCATGTCCCGTGACGATGACCCAGCTGATCCTCGCGCCATTACTCAAAGAGTTGCAGGAACGATACCCGCAATTGCGATTACAAATTGAGTCTTACACTCCGGCAGCCGATCAGGAATTCCGTGAAGACATCGACGTCGTTTTCAAAGTAAGAACACCGCGAGATTCGATACGGCGGATGCGCACTTATCCCGGCACAAAGCGTGGATTCTTTGCGAGCGCCCAGTACATCAAAACGTTTGGGATGCCTTCTCGACCTGAGGACTTGCTGACACGCACATGCATCGGTTCGGGACCATGGCAGCTGAGTCGCGGCGACACGACTATGACTCCGAACATTCAATCTTCCGTAATTCTGAATGATCCAGCAGTGCTGCTAGATCTCATATTGAAGCATTCCGGTATCGCACTGTTGCCGCTTTACATGGCTAGGTGGCCAGAGATGGGCAACAAACTCGTCCCTGTTCTGGCACGCTGGACTGCCCAGCCGGTCACCCTTTGTGCGCTCTTCTCAGGCCAATCACGCCTGACCCCAAAGGTTCATGTTTTGCTCGACTTCCTGGGAGAATATATCGGCACTCCCCGCGATCCACGGTTACGTGGCGCTGACGCCAAAGGACTATTCATGAATCCACGCGAGTAGGATCGATACCCTTGATTTACGACGACCAGTCGCGATACCGACTTGTCCTAATACTTCTAGCGAGCAGTGTCTCTAACGAGAGTGTTGATCAGAGAACCAGGCCCTGGGACGATGATGAGATTGGAGGCATCTGCATCTCTGTCGACGTTAACTGAAATCCAATTCCCGCCGCTTATTGTTAAACGTCTCTGTATAACTTGCTTCATACTCTCCCTCAGATGCTCACGATGCAAGGAGCACCTGCTCCACAGGCGAGGAGCTCAGGCAAAGCAGTGAGGTCGGGCAACACAGCGTCCAGTGTCCAGTCAGGATTGAGCGTTTCTCTCAACCTGTCGATCCACACAGCGCGTATCCCCAATTCGTGACAGATCCAGAAAGCAGGTTCCAGAAGGCTGCAACGTCGGTGGAAGTACTTGAGCTAGCGGAAGTAATATCCGCCGTTCGGCGGCTCAACGAGTGCATCGGCTGGAAATCGACAGTCAAGACTTTCACCCCTGGCATTGAGTCGACGCAAAACGATCTCGCGTCAGGAACCGGAGTTGTCGAAATAGCGCATACGGTCGAGATCTTCCAGAAGCCCCGGCCCGGCCGATGTCCAACCGAGTCGCTCCCGAGTCCAAGCGCTCGACGCGGAAAGATCCATGCCTACGTATCCGCCGATACGACCAAATCGGGCTTGTGCCTCTTCCGATGAAATAGAGGTGATCGGAACTCTAAGGCCCCGGCCAATGGCGGCTGCAATATCCCTAAGGTGGATTCCTTCTTCGCTGACTGCATGGTAAGTGGAGGCTTCCCCTTTTTCGAGGGCGAGCCTATAAAGACGGGCAACGTCTGTGACATGCGCGGCCGGCCAACGGTTAAGTCCCTCATTCACGTATGCGGAGGCTCCCGTTTTGCGCGCTGCACCAATGAGGGTTGTGACGAGGCCCTGTTTGACTGTGTTGTGAACTTGGGGGAGCCGCACGATCGTGGCGTTGATGCCCTGTTGACGCAATGAACGTACGGCCTGTTCGGGACCGCGAGGTGATGCTGAGACGGCGGGCGCATCGACATCCTCTGTGATCGGACGAATCAGTGATGCGAGACCAAGTCCTGAACTGACAATGAGAGGACGATCAGAGCCTGCAAGCGAAACGCCCAAAGCCGCGATCGCCAGCCTCTCAGTCTCGCTACTTTCTTCAAAGTTAGCGAAATCCAAGTCGAAGGCACAGTGAATCACTCCGTCAGCCTTGCTTGTACCCTCACTGAGGGCTTGGACGTCTCCGAGAGTTCCCATAAGGACCTCAGCTCCAGCTGAGAGGAGAGCTCTTGCACTTGTCTCCGAACGGGCGAGGCCCAGGACCTGATGCCCAGAATTGATAAGCTCCGGAATGATCGCTGAGCCGATGAGTCCCGTGCCGCCGGTAAGAAATACACGCATTGAAATCTCCTTATATTCGTGAATCCAGACGCCCTTGCGTCTCGTGGTTGACTCGCCTACGGTTCAAAAGTCCCAATGTGATCAGCTCGATGGTTACTCTTCTATACCTACATCATGGAATGAGTGCTACGTTTAGGGAAGACGGCACAGTCACCTCAGTAACGGAGCTGGAAGTAACCCATGAAAAAGCCCAACAAAGATGCCGTTGGAGGCCCTGTCGCTCTCACGTGTAGAAGTGAGGAAACGGAGCCACTTCGCGATCTTCTTGCGAAAATCGGAGACAAATGGAGCATTCTGCTCTTGGTTTCGCTTTCGAGGAGGCCGGGCTATCGCGCGCGCTTTTCAGAACTCCAACGCTTGATAGATGGGATCTCGCAACGGATGCTCACAACTACGTTGCGCCAATTGGAGCGAGACGGCCTCCTGTCACGTCATGTGTTTGCGGAGGTTCCCCCAAGAGTGGAGTATGAACTTACTCCTCTGGGTCTCAGCCTTTTGGAACCGATGCGGACATTAGTTCATTGGATTGGAAGAAATTGGGACGTCATCAAGGAAGCCAGGGTCGGCTTTGATCGTCGCAATCGATGATTCAAGTACGAGTTTTCTCCACAATCAACCATCTTGATAAGCGGTCTCCGCGGAATGAACCGCACTGGATAGATGACAAATCGCCGATGCATCCGCTGAGTCAGATTAGTACCGTTATTGTATGGTCCGCCGCGCGACTGCAAGGGGTAGTTTGGTCGAGAAGACAGGTCTGCGGCAATGTATTCGGCCTTTGATGGAGCCGCGTGCTCCTAGCCAGGATGAGTTCCGCTGCGTGTCTGTCCTTACAAGTCGGGCGGTCGTTGATGACCATTATCGGCATCAGGTTGCAGACGCGCCGTTGTGACTGTTCTTTCGTCCTTACTGTTCCTGTGCAGACCTCGGTGGGGAAAATAAAAGTCGTCGTCGTGGAGCGGTAAAGTGGGAGCGCATAGCGCTTCCAAGCCGCAGGCGTCTTTTCCGCTGCTGCTTATGCGGGCGTGCTTGCCACTGGTCTGTACTCGTTGCCGCTAGAGAGAACAGCCCATGCGATGCGTGCGAGCTTGTTAGCCATGGCGACCACGAGGACGTTGCGAGGTGCCCGCGCTTCGAGCGCGTCCATCCACGCTCCAATCGGAGCTCGGTCACGCTTAATGCGCATCGCTGCGGCGCGTGCTCCGTGGATCAGAACCTTGCGGAGGTAGATGTTGCCGCGCTTGCTGATGCCCAGCAACTTGGCCTTCCCTCCGGTCGAATACTGTCGTGGCACCAGGCCTAGCCACGCTGCGAAGTCTCGGCCCTTGCGGAAAGCCGCGCCGTTGCCAATGGCCGCGACGATAGCAGTGGCGACGATCGGCCCAATCCCAGGGATCTTGCGAATGCGGCAACAGCCGGCGTCACTGGCAGAGATCTGTTCGAGCTTGTCGGTCAGCTCCTCGATCTGCTGCTCAACGGTCTTCCACTCACCCCATAGCATGTCGATCAGGTTCCGCATCATCGGCGTCAGCGTGTTCTCCGCGTTCTCCAAAACATCTGCCATCGCAGCCTTCAACTTCGCCGGCTTCTGCGCGAACACCATGCCTCGTTCCAACAGAAAAGCCCGTATCTGGTTAATGACCGCCGTACGCCGGGATACCAATCGGTCGCGCACGCGGTGGATTGCCTGGAGGTCCAGCTGGTCATCCGTCTTGATCGGGACAAAACGCATGTTCTTGCGCTCGACGGCTTCGGCGATGGCCTCCGCATCCACGAAGTCGTTCTTGTTGGACTTCACAAACGGCTTCACGAACTGGGCTGCGATCAGCCGCACATCGTGGCCCTGATCTCGCAGCGCCTTGCCAAGGAAGTGCGCTCCCGAGCACGCCTCGAGGCCGATCAAGGAGGTCTGCATGTTCGCCGTGAATGCCAGCAACTGCTTCTGTGTGAACTTCTTCCGAACGAGAACCTTGCCGGCAACTCCCAGAGCCACAAGGTGAAAGGTCGTCTTGCCCAAATCAATGCCTACTGAACGAATCTGCATGTCGATGATCCTCCTCATAGAAGCTGCCACCACGATCCCTCTACGACGGCTGAGGAATCAAGCGGCGGACCATCTCATTAGTCGGCTTCTCGTCGGCGATGGCCAGCTTCCGACCAGTGCGTTTATCGCTATCTATCCGACCTACCCGTCGATGGTTCCTTTCTGGCACTCACTATGCAGACGACCAGCGGCAGGTGAACTGAACAACGCATTCTAGCCGTGCGCGGGCAATTTTTTGACGAAATCATGTTCGCTCAAGAGAGGTCGAAAGCTCTGGATGGGCTTCGGCTTTGAAACGCAATCTGATAACTTCCCGCAAGTTAGGATCGCAATTAATAAATAGAGAAATACTTGTCGCTAATAATTTCGCCAAAAATTCTTTTCGCGCGGCTGTTCAGCGGAAAGCTGAATTGAAGATGTTGCAGTGGAATTGTAGAAGAACAGGCGAAGTGGATAATCTGCGAGGTCTAGGCAGAATGCGCGCGAAATGGGTCCCTAGGTCGCTCGATGAAACCGGACTCGTGAGCGGCTCGGCTGTATCGGCGTGGTGAAGAACCCATCACCGTACGAAATGCCTTCCGGAATGCACTCTCAGAATCGTAGCCCGACGATAGTGCAATGCCGGTGACCGAATCTTTCGTGTTGCGGAGACGGTCAGAGGCCACTAACATTCGCCATCGGGTGAGATACGCCATCGGCGTTTCGCCTACAGCTTCCCTGAAGCGCTTCACAAAAGATGATCGTGACAGACCAGACTTACGTGCAAGTTGTTCAAGCGTCCATGGATGCGAGGGGTCTTCATGCATGCTGTTGATCGCTGCTTTGAGAGAGTGATCCGCCATCGCAAAAAGCCAGCCAATGTTGCATGTGGTTCTGTCGGAGAGATGTTGCCGCAACGCCTGCACAAGAATCATGCATGCAAGCTGTTGCGCGATCAGGTTGCGTCCCGGCTGATCGCCCTGAAGTTCCGACCGCATCCGGTCGAGAGCCCAACGCAACTCGGTTTTGTCAGACTCGGAACGGACAAGCACCAGTGGTGTTAACAGATTCGTCAGGAGTTCGGCTAAGCCACTTTCTAAAGAAAAGTGAGCCCCAATAATGAAACACTCGCCACCATTTTGAAAGGTAGTGGTTCCCGTGCCCTGCACCATGGAACTGCAGATCGACTGCAATGCATCGATCGGGAGGATGCTCTGGTCTGTTCCCATGCCGAACGACAATCCGCGCGGCAGGAGAAAACAATCGCCGGTCCTCAATTCGAGCGGACTTTCTAAAGCCTCCATGGTGAGCCAGCACCGACCCGCAACGACCGCATAGCAGTTGATGCCATCCGGCAGATCCCATCGGAAGGCCCACGAGCCACCGAAATCGAACCCGCGGCATGCAAGGTTTTGAGGCCTCAGTAGCGAGAGCACATCAGACAACGGATCCGAACTCATCTTGACCTCAGCTTCATCGCGATTCTCGATACGATTTCGTCGAAAATAAGTACTCGACGACGTAGATCGTATCATTCTGGGGCCTTAGCCTCAACAAAGTGGAGCTGGAGTTTGTCAGCAACTCAGCGCTCCACGGATCTCAGAGGTTCAAAGGAGTTTTATGAGCAAACGAGGTACCGCTGTTGTTACCGGCGCATCGTCCGGCATCGGAGAGGTCTACGCGCAGCGCCTCGCCGCGCGCGGCTATGATCTGATTCTTGTCGCGCGCCGCAAGGACCGACTCGAAAAGATCGCCGCGGCTCTTCAGTCACGTTTCGCAATTCGGGCCGAAACGATCGTTGCAGACCTAGCCCAGGAAGCGGGCTTGGCCGAAGTCGTCCGGAAAATCTCGGACGACGCCTCCATCACGTTATTGGTAAACAACGCCGGTATCGCTGTGATCGGTCCTGTTTCTCAGACTTCTGCTGCTGCAACGCACAATATGATTGCAGTCAACATCACGGCTCTCACGGCCTTGACGATGGCGGTGCTTCCCGCCTTTATCGCGCGAAATGCTGGAACCATCGTGAACATCGGCTCGGTTGCTGGCTTCGCGCCGTTTGCATTCGTCCCCATCTACGGCCCCACTAAGGCCTATGTCCGCCAGTTCACGCAGAGTCTTCAGCAAGAACTTCAGGCCACCGGGATCCGCGTGCAACTAGTTAGCCCAGCCTCCACAGTCACTGAGGGTTTCGAGAGCCTGGGTATTCCTCCGTCCGTGCTCGATCCAGCTACGCTCATGACCGCGGAAAACTGCGTGGATGCTGCGCTGGAGGGACTCGACAACGGCGAGCTCAACACGGCTCCCTCGTTGCATGACGAAAATCTGCTACACCAATTCGAGGAAACCTCTACAAAGCTGCTGATGGCAACGCAGACTGGTCAACCAGCACCACGCTACCTTCTCAAATGAGGTGTCCCAAAGGCAAATCGAAGAGAAGGTCTCTCGGGGGCGCCGTCACGCTCTCCAGAGGGATGGTGATCACGAGAAGATGAACCCCCTTACCCTTCTCTCGTGCGCTCGTCCAACTCATATTCGATATGAAGCACGAGCTCGCTCATGTCTCTTCGGACAGCGATTCCATCAGCTTCCAATTGCCGAAGATTTGAATCAGCATTTTCTTGGAGGCGCCAGGAATAAGCCTCGCGAGCTGACCCAGGCGTACTGGACCAGATCGCATAGCACATAGAATTTTGCACTCTCCATTTGCTCTGGAGGAGCAGATCAACAGCAACAGTAGAGGAGTGTCAAGATCCTCAATCCCGTTCTTAATTACACAGCAGTTCGACAGGTTTCAAGTTTGAACCTCGAAAAACTGAAAAAGGAGAATTTATGGCATCGCAAAAAATCGAATTCACAACGCAGGGACGATTTGATTCGCGTAGGCGAAGAGGGCATAAATACAGGTGATGAAAGCGTACTAGACCCCTATTTTGCAGACGATTACATCTTCCATGGACCGGATGGAGACATGAACTTCACTCAACTTAAGGCGTTCTGGTCGGTCTGGCGAAGTGCGTTTTCCGGCTTCAGAATCCGGCGCGAACAAATCATGGTGGAGGGAAATTTCATTGGTGCACGAAACACCTTCTCGGGAGTATTTGACAAGGAAATGACACACTCTCCGATAGGTCCGATTCAACCAAATGGCAAGACTGTGCACATAGAAGTCATTAACACCTTTCGCTACGATGATGACGGCCGGCTCGCCGAAGAATGGGTACAGTACGATAACGTCGGCTATTTAAAACAGCTCGGCGTAGAAGTCCTGAAACACTAAACCTGCTCTGGCGCTCTTCACAAGTGCGGAACGCCGTTAACCGGGGTAAATGAATACGATTTCTAGAAAGGGGAGGCGCGGACAGCGCAAGATGAAGGGCTTGGATACTAGGTACGTGCGGAATGCGCTCGCGGATGCCGCGTCCTCTTTCGCTCGAAGCGTCGTCCAAACTGTCTTCATAGGACCTCCCACGCCCTGTGCGACCAAAAACGACAACAAAGACCACCTGTCTCTCAGAGGCCGAACTGTTCCCTTATGTCTCGGAGCCAGACGGCATCGTCGTCGATTTTTCGCTGGGCCCGCCGATCTTCTAGTCCCCGGACGCCAAGTTTGAGTTATTCGCTTATTTCAGCTTTTTTGGATTACGGTCAAAGCGGCAGATCCTGCCAGCGTTTCAAGTTTCTGCGTGGACATGTGGGCTCAGTGGCTGGTGGTTCGTAAGCGTCCGGTGTTGGCCGCGTGTACTTCGGGTTGTTCTGCCGTGATGATGTTGAGATGGCTGATGTTGAAGTGAGCGGTGGGTTGGTGGTGGGTCCTCGTCGTCGGCGGAGTACGGTGGAGCGGCGGCGGATTGTGGAGGAGACGCTGGAGGCCGGGGCTTCGGTGGCACGGGTGGCGTTGAAGTATGGCGTGAACGCGAACCAGGTGTTTCAGTGGAGGCGTCTGCATCGTGACGGCAAGCTCGGAGTGGCTGCTGAGCAAGCGATCAAGCTGCTTCCTGTCAGCGTCACGGAGGAGACCGAGCTTCGCAAGCCGGAGCTTCGCGAGCCTGAGCCGTCTCAGATTGAGCCGGCCAAGTGTGGTGCGATCCATATTGAGTTGCCAGGCAAGGTGCGGATCAGTTTGGAAGGTAACGTTGATCCAGGCATTGTCCGTGCGGTGCTGAAGAGTTTGCGCTCGTGATCGGGCTGCCGACAGGAACGCGGATCTGGATTGCAGCTGGCGTGACGGACATGCGGCGTGGCTTTCATGGGCCGATTGCGCAGGTGCAGACGGTGCTTGAACAACAGCCGTTGTCAGGCCATGTGTTCGTCTTTCGAGGTCGGCGTGGGGATCGTCTTTCATGATGCATCCTCCTTCAGAAGCCCGGTAGTTTGAGAGTCTTATTTTGGTGATATTGAAGCACTTTGAGGGGTCTTCTTCCGATTACATCCTGCACGCCTATCTTAACTTCCTTTGATTCGAGAGCCTGGACAGGTACTTTCCATGGGGCACAAGACATCAGTTGCTCAGCAGGAAGTATGCCCGCCTTGATGAGACGGATTACGGATCCCACGCAGATCTTCAGTCGTCGGGCGGTTTCATCGACACTGATCGTCTCCGGTCCCGCCGCAGCAGCGTCGAACTCCGCTACTCCTAGGCGTTCGCGCAGCGCTCGCACGCGAAGCGTGGTCCAGGACTCGCCATCATTTCTTTTGCATCGCATCCGATTCATGGTTACGGCAAGCTGGCGATCAGGCCAGTGTCCGCCAAGCATTCGGATCACTTCCACTGGGCTCGGATGACGATCATCTGGATACCTTCCGGTCCGGGTGCGAGCCAAGCGGATTTCGGTGTGTCTCCCGCCGGTCCAGTGGACCGTTATAGCCACTTCGTCTTTCCCATCATCCAGATCGATGACGACCTCCTGGATCAGGACCCGAGTCAACCGTTGCTTCGTTCGCATTGTGGCGCTGGGCGCATTCCATGCCGATGCCAGATCCTGCGCGAGCATCAGCAGGCTATCCTTATCAACTTGCGGGCGACAGGCTGTTTGCTCGTCCATACGAGCGAGTCGCTGCTCTAGTTGAACCACACGCTCAAGAGCGACATTCCATCGCGATTCAAGCTCGCGAGCAACCAGACGTTTTGCCGGATCAACTGCTTCGTAGCGTCGTGATGCCAGTGAAGCCTCGTACCGAGCTTGCTCCAGATCGCGCGTAGTCGCCTGCTTCACGTCGTCATCTCCGCTGATCACTCGTTGTGCGGCTTCGAGCGCTGCTTCGACTGCAAGCGTAGAGACAGCTTCCATGATGTAGTTCGCGATCGTTTGATCGACCCGTACTCCTCCGATTCCGATGCATTGGCCAGCACCCACATGTGCATCATCACCTCGACATTGATACCGATGCGCGTGGCCAGACCTCATGCCATAGAACACATGCATCATCCGCCCACAACGGCCACAGCGGACCAGACCTGTGAGGAGAGCCCTGCCACCTCGGGCTGCCTTCCGCGAGGCTCGATGCAGCATGTAGGCATTCTCAGTCAACATGCGACGGTTCTCCTCGAAGTCTTCCCAACCGATGTAGCCCTCATGATGACCTTGGATCAGCACGTTCCAGGCATGCATCGGTTTTCGATGTCCGATGGTCTTCCTGGGCCGGCCATCGACGACTTGTACCCGCTGCGTCCGCCTCCCGAACGCATACGCGCCAGCATAGATTGGATTCTGCATCATCTCAACAAGATTGTGATACGCAGGCGCCTGCCAGACGAGCTTCTGATGCCTCGCGTTCTGGCGAACTACGGGGATTTTGAGCTCTGCATCTCGGGCCCAGAGGAACAACTGACGCGCACTCCCAAGTTCTCGGAACTTGCGGAACAGCAACCTGATGGTGGCGCTAACGCGCTCATCTGGATCGACCTCGATTTGATCAACATCGTTCCAGCAGTAGCCCGGCGGAAGGGCGAAGCGTAACTCTCCGCGTTTGGCTTTGGAGTCCCTTGCCGCAAGTCCCCGTTGCCGCAGAAGATTCAACTCGTACTCAGACATCGTTCCCTTGAGGCCAAGCAGAAGGCGATCGTTGACCAGCCGGGGATCGTACACGCCATCATGATCGATCACCAACACGCCCACGACCGCACATAGATCCACCAGATGGTGCCAGTCTCGCCCATTTCTCGCTAGTCGAGAGGCCTCGATACAGAAGACGGCACCCACTGCGCCACCGCACACACTTGCCACGAGCTTCTGGAAGCCCGGACGAGCGACCATACCTGACCCGGATCGACCTAAGTCGTCGTCGATTACAGCTACCGAAGAAAAACCCATACCGGAAGCTGATTCGGCTAGGGCATACTGCCGTCGCTGGCTCTCCGTGTTTTCGATCACCTGCCCAAGTGTCGACTGCCGGATATACACGATAGCTCCCCGTCCAAGATGTTCAGGCGTGATCTTCGCGTTCATCGCTGACCTCCTTTTGTTTCTCGACGCTGCAGCTTTCCTGCAGACCCATCGCTTCGAGAAGAAGATCCGCTAACACCTCGATTACTTCGCTGCGGACGTGCTCCACCGGATGCGGTAGCACCCTGACCGGCTCGAGCGAGAGTTGTAGTTGCGTTCGGCTCCGCTTCATCAGTTGGCTCATCGGACATGCCCTCCTTCTTCTGGCACCTCCATGATCCAAGCGGACGGCCGCGATCACCATCTAAAACATTTCTGAGTTCCTGCAAGGCGACCAGGCTCAGCTGAGGCGGCCCAACCACCATCGTGGCGCACAACGAAGCATCGAACATCCATGCCGGCAGGTCACGGCATAACCCCTCCCGCACCTCAACGCAGAACTGTGGCTTGAGGTGTCTTCCGGCCTTTCGTATCAAGCGCACCTGTTTACCATGCAGCGGGTGCCACGGATATGCGATAACGACGTGGCTCGCTCGGTATGCAGAACATTGTTGTATCTGGCGACATCGTGAAGGTGCTCTGGTTTGATGGCGACGGGCTTTGCCTGCTGGCCAAGCGGCTGGAACGTGGCCGCTTTGTGTGGCCTCAGGCGAGCAGTGGTACGGTGTCTCTAAGCCGTGCGCAGCTGTCGATGCTGCTCGAAGGCATCGACTGGAGAGCACCGCTCCGGACGGCAGAACCGGTGATGAGTGTTTGAGCGTTTTGCCTTGTATTTATGCGGGTTTTCTGCTGTAACGCGATCCCGATTCATGGCATACTTCGCACATGCTGGCTGCTGCGCTTCCGGACCTTGAGTCGCTCGATATTGAAGCGATGAAGGCACTCGTCATCGAGCAGCATGAGCGCTTTACGCGCACGCTGAACTCGCGTGCCGGCGAGATCGAACGGCTGGTGCTGCTGGTTGCGAAGCTGAACCAGATGCTGTTCGGCCGGAAGAGCGAGAAGGTGCTCCGCCAGATCGAGCAGCTGGAGTTTCAGCTTGAAGACCTGCAGGTTGCCAGCGCTGTGGAAGAGACTCAGGCGGAAGCTGCCGCAGAGCGGCCCGCAGCGGCGAAGCCGCGTCGCCGCCCCTTGCCTGAGCATCTTCCACGCGAGATACACACCCATATGCCGGGTCATGACGCGTGCCCCGACTGCGGTGGTCGGCTCCGCGAGCTGGGCGAAGATGTGGCCGAGATGCTGGAGTACGTCCGCGCGAGCTTCAAGGTGCTGCGCCACGTGCGCCCGAAGCTGAGTTGCGACGGCTGCGACCGGATCGTGCAGGCACCGGCACCTTCGCGGCCGATCGACCGAGGGCTCGCCGGGCCCGGGCTGCTGGCGCATGTGCTGGTGTCGAAGTACGCCGACCATCTGCCGCTCTACCGGCAGTCAGATATCTATGCCCGCGAAGGCGTCGACCTGGATCGCTCCACGCTTGCTGGCTGGGTTGGTGCAACCAGCGAGCTGCTGAAGCCGCTGGTGGAAGCCGTTCGGGATCACGTTCTGAGCGCAACCAAGCTGCACGCCGACGACACGCCGGTGCCGGTGCTCGCGCCAGGCAACGGCAAGACGAAGACTGGCCGGCTCTGGACCTACGTGCGCGACGACCGGCCCTCAGGCGATCCCACCGCGCCCGCCGTGTGGTTCGCCTACTCGCCCGACCGCAAGGGCGAGCGGCCACGCGAACACCTCAAGCTCTACCGGGGTGCGCTCCAGGCCGACGCTTACGCCGGCTTCCACCACCTGTACGAAGCAGGAACGATCTACAAGGTCGCCTGCTGGGCCCATGCCCGGCGCAAGTTCCACGAGATCCATCTCGCGCACGCCTCGCCAACAACGTCACAAGCCATCGAGCGGATCGCCGCTCTCTACGCCATCGAAGCCGAGATCAGAGGCAGTAGACCGGAGATCCGTAAGACCATCCGACAAGCCAGGGCAAGGCCGCTGCTCGACAACATGCGCCGTTGGCTAGAAGCCACGCTCGCGAAGCTCTCGGCGAAGTCCGACACCGCGGCTGCCATCCGCTATGCGCTCTCGCGCTGGCGTGCGCTCACCCGCTACGTCGATGACGGCCAACTGGAGATCGACAACAACGCCGCCGAACGGGCGCTGCGCGTCGTCGCGCTCGGCCGCAAGAACTATCTTTTCGCAGGTTCAGACTCGGGAGGAGAACGCGCCGCAGCCATGTACTCGCTGCTCGGTTCAGCCAAGCTCAACGGCCTCGACCCGGAGATCTACCTTCACCAAGTTCTCGAACGTATCGCCGACCATCCCATCAGCAGGATCAACGACCTGCTGCCCTGGAATCTGGCACTGCACACACCACCCGTACCCTCATAATTTATGTATCCACATAACGTTATGTGGATACATAACTCTGACACCCACCCATAACGGTCCACACCGCACGCTTACGGTGGTTCTGCATTCTGCATGAACATGGATACTTCGTCGGCGCTGGGGCTCCAGCTTGCGGGAACGGCGACATTGAGCAGGCGCACTCACGTATGTTCGGTTCCCCCAAAACGCGGCATCGTAACAATTCGTGAGCTTCTCAGTTGATCCTCCGTTTCAGCAGAATTTGCTATAGAACGACTGTCGCTGATACTTGCCTGATACACTTTTGAGCGAGGTCGGTAAGAAGCGCCTGCATAGTGATTGTTTCGAACTCGAATCATTCGATTTTGAAGTGAGCGTTTCTTCGCTGAATCGCCTCTTCAGATGTTGGAACGAACATCTTCTGCCCAAATTTGACCGCCCGCGTTTGAACCTCCTCGACGAAGGGACGCAGGATGTCGTTGTACTCCTGAAACGCCGCCTCGAAATCGCTGGGGTGCTTCTGGAACGCGTCAGCCAGGGCGGTCGCTCCGACAATTGCCAGCGACCCTCCCATCCCTGCTGCGGGCGAAGCGCAATAACCGGCGTCGCCTACCAGGGCTACTCGCCCTTTGGTCCAAGAGGGCATCCTGACCTGACACATCCTGTCGAAGTAGAACTCTTTGCTGCGGCCTAATTCATCCAACAGTTCGCGCGTCCTCCAGCCTTCGCCGCTGAATTGCTGGAGGATGATGCCTCTCTGTTCCTCCTGATCGCGATAGTTGTAGGAGATTTCCTTGTCGGAGTGGAAACAGAAAATGATGTCCGTCTTGTTGTTGTAGGCGTTCAGCATCACAGACTTGCCAGGGACGTTGTACATCTGCGCCGTGTCTTCTTCGATCAGAAGCCTGTCGATGATCGTGATTGAGAAATACTTTTGAAGCGAGTAGGAGTATGCGGATTCTTCGCCGACGCACATTCTTCTGACGCTCGAGTGATTGCCATCGCAGCCAAAGAGGAGAGAGAAGGATTGTTGCCTACCGCTCTTGAACGCGACGGCAACCTCGTCTGCGGATTCATCGATGCGGGCGATGCTGTCCTCGAAGATGAATTCGACATCGTTCTTTACGCTGTCAACGTCATGTGAAGAAGGGTGTCTCTTTCAATTTCATACTCTGGATTCGAATCCTGCGCATCGCCGGCGTAGGCCGGCAACTTCGCTATCGTCACACCTTGGGCATTCAGAAAATCAATCCCCTTGGCCTTGAGGCTGGTGGCTTGAATTTGCTCCAGCAGTCCCATGCGCCGCATGATGTCCACGGTGCCTTCCTTGATATCGACCGGCGACCCGCCTGTCTTCAGGCCCTTTCCGATCTCGATGACCGTCACCTTGTATCCAAGCCGATTCATCCAGAAGGCCGTAGCCAGACCGGCGAAACTCGCTCCTGAGACGAGTACGTTCAAATGTTGACGTTGGTTTTCTGCGGCGATGTCGTGTTGTTGTGAGGAACTGGTCATAATGAACTCTCCGTGCTTATACTGAGTATAACTATATACCCTATACAATAGGTACAGTTAAACTATGGTGTCCATACCCCCAGATCGCCGAACGCGAAAGCGCCTCGCAACGCGGCAGAACATCTCGGATATTGCCTCGCGGCTCTTCGTCGAACGCGGGTTCGATCATGTGACGGTGGACGAGATTGCCGAGGCAGCGGACGTTGCGCGGATGACGGTCTTCAACCACTTCCCACGCAAGGAAGACATGTTCTTCGACCTTGACGAAGAAGGCCGCGAAGATCTGCTGGCTGCTTTACAGAGACGCGACGCGGGGACCTCTCCTATCGAAGCATTGCGCCTGTTCGCCCATTGGGCCATCGCCGAACAGCGCCCCTACGTCCGGTTCTTTGAAGGAGGAAGCGAACGATTCATTGAGACGATCCGGGCGAGCGAAGCACTCAAGGCTCGCGCCCGGGCGATACGCGACGAACTGACGGATACCCTAACCATCGCGTTGACCAAGGCTGCGAAGCGGCGTCAACCCGATCCTGCCGCGACCCTCGCGGCTACACTCCTTGTCGCGACTTGGGAGGTAGCCTTCCTTGAAGCGCATCGGATCTTCCACCAGAGCCGGAATATCAAAAAAGCAAACGCGGTCTTTCTCGCGATTGTTGACCAGGGGACCCGGGGTCTGAAAGCCGCTGTGGTAGGTTCCCCATATCCATGAGGCCATGTGGAACGATCATGATTTCGGTTCAAGCGGAGAGTCGATGTTGCCATTTCCCGTTTGGCTAGAACTGATAGGCGAAAGCGTTCACTAGCGCGCTTGTCGCCGCTGCCTCAATGACGGCATCGATGAGCGACACCCGTAGCTGAACACTCACGATGAGCGCTTCCAGCCGGCAAATGCTTTCCGGCTGCTACGGCGCTTCTGCTGTTTCTCCTTCATCTCAATCTGCGCGGCATTACTTGCCCCGGAAGGATTCGTTGAAACTCACGTCGGAGAATTGATCACAGCCGGAAAAGCTCACTCGCGCTCGATTGAATTTGAAGGATTCAACTCCGTACCGGAGGCCCTCTTGGGTCTTTTCGAGGGCGAGAACATGGGGAAGATGCTGATAAGACTCTAAGAGGTGCTGTTGCAAATTCGCGACGGTCGGCTAGGAAGAAGACACAGAAAAGCCCTTGTACCGACTAAAGGGGCAGCATTTTCAAAGCCATATCGGTGACACGCTTCAGTTCTGCTTTACCGTCTCCGTTCGCGGCCAGAACGCGCAATCCATACAAGATGGTACACACGTAACCTGCTAAATCATGAACACTGGCAGTTCGCGGCAGGTCACCCTCGGCCTTCGCTCGCTTGAACCGTTTGAGCAGTTCAGCCTCTCCGCTTTTGCGCCGGTCAATCAGAGCTTGCTTGACGGGTGCCGCTCCGACCCCCGTGGCGAGCGCTCCCTGGGTTATCAGGTCTCCCCGAGGATTTCTGGTATCGCCGAGCAGATTAACTGAACCCGTGAAGAGACTTTTGATGACATCTGCTGCTGTTTGTTCTTTGAGGGCGATCTTCCAAAAGGCAGCAGGACCGTCCTCGTATCGTGCCAATGCCTTAAGAAATAGGGTTTCCTTATCGCCAAAGGTCGCGTAAAGACTCGCGCGATTCATGTCCATCGCCTCCGTCAAGTCGCTGACGGAAGCGCCTTCGTATCCTCTCTCCCAAAAGAGGCGCATGGCAGCTTCGAGGGCCGTTTCCTCGCAGAAACAGCGAGGCCGTCCCATCTTTGCCGCCGAAGATTTCGTCATGCTCACACTCATCTGATGTGAATCATAACTGATCGTTCCAAAAGTTTTGAAACTTTGCCTGAGGCGAGACATCTAGAACGTACGGTCAGAAAGTGCCGGAGGAGAAGATATGTCAAAAAAGCTTGAAGGAAAGATTGCAATCGTCACGGGTGGCAGCACTGGAATCGGTCTCGCGACCGCTAAGGAATTTGTTGCCCAGGGTGCATATGTCTTCATCACAGGAAGGCGCCAAGCCGAACTCGATAATGCGCTCAAGGAGATCGGATCGAATGTTACCGCGATCCGCGCCGACTCTTCATCGTTGAGCGATCTGGACAAGGTGTACGACCAGATCAAACAGGAGAAGGGACGCATTGATATTGTCTTCGCCAATGCAGGCATTGCTGCTTTTGCTCCTCTGGGATCAATCACGGAAGAGCACTTCGACAGCATCTTCGACACGAATGTAAAGGGTCTCGTATTCACTGTCCAAAAGGCGATTCCTCTGATTCCTGACGGTGGCGCGATCATCCTCAATGCTTCCATCACATCGGTCAAGGGCACCGCTGCCTTCAGCATCTACTCCGCAACAAAAGCCGCAGTGCGTTCGCTTGCCCGCTGCTGGACACTGGATCTCAAAGATCGCAAAATTCGCGTCAACGTGGTTAGCCCTGGGCCAGTCGATACCCCCGGCCTGAATGGTCTCGTCCCCGAGGATCACAAAGCAGGACTGCATGGTGCTCTTGCCTCTCAGGTCCCCTTGGGGAGGCTCGCCCAGCCCGGGGAAATTGCCAAGACAATCGCATTCCTTGCGTCCGACGATGCCAGTTACGTCGCCGGCGCGGACATCCCCGTAGACGGCGGAGCAGCTCAAGTCTAACGACACAGTGGGTGCGTCCCGGTTTTGGACGCACCCATCTTCAATACGGACGAATGGACCGACAACGCATTCACGCGATTGTGACGCTGGCTCTTCCGCATTGAGTCCCCCGGTCTCGCTGTCTTGTTACTGGAGCCGCCATTGGCATCGTTCTAACAACTGCAGACATGAAGATAGGGTGAGACCTGGATGCTCAATGAGTGCGTTGGCCTGATTTCACTCTTCGACCTTCGGACGATATGCTACAAAGGCCAAAGTAGACCTAGTCGAATCCTTTGCTTCAACCACCAGGGCGTGGAGGCCGGCAAGCCGTTCCAGGAGATGGATCAGGCCGGAATGCAGACCTCGCAACTGGATCAAATTATGCGCCAAAAAGACGCAGAGCTGTTGAAGGCGGTCCAGCACCTTGCCACTAGAGAGACGGAGAAGGGTGTTGGTTTGTTGGTCCAGCAGGGACGAGTGACCGAGGTAAAGAGCGGCGTAGACCGTGTCGCGGCGATCGCCAAGGACTATGCTGCCCAACCAGAAAATACCCTCGTCGTCTCACCTGACAATCGGAGCCGTCAGCAGATCAACGAGTCCATTCGCGCTGAGCTTCAAAGCACCGGTCAGCTCTCCACGGACGGCCGCGCGTTCCAGACACTCGCGCATCGTTCCGACCTCACCGGCGCGGGCCGCACCTGGGCGGCACTCTACCATCCCGGCGATGTGATCCGCTATGAGTCCGGTAGCAGCACTCTCGGCTTCGAGAGGAATTCTGAGGCCCGCGTGGTCGGCGTGGACGCCCGGACCAATATCCTTATTGTCCAGAAGCAGGACGGCGAACAGGTCTCCTATGATCCGAAGCGGCTCTATGGCGTGAACGTCTTTGAAGAGCAAAGCCGCGATTTCAGTTTGGGTGAGCGAGTCCAGTTCACCTCTGGGAACCGCGATCTCGGCATCGCCAACCGCGACCTCGGCACCATCACGGCCCTTGAGGAGCGTTCCATCACCATACGCATGGATGGCAAGAGTGGGCGCGAGGTGACTTTCGACCCCACCGAATTCCGGCAAGCTCGACCATGGCTACGCTGTCACGTCCCACAGCTCGCAAGGACTCACCGCTGACCGTTTGATCGCCAATATCGACACCGACTCCAGCCGTTCGCTTATCAATGACCGGCTGGCCTATGTCGCCATCTCCCGCGCTGCGTATGATGCGCGCATTTACACCAATAACGCCGCCACCTTGGGCGAGCGGCTGGCGACCGATGTTTCGAAAAGCGCGGCTCTCGACCTCGACGATGTGCGGCAAGCGGTAGATATTTTCCGGCGCGCCGACCCTCAATCGGCAACCATGTTCCTGCGGGACACCAATCGTATCCAGGTCTATAGCGACCCGGAACACCGCACGGCTGCCGTGGCCCAAGAATACGTTTCCAAAGAAGACCGCGCCGTCATCTTCGCACCTGATAAGACGGAGCGTGAAGAGTTGACCCGGCTCATTCGTGCGGATCTTCGCGAGCGGGGTCGGTTGGGCGAAACTGTCAGCGCCAACGTCCTCACAGACAAACCCCTGTCAGACAAAGATGCAAAGATTGCCGCCAATTACGAAGTCGGCGACGTGATCCGCTATGGCAGCAAGGGCAGCGATGAGCTGGGCATCTCCCCGAACACCTATGGAACAGTGACCGGCTTAGACGCCGGGAGGAACCTCATCACCGTCACCGGAGCGGATGACAGCCCGCGCGTCTACAATCCTGCAACCGAATGGCAGATGCGCCTCAAGGCTATTGTTTACAAGCCCGAAGAGCGCGAGTTGGCCGAGGGAGAGCGCATCCAGCTCACCCGCTCCGAGTGGGGTCAAGGTATCCGTATCGGCAATGTCGCCACCATCGAGCAAATTTACGAAGACGGCGGCCTCTCAGTTCAAGTCGATTCGGGAGCGAGTCTGCACCTCACCCCCGAACAGGCGCAACATGTTGAGTATGGTTATGTCGTCGAGTCGACCGCGTCATCCTCAGCGGCGAAGCCGAACAATCACTGTTCAGCGCGAAGCACTCTCCCAACTTCCGGCCAAGCTCCACGAGCTAACCGTGTACACGTCGGACGGCTACCACCACGCCGCGCCCGACCTTGCCATGCAGAAGGAGCTTGTCGGTCCGGTTGTGGCGGAAATCCCCATGCCGGAGATCGACGCCCCTTCGATTGAGTTCGAGGGATATGCGATCGAGCTTTAGCCGATTCGGTCAGCAGATCGTCCTCTAGTCCCGAGAACCTTCTGCAGTTTCAGGCCCGGAATCGCGGGTATGACTCGCAGCGCAGCGATTCGATTTGAGGTAGCGAACCGCAAACACAGGCGACGGCATCAGCGCATAATTGAGGTATGGCGAAGTGCCTATATTGCGCAGCGGTTGGTGAAACGGAAGAGCACGTGATCCCGGCAGCGTTCGGCGAGTTCCGATCTGCTCCCAAGCTGCCTATACCTTTATGCCCGAAATGCAATAACGAACGGCTCAATCATCTGGACCAGCAAGTTTCGCGATGCGGACCCGAAGGATTTATGCGGGAATCTTACGGCATTAAGGGCCGGGCGCATAAGACCAAGGTCAACCCTTTTGCGCGGGGAAGCGCCGGTGGGAGCAGGCTGGAGTTTTCGACATTCGATCGTGAAGTGGGGGTGGAAGTCCACCTTGAAGTCGTGGATGGCGTTGTCACCCAGATGTGCGAGCTGATCCTCGTTGAAACCAGCATGGGGCGGGCGCATCATTTCCCTCTGTCGGAAACGACCACCGCTGATGAACTTCGGGGCGCGATTGCTCGGAAAAATGTTCCTGCACCCTATGATGTGCGCCTCTCCTGCCATCCGCATGAGCAAGAGTGGGTTGAGAAACTGCTACGCGAGCACTCACCCGGCATCGTGTTCTCCGAGCCGAAGCTCATGAGCCACATCATCAAGACGCCAGAGGTGAAATTCCAGTTGAGCGAGCGCTATTTCCGGGGAATCGCCAAGATCGGCTTTCACTATTTCTTGTCACAGTTCCAGGCCTATTCAGGCCATCATTCGATGTTTTCGGGCATCCGGTCGTTCATCTCTGAAGATACGAATGAGCCGGTGCGCCGAGTGAACGATTTCATTCAGCACCGTAACCATCCCCTGGTGTACCAAATGCTGAATGACGAGGCACGCCCCGACGGATGGAAGGCGCACATCCTTGCAGCCGAGGTAAAGCCGGGACTATGCCAAGCTCACGTGCAAATATTCCTAACCCAGGAAAACCCGAACCTTATCTATACCGTGAAGTTGGCTCATGACCGATCCCTTGTTGAGCAAGAGGTAGCCGCGCACGCGTACCGCTATTTTCATGACGGTAAGCAAGGGTCGTTTTCTGGGGAAGCCAGTCCACTTCCAGCTATTCGCGTCGACCAGGCATTCCCGCCCGCGACACCCGCAGTATCTGCATAGTGTCGTCTTGGACGCGATGATGAATTCGCTCAGCAACGCGATAGCATGGATTCGCTGGACATTCCACCAACCGATTGTGTGAATCCGCCAATGAGCTTCAGCATGAGAAACGTTAAGAGACTCGGTGACCAAGTGAGCGTGCCGATGCACAGCGACGAAGACGGTTATTTCGGACGTGAGTGCCCCGTCGAAGAGTGTCGCGGTTATTTCAAGGTCACGCCGGGAACAGGCGTCCAGGGTAGCCCCCTTTGCCACTGTCCGTATTGCGGCCACAGCGGAGACAACGGTACATTCTGGACTCAGGAGCAAATTGAGTATGCCCGTTCCTTTGTTCTCCGGCAGGTCACCGACGCTCTGCACAAAGACATGAAGTCTATGGAGTTCGACCATAAAACCGCAAGGTGGGTTCGGAATCGGCATCAGCCTCAAGGTGACGCGAGTCGCGCCTCATCCGATCCAATACTACCGAGAGAAAGAGCTCGAGACTCATGTGGTCTGCGAGAGCTGCGCACTTCGCTTTGCAATCTACGGCGTCTTTCGTATTCCTTCGGGAATGTCTTGGAGATCGCGAGACAGCGCCCGACAGCCACGAAATTCGCGGGCATGTATGCGTGGAACCAGTTAGGACGCCGCGTGAAGAAAGGCGAGAAAGGCATCCGCATTCTAGCGATTGCGATGCCCATCCCACCGCCGATGCATAGGCTGGCAACGCTTAATTCTTTTCCTCTAGCACGAAAATGGGAAGCAGATACTGGCCACGCTCAAGCGAATGGTCGTTTCGCTGTCACGGTCAGAGCATCATCCCTCCGTTGCTGCTCTTCGGAACTCGCTGGGAGTCGTTTGCATCACCTTCTTGAAGACCTTTGTAAAGGCGCTTTCTGAGGCGTATCCGACACCCTTAGCGATTTTGCCAATGTTGGAATCGGTTTTTCTTATGAGTACCGATGCTCGATGAATGCGCCATTGCGTCAGGTACTCCAATGGGCTCTGCCCGACGATCAATTTGAATCGGGCTGCGAAGGCGGAGCGTGACATGCCAGCACTCGCTGCCATGGAGTCGACGGTCCAATTCTTATGCAGATGCGCGTGCAATAACTGAATCACCTGTCCCAGTTGGCCGTCCGAGATGCCAGCCAGCCAGCCGCCTTGGTTCTGAGTCAGGTCCTGGGTATAGGCGCGAATGGCATGAATGAAGAGCATTTCACACAGTCGATTGATCATCTCTTCCGAAGCAAGCCCCGGGTGCTCGGTCTCAAGCGAGATCAATTCCATGACTGACTGGAACGAGTGAGTGCGTTTTTGATCGAGTTGAAGATGAATAGAAGCTGGAAGCACTTTGAGGATCGGACCTGCCTTCACTTGGTCGATGACAAAACGTCCAGCCGCGAGGGTGGTCGGCACACCACCGCCTCCGAATTGAATGACGCTGCCAATTCTCGTGAACACCAGCGCTTCACAATGGACACGCTGGGAGCTGGCCTCATTGGCAAGTGAATAGTCTCCGCCAAAGAGGATGAACAGATCGCCGCCGCGCAGTGATAGAGGCTGAGAGAGGGACTTAGTCTCAAGAACCGCGGATCCGCGAAGCATCAAGATGAAACGGATCTCGGGGCCCGAGGTCGAATGGAAACCCCATGGAGCGGTGACCTCAAGGCGATCGACCAGCGCTTGCTGGACGCTCATAGAACTAAATATCGCGGAAAGTGGATCCATGAAGGTCTCTGTCAACGTGGACGCACGCGCTAGGAATATGGACGACGAGCGCTCGCCTGCTCTCATCCTATCAGTGCACATGGATTGATGAGCATCTATCAACAGGCGCTACGGAGGAAAAATGACAATCACGATGACGAGTGACATTGAAAGAGTAGTGACTATGTTTCAAGGGTTTGGTGATCGGGATCCACACCTTGCGACCAAACACATTCACCCAACCAGTTACATCACTCACAACCCACTCGCGTTCGACGGCATAGAGGGAGTGAAGCGCTTTATCGATCACCTTCCTGGTGAGAAAAGTCCTGTGAAGATACTCCGAGCTTTTCAGGACGGGCCTTATGTCTTCACTCACGCTGAAGGAGATTTCTTCGGTCAAAAGCTCTTCTTCGACATCTTCAAACTGGAAGAGGGTCAGATCGTTGAGCATTGGGATAGTTCGACGGAGCCGACCCCTCCGAACGAGAGTGGGCACACGCAGACTGGCGGCCCAATTGAGGCCAAGGACCTTCACGCCACAGAAAAAAACAAGTCGATTATCCGTGATTTCTACGAGTCCGTTGTTGTTCCGGGAAAGATACCGGAGTATTTCGCCGGCGATCATTTCATACGCCACGACGCCAATGGCGGCGATGGAGTTGCGGCCTTTATGGCACGGTTGAAGGCATTGGCTCAGAAAGGAATTGTGTTCCAGATCGACGAGATCAAGTTCGTCCTGGGGCAGGGAGACTTCGTCCTTGTAGCCGCTAAAGGATCACTTGCAGGCGAGTCATGCGTCTACTACGACCTTTACAGGGTCGACAACGAAAAGATTGTTGAGCACTGGGGAATTACGGAGAACGTTCCTTCACAAGACAAGTGGAACAACAAAAACGGCATACTCTAGTTCCGATGCACCCTTCCGCATTCATGAATCGCTTAAGGCCCATCGGCAGCCACTCTGTGGTCGCAACAAGGGATCAAGGAGAATAGAGACGAAATAAGATCGCATTGTGATCATTTCTGGGGCTGCTGGGATGTACGGCTGGCAGCTCCAAGAATCATCGAGCCCTGCCTCAGGAGCAATCCAAGAGCTTTCTGCCGTCACGCACCACCGGCGCCTCCGTTCCACACCTTGCCAAGCCCAGGAAAAGAGGCCATCCGAGCAGGAATCGCCCATTCAAATTTCATAGCCTCCCATCGCATCCGCTGTGTTAGCCGCTTCCTTTCAAACGGCCCTATCAAAATTGCTCCGATAGAACGCCCCGCAGGTCCCGCCTTCCTGCACGGGACAGCCCTGATAGGTCCCTCACGTTTCTCGTTACCTATCTTCGGCGTGAAGTCGCGGCGCGAGATTTAACATGAGCGGTACAACAGCGAGAGCTGTAATGGCAGCAGCGACTATAGCCCAGATGATGCCGGCCGAGTCACCCAGACGACCGTACAGCACAGGCGCGAGCGCGCTCGAACCGAGAATGCCCGTGTAGAAGATGGCGAAAGCTCGCTCGATGCGATGCGGAGCCACAAGCTCCGGAACCGTGCCGTACAGCACGGACGATGTGCCATTGAGCATTATCCCGAGGAGCGGCAATAGGATCATGTATGGCCTAAGGGGCAGGATCAACAGCGACAGGATCGCGACGGCGGTACCGACCTCAGTGGTGAGGACCGTTGCCAGCAGCCCAAGACGTTCCCCGAGCCAGCCGCAGGCTGCCTTTCCGAAGGCTCCGCCGATAAAAACCAACGACAATGTAAACCCAACGGTCGTTAGCGATGCGACCTTCGTTTTCATGAGAAAGGGCAGGAACAATAGAACCCCATTCGTGTGGCGGTATCCAGGATGCCGATTACAAAGAGCAGCGCGAATCCCACATTGCCCTTTGTCACCCGGTGGGTCAATGCGACGAGCTTCACTTCGCCTGGAGAGGTTGAAGCGAGCGGCATAAATAGCCGGATGGAGACTGCAACGAGCAGGCCCAGCCCCGCAGCCACCCAAAGCGTCGAGCGCCAATGCATCACGGTCAGTAAGAAGGAAATGAGGGGTGGAAGCGTGGCCTTCCCGAGGTCGCCCGCGAAGTTATAGGTGCCCAGCGGCCCGCGTGATTTCTCGCCGTACGCCCGCGACACGGCACTGGAGGCAAGCGGATGCTGGGTGCTACTGCCGACGCCAGCCAGCGCCAAAGAGGCGGTCAAGCCTATGAGACCGCCTGAGAGACCAGCCACGGCATAGCCGGTTGCACTCAACAATGTTCCTAGGGCAAGGACGGTTCGCGCATTCAGACGCTTCGCAAGGTGCGCAGACGGAACCTGAAGTGCGGCCAATACCCCCACGTAGACAGCGCGAACGACTGCAAGAGCTACGTAATCAAGAGATAAGTCTGTCTGCCAAGCCGGTAGCAGCACGTAGATCATGTCCACATAGCCGTCATGCAGTGCATGCGCAACACTGGCGAGTGCCAGCGTGCGCCCTGCGCTTGCCGTTCCTGAGATTTCACCAGCCATGTATCACCCGCCTCTGCCCAATCCTGATTGCTACTGTGCCGAAATGGATGATCCCCTGGAAGGGGCCAGTATGGCGCTGCGATAGATCAAAGCCCCAAGACCGATGAGCAGATTCGACTACTTCATGTGGTGGCATCCAAGAATGAACGGTGATGCTGCCCATATCTGGCTTCGCAATGTCGTCGTCAGGTGGCTGAGAGTCTGTGACGCTCCGCATTACGGGAATATGTTTGCCGGTACTCAGGATGCAGCTAGTCGGGTACAGTGAATGCGTGCTGAATACCGCCATCGATTGGGAACACCGACGCAGTGATGAATCCTGAGTCATCACTAGCCAGGAATGCTACCGTGCCTGCAATTTCTTCCAGTGTGCCGAAACGCCCTAAGGGCATATGGGTAAACCGGCGTTTGCGCTCCTGTTCACCGATCCGAGAGAACACTTCGATGAGTTGAGGTGTTTCAATTGGACCAAGGGCAAGTGCGTTCACGCGGATGCCGTCTCGTGCGAGATTGGTCCCGAGATCGCGGCTGAACTGAGAGACCGCAGCTTTGGCGGCGTTATAGGCCATCTGTCCGGTTGCTGATCCCATATTGGCCAGAAATGAGCTGCTGTTCACAATGGAGCCGCTCGGCGGATTGTTCTTCAACATGAGAGGCACGCAGTATTTGCAGCAGAGCCAAGCCGTGCGGAAGTAGTCGCTATTGTGTTGGAGCTCGAGCGACTGCGAACGAAGTGACATCCGAAGGTGAGTCTCTTACTTAATCGCCTCGTTGAGCGACTGGAAGGCTCGTTCAAAATTCCCTAATTGCGCCGCGTCGCGCATCGGCTTGGCGCGGGCAACCACAATCTCGTGGGCCTCTGAAGAATCTCCCATCAAGCTAAACACCTCAGCGATAAAGTCGGGAAGCGGCATGGCACGGGGATCTACACCATGGCTGGGTCCGAGGTCGGTTTGCACGTATGGCGGGATCAATTCCATGACGCGGACCGGCGTGGATCGAAGTTGATATCGGAGGCTTTGCGTATAGGAGTGCATTGCAGCTTTAGTGGCACAGTAGGTGGGAACCCCTGCCAATGGAAGGAATGCTAAAGCCGAGGTCACATTGATGATGGTGCTTTGCTGTTGTCTTTCGAGAAGGGGCAAGAGGATTTTGGTGAGTCGGACTGGAGCAATCAGATTTGTCTGCACCATGCCTTCCATGGCTTTCAGGTCTTGAGCTTCATCTCTGAGTTTCTCCGGCGATTGAATACCGGCATTGTTGACCAGTATGTTAAGCGCTGGGAATTCGGCTGCAATTGTCCTTCCGAACTTCCGCACCTCGCCGGAGTGCGTGACGTCGAGAGGAAATGCCCGCATTCCTGGATTGACCCTTGTCACCCCGTCAAGTGCGGTTTGACGCCGTCCCGTGATGATTACCTGGTTGCCGAGTCGATGGAATGCCTCGGCTAGCCCTCGGACAATCCCAGAACCTCCGCCAGTGATTAGAATGGTGTTTCCTTGTAAAATCATGTTGCTCCTTCTGTAAGCGCTTCGACTCACCATTATTTGTCTATCAAGTAAGTCGCCTGTAGGGACGTTACTGATGAGTTTCAGGGTTTTATCGGTAGCTTTGAGGCACCCCGCAATCGTCGACCCGACAGGCAAGTACTAGATTGCTTCGCGACCAATCAAATTGAAGCTTGCCGTTCCGTCATCCATCAATTGACAAGGGAGATTTCTTTTATGGACCGAAAAGGCCTCGATTGCCGAGGCGTTGAACGCCTCGGCAAGTTCGGCGCGGCTAGCAGCGACCATGCAGCTCAACATGGTCAACTTCGTTCTATGTCAATGAGCCTGCTTTTTCCACTTCACCAAACCGTTCAGTTAGAAATTCCCTGATAAGTCCGAGGGCTTTTGCGGAAGCTGTCAGGCGTCCAGCGCCCCCCAAAAATCCGTGCGCCATTCCTTGCCATATGTCGACCCGAGCATCCACTCCGGCGGCAATCGCCCGCTCTACCAGCCGGATGGAATCATCGAGCAAGACTTCATCGTTGCCGACATGTACACGGATCGGTACGAGGCCTTTCAGGTCGGCATAGAGCGGCGAGGCGAGCGGATCCTCTGGATCGGATCCAGCCAGATAAGACCGCACCAGCTCGGCCGTTTGTGGCTGAGTGAAGTATGGATCGGCGATAGCGCGTGTCGACCAGCTTTCACCGGAAAAGGTCAAATCAGTTACCGGCGAGAGCGCTACTCCGCCGACAAGCGCTTCACTCGCGCTTTTACGCGATGTTGAAAGATGCACAAGCAAACCAAGTGCCAAGTTGCCGCCGGCAGAATCGCCGGTGATGGCGATCTTCGAGAAGCCTTTCTCCGTCAGACCGGCATAGCAAGCCTGGACATCTTCGACGGCAGCCGGAAACGGATGCTCCGGAGCGAGGCGGAACTCAGGTACGAAGGCCGCTACCCCTGCACTGGCAGCGATATGGCCTACCAGGTGACGAAAAGCTTTCGCAGAACCAAAGTTGAACCATCCGCCGTGTAGATGCATGATGGCCTGGCCTGCCCGCGCGGCTTCAGGGCGGCACCACCACCCTGGGATACCTCCCACACGATCCTCCTCAAAAACGACGCCGATGGGCGCAGCAACGCGCTCCATGATGGCGTCGTATGGAACTCGAGCTGCAGCTCCTTGAAGTTGGCCTTTGTTGGGTTCGACGATGGCCCGCATGGCGGCCATAGCAGCCTGGTCTTCTGCGCTGCATGGATGATCGACCAACCACGAGGCATTGTTATGATCTTCCCGAAGTGTTTGCATGATGTTCTCCCTTTTCACTGATCCACTGAAGCCCTTGGGCCTTCACGTTACTAGACGTAAAGGAAACCTATTCCGATGCATTTATTTTTACGTTCCGTTCAGGTAACGTTAGGTATGGCGAAGACGATTGCAAAACCGTTACAGATTGGGAGGCCGCGCAGTGAAGCAGCGGTTTCTCATGCCGCGATCATGGATGCCGTCTACGGATTGCTCAAAGAAAGACCCGCGCGTGACCTGACCATGGATGCCGTGGCAAAGCGAGCAGGTGTTGGGAAGCCAACACTCTACAAATGGTGGTCCTCTAAGCCTGCCCTTATTATGGCCATGTTCCATGAGCGATTCGGTTCTATCCTCGAAATCCCGGAAGCACGTACGGCGGAGGAGGCGCTGCGGACAAGAGTGAAATATCTGATTAAGCAGTCCAATGGTCTGTTCGGAAAGGTGATCGCCGACCTCATCGCGGAAGGTCAGGCAGATGAGTCGATTTTAAGCGAGCTGTACGAGAGCCACATTCGCCCGAGAAGGTTGTCCACGGGGACCGAAATCAGGCGTGGGATCAAGACGGGTGAGTTCGCCTCGAACACAGACCCAGAGCTGCTGATGGATGCGATCTTTTCGCCAATTTATCTTCGCCTCTTGCTCCGTCATCCCACATTGACAGAGGAGTATGGGATGCAGGTTATCGATCAAGCCCTCCTCGGTGTCCGAACACCCAAAGGGAACCTTTCGCGGCGGGAGTAAACAGGCTAGCTCAGCTTAGGATCAGTATGTCGGTCACGGTAACGCATGTGTGCAGGATATTTGCTTGCGTCTGCAAGAGGTTGAACTCGCCGGTCAATAGTAGCGAACCTGACAGCGCACGCACGACCTGCATAGAAATGGAAATGACAGAGAGGCGACCCGGATCGAGCGTAATCAGAAGACAGATGGCAGCCCGATGAGGAGGGAATCCACGCAAGTTGCCTCTGTAATCATGTGCGTTTTCACTAAACACTCGCGGAGAAAGGCGGGAGCGTCCGCTCGCACCGACGTTCCCGTCGAAACCAAAACAAGATATAGCGGGGCCCCTCTAGTGCTTGGCGAAAGCCGCAGACGGGGCTGCACCCGAGCCGGATTTCGCCTCCTTGAGTGTCATGCGTTCGATGAGACCCTTTTCGAACGTGTAGACATGCCATACTTCGCTATCTGAGAGAACCTCACCGCCGAGGCTTTTCACTAGCTGATGGACCCTCACGTCCGTCTTGCCATCTTCACGATCAATCACTTCCATCGGATCCACATGTGGATCGAATTCGGCCCATTGGCGCGTCCAGTAAGCCCGTATCTCTTCCTTCCCAATCACACTCCCACCCTCTGAAGCTTTGGGCCAACTGACCCCTTCACTCATGAGCGCCAGGGCTCCGTCGATATCGCGATTATTGAAGGCAGAATATGCCTGAGCAATCAGTGTTTGCGTGTTTGCCATGGTTCCTCCAAAGTGCATGCATGTATTATACACATATGCTGCCGAAAATGCATTGGTGCTCATGAGCGCTAAGCATGTGTATGATACACAGAGTGGTCGTGATGTGACACATGACAAAAGCAGGATCGAAATGGGCACTTATCCGGGCGTCGTTGCCACAGTTGCTCGGCTCGGTGCTCGACATAGTCGGCATCTTTAATAGCCCCGAGCGCGATGCGGCGATGCTCGAGAGCGCAGGCTTGAAT
This sequence comes from Granulicella arctica, assembly GCF_025685605.1. Classification (NCBI taxonomy): domain Bacteria; kingdom Pseudomonadati; phylum Acidobacteriota; class Terriglobia; order Terriglobales; family Acidobacteriaceae; genus Granulicella; species Granulicella arctica. The sequence continues at coordinate 4,272,203 of NZ_JAGTUT010000001.1, forward strand.
CTCGAACGGGCGCTGTACCCGCTTCTTGTGCTTATTGGAAAATACGGCCCCATCGGCGTCGTCGATGTGGCAACCCGCGTCGGGCGGGACTACACTACCATAAGTCGGCAGGTTGCGCGACTCGAACAGCTTGGCTTAGTCACGCGCCGCAACAGTCCGGTGGATCGACGCACGCGAGAAGCGACTGTGACACCGCAGGGTAGGATCGCGACAAATGCCGTCGATGCTGCGCGCGAGCGGTTAGCTTTCCGTATGTTCCGTGATTGGTCTCGCTCCGACTACGAACAGCTTCTTCGGCTGACAAGAATGCTGGGGGATGGTCTAGACGAGACGCCAGCGCCAGGATCGAAACTGGCACAGACGATGGCGCGACGAAAAGCTTCACCTCCACGTACCTAGGGTGCTAGCTCTAGTCATAGGAAAAGCGTTGCTGCCGTGCGTTATAACAACATAGAATAATCCGGGCAGTACCGGCACTTCATGCGTACATCCGGCGTTCGTGACGGACGCGAACGTGCGTTGACGATCCTGGAGCATTGATGAACGTCGCTATGCACGGAAATGCCTAATGCGAGATATTTGCATCCGTCAAGTGGGCAGATGAAAGGGGCCCTTCAGCAGCGACCGAAGCATGACGGTGCATGGGTGTGCTCCGGCATCTTTGCTGTTCTGTGCCGACGGCCTAAGCAGCCCATCCTGCTGCAGGCGTCGCCACTGAAACACCTGGGTCACGTTACTCCCGTACTTGCGAACTACACGCGGAACCGACATCCCGTGCAAATACGCCTCTTCCACAATCCGCAGCCCTTCCTGAGCACTCCGACGGCGACGAGGACTAACCACCTCAACCGTATCTAACTTCACTTCAGACATACAACATCGTCATGCCTGATCAAACCCATGTACACACGGCCAATACAACACGCTTATTCCACAATCGTGCTCAGGTGCCCATCATCCACCAGGGCCAAGGCGCGCTCAGAGCATTCGACCTCGCAAGTGCCAAGCACTGCTCGAAGACTTCTACCCCGATCCACCAGCACCACTAGATGCGTCGCTATTCGGGCTTAGTTTAACCGTTAGAAGACCGGCCAGCAACTCGGAACAGGACTAAAAGTTTCCTTCACCCCGATAGATAAGGAAGAAAGTGAAGCTCAAAGCACTGGCCCTGGCATCTCTGACAACTCTCTATTCTGCAGTTCTTTCCGCTCAATCTCCACGCCCAAGCCCGGTAGCGACTGCTACCGAGCGGAAGTGGGTCTCGTTTTTTGGAGGCATCGCCTACGGGCGAACTGACCAAGCAGCCATCGTTGGCTGCATCTAGCTCGTGCTGGGTGTAGTCGGGCGTGAGATCCGACACATCTTCAAATGCTCTGCCTTCTCCATCCTCCATCTCTTACCCCAGCTGGAGACGGTCGGCTTCACCCAGGTCACATTGTTCAAGTGCCGCCTCTTCCTCTTCGAGGGAAGACAAGACTACGGCACCTCTCACCTCGCCGCAGCAGAATGGTTTCAGCACGTAAAAGCCCCGAAAAAAAAGCTCATCTGGTTTGACTACTCCGGTCACCTTGTAGCAGATGAGCAGCCCGGAAGATTCTTGGTTCATCTTATCACCGACGTTAGACCCATCGCATTAAGAGCAGGCAACGCAGCTCCCGAAGATGAAACACATAATTAGCGCATGCTAACTGGTTGGAGTGAACGCCTTGCTCTTCGGTCGAGCGACGAGGAACCCCCCAGCTTCCAGCTTCTTGCGGAATTAATCTTCAGTATCATGCATTGTACTCAGCAGGAACTGAGCTATGAAAAAGACGGCAAAGAGCTGCCTTGGAAAACGCCCACAAGCGTTGCTTTGGAAGTTCTTAGCTTCGAGAAGGTGATTAGCGCTTCGTAGAAGCGCCACGCGAAACTGTTTGAGCAGCTTGGATTTCTATGATGCTTGTGACGATCGCCAGGTATGATACGGACCGCTTAGGTGAAACGTCCTGAACTGGACAAGTGCGGCTGCAAGAACCCGTACTCTTGTTGGATGCGTGCAGCCGCGTAAATGAATTAGTTAGTGGGGTTGCGCTTCACAGACACCACTGCCGACATAGGAGGGCTTGGGAACAAGCACGGCAGCATTCGCACTACTTGCTGGCCCTCCTGTCCCATTGATGATATTGCTAATTTGCCCGCTACCATTGAGGAAAACAGTTCCAACGTCTGCTATTTGGATCCCCGCATAAGTCGGCACTATCATTGCGTTATCTTCTACGATTTTAACGCTCTGATTAAAGTAGGAGTAAATTCCGAGACCATACGCCTTGTGATTGCAGACGGACAGAGGAGATACCACGTATGACGGATAACCGTTCACCGAGCCATTGGCTGAGGGATAGGCTGACGAACTGCTGGACCATGCAGCTTGGTTCGGTGGATCATACGGCAGTTCGCTTTGGTAGAAGATCGTTTGTCCATTGTCTCCAAACCATAGGACCTGTTCTTGCTGGTAGTGCTCAACGGCAAGGCCCAATGCCGTTACGCCGTTTCCATTTACGACCACGCCGTGAGCTGCCGTGTTCACAGTCCAACCCACTGTTCCTGGATTTCCATGATCGGCGCGCCACGCCCAGATGTTATCGAGGATAACGCTTCCGCTATCAACCTGTAGACTCGTCGTTGCCGACCCTGCCGTAGAACCTCCGATGCGGAAGAACACGTCGTTGAGCGAAGTTGGATTGGCCGCGTGAGTGTTGTTTACTGAGCCTGCCACACCCACTTCCACCAATACGCTCGAATTCACCGGGCCTGCGTCAATCATCACTCCCGCCACTTGCACGCCATCAACGTCTGCCACAGTGATGGCGGGCGTTCCGGCTTGAGGAACAATGGTCGGGAAACCCATTCCGAGTACAACTGTATCTGCGTTTTCTACGCGAATCGAGTCTGTGTATTGGTAGATGCCCGGTGTGAGAATGAGATTTTGACCCGACGCCAGAGCACTGTTAATCTCATCGATCGTGCTTGAGGGCTGCGCGATATAGAAGCTGGTGATTGGCAGCGAGTGACCGGTGCCCAGAACGTCGCCAGCCCAACTCGTTCCAGTGGAATTCGTGCGGACTGTTGGTACAAACACGTTATACAGATTGTTGATGTCGAGATATAGGAACGGTTTCTCCCTGCTTACCGGCGTTGTCGCGACATTGGTGACATTAACCGCGCCAGCTGGTCCACCTGGATACGATTGAGCGGGCACGATTCCGGTATCACCCGAGAAGACAAAGTTCCACACGTAATTGTTGAAACCGCCTACGAGGTAAGTATTGCGCGTGTACCACTGCTGTTGAGAGCAGGCGTTTACACCGTTTCCACCGCTGCCTAATTGCGAGTCAGCAATAAAGCCTCCACTTGCTTCCTGACACGGATAAGCGGAACCGATCGTTCCAGAGTTCGCTAACCATAAGCCGCCAGAGACCAGCATTCGTCGAAGAGACGCACCCTGAGACACGCCCCAATCCAACACGTTTGCTGTCAACCCACCCGCGGGACTCACAGCCATGTTCTCTTGCGAGCGCCAGAAGTTCTGGGTCATATTGCCGGAAATCAGTTGATCCGCACCGAAACCGCCCGTCACGCTGACGTTAGTCGGCGACTGTCCTAGACCTGAGATTTGCTCGTAGAAGCCTAGTTGTGCGACCACCGGACTGGAAGCTGTTCCGTAGTTACCCGGCTTCAGTAGAACCGCATGACGATTCGTACTGAACTGTGTCTCCTGATTGAGCGAGTTCAACGTGGCGTTGATAGAAGCGGCTGACATCGTAGGGTCGAGCACAATCACATTTGGCCCGAAATCGGGAGCGCTGGAACTTCCTGTCGACCCCGAGCTTGCAGATTGTGGAATGGGGATGTCGAATTGATAATAGCAAGCCTTGACGACTCCCTGATTCGGATCACCGAACACAGAGGCACTGCATGGCGTGCCTCCGCTCAGCGTTTGATAATTGAAATGTCCATTTGCGCCGAAGGCTATTCTCCCCGGGCCTGCATAGCTGCATGTTTGATTTTCTTGTGCACACAAGACATATCCAGCGGGTCCCCCGTAAAGGTTTCCGGATGACAGTTGGTAGTAACAGGTTTTCGCGTGATTTGGAGCCGGGTCGGTGTAGAAGGTCGAGACGCTGCAGGCAAATGAGTTTTGGAAGCCGGCGATCGAGGCAAAACTTCCACTCAAGCCAAGGGCTCCGATCGCGACTCCGTTGAAGGTGCAAGTTCCGCCTTCGTCGGCGCAGTAGACGCCTGGTTGCGAATGGTTGCCCCGAAGACCGAGAGCGGGACTGTAGTAGCAAGCCTTGGTCAAGCCGGGAGTAGGATCCCCGAAAGCACTAACACTGCATGCGGTGGTGTTTGTCACCGTCAGGTAGTTATATTTACCATTCGCGCCGAAGGCGACTACCCGCGTGCCAGCGAAGTTGCACGTTTGATTTTCAGCAATGCAATGGGTATATAGGGTCGTACCGTCAGCATTGCAGCCAGGGTAAACTGCGCCATTGACACCACTACAGTTATTTCCATCAGAGTAGCCATTTTCTTGCATATAACTCAAGTTGCGAAGACCTAAACCTGCAAGCTGAGCGGCCCAACCCGCAGCAGAGTCAGCGGTGATAATGTTGAAGTTCTTACCGACCACGAAGTTCAAGTCGCTGCGAGTGTCAGCAGTGTCGGCAGGTGTGCCACCCGGGTAACTATAGTGAAACATGTTGAGAGTTTGGCAGGTTTGTTGAACGCCATCGTAAGTAATAAAGCAAGAACCATTTTGTGAACTGAAGAAACGCGCAGTATGCGTAGGATCATTCGGGTCGAAGTAGTCTCCGGTAGGACTAAATTCGGCAACAGATCTTCCCTGAGCGATATTCGTCGTCCTCATGGTATCGAGGATACCCCCAGATTGTTTCTGGGTAATTTCCGCCGAGATCGTGCTGAGTGTGGTGTCCTGATAGAAGCTGTTTAAAGAGTTGGTGATAGCTTGTTCACCGCCGCCGAACGGCGATGATGGATCGATGTCGCTTGTGTTATAGATCCACCACATGTTGAGGTATGGAGCATCCGCTCCGAAGTCGTTATGGAAGGCCTGGGGTGTCGGATAAAGATTTCCACTGATCTTGAATACAACATCCTGCCTAAAAGGACGGCCGAGAAAGTCCATCTGTTGTTGTTGGTTTGTTTTGCTGTTGCCATTTATCGCATTCCATACCAGATGGAATGTTGCCGCGTCTTTGATGTCAAATGCCAAGACAGTTTGGATTTGATTCGCGTTATAGAAATTGATGACATTTTGGAGCGTCGGCGGAGGCTCCGGATTGCTGGGATAGAGTAAAGAAACAGAATCGCGCAAGAGCAGATTTGCCTGAGTTTGCGCCATCGTCATACTCGTTATCAGGGGGTTGAAGGCGGTTTGCCCTGCCGGATCGGTGAAGGGATTGAATATCGAACCAGGACCCCCGCTTGTAAATACTGCTTGACGGCCCCAGGTCTTGTCGTGACTGAAGGTCAACTGGCCATCAGATGTCTGCTTAACATCAAGCTCAAGCACCTCGAGTCCGGCCCGTGCGGCAGCGGCAATAGATGCGAGCGAATTTTCGGGCACTCCTGGGACGTTTGGATTGTCTCCCGGGATTGCGTGAAGGCCGCGATGAGCGGACATGAGCGTTAGATCGGAGTGAGGTGTCTTCATCGCCTCGATGACTCTAATAGCATCCAAATGATTAGGGTTGTAGGAGTAGCTTCGCGTTTGTGCTTCGGACGAGCGGCAAAACAGCGCAACGCATAGCAGACCGACCGTCATACAGACGGGGTAGAAACCGGATAGTGACTTATTTGACCCTCGGACGCTTCGAATAATTGTGAGTCTCTTCGCGTCCTGAACGGTTCTTGACAGATGAAGGCAGCGATCTCGGAACATGCATTCTCCTTGGTTGGTTATGCTGCGGTTGGTGATAAGCGGAGGAGGTTACGCTGTGATCCTGCACCCCTTGTAGCCCTGAAACAAGTGAGGGACAGGTGAGATAAGGCCCGATGAAGAGTGAGTGATCCTCCTCTCTCTGCGCACGATGCAGTGCTTTCAAGAACTTGCAAGCGTGGACCGTTACTATCGCTAAGTGAAAATCTAATGAATGCGAAGTCCCTCAAAGAAAGCCTGTTCTAGGCGTCGCTCAGGGTGCAGTTCTGGCTTTGTTCCGAGAGGGTCTTGTTGGGCTTTCGAGCCGCGCCAGAATAAGCAGCGAGTTCTCTGCTGCTGGCAGTAACGTTCTTTACTTGCGGTCGCCGTTCGGCCACACTGCTAACTTTACAGAACGTAATGGGTCCACTCTGCAAGAACGTTGTAATCTGAGGACTCAGGAGAAGCGATGAGAGTAGGTTTCGCTCTAAAGTTTGGTGCCGCCCTTGTCACAGCAGCGTTATACTGGGGCGATGCGATCGCTCAATCGAGGCCTGGTGCGGTAGTCACGCCGGATGCGCACAACTGTTACCCATACGCAGGGCTGTGGAGTGACCGGATTGATCGGGCCTTGGCAGGAGGAACGCCAGTAGCGATCGAGCAAGATCTCTTCTGGTATCGTCCTGATCCGTCCCTACCGGGACGCTCGGTCGTTGCTCATGGAAAGCCAGTCAACGGCAGCGAACCAGGGATGGTGCAGTACTTCTTCGAGCGTGTGCGTCCGCTGGTAGAAACTGCGACGCGCAATCCGAACCACTCCCACTGGCCGATCATCACGCTCAATTTGGACATCAAGACGGAGGAGCCGGAGCACCTGAGAGCGATCCACGAGCTGCTCGTTAAGTATCAGGCGTGGCTGACAAGCGCGACGCGCACAAACGACGCTTCGCATGTTGAAGTTCTGACCGTCGGTCCGATTCTCGTGCTAAACGGCCCATCGGACGCGCAGCAGAAGGTCTTCTACGACGAAATCCCGGTAGGCGGCAAGCTGCTGACGTTCGGTGCCGTACACAGCGATGTGCATGACCTGGCAGCTCCAGCGAACAAAATCGAGACGGAGAACGCATCGAATTACCGTCGCTGGTGGAACAACTCTTGGATCGTGATCGAACCGGAAGGGCAGCCACACGCAACGGCATGGACCCCGGATAAGAATGCGCGACTAAGATCGTTTGTTGCTCAGGCTCATGCCCGAGGACTCTGGATTCGCTTCTACACCCTGGACGGTGCGAGCAAAACCGAACAGGATACGAATGGCTGGTTCGCCGGCTATAACTTCCCGAGCCTCGATGCCGCCGGTCTGCGCTGGATCGACTCCATTCGAGATGGCGTGGACTATCTAGCGAGCGATCAGTACGAGCTGGTCTCTGCTTTGGTGCGGAAGATGACCCCATCTAAATTGCCGATCCGATAGCGCCCCTCTGGAATTGCGACGTGGCGTTTTTAGAGGAACACCCGGCGTGTCAAGGGATTCGGATCTTGATGTCGCTGCGCATTTGATCCTGCTGAGCCACAAGCAACCACTTACCGTCCGGCGAAAGACTGACATCGGGATCATTGGTGACCAGTGGACCCGTAGGAGTTCCGAGAGCCGTTACATTGCCGTTCTCGAAGACACAGATTTTGAAGGTTCCGGCGCTTGCGCCCTCAGTCGAATAAACGAGTCCGTGCGTAGTCGGAGCCCAGCTTTTCACAGGGAATGCCGTTATGTTCAACGGGTGAGCACCGGTGCCGTCGGGGTTCGCTTCAAAGAGATGGCCGGAACGGTCGCTGTAGTACAACTCCTTTCCATCCGGCGACTGGGCGACCGTGTACATCTCGTGTTCACTCACCCGGACAGTCGTTCCTGCTACTAGGTCTTTCAGGTAGATGGCCACGGCACCGTCTTTGACAGAATTGAAGTAAACTGACTTTCCACTCGACGCCCAGCCAGGCATTCGTTGTTCAACGCCGGCATCATCAATCACTTCCATATCCCCTCCGTTGACCGGGATATCGTAGATTGCTGCGTGACCATGAGGCCGAGCGTCGAATGCGATTCTGCTCCCGTCTGGCGACCACGCAATCGAATTGACCCATGCCCCGTTTAAGTGGGTGAGTTGCTTCGCCGACGACCCATCCGCCAGAGCAGTCCAAATCTCCAATGTCCCGGAACGGTCTGAAATAAAGGCGATCCTTCTTCCATTGGGGGAAAAGCGAGCGTCATGGTTCCGGCCGGATGAAGAGATTAGTAGCGTGCCTGCCCCAAGAAATCTTTTTTGTACCGGATACCGCCACACATTCCAGTTTTCACTAGCATCGACAAATGCGAGTCGGTTCGATTGATGGAAAGCTACTGGACTTGTCGCGGATGTTGTATTGGTTGGCAAGAGGACTGGGGTTCCCCCCGCTGTCGGAATTGACCACAACTGGAAGAAGGATCGCCGGTTCGAGCAGAAGATAATCGATCTACCGTCTCGGCTCCAGCTAATTCCTTGGATGTCGCGAACATCGTTCGTCAGTTGAGTTGGAGTTCCTCCGGAGGCTGGGGCGATAAACAATTCGCCGTGACCGTGCGAGAAATATCTTACGAATGCCAACGTGTGACCATCATGAGACATCCGCGGAGCGAAGTCCCTCTGTTCGCCGGGCGCGGATGTAATTTGTTTTCGAGCGCCGGTCTCAATATCAATCTGATAGATTCCTCCGACGCCACCGTCGGAAAATTGCCGATCTGCTACGTAAACCGATTTGCCGTCCTTGCTCCATTCAGGACCAATGTTGCCTAGCAACGGTCCGCTATCCGACGACCATCTCCCCATCTCCCGGCGGATGCCAGCAACCAAGTGTCCCGATCCGCTCCGCAAATCTCGCACCATCAGATCGAGCTTTTCGTCTTTGAGCCTCAGGTAGCTGAGTTGCTTGCCGTCGGGTGACCATGCTGGCAGGTAATACTCCCCGTCATCACTCGTTAGCTTCCGACGCTGGGAGCCGTCAGCATTCTTCAGGTAGATGTTGGCTTTTCCAATGTTTCCGTCCCAGACATAGGCTATGACGTCATCGTTAGGCGATACCGCTGGGCTGTACTCTTCACCGATTTCATTGGCGAAAGGGACGATGCTGAACGCAGCGGCTCCAGCACTCGCCGGATGCCTGGACAGCTGGACACCTGTACCTATCGCAAGCATTAGTACGAAGAGTGCGATCAAACCGATAAAGAGCCACCGCTTGCGCAGGGAAGTCGGTGGCCGTGTCGTTAGAGGCTCCGGTTCAACGGCCCTTTGCAAAGGTTCCTCGCGTTGTGGCGTCGCAATCGAAGCGAACGTCGCCACATAGCTCCCAAGAGGAAGATCGATCAAGACGGTGGAGTCTGCCCCAGTTCCCGCATAGAACTCCCGAAGCTTTCGACGGAGACGGCGCGCTTCACTGCGAACAATCGTGTCGGCGCGAGGGTCCCATCCGTGCTCCTTCCCGAACACAGTCTCGCCGATACTTCGCTCTGTTAGCCTAGCCTTTTCGTGAGCGAGAGTCGCCTGGACGACCTCCGTCAGGAATGATGACATCCTCTCGGACCGAAAAAACTCCGGACTTGAAATGATCCGTTTGAGTTGCGAGGACACAAGTCCGCGGTCAACTGTCTGTGCGGTGGACACCGGCACTGGTCGCGCAGCCCCAACCGACTTTTCCGAGTGCTCCTCTGCGCTTATCATTCTCCACCCTCAAGGCACCACTGACGCACGAATTTGGTATCACTTAGACCCTACTACGCCGGTGTTTCGCAAATATTAACCGTATTGTCACCGAGTCGGGAAAGCGTCCATAATATTGATTATAAAGGACATAATACGGTGATCGCAACTGCTCACCTTTGTAAATCCCTCATTTTCCGGAGGGGCGCTCACCTCGCGCTGACTTCCTCACATGACGCGATATCCCGCACCCTCGAGCTACCGGAAATCTTTCGGAACCTTAGGAGATCAGTTATGCACGCAATTTTGTACTGCACGAAACGTACCCAGAGGCTAGAAGCCGTCCCGGGACGGATGACCTTCGGATTCCGATTAGAATCCGTCTTCTTTCTCCTTCTCTTCGTGTTTCTCATCTGCTCACAACTCAGCGCTCAAGTCGACTTGGGCCGCGTAGCCGGATCGATCACTGACCCCTCGGGAGCGGTTGTGCCGGGTGCCAAAGTCGTTGTAAAGAATGTCGACACCGGCGTCACACGTTCTACCGCGAGTGACACCGGCGGTCTCTATGTGATCCCATCCCTGCCTGCCGGTCACTATCAGGTCACGGTTGAAGTTACGGGTTTTCAGCCGACTTCCCAAACAGCCGATGTCACCGTGGGCGGCACAGTCGAACGGTCTTTCCATCTTTCCGTGGGCGGGACTAATCAACAAGTGGACGTCTCCGCTCAAGGGGGCCTGGATCTCCAGACCGAGAGCCATACGGTTGGCGGCATCCTCGGTACTGCCCAGCTCGAACAACTCCCCGTAAGCGGTCGCAATCCATTGGCCTTCGCAAGCGTGGAGCCCGGCGTCTCTCCCGGCAGCGACCCTTCTGTTAGCACTTCTTCTGCTCAGTTCTTCGGTAATACGAGCAACTCTATCGTATTAGGCGGTGCCCTAGACCAAGAGACCGGCTATCTGCAGGATGGCGTTGAGAATGTCACCCTGCTCACACAGACAGCGAACATCCTGCCCTCCGCCGAATCCATCAGCGAACTCAACGTCCAAACAAATGGGTCTGATGCCCGTTACCGTCAGCCAGGGATTATCAACATCACAACGAAGAGCGGGACGAACAAGTTCCACGGCACAGCATACGATTTTCTACAGAACGACGATTTGAATGCGAAGTCGTACAACTTGACGGCATCAGCACAGACAAAGACCCCATTGCGCTATAACCTCTTCGGAGCCAACCTCGGAGGTCCAATCTGGAAGAATCGTGCGTTCTTCTTTTTCGATTACTCCGGACTGCGCGATCAGAACACAACACAAACGCTTTACCGTGTGCCGACTGCGGCCGAGCTTCAGGGCGACTTTACTGGAGAGCAAACCCTATACGATCCGACAAGCTACAGCGCGACTACGGGAAGCAATCTCTCGTATCTTACGGAAACCGGCAAGAATGCGATCCCTGGAGGACCATCTGCGTTCAATGCCTTTGCCGTTCAGTATCTCAAGTACCTTCCAGCGGCAAACATCCCGCTGAATACCGCGCTTAATGTCAACTACCAAATCCCATTGAAACAAACGATTACGAACAACGAATATTTGGGTCGAGTAGACGTGGCACTCTCACAGAAAGACCAGGTCTACGGAGCGTTCGGCTACGCAGACATGCCCACCACCAACCCCACGCTCGTTCCGAACCTCTTCGGACGAATCTATGAAGGAAAATCGGTCAACGCACTTGGAGAAGAAACACATACCTTTTCATCAAGACTCGTCAACTCCGCACGTTTTGGATACAACCGCTCAAACTACTTCGAAACCATTCAGGGAGCGGGCGCAGAGAATTACGATCAGGCATTCGGTCTGAAGAACCTGGCACCTCTTCCGCAGCAATGGGCTCCGCCGTATATCAATCTCACCTCAGTCATCAGCCCCGGTTATCCTTACGCTCCTCAGGGTGCCATCCAGAACCGTTTCCAGGGAGTCGATCAGCTCAATTACATTATCGGCAAACACTCGCTATTCTTCGGCGGAGAATTGATCGTCACACGCTTCGACGGAAACTGGGTCATCGCGAACAACGGTAGCTATACCTTCAATGGACTGTTTACCTCGCAGTTTACCGGTGGCACACAGAGCAAGACCAACACCGGAAACTCACTCGCCGATTTTCTCCTGGGCTTTCCCTCCGGCGCCACTGGCGCGACCGGAACGACAGCCGGAAAGTTTCACGAGACCGAAGCCGCTGGATTCTTTCAAGACGACTGGAAAGTCCTTCCCAGCCTGACCCTGAACCTTGGTCTGCGCTACCAGTTTGACAATCCTCCCAATGACGCCTCCGGACACTCCAGCATCTACGACCTTCCCACCAATCAAAACATCCCGGGTACATGGCAGACCAACTATAACGATTGGGCTCCTCGAGTTGGTTTTGCATGGGCAGCCACTCCCTCGACTGTTGTTCGCGGAGGCGCAGGAATCTACTTCTCGCAGCCGCCCTACAACTTCCTTCAGTTCCTCCTCGCCCATGCACCAAACTTTATCCCTCAAGCTCCAACCTTCCAGATCACCAATCCAACACCAATTCAAAACGTCTTTGTCGCGAATCCATCGGCTGCCGGCCAGGTTCCTCAAACCCTGGCCTTGCACATGCCCGACACGAACGTGCAGGAGTTCAACCTATTCATCGATCAGAAATTTGCTAAAACGTTCTTGGCCACCGTCGGATACGCCGGCGAGATTGGTCGGCACGAGTCAATTCGCCTCAATGCAAATCAACCAAACGCCATTGCGCCGGGAACAACCACAACAAAATTCAACCTTCGGCCTTACACATACATCGGCGACGTTTTCGGTCAATACAACAAAGGAAGTTCCAACAGCAACGCGTTGCAAGCGAAGATTGATGGGCGTTTTGAAGGTGGTTCGCGGCTTCTTGCAAGTTATACCTGGGCCAGGTCAATGGATCTCGCCGACGGGGACCGCAACCCGATAACGGATTACTACAATCCGCAACTGAATTACGCGCCCGCAGCATGGGATCGCACCAACTCCTTTGTTCTGAGTGGCATTTACAAGCTTCCGTTCGGACCGGGACAGCGATTCCTGCAGTCGAATCAGCCCTTGTCAAGGTTGGCTATCGAGGGCTGGGAATTTACGGGAATCTATCATCTCGCGTCAGGCCTGCCAGTGAGTATCACTGAAAGCAACAGTGCTGACACGGGCACTGACGAAACCCTCTTTGCGCAGAAAGTTTGCGATCCTACGACAGACTTTACGAAGAGCCATACGGCATACTTCAACAAAGCATGCTTCGCTCAAACTGGACCGTTCACCTACGGTTTGGGAGGACGCGCCGGTGTTCGTCAACCAGGTATCGATAATCTCGATGTCGGATTCGACAAGAGCTTCCTCCTTACCGAAACTCAACAATTGCAGTTCCGAGCGGAGGCATTCAATGCTCTGAACCACGCTCAATTTAGCTTACCTGGCTCGATTGCAGTTTCAAGCACGTCACTCGGAGCTGTGACCGGCACATCACGCCCTATGAGAACCATGCAGCTAGCATTGCGCTATTCGTTCTAAACCTTCCAGCTGATAGGCGACCGCCGTTTCTCGGCAGTCGCCGAGTCTTTTTTGACCGTCATGATTGTGGATCGGGATCCGCATTGCTATCTTGCCGGTGACGGCCACGACGACTCTGTTGCAAGAAATAGGCATGAACAGGGGGCGTCCCGGGGGTGGCGTTTGATCTGGACGTCAGGCGGGTTGGAGTTCAAGCTGTTCCGTGATAACTGCGACGGCCTCGGCGAGCGTACTGGCACCGATCCCGAAGGCGCGTTCGACGATGCGCGCCTCGCCTCGGATGTCTTGTGTGAGGTTGAAGATCGCCGCCTGGCCCTTACGTAAGGCACGCATCACCTTAAATCCCATGATAGTCGCATAGGCGGTCTTCAGCGTCTTGAATCTCCGCACTCGACGGATCAGTCCGCTGCGGCGACGACGGGCATCTGGAGATCGACAACAACGCCGCCGAACGCGCGTTGCGCGTCGTCGCGCTCGGAAGGAAGAACTATCTCTTTGCGGGGTCGAACGCCGGCGGAGAACGGGCCGCCGCCATCTACTCGCTGCTCGGCTCGGCCAAGCTCAACCCCGAGCTCTATCTCCACCATGTCCTCGATCGGATCGCCGACCATCCCATCAGCAGGATCAACGACCTGCTGCCATGGAACATCACACTCGCAAACCAGGCCGCACCAACTTAGTTATGTATCCACATAATGCTAAGTGGATACATAACTCTGACACCCTTCATAAGAACGGCCAAGACCAAAGCTTACGTTGTAGCTGGGCATGGTGACACGCCATTTTTGCAGGCTGGCCAAACTGCGGGTTGCAAGACTGCATCCGGCCTTCAGATGAACGAAGCGGAAATGGAATTGATGCCTGACTTCTTTCTTGGAAAATAGACCTGGAGGTCAATTCAACCCGACATCGACAACCGTGTTGGCGCCCGATAGGAATGTCTCTGTGGGCGCCGGATAGAAATGTCAGTATAGGTCCTTCTGATAACTCGTAGTAGTCGGTGCGGTGGGAATGTGTGAAATCGCTGCACTTGCGATTTCCAAGGACTGTGGGAAGGGAGGGAAACGGCTTTATTGTTTTCCTCCCTTCCCATCAGGCCGTCATTTCCACCGCGGGCGCGTCCGCGAGTTTTTCTTTGTGGTCAGGCCCATAAACCTGGCGCGGTCGTTTCTTGTATCCGTTCTTGTCACTGTTGGTCAGGATCTCGGGCAAGCGCTTGAGATCCTGCTGCGCCTTCACCGTAGCGAGTGCATGTCGCAACCTCTTGTTCTCGACGATTGCCGTGTGACTGACACGCTGATCCTTGCTGAAGATGCGATAGGGAGGCAGTTGACCCTTCCATCGCACTTCAAGCGGCCGATCTGCGAAGTCATAGATCTCGACATACTGACCTGCCAAGCCATCCGCTAGAGCACTTCGCTCCAGGATGATCTGCCTGCGATCGTAGGCCAGGCTGAGCTGCTGGCCTACATGGCGTTTGTTCACGATGGCACAGGATGTCGGCCAGGCGAGGAGCCTGCACGTTCAGCTTGCGATGCAGATCCTCAGCCTTCACCGCGGACAGTGAAAACCTCTCGTTATAGTGCTTCATGAACTCGGGCAGGAAGGCGTTGCCAGTGTCCATGTCGCAGACGTTCTCAAGCCGAAGTTCCTTCACAAGACGATCCTGGAGCGTCCGGTTGGCTCGTTCCACACGGCCCTTAGCCTGGCTTGAGTTCGCACAAAGGATCTCGATGTTCAGCTCCGCCAGGGCGCGGCCGAACTGCGTCATCCCCGAGCCGCCCTTCGCATCCGGCTTGTTGACGCGGAAGACAGTGTGCTTGTCGGAGTAAAATGCGACAGGGCAGCCGTGCTCGTTCACGTAACCCTTGAGCGCGGCGAAGTAAGAGTCTGTGCTCTCGCTGGGCACGAAGCGCAGTTGCATCAGCTTGCTCGTGGCATCGTCGATGAAGACCAGTAACGTGCATGGCTCCCCACGCTGCTCGAACCACCTGTGGTCACTGCCGTCGATCTGGATCAGCTCACCATAGCTCTCCCGCCGAAGGCGAGGCTGGTGGAAGCTTCTGCGTTGCTTGCGGGACTGCCAGACACCTTCCTCCAACATCCACGATCGCAGGGTCTCGCGGCCAACCTGGAGGTCATGCTTCGCAAGCAGAACTTCAGTCGCCAACGTTGGCCCGAAGTCAGCGTACTTCGACTTGACGAGATCGAGCACGTACTCACGAACGCCAGCGCTCATGCTGTGGTTCGAGGACTGACCTCGACCCTTATGGATCAGCCCACCCCCACCGTCCTCTCGAAACCGGATCAGCAGCCGGTTGACCTGCCGCGCGGTGATCGCCAGCACGACCGCAGCCGAAGCTATCGTCCGCCGGCCAGACAGCACTTCCGTCAAAACCTCGATGCGCCGTACGTCCCGTTCGCTCATCAGCACCCATCCCATAAACATCCGTCTCCCAGGCCAGACCTAGGAGAGTACTTGGGACACTTCTATCGGGCTAGGGGGGGTGCGGACGAAAACTTGGACTGGCCAGGAGGTCGTCCATGTATTCGTATGAAGATCGCATTCGAGCGGTCGAGCTCTACGTCACGTTCGGAAAGCGGGCAGCTGCTACTGTTCTTCAGTTAGGTTACCCAACCACAAGAGCTCTCAAGCGCTGGCATGAGGAGTACCAGCAACGTCATGATTTGCCGGCTGGCTATGTGCGCTCCAAGCCGAAGTACTCACCCGAACAGAAGGCCATGGCAGTTGCTCACTACTTGAACCACGGCCGCTGTCTTGCTTTCACGCGGAGGGCGCTGGGATATCCGGGAAAAGGACAGCTCCCGGCCTGGCTTGATGAGTTGTCCCCCGAGTCCAGGAGACGCGTCACCGGCAAGGCCGGGAGCGTCTCTCGCCCTTCAGAGATAAAGCAGGCGGCAGTCATCGCACTCTGCACTCGAGGGGAGAGTGCACAGCAAGTTGCTCAGAGGGTAGGCGTGAGCAGGCCAACGTTATACAACTGGAAAAACAAGATACTTGGTCGCGAGGTTCCTGCATCGATGAAGCGCCACGACGATTCACCACAAGCCCCTGAAAAGAGAGAACTGGAGCGGCAAGTCGAGTTGCTTCGACAGGACATCCGGCGATTGCAGCTTGAACACGACATTTTGAAGAAGGCGAATGAACTGCTAAAAAAAGGTCTGGGCGTCGATCCGCAGCTTCTGAGCAATCAGGAGAAGACCCTGCTGGCTGATGCCCTGAGACAGACCTACGCGCTTTCAGAACTGTTTGCCGAATTAAAACTTGCCCGCAGCTCCTACTTTTATCACCGTGCGCGGCAGCGGGCTTCTGATAAATTCGCTGACCTGCGCTGTGTCCTCACGAGCCTCTTTGAACTCAATCATCGTTGCTATGGCTATCGCCGGATGCGAGCGGCTCTCTCGCGGCAGCAAGTCTTCATTTCGGAGAAAGTCGTGCGGCGTTTGATGAAGGAAGAGCGCCTCGCCGTTTCCACCCCGCGTCGTCGCCGCTACGGCTCCTATCTGGGAGAGATCAGCCCTGCGCCGAAGAATCTTATCAACCGCGACTTCCAGGCGACGGCTCCGAATGAGAAATGGCTTACCGATATCACTGAGTTCCATATCCCGGCCGGTAAGATTTATCTGTCACCAATGATCGACTGCTTCGACGGTCTGGTCGTTAGCTGGACAATAGGCACACATCCCGAGGCTGAGCTTGTCAATGCGATGCTGGATGCAGCCATCGAGAAGGTGACCCACAGCAACGATCGGCCTGTTGTCCACTCTGATCGCGGTGCCCACTATCGCTGGCCGGGATGGCTCTCACGCATCAGCGATGCGAAGCTGACCCGGTCCATGTCGCGCAAAGGATGCTCGCCAGACAATGCGGCCTGTGAAGGCTTCTTCGGACGGCTGAAAACAGAGCTGTTCTATCCTCGTAACTGGCAGGCGACAACCATCGACCAGTTCATCGAGCTGGTTGACTCCTACATCCGCTGGTATAACGAAAAGCGGATCAAAATCTCGCTCGGCTCACTCAGTCCTATGGAGTACCGCAAAAGCCTTGGGCTCGCAGCATAAAAAGAAGCCGGTCCAAGTTTTCGTCCGCACCCCCGGGTAGGACATTTCTATCCGGCGCTAATAAACCGACTATACATAAGCAGGCTTACCGGACGTAGTCCATTGTTTTTCCAGCCATGTTCCAACAGTATGGCGAAGTTCATCGGTTGTGCGAGGATGTCGTTCAGTTCCTGACTGGAGATGGATCCCGCAGAATCGTAGCCGGCCACAGTTCGCTTCTTAGAAAAGGCGAGCAGCTTGCGAATCAGCTTCGCGTCAGCTCCGATGGTGTACTCGAGAGTTTCGATGGTGCGGGTATGGTGCCCTTGCTGATTAGTAGTCCGATACCCGCTTGCACGCAAGGAGGTGTTGGCAAGCGCGAGCACAGCGTTGAAGCTCGTGTAAAAGCGCAGATCGTCAGAAATGCTTCCGACGGCGCGTCGTTCATAGAGCGAGCGACTATGCCCATTTGGTCTTCGATTTCTTGGCGGTTGTTGCGCAGGCTACGCCGGCGATGACACGCTTTAGCTCAATCTTCCAATGAGCGTCAGTCGTTTGCGAATTTCATTTATACGGCGGTGGCATTCGCGAAGAATGGTATGAACCGCTTTCATCACTAGCAACCATACGCATAATCCGTTCCGCCATCTCTTCAGTTGCCGGCATGAAAACCATCATCGTGAGATCCTGGCGTCCGTCTACGGCGAAGTTTGAGACCTCGAAGCTCATTTTGCCCAAACTTGGATGCTGCATGTCCTTTGCGGTGTGACTTACTTTAGACACGGCATTGTCCTGCCATATTGCTTTGAAGGCGGGACTGAAACGCGACAGTTCATCAACCATTGCAGCGACCTCAGTCACAGCACCAGCCCTCGCCACGTCTGCGCGGAAGCCTGCGACAGCCAATCGCGCAACAGCTTCCCAGTCGTAATACAGAGTCTTAGCGTCTGGATCGACGAAGAGCATTCGCAGCGTGTTCCGTTCTCCGGCAACATCGTGTCTAAGGTTGGGACAGATGAGCTTCGCAGCCTCGTTGCAAGCCACGACATCACAGGTTGCCGTCTTAATGAACGCCGGCGCAGGACTGAGCTTGTCCAGCACCCGTTGCAATCGAAGTTCAATATCCTCGGCCCGCTTGTAGCGACTTTCCGGCGCTCTCCCCAGTCCGATGAGGAACAGATGTTCGCGCTCGGCATCGGTCAACAGAAGTGCGCGCGCAAGATTATCGAGAACATCAGCCGAAGCTGCTCCTCCCCGTCCTTGCTCTAGGCAAACATACCAAGCGGAACTGATGTTCGCACGCTCTGCAACTTCTTCCCGCCGCAGACCGGGGGTCCGACGGCGGGTGGAAGAGAAGCCGAAAGAAGCTGGATCGAGTCTCGCCCGTCGATCCTGGAGAAACTTTCCAAGGGTCCAGTCGGGGTCCGTCTCCACGCTCATGGTGCCAGTTTTTATCATAGGATAGATCCTCGTCTTTACTATGGTAGCCGATGCTTCCATCATGGAGTCATGGTCGAGGAGGCCATGTTCATGCGTGTATTTGTAACCGGAGCGACAGGATTTATCGGCAAAGAATTGGTAAGAGAACTCATCAACGCAGGCCACAGGGTGCGTGGACTGACCCGCAGCGAAGCTGGCGCTGAGCAGCTGACGGGAGCAGGGGCCGAAATACACCGCGGTGATATGGAAGATCTGGACAGTTTGCGCAGTGGCGCAATCAGCATGGACGCCGTTATTAACTTGGCGTTCGACCAAGACTTGTCGAAGTTAGCCGAAAATGCGCAGAAGGAAATTAGTGCAATAGAAGCGATGGGCGCGGTACTCGAGCCGGGCAAGCTGCTGCTGGTGACTTCGGGTGTCGCCATCGTTAGCGGCAAGCCGGGACAAGTGCGCATGGAGACCGACCCTGCAATCGATTCACCGGTGATCCCGCGCAAACCGGAACAAGCCGCGCGAGCGGTAGCAAAGCGAGGCGTGCACGTTGGAGTGCTCCGTATGTCGCAGATACATGACATCTATAAGCAGGGCCTTGTCATATACCTGATTCAGATCGCGCGAGAGAAGGGGGTTTCAGCTTACGTCGGTGACGGAGCGTTCCGCTGGGCTGCAGCTCCCTTGAAGGACGTGGCATGGCTCTACCGCTTGGCTTTAGAACAGACAGGGCCTGGCGTAACCACATTCCACGCTGTGCAGGAAGAGGGAGTGTCATTACGGGAGATTGCGGAAGCAATTGGCAAAGGCCTTAACGTACCGGTGGTTTCGATCCCTCCGGAGCGGGCAGAGGAGCATTTCGGCATGTTCTCTCACTTCGTAACGTTGGACATGCCAGTGTCAAGCGAATGGACGCGCAAGACCTTGAAGTGGGATCCAAGCGGACCAGGTATGATCGGCGATCTAACGAACATGAAGTTCTGAAGCCCCGGTACTTGTGGCGAGTACCAGCTTTATTAGGCTCCTGAGCATAACCAAGACCGTGAAAAGAGAGGGCATAAGACACTCAGGCTCACGCAGGACAGGAAGGAACGGACCTCCACCCTGTCCTGCGTGAGCCGACATTTGAGGCACGAATTAAGGGCTGCGCCGTAATAGGGGTCACTACACCAAACGTCAAAAATCGTACGCTAACGCTCCGAGCTGAGGATCACCAACGGTCGTGAAGTTCGCTTGTGGGGACTAAACAAACAAATGATTCGATAGACTTGCACGATGCGGCGATCAATTGACTCCGTCCCAGAAATAGTCAAATTCGTGCTGCTCACCATGGCGCTCTACTTCGCCGCGCAGACAGTGATTGTCATCCTGCACGAACACGCGCACAGCACAGCGGCCTGGTTTCTGGGGTATACACGTACCCCCTTTTACCGTGGTCTGGGGCAATCCGCTGACGATCCTTGGTTGGGATGAAGGGGTGCCGTACGATCGGCTTTTCCCATCTCCCGGTCATCCTGCGGAAGCTGTAATTGGCGGCATTCCGTTGCTGATGCATGCGCTCCTCGCGGCGTTCGGGTTGTACTTTCTACAAAGGCCCCTGTCCACCTGGCGCAGGCTCACGTTCTATGCAGTGTACTGGTTCGTGGTCGCGAACCTGACTGAACTGGTTGCATACATTTTTATGGGCCCATTCATAGCGACAGGCGACACAGGGCGCTTTAATGAGGGCTTCGAGCTTTCCCCGTGGCCACTCTTTTTGGTGGGTTCAGCGCTGCTCCTAGTCGCGCTGTGGACGCTGCTGCGCAGGGTGATGCCAAGGCTCGACCTGGTCGCGGGTGAAAGCAGAACAAGATACCGGATCACAGTATGCTTCACCGCCTTCGTCATGTTTCTGTGGGGAAGCGGGCTGCGGATCATGTTGCTGTACCCTGACCGGCAATGAAGATGGGGACTGGTTGGTGTATTTGCCTTCATCGGCTGGATCGTTGCAGGTCGCTCCCGAGCAGCTCTTCCATTGACTCAAGCAACATCTGGACTCTGACCATCGATTCGGTTACAGAGAAGCTGTCGTGCGCGTCTCAGACGGATAGCCGACCGTCTTCGTTGCACAAACGGTTCGTTTGCACAACAAAGCGTGAGGGGCCTGTCGGTGAGCACATTGGCGATTTTGCACCAACTCAGAAGAGTTTCTGACGGGAGGCACTTTTCTGAAGACGTATCTACCCGCCAAAGATTCCCTGTTCTCAGGTTTATTGAACTGCTTCTTCATGCGCGTTGAAGCGTGCATTCCTCTGCTTAATCTCCTCCTCTGTTCTCGGAGCGAACATGGCGAGATCGATTTCGACCGCTTGCCGTTGAATCTGCTCAACGTTGGGGCGCAGGCTCCGGTCATATTTCTGGAACGCCGTCCCGAAGTCATCTGGATGCATCTGAAAAGCATCGGCTAAAGCTGCAGCTCCAAGAATTGCCATGGAACCGCCCATTCCTGCCGCGGGCGAAGGGCAATATCCTGCATCACCCACCAAAGCGACACGGCCTTTGGTCCACGATTCCATCCGGATCTGGCATAGCTTATCGAAGTAGAAGTTTTCGCAGGTGTTCATCTCGAAAAGCAGTTCCGGTGTTCTCCAGCCTCGACCTCCGAAATGCTGCTGGATCATTAGCTTTTGCTGTTCCACGTTACGGCGGTCGTAGGCGATCTCCTTATCCGAGAAGAAGGAGAACGCGATATCCGTCTTGCCGTTATAAGCATTGAGCATCACGGTCCTGCCCGGTAGATTAAACATCTGCGAGGTGTTCTCTTCAATCAGAAGTTTGTTCACGATCGTGAGCGAGACATAGTGCTGCAGGAAAAGCGAGAACAAGGACTCTTCACCGAAGCAGATCTTTCTAACCACTGAGTGAATCCCATCGCAGCCAAACACAAGAGAAAAAGATCGCTTCGTTCCGCTCGTTAACGTAACGGCGACTCCCTCATCGGTCTCCTCCAGGCCCCAAATGCTGTCCCCGAAGAGGAATTCAACGTCGTCCTTCACCTTGTCGAGGAGCATGTCGAGGAGATCGTTCCTCTCGATCTCGTATCCTTCCTCCTGTGCGCTGTTCTGGTCGTCCGCTGTCCTTGTGAGGCGCGCGAGAGGTGTCCCATCGGCACTCAGAAATTTGATGGGCCGCGGCGGAAGACCTTGGGAGCAGATGCGGTCAAGCAAGCCCATGCGCCGCACAACCTCAATCACACCTTCCCTGATATCGACGGGAGTTCCGCCCCTCTTCGGGCTTTCTGCAATTTCGACGATAGTCACCGCATAGCCGAGGCAGTGCATCCACCAAGCCGTAGCCAACCCTGCGAAGCTGGCTCCCACGATGAGAACGCTCGATTGTTTCCCCTTCATTATCTGGTTCCCCGCAAATTGCTCTGTACCCATTAAGTCACCCCGCTTCATACTTATACTATGTCAAGTTATAGACTGTGTATACTAAAACGGAAGGGGCTGAATCATCGTGAATCGACAGACTCGCAAGCGGCTCGCAACACGGCAGAAGATCTCCGACGTCGCGACCGGTCTTTTCATCAGGCATGGCTTCGACCAGGTAACCATGGGCGAGATTGCCGAGGCCGCTGACGTCTCCCGCATGACCGTGTTCAATCACTTCGCCCGAAAAGAGGACATGTTCTTCCACCTCGATCAGGCAGGGCGCGATGACGTATTGACTGCCCTGCGGAAAAAGCACCCTGGAATTGCTCCCGTGGAAGCGTTGCGACTCTTTGCGCATCGAGCCATCGCCGAAGAACGGCCCTACGTTCGCTTTTTCGATAATGGAAGCAAGAGGTTCATCGAGACGGTTCGGGGGAGCGAAGCGCTTAAGGCCCGAGCCAGGACCATACGCGACGAATTGTCAGATGTTCTGAGACTGGCGCTCACGGAATCTGTGCAACGTCCCCCACTCGATCCCGCGGCCTGCCTGGCAGCCTCGATGCTACTTGCGACATGGACCGTAGCCCTGAACGAGGGCTATCGCGTATACGAATCGAACAAGGATGTCGAGAAGGCGAAGAAGACCTTTCTTAATTTGGTCGATCAAGGTACGAAAGGCGTGCAGGCAGCGATCAAGGGCACTCCGTACGTTTGAAGTGACCGGTACCATGAGCCGACTTCTCGGAAGCAATCAGCCTCTCGGATCTCAAGTGGCGCTAACAGACCTTAGCGCGAATCGACACCTCGGCCGGGGTGCTTGGGCGCCGATCGTGGAGGGCTAAGAGCGGAACTTCCCATTAGCGTAAGATTTTTAACGTCTGGTGCAGTGACCCATTCTAAGTCGCGCGAACCGGCTGTCGTGAGCTCGCCTCCGCCATGAAAGCGAAGCAGCAACAATGACCAACCTTGCGCTGTCGTCATTTTCAGTGTCTTGACGACAAACGTACGCCGGTATCCTGACGAAAGAGCGGGATCAGTGGCTGATGCTTATATAGTTTCGGTCTGAACGCTTGGTTGTAAGTCCAACGAAGTAGACTTTGGACATGTCCGACCTCAGATCGACGCAGAGCGTATCGAAAGAGATGTTGAGCATTGCAGATCGCTTGAGACAGCTCATAAGCCGATGGGTCCGCATCACCCGCGACCAGGCTGGAACTCCCACTTCGGTACAAGTTGAGACGCTAAGGATACTCAACAACGAGGGACCGGCGAGTATAGCCGCGCTCGCACAGCAACGTGCGGTGAAGCACCAGAGCATGCGTGTCGTGGTCGAGCAGCTCGCGATCGAAGGGACCATCGTGAAGAGCGCCGACCCCACCGACCGCAGAAACCAGATCGTCAGCATCACTGGTAAGGGGAGATCGCTCTTGAGGCAGGAGCGACGCGCCCGCGCGCTGTGGATCGCCCAGCTCCTGCAGCAGAGTTGTACCTCAGATGAAGTCGCTCAAGTCATCGCCGCGATGGATACCCTTGAACGAATTCTGGCCAAGGCTCCGAAAAACAGCTCCTCGTAGCTTATTTGAGGCTCGCAATGACTGAGGACAACGTATTGATACCCCAGTGCTCGGCATACTGCCCATTCGCGAGTCTCACAACATCTATAACGTCGATGGCGACCTCTTTATGCGTTGGGGCGATGGACAGGAAGACACCTGTGTGGATTCCAACGATCGTCTTACGAGTGGTGACCTTGTCTCCCTCGGCAATTTGATCATGAATCGCCACCCGCAGGCCAGACAAGGCCGGTCTGAGAATGTTCTGAAAGGTATGCCACATGCCCTCGGCGCCTTTTGAAGTGCCCTCAGGAGCAGAATGATTAATGAACCCGTCTGCCATTAACTCCTTGAACACAGCCTCATTTCCTTCTTGTATGACCTCGCGGTTAAAGCGGAGCACAACTGATTTGTTCAATTCTGTTGACACAAAAAACCTCCTTGTCGTTCCAGAACATTATACAGGTACCCTGTACGTTTTTACTGGTCGGTTCCCGTCGTGGTGCTGCGGGTTGTACCCGAGAGGCTGGCGCTGTGAACTGCACACATGAACGTTTGTGAAACGATCTATAGAGAAACCCCAATCTCAGCGCCGTGATCGCACGAGAGTATGCAGCGGTAAGCCTCTAACTCAAAGCGCCATGGATCATTTCCGACATAACCCTCAGGGGAGAAGTGCCACCCCGTAACTGACCAGCTCGTACTTTAGCGGGAACCTAGCGAACGGACAGTAGACTAGCAAGTGCGGACGCTCCGGCCGGAGCCTCCGACCCACTCAAAAAGCTAGGATCCCGCCGTAACGCTTATAGTCGAAGAGCGTTCGAATCGGCACTGATCCATAAGCTTGGATTAGTTGACTTGTTGCGATGATGCCCAACCAATCCCGTCGGCATTGTTTCCAACTTTGATAAGTCCCTTGATGGACCAATCAGACAGATTGATCATGGCAACGTAACCACTCTTCATGCAAGCTACATAGGCGGTCCGATTGTCAGGCGTGATCACTACTTCATGCGGTCCTTTGGGAACGGAGATGGTTCGAACTATCTGTTGCGTGTACAAATCGACCACTGCTACCCCATAGGAGTTCGGGAGGCTCACGAGCAGCCATCGTCCATCCTGTGTGGTCCCAGTTCCGTATGCGACTGCAGGGAGAGAGATCCACTGCTTTATGGTGTTCGTCGTGGTGTCGATCGCGGCGAGCCTTGGACTAGTCTGGTCGGCGGTAAAAACCGTGCGGTCATCCGGTGTGATGGAGATGCGTTGAACGTTGCCAGACACTTTGATTACGCTAAGCAGCTTGCGTGCCTTCAGGTCTAGGACTGAGACAGTGCCCGGCCCTACGTTCGCGGTGTAGCCGAAACGGCCATCGTGTGAGAGCACCAGCATATGAGACTGATCTTGACCTGTCGGAATGTAGCCAACGATCTTCAGGAGTTTGGGGTCAATGATAGTGACCGTCTGATCAACCTCCGTCGTCACATAAAGCAAACCATCCCGCGGATTCATCACGATGCAGTGTGGACGGACACCGTGACCAAAATCAAGCCTGCCCACAATTTTGTGAGAGGCAAGATCTATAGCGAGCAGCTCCCTCCCATCCGTTCCAGCATCCCCAACACTGGAATCGCCGTAAATAGGAACGTAAGCGATTTTTCCATCTAGAGACGCAGCTACTTCATGACCTGCTACTACGCCTTCCGGAACACGAGCTACTTCTTTGACAGCGTTAAGGTCAACGATGCTGATGTTTGAATCAGCTTGGTTGACTGCGATCAGGGTACCCTGGGATGTTTGAGCGAAGATGCACTGCGGCAATGATGAGGTAAGGATCAGTATCGTGGCGAGACCGATGTGTGAGTAGAAGTGACGAGCGGCGGAACTTCTCTCCGAAAAAGACATAAGAACATTGTGGAAAATCGTGGTTTTCATGGATGCTTCCTCCGAGTCAGAACTTAGTTGTTGAATCTGTAGATTTGCTGAAGTAGAGTAAGCGTACGCCCTTCCCATCTGGTAGCGGATTGCCCTCAGGAGTGATGATGGCGTCATGATTGAGGCTGCGGTGAGTGACGTTCGTCGTGTTCGCCATTGGCGGAGTGTCGCCGAGAAGCGTCAGATTGTGCAGTTGACGATGGAACCGGGTGCGAGTGTGGCCGAGATCGCTCGCTCGTACGGATTGAACGCGAACCAGTTGTTCAAGTGGCGACGGGCGTGGGATCGTGGTGAGCTGATGGAGGGCGCTGGATCTTTGCTCCCCGTAACGTTGTCGAGTCCGGTTGAGCCTGCTACCGTTGCTCCTGAAGAGACCGTCGTTGTCGCCGAGCAGCAGTCGAGTAGCCCTTTGATTCATATTGAGCTCCCAGGTAGAACGATCATTCGGATAGAGCGTGGTGCCGATCCTGAGATGGTCCGCCTGGTTCTGAAGAGCGTGAGCCGGTGATCCAGCTACCCGCAGGTACCCGGATCTGGATCGCTGCCGGCGTCACCGATATGCGGCGAGGCTTTCATGGCCTCAGCGCCCAGGTGCAGACTGTTCTTGAACTGCATCCCTTCTCCGGACATGTCTTCCTTTTTCGCGGACGCAGAGGTGACATCGTCAAGTGTCTCTGGTTCGACGGGGATGGTCTCTGCCTCTTCGCCAAGCGCTTGGAGAAGGGCCGTTTCGTCTGGCCGAAGGCAGACAGTGGTACCGTCTCACTGTCCCCGGCGCAGCTCTCGATGCTGCTCGAAGGGATCGACTGGAGACACGTCGAGAGAACCTGGACCCTGCAGAGTGCCGTATAGAAGATCGGCATATTCTCCAGTATTCATCGGTTTTTTATAGATGTAACTACGCCGGATCAGTGCCATACTACAGGCATGGATTGCGCCTCCATCACTGATCTGGATAGCCTGGACCGTGAGGCGCTGATCGCGATCTATCTGGCGCAACAACAGCAGCTCTCCTCTCTCATGACCGGTCATGGGCAAGAGCTGGAACGCATGGAAGCGGAGCTTGAGCTGCAACGAGCCGAGCTCGAACTCCAGCGAACTGCACTCTCTGAACAGTTCGCAGAACTCCACTCGCGCAGTGAACGCATCGAGCACCTAAAGCTGATGGTAGCGAAGCTGCGCCATGTAATCTTTGGGGCGAAGAGTGAGAAGATTCTTGTCCAGCTCGGTCAGCTGGAGCTCCAGTTGGAAGAGGAAGAGAGCGCCTTGGCAGAGGTAGCAGCGGAGCTCGAACGTATCGCTCCCACGCCTGAGCCGAAGCCACGAACAGAACGCAAGCCGTTGCCAGAGCACCTTCCGCGCGAAGTGATGACGTATGCCCCCGATGCAGACTGTTGCTCGGAGTGTGGAGGCGAGCTAAGACAGTTTGGCGAAGACATCTCCGAGCAACTGGAGTACGTCCCCGATAGCTTCCGGGTGATCCGCCATGTGCGGCCGAAGTTCTCCTGCCGAGGATGTGACCTGATCGTCGAGGCACCCGCACCCTCACGGCCGATCGAGCGAGGACTTGCAGGACCAGGACTGCTGGCTCATATCCTGATGTCGAAGTTTGGCGATCATCTACCTCTGTACCGGCAGTCCGAGATCTATGCCCGGCAGCAGGTCGAGATCTCCCGTTCCACCATGGCCGGTTGGGTCGGCGCAGCCAGTGAGTTGCTTAGCCCACTGGTCGACGCCCTCCGCAGGCATGTTCTCGCCGGGCAGAAGCTGCACGCCGACGACACACCGTTGCCGGTGCTCGCTCCAGGCAACGGGAAGACCAGAACCGGACGGCTGTGGACCTACGTGAGGGATGATCGACCAGCCGGCGTTGAGATTCCACCGGCAGTCTGGTTCGCGTACTCGGAGGACCGCAGGGGAGAGCATCCGCGCCAGCACCTCAGCAGCTTTGAAGGAACGCTGCAGGCCGATGCCTATGCAGGATTTCAGCATCTGTACCGCAACGGGCTTACCGAAGCGGCATGTTGGGCCCATGCCCGCAGGAAGTTCCATGAGATCCATATCGTTCACGCATCGCCAACGACCACTGAAGCCCTGAACCGCATCGGTGCCCTCTATACGATTGAGGACGAGATCCGCGGCAAGCCAACCGACAGGAGGCTCAGTGTTCGTCAGGCAAGAGCCAGACCATTGCTCGCCGAACTGCGTGCCTGGCTGGAAACCGCACAGGCGAGACTGTCCGCGAAGAGCGCTACTGCGGGTGCGATCCGATACGCGCTCTCGCGGTGGCACGCCCTGATCCGCTATGCCGATGACGGGCTGTTAGAGATCGATAACAGTGCCGCTGAACGTGCTCTGCGTGCAGTAGCGCTTGGCCGCAAAAATTTCCTGTTCGTCGGATCGGACGCTGGCGGACGAAGCGCCGCTGCCATGTACTCCCTCATCGGATCCGCAAAGCTCAACGGGCTCAATCCGGAGCGCTATCTGAACACGGTCCTCGCAAAGATCGCGGATCAACCAATCAGCCGCATCGCCGACCTGCTGCCATGGAATCTGCAAGCCCCTTCCCCAACAAGCTAAGACACACGCAATAGGTGTCCGCTAAAAAATAAGCGGACACCTATTGGACACTCTTAGACCATCAAGGGGACACGGCGTACGCTTACGAAGTAGAGGGCGCTATGGCTTTGCAAGTTGTTTTTCGATGGCGGAGGACTTCCACAGGAAGAGAGTTGCAAGAAAGAGGGTGCAGCTCAACGCCGTGCTGAAAGGAAGGCCGAGATGAAGACCGTTGTTTAATCCTGGGTCGTCGCGAAACGCCAGCCAATCGCCCGCGGTCGTCCCTGCCGCCCGCACGGCAATAAGCGGGATCCAGTAAGCAGCCTTGGTGGTCCATCGCGATCGGCCCCCAATGGCAAGCACAACAGCAAAGATTGCGCCGAGCACGAGCGTGCCGTACCCCGTGCCGAGATGGAGTTGCTCGGCTGTGCAGTCTCCGATCGCGGTGCCCAGAGTTCCAGCGGTCAGGAGTGAAAGCCAGTACCAGGCGCTCGTTGCCGGCCGCCCCATTTCATTCGTCCCAGCCGCGAGCAGCCGTGGCAGCACCGGCCACACAACGAGTGTCTGCAAGACGGCTAATCCCAGAATGACGCTTGGATAGGGCCATTCGAATGTATGGGTGGCAAGATCGGCCAGATTCGTTGCGCCTGCGCGCAAGACAATCACAACAGCCCAGTACCAAGCCTCAGTCGCCCGGGCCGATTGGCGTTCACCGAACACGAGCGCGCCGAAGACAACGGCCAATGGAGCCAAACCGATCCAGTGATTCCAGTGTGCGTAAAACGAAAGGCAATCGCCCAGGTTGCAACCAAAGATGCTAGCCAACGTAATGGCAGTCCAGTATCGGGCGTCGATAGCCGGCACATTTGCGTAGCGCATGGGCCGAATGATGAATGGCCAATGGGAGCCCTTTGCCCGCTGTTTCAAACTTGCGACTTGCTGATTCATCGGTTGATCTCCCAACTCACTTATTCGTTCTTGCCCACTCAGTGGGCTTCAACAAAAGTGAAGTTACGGGAAGATACTGAAGATCTGCTGAAACGCCGGAACGATATTTTCAGAGGGAACGCATTGTATTTGCGTCCCCAACTCAGATGGGGGACGAGACCATACCAGTAGAGACTACGGTCTCGTCGCACCAATCCGCGGCCCTATCGGAAGGACAGTTCCACTCCGTCGTCCAGCGGGATTTCACACGATATGTACCCGTTAGCTCGATCTCGCACATAGTCTAAGTAGGGTCGGCATTTTGCAGCGAGGCTGATAACATCATCAGCCACCACCAGGCAGCGCGGGGAAAGAACCGGCTCCAATTTCTGAAGCAGTGGCAGGTAAAGAGGCTTCCAGCCATCGAGGACGAGCATGTCAATCTTTTCGACCCCCGCAAGCGTGGTAAAAGCATCTCCCTGGCGCAGTTCAATCAGGTCTGAGAGGCACGCCTGCTCGAAGTGCTGCGCCGCACGTAGTACTTTCTCCGAACTGTGTTCGGTCGTCAGGATGCAGCCCGACCCGTTGTCGCGCAAAGCCGCCGCGAGGTGTATGGCCGAGATACCAAACGAGGTCCCAAACTCGACTATGCGGGACGGCTTGTGGGTTCGAACGAGAAGATAGAGAAGTCTTCCAACCTCTGGAGCCACAGCCATGAACGTTCGATTCTGAATCGAAGCTAAGGTGTCGTCGTCCAAGCGTCCGTTTTCAGCGGCCTTGAGGGCAGCCTCTTCTTCGAGCTTCAGTTGAGCGTCGTTTTCAACGGCTTCGCTGTATAGACGCAACAAAACCGCTGCAACTTCGGGTTTGAAGAGCGTCATTTGCGCGGGTGCTGCCACGGTCGAAGCTTCGCGAGCCTCGGTAAGATGATGAGGGGGACGAAAAACATTACGGGTAAAGCCATAAACACACCTCCGCGCTCGCTGGCAAAAGAGCCAGTTCGCATAAACAGGGTGCGTTGGTTACCGTAAACGCTTACGACGTGCAAACGGGATGTCTGCCGCAATTCGACTTTGGGGCAACCAGCAAAATTTGTCAAATCATGCGCAAGAATCTTTGACGACGAAGAAGGCCCGATCCAGCGGAGATCACATCTTGTCTTCACACCCTGGAACCCTCTACAGCAAATCTTCAGCTACCGACCGTAACCTGCTACATGGCGGCTAATCTTAGGAAGCGACGTTGGTCGCGAAGGAGCACTTGCGTTCGTGCATATCCTCATCGTGGAAGATAAACGGAGTCTCGCTAAAACACTGAAGACGAGCCTCGAAGAAAAAGGCCACACGGTGGTTCTTGCGTTCGACGGGCTAGAGGGCCTTTCCCATGCGGAGACGGATCACTTCGATGTAATGGTGCTAGACATCATGTTGCCGGGGATCGATGGCTTCGAGGTCATCCGAAGACTCCGCAAGGGCAAACATCCATTGCCAGTGCTAGCGCTGACAGCTCGGGATACAGTCGGCGACATTGTTGCTGCGCTGGATCTTGGTGTTGACGACTACTTGACCAAGCCGTTTTCTATGGTGGAGTTTATGGCCAGACTTCGTGCTGTGGCGCGTAAGGGACCGGTACAAAATGTAAAGCTTGAGGTCGCGGACCTCGTCCTCGATCCCGCAAGTGGACAGGTCAGCCGCTCGGGCTTGCCGTTGTCTCTGACTCGCACGCAGTTCGTTCTCCTTGAGTACCTCATGAGACGCGCGGGGCATGTCCTAACGCGTGACGCGATCATCGAACGCATTTGGAGCGACAACCCGGACATCGAGGCCAACACACTCGAAGTCTTCATTCGAACACTCCGGTCAAAGATTGATGTCGATCGCGACGAAAGCGTCATCAAAACAGTGCGGGGTGTTGGATACCGCATGGACGCGGAGGGGCCACGATGAGGCCGCCCCCGATCCGGGTTCGGCTGACGGCTTGGTATCTGGCAGTAATCTTCTTGTCTCTCGTCCTGTACTCCATTGGTATGTACTTTGGTCTTCGAAAAGCGATTGAGGACACAGTCGATCACCAGCTTCAGGCGCGTAGCGCCAACATCGGGCAATTCCTGAAGACAAATGCAATCCAACAAGGGGCTAACGCGCCGCAGCTTCTTCCCAGGGCCAGTTGGTTGGGTCCTGGCGATGAACTCTATCAGGTGACAGATGCCACCGGTGCCATGATCTTCCAGTCTTCGGCGATGCGCGACCTGGATGTGCCGCTCGACAAAACGCGGCTTCGTCACCATTATCGTCATTACCGCGATGACGGTGACTTTACAACCTACTACCATCGCCAAGGCGATGTCCGTGTCTTAGCTTCTAAAGTGCAGGTCGGCGATAACGAATACAACGTTCAGGTCGCGACTATCGTCAGCCCGCTCTATGACGTGCTGCAAACGTTCCGCGCATGGGCCTGGACCGGTTTACCCCTTATCGTATGTCTTGCAGGTTTTGGCGGCTACTGGCTTAGCGGACGAGCGATGAAGCCGGTCCACAACCTTGTCATCTCAACCCGGGCAATCTCTGAACGAACTTTATCCAAACGGATTCAGGTGTCTGAGGCGCACGATGAGCTACGCGAGTTGGGGGACACCATCAACGCGATGCTCGGCCGGCTAGAGTCGGCGTTCACGAGGATTACTCGTTTTACTTCAGATGCCTCTCACGAGTTGCGAACTCCCATCACGGTCATTCGCACCACGTCAGAGGTGATTCTGGAGAGAGATCGCTCGACCGAGCAATATAAGGAAATGGTTGGGCAGATCCTGCGAGAGTCTGAGTCCACTTCGCTGTTGATCGAACAACTCCTCACCCTGGCACGGGCTGACGCGGATACTGAGCAGCTTTCCTTGGAAAAGACGGATTTGCGCGCACTGGTTGAGGAACTGGTGCCTGCCAGCAAAGCACTTGCTGAGAACCGAAACATTCGCTGGTCGGCACAGATTCCGGATGAACCCGTTGTGGTGCTTGGAGACCGGCCGCACTTGCGACGCTTGCTGTTAATTTTTATTGATAACGCGTTCCGGTACACCGACATAGACGGCTCGGTTCGGCTAAGGCTGGCTGCGCAAGAAGGCCAAGCGCTCCTTGAAGTGACCGATACCGGCATCGGCATACCACCGGACGAACTGACCCAAATC
Source organism: Granulicella arctica (assembly GCF_025685605.1). Classification (NCBI taxonomy): domain Bacteria; kingdom Pseudomonadati; phylum Acidobacteriota; class Terriglobia; order Terriglobales; family Acidobacteriaceae; genus Granulicella; species Granulicella arctica. The sequence continues at coordinate 4,304,482 of NZ_JAGTUT010000001.1, forward strand.
TTTGATCGCTTCTACCGCGCGTCGAATGCGCGTTTTTTCGAGCCGGATGGAAGTGGCTTGGGTCTGTCGATTGCCCATTGGATAGCAACGGCCCACGGTGGCACCCTAACAGCGCAGAGCATGCTCGGTTCGGGCACTTCCATGTTAGTGAGCCTTCCGATGGTCTAGGCGGTATTAGGTGACGTTGGTCGAGTGTAGGGCCGGCAAGACTGCGGCCCGTTCGTGTGCGGTCTTCGCATCTTCAGCATCTGCTGGATATGTCCTTGTTTCCGTGATCACCAGATGCCTAAGAGTTGGCCTGGACACAGGGCGTGAGCACCTTTGACTGTTGCAGTTCATGTTTATTGAATTCTTCAACAGACCTTCAGGTGTAGGGCATAACTTCAAACATGTGCAATGCACAGGAGGTACTACAAATGCGATCCATCACTTACAAACTCTTCCTCGCTTCAGCATTCGTCGCTGCGACATTTATGTCGGTCGCCGCAAAAGCCGAGACCACACTCAATGTTCCTTTCAGCTTCAACGTAGGCCACAATCTTGTTCCCGCCGGAACGTATTTGGTCGAGCGCAGTGGAGCACCTTGGGAGGGATTTGTCACTCTCAAGAATATACAGACGTCATCGACTTTCACCTGGGCCCTTGCTCCAGGAGATCCTGCGCCGACTGATACTCGCGTTGTCCTAAGGTTCGATGAGATCGGACAAACGCACTTGCTACGGTCAGTTCAGTACCATTCGATGATCACCTCCCAGCTGGATGAATCCACACGAAGCAATCAGCAGAACGATCTGCACTCTCGCGAAGGAAGTTAGCCCGTCGCAGACGCTGAGCGTGGTAGAAACTTGTTTGACGGAATAGAGAAGAGTCCATTGAGGGAACCTGAACGGGACCACTTTGTTCCATAAAAGAAAGGTAGGAGCCCTTGTTAAAGTGGAATGTGCGAAGTGCATCGTGGTTTGCTGGCGGCGTATTGTTTGCGATGGCGCTGCTGTTCGGAGCTGGATGGGTATACCTTGCCAACGGCAGCTTGCCCGTGGCTGTGGCGGACCGAGGCTTGCCTTTCGAACAGCAGCTCGTAGACATTCCGCTGGATGCAAGGATCGGCAGGGGGAAGCAGCCCGCCCCCTTTTACCCGAATCAAGTGGTCTATGAGGCCGGTGCCTCGATCTATCGAGAGCACTGTGCCTCGTGCCATGGAGATCCAACGAGCAACGTGGAAGCTGCTAAGTGGATGTACCCAAAAGCCCCGCAATTGTGGAAGCAACACGATGACAGCGATGTTGTTGGAGTAAGTGATGATGAACCCGGCGACACGTTCTGGAAAGTGAAGAATGGGATTCGGTTGACGGGGATGCCGGCGTACAGTCACCTCCTCTCGGAGGAGCAGATGTGGGATGTTAGCCTACTCCTGAAAGCGGCCAATCAACCCCTACCTGATTCGGTGAAGGAGCTCCTCTCAAAGAAGTGAGGGAATCGGCCAAAGTTCGCTTTCATGGCAGGTGCCCGATATCGTCTGCTCGCTCGTGTGCCGATGATTTGCCAGGTTCAGAGGCTGGAACAAGCTGACTTGGCTGTCGGGCATTCCTCGCACGACCGGTTAGGTAAGGGACGTGGGCAAGTTTCCTAACAGCCTCGTTGCTGCCGGAACTTTAGCGGCGCGTTCATCGGCTCTCGCCGTCAAGCCCGTTCAGGGCCTTTCGAGTCGACAGCAAATAGGTGGGCCCAACTTGAACCAAAGTCCCATCTTTAAGGAGCAGGCTCGACGCACCTCTTCTGAAGTTCTTCCAGCCGTGAACCCATCGCACCGCCACTAACGCAGATCGATGTACCCGAACGACCGACGATCCTAGCCGCTCGGAGAGCTGTGACATCGTCGCTCTAATCATGTGAGTTCGTGTACTGGTATGAATCAAGGCGTAATCTTTTGCGGCTTCAATCCAGATAATGTGGTCTTCTGGGAGGCTTCGACCGTTGGCCAGGATGAAGGACCGCTGCGCTTGATCGTTCGGCGGGACATGTGTTGGGTGTATAGCGATCCTCTCTGCTTTTCGTCGCTCCGCACGAGAGATGGCCTGTCCTAATCGCTCCAGGTTGAGTGGTTTCAGCAGGTAGTCCGTTGCTTCTACCGAGAATGCTTCTTCCCCGTAATTGTCGAAAGCGGTGACGAACACTACCTCAGCGGCGTGATCGCGTCCAAGAGTTGCCGCTACTTCAATCCCGGTCTTGCCGGGCATGTCTATGTCTAGAAAGACAAGATCGGGATTGAGGCTCCTAATCATGCTCAGCGCCTGATCTCCGTCCGACGCAGATCCAATCACCTCGATGTTTTCAAAAGTGGTGAGTGCCTGAGACAGTCCCCGACGTGCCAGTGGCTCGTCATCCACGATGAGCACCTTCATTGACATTCCACGCTGTTAGGACTGTTAAACTGCAAAGGCATGCGAAGTTCAGCAAGAAAACCTTTTTCGCGCTGCTCAGTCCTCATCATCGCCTCGTTTCCATGAAGTGCATCTAGACGTTCCGCGACGTTTTTCAGTCCTACGCCAGTTCCTGCTTTTGCAGTTACGCCCAGAGAACAGGAACCATCATCCTCCACGGTCAGGATCAGTTCCTTCTGATCGGCACGGGCTGAAATCCTAACATGTACGGCTTCCTTGGAGCGCGAGACACCATATTTGACAGCATTTTCAACAAGGGGCTGCAGAATCAGGCTTGGGACGAGAGCGTCGCTGAGGTCCGGTTCACAGAGATAGTCCACTACGAGGCGCTCTCCGAAGCGCACCGATTCGATTGCAAGATACGCCTGCGTAGTCTCCAATTCTGCGGCCAGTGTAATAGATCCATCCATTGATGAGGAAAGCGAAGCACGCATGAAGTCGGCGAGCCGCGAAATCATCTCTTCAGCTTCGTGAGCACCCAAGTCAGCAGCAAGGATAGAAATCGCATTCAAAGTATTGAATAGAAAATGCGGATTGAGTTGATACCTAAGGGCAGTGAGCCGCGCTTGCTGCAGGGCTGCACGTTCCGTTGCCAGTTGTCTTTCTCGGGCCAGAAGCGTTTTACTTGACGCAAGAAGAGCTAAAGCGACTATCTGCAGGCTGAACAGCAGATTGTAGTAGACCCAATTGAAGCGTGCCATAAGCACATCGCTCTTGGTCGGCGTCCGAAAACTGAGCAACGGTAAGTTCTGCGCTTGAACGATCAAGTCGATGGTCCACAGTGCTGATCCAGCCAAGAGAACCAGGCCTCCCAACAAACACCACTCGCGAGAGGTGCCGCGCCCTAGCAGCCGCTCTGCGAGAACAGACAAAACTAGAGAGATCAGCGGTCCGGCAAGGCTTGTTACGAGCACCTTGACTGTTTCTCCTCTTTGGGGCGGGCCTAGGAAGGACATCCCGACGTTAGCCAACCCAACGACAAGCCAAAGCGTCAGGATGAGACGTCTTGGTGACAAGATCTTGAGATCTGAGACGGGCGCAGACAACGTAGAAGCCATGATTCAACTGTATTCGCGTTGGTCGGTCCATCTGTCGTCTTCGTCGCAAAAGGGGCGCTTTGGTCGCAAAGGGAGATCATTGCGTTGAAGCCTCTCTTAGCCTTCTCCATAGGCACACTGCTCGGCAAACTTTCAGCTGATGTGCAAGGAGAAGTCATCTTGAAGTTCAGCAAGCTAATGGAGCGTTTGTACTACCCAAAGCTATTCGCGATGGCGGCAATCCTGATGTACGCGGGCTGTCCACTTTCGGCACAGCGGCTTTTGTCGCCAGGCGAGCCTGTCACGCACCCTCATTTCGGTACATGGGGGGTTGATACCAACGGAATGGATTCCGCTGTAAGACCGGGCGATGACTTCTTCCTGTACGCGAACGGAGCTTGGATCGAGAAAACCAACATTCCTCCTGACCAAAGGAGCGTCGGTCCCTTTTCCGATTTGCACCGACTCTGCGCGGAGCAAGTTCACTCTCTCTTAGAGAAGCCGCAGAAGGAGCGTCTAGATTCTGATGAGGGGCGGGTTCTCACTCTCTACCACGCTGATATGAACGATAGCGCGATTGAGGAACAAGGAACTCGGCCCCTTCAGTCCGACCTTCAGGCGGTGAGGCAAGTTGGCAAGAGAGCGGACGTGGCGCGATTGATGGAACAACATGGCTTCGAGGCCTCGTTGTTTCATTTGGAGATCGAAAAAGACGAGAAGCATACGGATCGATACGCGGTCCATTTAGGTCAAGGTGGTCTCGGACTTCCCAATCGAGATTTCTACCTGGATGCGCAGTTCGCAGACAAAAGATTCCTTTACACAGGCTACGTCGCGGAGATGTTGAGGTTAGCCAGGTGGCCAGATGTAAACGAATCAGCCTCAGCTGTGGTGGCATTTGAAAGCCAGATCGCGGCGGCAAGTTGGCGCGGCGAAGACCTTCGCGATGACACCAAGACCTACCATCCCATGTCGCTCGCGAGCCTTCGTCGTATGGCTCCCACGTTTCCATGGACGGAGTTCATGGCGGGCGCTCATCTTTCGGAGGTCAATCTCCTCGTTGTCACGACGGATACCAGCGTAGTGAAACTCGCCGAACTGTTTCACAAGACGCCCCTGTCGACCCTGAAGGCGTGGGAGGCGTTCCGCATTACGGATGCAGCAGCAACTTACCTGCCTCAGGCCTTTCGACAAGCACGCTTTATATTTCGAGGTCATGTCATCAATGGTCTGGAGTCAACTCCATCGGAACGCTGGCCCGAGGCAGTCAGCCTCTTGAATGACCTGATGGGATCCACTGTAGGCAAGATGTATGTTGCTGCTTACTTCCCCCCCGAAAGCAAGGCGGCGGTACAATCCATTGCCGACAACGTCAAGCAGGCTCTCCGTTCCGACCTTGCGCAACTCACCTGGATGGACCCTCCGACTCGGATCAAGGCCCTTCGTATGCTCGATAACATCGCGGTCCAGATGGGATATCCTGAGCGCTGGCGTTCTTATGAAGGTGTCAATCTGAACGACAAGACTTTATACAAAGATGTCGAAACACTTCAAGTTCACAACTGGAATTATCAGGTAAGTGAACTGAAGTTGCCTTGGAACAAGAATGACTGGCGCTTCTGGCCTCAAGAACCCGTTGCATACACGGAGAATGGCCAACTCATCTTTCCTGCGGGGATGTTGCAGGCACCGTTTTTTGATGCGCAGGCAGATGCAGCAGTTAATTATGGCAGTATCGGACATGTGATCGGTCACGAGCTGACGCACCCATTCGACGACCACGGCGATTGGTGGACGCCGGAAGACAGACATCGCTTCAAAGAACAGTCGGCTCGTCTGGCAAAACAGTACTCAGCGATGGAACCTCTGCCCGGCGTCCATATCAAGGGAGAGTTGACACTTACTGAGAACGTTGCGGATCTAGGTGGCTTGACGCTGGCATACAAAGCTTACCGCGCGACGCTTTCTCATGATCCGGATGCATCCGAGCGCGGCTTTTCCCGTGATCAGGAGTTCTTCTTGGGCTATGCCCAAGTCTGCCGTGAGAAGGAACGTCCAGACTCGCTACGCAACAGGCTGGCTTCTGAAGTCCATAGTCCCGCTGCAGCCCGTCTCGATGGTGTCGTTCAGAACATGCCGGAATGGTACAACGCTTTCGATGTAAATGTCGGGGACCGCATGTACATCAAGCCAGATGAGCGTGTTTCCATCTGGTGAATCCCCCATGTACCTCCAGCTCAATCGAGCTCTATCCCGCACTGCAACACCAGGAACCACTTGGGAACATAATCTTTAGCCGCCCGTCGCGTGGGCGTAATTTCAGCTTAGATATCCATGCTATCGTCACCGCGCATAAACATGTAGATGTAATTAGGAGACACGACATGAACCATTTTACAATCCGCAACTCTTTGGCTCTCGCACTTATAACGTCAACTATGGGCTTCGCACAAGACTCAGTCTCTGCTTCGAGGATTAAGGCGATCGCTTCCAGCGTCACGGCGGATACGGTCGACGTTCAGCATGTGATCAACGCGTACCATGATGCTGTTCTGAATCACGATGGATCTCGTCTCGCTAGCCTCTTCATCCCCGAAGGCAGTATGTGGCTCAACGTACTTTCCGATGACACGTACGCTCGTGCGAAAGCTAAATCACCGGATGCCCAGAAGATTCGCGTGGGAAGCTACACGGACTTCGCCAAAAGATGGTTCCCACCTCCAAAGCCAGCTTCAATCCAACGCACACGCATCTTCAGGAAAACAGCGACGGCACGATTGCCTCTGTGTATTTTGACTTCATCTTCTTGGTAGACGGAAAGCCGACGAATCGCGGCAGTGAGACTTGGATCTTGGTCAAAGGAGGTCAGGGCTGGAGAATCGCAGCAATAACCTTCTCGTCGAATCCACCCATATCCTAAGCGTCGTCACCATTGTCACAATCCCTTGTGCAGTGTTCCAAGGCTACATACTCAGTCTAGAAGTGCAAGGAACGCTGAACCTGAAAGCAAAGAAACACGTTCCTTCACGGAATGTGTAATATACACATAACGGAGATCGTCATCATGCAAATTGTTGAACCGGGTATTAACCACCTGTCGCACACCAATCCGTTTTTGAAGGGCAACTTTGCCCCGGTCACCGTCGAGACAACAGCCTTCGACCTGCCGGTCCAAGGCACGATTCCAGAAGAACTAGAAGGGCGGCTGCTGAGGATTGGTCCCAATCCAATACAAATGCCGCAGCATCAGCAATATCACTGGTTCACGGGTACAGGCATGGCGCACGGTTTACGCCTCAGAGGGGGCAGGGCAGAGTGGTATCGCAATCGCTTCATCGTTGACGGTATGAACGCCCCGATCCTAGGTCGTCCAAGACTACCTGGACCAGAGAATGGGGCCGGTCCGAATGTAGTCAACACAAACATACTTGGAATCTCGGGACGGACCTACGCGACTGTGGAGGCCGGCGGACTGCCTGTTGAGCTTTCTTACACACTGGAGAGCGTGTCGCGTTCCAACTTGGCAGGAACCCTGGAACATGGTTTTGTAGCTCATCCGAAATATGACCCCTCGACAGGCCAACTCCATGCCGTAAGCTATGAGCCGAAGTTGGAGACCCTGAGCTATATGGTGGTCGAGCCGAACGGAATGGCGAGAACGGTTGCACAGATACCTGCCGCACACCGACCCATGGTCCACGACATGGCCTTTACGTCGAAGTGGATTGTTGTGTTGGACCTTCCAGTGACCTTCGATCAAACGATCGGCCGTGGCAATTTTCCCTTCACTTGGAATTCGGACCGGATGCCTCGCATCGGCCTATTACCGCGCGATGGAGACGTCAGGCTCCTGCGTTGGATTGAAGCACCTTCCTGCTTCGTCTTCCATGTGATGAACGCGTTTGACTCAGAAAATGCTGTCATTCTCGACGTTGTGCGCCACGCTCGTGTGTTTGATAAATGGCGCAATGGGCCATTCGAGGCCGGGACCATGCTCATGCGTTGGCGCATTGATCTCCTAAACGGAAAGCTGACCGAGACCATGTTGGAAGAGCGGAATTGCGAGTTCCCCCGCTTCAATGATGCTTTTGGTGGAAAGGAATACCGATTCGGCTATACTGCATCAGTCGCTGCGGACAGTGTTAACTTCGGTCCGGCCTATAAGCACGACGTGAGCACAGGTCAAACCGAAATACATGATTACGGACCTGCTTGCGCTACCTTGGAGCCCGTCTTTGTCGCCCGACAAGGCAGCACCGAAGAAGATGACGGCTGGATACTTTCCTTTGTCTATAACGGAGAACGGGACGCCTCAGACGTCGTCATCCTAAACGCCAAGGCCTTCTCCGAAAAGCCGGTTGCCATCATAACGTTACCCGTTCGCGTACCTTTTGGCTTCCATGGAAATTGGGTTACGGATGCAGGGTGACGTGTGGGAAAGTCGCGATTTCAAACGCATTGTTCTTGCAGCGTGAAAACAATGAACCCCGTCGACTTTCGGGCTCCTCTGCGCAACTTATCCGCGACGGATCGAGTACGCAACATGCGATGTCCGTGGACGAAGCTGGTCTGCCCGATCTTTTGCACCACTTAGCTTGTTAGTGTAGCGCAGCTTTGAAGGGCCCAGCATTTCTATACCAAGGTCAGAGTTAGTCTTCGACCGGTTTAGGTTCCAGCCAGTACGCGGCTAGCCGCGTACTGGCTGGCGAACTCGCTTGGCGTCCTGTTATCGAAGATGCGTGAGGACGACTCTCATTGTATTCCGGCCTCCAGGCCTCGATCAGCTGCCTAGCTTCCTTCAGATCTATGCACCAGTGGATGTTCAGACACTCCGATCGGAACGTCCCGTTGAAGCTTTCTACGAACGCATTATCTGTTGGCTTGCCTGGTCTGGAGAAGTCGATCTTCACTCCATTCCGATAGGCCCACAAGTCCATCACCTGACTGGTGAACTCGCTGCCGTTGTCGCAGTACAGCACCTTTGGAACTCCTCGGCTGGACTTCAGCCGGTTCAGCGTTTGTACAACGTCCTGTCCCTTCAGGCTCTGCCCAGCGTCGATTGCGACGGCTTCGCGGGTGAACACTTCGACGATGGTCAACGAGCGGAAGCGTGTTCCGTCCTGCAGTTGGTCCGAGACGAAGTCCATACTCCAGGTCCGATCCGGTGCCGTCGCCTTCAACTTCTCTTCACGTTGCCGTGACGCTTTGCGCTTCCCAGCAGGCTTCATCCGCTTCAGCATGAGGCCTTCCTCCTTGTATAGCCGGTACACCAGATACTTGCCCACATCCCAGCCTTCACGGTTCAACAGCACGCGGATCTTGCGATATCCGTAGCGCACTCTTGCCGGAGCGATCTCGCGGATCCGCATCCGCAACTCAGTCCGTGGATCGAGGCAGCTCTTGTAACGGTAGGTTGCTCTTGCCAGGCGAAGCACTCGGCACGCACGCCGTTCGCTTACCAGGTAGCTCCCAACCAGACGCTCCACCATCGGTCCACGCCGCGAAGGCTTCACCATTTTTTTGGAGAGCACATCCTGACGCATCGTCTTGTCCAGCGTCAGCTCCGCCACCAGCTGCTTCAGGCGCATGTGCTCCTCTTGCAACTGAGCCATCTTCCGAACCTCGTCCACCTCCAGGCCCGCATACTTCGCCTTCCACCGGTAGAACGTCTGTTCGCTGATCCCAGCCTTCCGGATCACCTCAGCCACAGGAACACCAACCTGCGCCTGCTTCAATACCCCAACAATCTGCTCCACAGTAAAGCGCTTCTTCTTCATTCAAAGCCTCCCCTTATTCAGGTCAGATTTAGTCGAAGACTAACATTTCAACTGGTCCAGGAATAACGCGGCCGATCAACACCGCTCGGTTTCTCCCTGCGACCTGCGTTCCCGCTTTGACTCCGGCCCCGCACGCCGGGAAGCACGGCAGAATTCCTGTTTCCACGAGGGGCATACCTCGTCCCTTTTCGTCGCCGGTGCCGAAGCTACGTGCTGAACATCAATGGCCGGGCGTGGCATCAGGGTCGATACGAAAATTCCTCGTGAAAAGCGCAAGAGGAGCGATCATCAAAGTTAGCACACCAATAGCCCAGAAGCAGTCCGTGTATGCCAAGATGCGAACCTGCGCATCGAAGAGCTGACCGACAAAAAAGATAGCTCCTCTGGCTGCATCGGCCGGAGACCGCCCATGCTGTTGAAGGTATCGATCAACGGCGTTGATGGTTTGCTGTAAACGCAGGGATGTTGCTGGAAGATTGTCTGCAAGACGTGATTGATGGAAACTCGTCCTTCGTTCTGCGAGAGTGGTGGCGAAAGCGATACCAAAGCTTCCACCCCAATTTCTGAAGAAATTTGTCAAGCTCGACGCTTTGTCGTTCTGATCGGGTCGCAGTTCCGAATACGTAATCACCGTTAACGGGACGAAGAAGAATGCGTAACCGAATCCCTGCAAGGCACGCGCGAAAGCGTAATGACCGTAGTTTGTATCCAAGTTGAAATGACTGTAGTAAAGAAACGAGAAGCCCGCAAAGGAGATCGCCATGAACATCAGATACTTAGGACGGATGACTCCCCTTTGCACTAAGACTGCCCCTACGGGAGCTAGAACGGTGATAACGGCGGCGCCCGGTCCGAGGACGAGGCCGGCGTCCAGCGCACGATAGCCATAGAGTGTCTGCAGAATCTGCGGAAGTAGGGTTGTCGAAGCAAAGAGGCCGACCGCGAAAAGGAAGTAGAAGACGTTTGCGATGGCAAAGTTTCTTTTGGCTAGAAGGTGAAGGTCAATCACCGGATCTTTGTGATTCCATTCCCAAAAAACAGCAGAAACGAGACACAGAAGCGCAACAACGAAGGCCCAACAAATAAATGCGGAGCCGAACCAGTCATCTATCTGACCACGGTCAAGAAGAACCTCTAGTGCTGCCGAGCCGAGTGCGAGCAAGAAGATTCCGACCACGTCGATGTTCAATTTACCGCTCGGGGAACGTGCCGTTTTTCTCTCCTCGGTAAATGCCGGAGGGTCGTGCACGAAGCGATTCGTCAGAAACAGCGACAGCAATCCTATAGGTAGGTTGATCAAGAAGCACCAGCGCCAACTAAAGTTGTCAGTGATCCAGCCTCCTACCACCGGACCGACAGCGGGGGCTACAACAATGGCCACTGTGTAAAGTGCGAAAGCTGAAGCTCTCTTGGCGGGAGGGAATGTGTCTACAAGGATTGCTTGCTCAACCGGAGCCAAACCGCCTCCTCCTATCCCTTGTAGAACGCGAGCAATCAGCATGATCGGCAGGCTGGGAGCCACGCCGCATAGGAGTGAGCTGAGCGTGAAAAGCAGAACGCAGGCCATGTAGTAATTCTTTCGACCGAAGACACGACTAAGCCACGCGGACATTGGTAGGACGACAGCGTTCGCTACGAGATACGTTGTGAGAATCCAAGTCACTTCGTCGAAGGATCGGCCCAGACCTCCTGCCATATGAGGTAGAGCCACATTCGCGATGGAGGTGTCGAGGAGCTCCATGAATGTCGCGATTGTTACAGTCAATGCGATGATCCATGGGTTCACTCCTGAGCGCATGTTGCGTTTTGGCCCATCCCCTTGCTTGTTCATTGTTTGTTGCTCTCCAACCTGACTGCTTAGTGTTGCTTTGAGAGCGCACGATGATAATCCGCTTACCGTGGGCAGAACTTACTGCGTCCGGTGAGAGTCGGTTTGTGAGTCCGCTGTTTTGAGTGAGTGAGCAACCATGGGCAGATCTTATGGTTGCGCTTTCCAACGCTGAAGGCATGTTTCTCTCTGAATGATAGGAGCAAAGATCAGGGCGCCATCGGACGCTTGCGCAGCTCTCTCGCAAACATTGCGAGCGTCGTGGTTGGCTTTCCCAAGTTTCGCCAAGTATCAGCGGCGTAGAAAGGATCCTCATGACTGCCAAAATATGCGAAGAGATGACTGACAAACTTCATCTTGGTGTTGAAGAGCCCTATGATCCGGATCACCCACAGCGGCGCCACCCGGATCTTTAGCGCCGGATCATAAACCTCGACAAATAATTCCATCGCTCGTCTGATGGAGATGGCTTCGGGGCCCTGAATCGGACAGTGCTCAGGCATCTTTTCACGGTTCTGAAAGGCCTTGACCACCTGCCGAGCATAGTCCACGACGCTGATCCAATAGATCTTTACCTTTGTGTTGCCGACCCACTGGAGGGCGCGCTTGTCTATCATGTTCGGCAATAGCTCCATGAAATGGGTCGGCGCAAAGAATGTATGGGGGATGCCGGAAGCCGCGATGATCTCATGTCCCTCCATCCGAATTAGATTGGGGACCATGTTGCTCTTCATGCTCTTGAGTGCTGGAGGATAAGCGCCGAGAGCACCGATCTTTGCGACATACTGAATTTCCAGCCCTTGGGCGGCGGTCATCAGGTTTCTCACGCCTTCCCGCTCCTCGTAAAACGGCAGATTTAGGTCTGTCGTCTCGGTGGCCAGATTTAGGTAAATGGCGTCCATTCCTTCGAGGGCAGCGCGAAGACTCAGGATGTCGTGGAGGTCCCCTTGGACGATCTCGACATTTGAAGGAAGCATCGTCTTTGCTTTTTCTCGCGAACGAACGATTGCCCGAACTTGGAAATTCTTCGCCAGCTCTACGACTACTGGCGCTCCAAGACGACCCGTTGCCCCAATGACAGCTATCTTCTTTATCGATTTCATCTTTACTCCTGACCTATGCGTGCAAGGATGCTCTTAAGCTCTTTGGGATCGTAGTGCCGATTGATGGCGGTATTTTTCAGTCCAAGGCCGCGCAGCAGAAAGCGGACAGCGCTTTCCGTCAGTCGTTCTTGGGTCATGCCGTAATCGACGACATCGTTTTCCGGTAGACGGATCAAATGCAGCGTGTTCGCGAGATGGTGAACAAACCAAATCTCGGCCTTGCCGGTAGAAATTCCCTCCTCGACGTCTCCAGCCGCCCTCGCGGCATCAAGGGACTTTTCAAACAAGCCGACCCACGGCTTCACATGCCGATCAAGAAACGCCTTCGCGAAACGACCGTCGCCGACCAGGCTGGAGGTGACGAGACGCTTAGTGTCCTCGTGAGACTGTCGTGCGCCGATCCCTGGGAACACAGCTTGCACCAGCACAGCGACGCCCATAACCAACGTCGCCGTTGACGGCGTTGCTCCCTCGATAAGGGACACGCCGAGCGCGTTTGCCTCGACGCAATGACTCTCGAGCTCGGCATACAGCGCGTCCTTTCCTGGAAAGTGCCTATAAAGAAGGGCTTCGGAGACGCCCGCCGCCTTGGCGAGGTCCTTCGTTGTGGTGCCCGATCGTCCGAGGCGTGCGAACACCGGCGCAGCAGCCGTCATAATCGCTTGTCTGCGGTCTGCGGCAGGGAGTTTCGAGTTTGTGCGCATGATTTCTCCTTACCTCTTGACAGTAAGTGAATATTTACTTACTGTCAAGACAAGGGTGGGGCGGGCATGCGGAAAAAGGCGGTCATATCAATCCATGCTGCAGGAGAGGGGTCGGAGATTGAACGAGCTTTGTTCCCGCTGCTTGTGCTCGTCAGAAGTACGGTCCCATAGGCTTGGCCGACGTAGCGATCTGGGTCGGGGGCGACTACACCCCCGTCGTCCGGCAGGGGCGCGGCTTGAACAGCCTCGCCTGGTCGCCCGGCACACCATGTCAGCCGATCGTTGTTCCAGGGAAGCGGTCGTGACACCTCAGGTTAGTGCCGCAACGAATGCCGTCGACGCCGCGCGCGAGCGGCTGGCATTGCGCATGTTCCGAAACTGGAGTTGTCCCGATTATGACCAGATTCTTCGGCTCACGCGGATGTTGGCGGATGGCTTGGACGACGCGCCAGCGGCAGGGTCGAAACTGGCGGAAAGCATGGCTCAGGAGGGAGCTTCTCCCACGGGAACAGATGCACGGAGTGATCGGCGCACCATGAAGGTTATTTACGACTCTCACATCCAAACGTAAACGGCTTCATCCTGGGCCTAAAGACCAGTGTTTCTCTCTCTACAGAACACGTCGTAGCGCGCCCCTCTCCAAAGTTCAAGATCTTTTGAGCCTAAGGAAAAAGATTTGACCAGAAGCGATTAGAACACCAAACATGTTTCGGGACAGGGTGCAGAGATGAACTTCCCAGTCGAAACTCGCTTGCAGCTTACAGCTATCACCCTCGCGGATGAATTGAGCTTCACTAGAGCTGCCGAGCGACTGGAAATCACTCAGCCGGCTCTCAGTAAACGGATCGCCGAACTGGAGAAGCGAGTTGGCTTCATCATCTTTAAGCGTAACCAGAGAACAGTCGAGTTAACCGAGGCCGGACAAGTCTTCGTCAGAGGTTGTAAGGATGCCGCCGCTCTGCTCGAAAGGGCTGTGAGGCTCGCGCGCGCGACCCACGATGAGGTTCGACCCGTACTCACTATTGGGCACAGCCCGTATGTTGACCCCAGCCTAGTATCTGCCGTTTTGAGCGTTCATCTTCCCCTCCATGCAGACTTGAGGCTTCGCATGGAGAGCATGTTTGCTCTAGACCTTGCCCACTCCGTCTTGGCCGCAGAACTGGACCTTGCCATCATTACAGAGCCGTCCGATAATCCGCTTCTGACAAGCGTCGAAATTGCCACGGCTCCCCTCTGTGTGGTGATGCCAGTTGAACATCCGGCTGCGCAGGGTAGAAGTGTATCTATTCGAGACTTAGGGGAAGTCGGGTGGATGATCTTTCCCCGAAAAGCGCATCCTGTCGTTTATGACCGCGTCCTGGAAGTCGCGAGGCAGGCGGGAACTTCACCAGTGGAACTGCATCATTACGTCAGCCCACAAGAAGTGGTCCAGCTCATAGCGGAAAATTTTGGCGTTGCCTTTGTGGCAAAAGGCGTCGCCGAACCTCTGCAGAGTCGGGAAATCGCCGTCAGACCGTTGTCTGAGCGGTCCCTCCAACTCAAGAGTTACCTCGTGCTTCGTGCCGATCAATCAGCTCGCTTGGTGAATGAGTTCGGAAGGGCGTTCCTAAAGAAGGTCTTCCCGAACGCCAAACTTGTGGACTCCAATGGGCAAATGCTTCTCAAGCTGTAGAGCGGCGGCGAGCACTTATTCCCTGGGGGAATAACTCAAATACGAAAAGGAATTGGACGGCGTGGAATGGTACAGTCAATCCTTGTCTCCACAGAGTTGCCGAGTTCGTAAGCCGGCAAACGGTTGCGGAAACTTGGCAAAACCGTTGGATTTTCGTGGAGGAGAAGCCTCATGACCGAGCTGCGCAAGCCGCCCGTTTCCGAGAAGGGTGAGATCCCAGTATTTGGTCCGGGAGCCGCCCCGCTCATTGACAGCAATCAAGCCGCCCAGTTTCTGGGTGTCCATCCGAGAACCTTACAAAGGATGGTCCTGCGAGGTGAGATCGCCGCCGTCAAGGTTGGGAAACTTTGGCGATTTGTGCCGTCGGCGATTCAGGAATGGGTCGCACAGCACAGCATCGCCAGCTAGCCCCGGCGCTCCTTTACACACCTTCATTTTTATAGTTTTCCCGCGGACGTTGGGCTAAGCTTAAGACAGCCATTTGTGCCGGGAAATCAAGGAAAGGACCTTGATGGAACGTGCATGTTATCAATTCGGAAGTCTTACACGAAAGAAGCGGGCGAAGGGACGAGACACCTGGGAGTTTCGGTACTACGAAGCAACAGAGAAGGGCGGACGCAGGCGTAAATCCTGCATCGTCGGAACTGTTGAGAAGTTGCCTACCAAGACTCACGCGCAGAAAGCGGTCGAAGTTCTTCTCCTAAAACTCAACTCAGAAACTCCACAGCAGCGGATGGCCGCGGTAACGTTCGGTGCCATCTGTGACCGGTACCTTGAGGAAGAGTTGCCAGAACGATATTCGACGGCGAAATCCTACCGTTCGAACATCAAGAACTACCTCAAGCCTCGCTGGGGCGACCATCTGCTTGAACGCATCCGTCCGATGGCGGTCGAAGATTGGTTGAAGAATCTCCCTATGGCTCCGAAGTCCAAGACCCATATCCGAAGCGTGATGCACCTGATGTATGAGTGCGCGACACGCTGGGAGCTTTTCACGGATAAACGCAACCCCATCGCGCTCGTTCGTATCAAGGGCGGAAGCAAGCGGCGGGAACGTCCCATTATTCTGAGTGTGGACCAGTTCGAAAGTGTCGTCGCGACTCTGCGTGAGCCGTATCGCACGATGGTTCAAATCGCCCAATGCCTCGGTCTTCGCGTGAGCGAGATCGCGGCGCTTCAATGGGACGACTTCGATTTTGAAAAGAATCAGCTCCTCGTTCAGCGCAGCTACGTGAGCGGGCGGGTCGATGACGTCAAGACCGAATACTCCCACGACTATGTTCCTTTGCATCCATCCCTGACCAAGATCGTCTTGGCTTGGAGCAAGCAAGCCGTCCCCACCGCAGAAGGGTGGGTCTTTGCGAATCCGATGACGAACCGACCGTACCACCCGACCGAGATCCAGAAGCGGCATCTTCGCCCTTCGGGATGCTGCGTGGTCGCGTGTACGACGTGCGGCGCGGCTCCGGGTGTGTGGTGTTGGCAAGGTCAGCCCACGGCAAATGGCAAGCGCGTTCTGATCCATGACACACGCAAAATTTCGGCGGGGAAGCTCGGAGAGATCGGTTGGCACACGTTCCGCCACACGTACCGTTCGTGGCTGGACGAGACCGGAGCTCCGATGAAAGTGCAACAGGAACTGATGCGGCATGCCTCCATCCAGACGACGATGAATATCTATGGACAGGCAATGTCTTCATCGAAAAGAGAAGCGAATGGGAAGGTAGTCGAGATGGTGCTCAAGCCTGTTTTGGCGAGCGCCTAAATCGGTGATTTTCTTATTGGGAGATATTGGGAGTTTGTTTCAAAAGTCCGATCCTTGTAAGTGATTGAAAGGATTGGTTGCGGGGGTAGGATTTGAACCTACGACCTTTGGGTTATGAGCCCAACGAGCTACCGGGCTGCTCCACCCCGCATTCCCAATATAACGATTCGGTGAACATCGGTCAACCGTACGGCGGCTCACGCGACAGTTATCGTCCCCTTTTAGTAATGCTGGCCATAGCGTAACTTTTTCCTGAAAAGTGAGTCTTCATCCATATGGGCTTTAGGCGTCGTACTGCCTGGGTTCGTACGGAGGAACTATGCGGCAGAGTAACTACAAGGGAATGTCCAGAACGGGCCTCGCGATAGCGAGCATCGTGCTTCTCAGCAGTCCGATCTATGCGCAGACGAATGTGCCGGATGCTCAGATTGAGGCGAACGTGCTCAAGAGCCTGGCGGGTGCTCCTCAACTCGCCAACGAGAACATCATCACGAACACCATCGGCGGAACGGTGACGCTGAGCGGGACAGTCAAGGACGAGCCGACGCGCCAGATGGCTGAGAACCTGGCCTCACGCGCATCCGGCGTCAAAAAGGTTGTGGATGAGCTCACGCTCGGTGCCGGTGATCCGGGGCAGGGAACGCAAGGCGTCCTGCAGTCCGATGGCACCATGGCCCCAGCCCCTGGAGCGCATGCCCCGGATCCCGACACCTACGCCGCGCAGCATGGAATTACCGCGACGAACGACCAGGCATCTGGACAGAGTGCGCCGCCGGATGACTCTGCCATCACTGGCCAGCCCGGCGGTGGACAACCAAGTTCTACGCAGCCGGGCTATCGACAGCCGTACGACGCACAGAATGGTGCTTCGCCGCAACAGTACCCGCAGGGTCAGCAGCAGTATCCTCAGAATCAACAGCCATATCCGCAAGGTCAGCAGCCCTACCCTCAGGGTCGTCCTCCGTACGCCCAGCAGGGACAGCCTCCCTACCCGCAAGGTGGCTATCGCGGTCAGCCCGGCAACGCTCCTCCGCCCTATGGAGCTCAGGTAGCAGGGCGACCGGTCACCGTTCCTCCAGGCTCGTTGCTCCGCATCCGCATCAACGAAGGACTGGACAGCAAGCACACAGCGCCCGGAACTCCGTTCGACGCAGTTGTCCTGAACGATGTAATTGCTGACGGCGAGGTAGCGATTCCGCGCGGCGCCAGCGTGCAGGGAGTCGTGACCGAGTCAAAGAGTGGCGGCGTCATCAAGGGTCACGGCGAGATTGCCCTCCAGCTGAATCAGGTCATGCTCGGCGGTAAGACCTTCCCGATCACCTCCGACATCTGGTCGCGCGATAGCTCCGACAAGAGTGGCCAAACGATCGGCAGCGCAGTTGGCCTCGGAGCCTTCGGTGCCCTGATTGGTGCCGTTGCAGGCGGCGGACCAGGCGCGGCGATTGGTGCCGCTGCTGGCGCAGGAGCCGGAATTGGCAGTTCGGCAGCGTCAGGTAGCCGGCAGGTCCTGGTACCATCCGAGGCAATCCTCACCTTCCGCCTGACGGCACCTGCGCCCATGGTTACCATCTCGCAAGCCGAGATGGACCGGCTCTCGTACGGTGTGCCGACCGGCGCGCAGCAGTCCATGCAGCGGCGTCAGCCACCCTACTACGGCCCCGGCTACTACCCCCGTCCCTACCCTTACTAGAGAAATTCTGGCCGGAGTGGCCCGCGCGCTGCTCCGGCCCTTTCTCTTGTAGTCTTCGATTACCCACACACCTGATTTATACTGAGCACTTGCCCTGCAGTCGGCGTGGCGCGTGTCCTCAGACATGCAGCCAGGTCGCGCAAAACCCCGGGTAGGTGCCTGCTTTCCATGAATGCAGGGCGCTCGAACAAAGGTCTTTAGTCAAGCATGATTCGTATTCTGCAGCAGGACAATCGCATCATCAAGATCATCTTTGCGGTCATCATTGGCCTCGCCGTCATCACCATGGTGATCACGCTGGTTCCGGGCATCTTCGACAATACGGATGCAAATGCCTCGACCGTCTTCGCGACGGTCCGCAGCCCCGGCCTTCTTGGCCGCGTCTCAGGCGATAGCACGCCGATTCAGACGACCGAGGTCAATCAGCTCGCCCAACGCCAGCTCCAGCAGCAGAAGCTGCCGGACTTCCTGCTGCCGTACATGGCCAATCGTGCAGGCCAGATCCTCGTACAGCGCGCCATCCTGAAGCATGAGGCTGACCGCATGAGCCTCCAGGTCAGCGATCAGGACCTTGCCCGCGAGTTGAAGACCGGGCCGTTTGCCCAGTATCTCTTTCCGAACGGCACCTACATCGGCGACGACGCCTACATGAATTTCGTGCAGGCCGCCTTCCAGACCAGCCGTGGCGACTTCGAGTCGCAGGTCAAGCAGGATATGGAGCTGAATCGCCTCCAGGCACTCATCACCGGCGGCGTCACGGTCTCCGATTCTGCCGTGCGCGATGCCTACCGCATCCAGGGCACCAAGGTGAAGTTCGACTACGCCGTTATCTCGGCGGACGATCTGCGCAAGACCATTAACCCGACCGACGCCGAGCTGCAGAAGTTCTTCCAACAGAACCAGACGCGCTACGCATCGGCAATTCCTGAGACCCGCAAGATCCAGTACGTCTCCTTCGACGCCTCCAGCCTTCCCGGCGGCAAGCCGCAGGTTACGGACGCAGACATTCAGGCCTACTACACCCAGCACCAGGCACAGTATCAGGTGAAGGAGCAGGTCAAGGTTCGCCACATCCTCATCGCCGTGCCACAGGGCGCGGACGCGAAGACCGATGCCGCTGCCAAGAGCAAGGCTGAGGATCTCCTCAAGCAGATCAAAGCAGGCGGCAACTTCGCCGACCTCGCCAGCAAGAACTCCGACGACCCCGGCAGCAAGACGGCTGGCGGTGAACTCGGCTTCCTCGATCGTGGCAAGACGGTCCCGGAGTTCGATAAGGCAGCTTTTTCGCTCAATCCTGGTCAGACCTCCGACCTCATCAAGACCCAGTTCGGCTACCACATCCTGCAAGTCGAAGAGAAGAAGACAGAGCACCTCCGTCCACTCTCTGAGGTCAAGGCGGAGATCGTTCCTGTCCTCGAGCAGCAGAAGTCCGGCGCCGTCGAGCAGACGTTTGCGCAGCAGCTGGCCGCACAGTCCCAGAAGGAAGGCATCGACAAGACAGCCGCTGCCCACAACCTCAAGGCCGTCACCACTGACTACGTTGCCAAGGATGGCGTCATCGCCGGACTTGCCGACGGCTCGGCGCTCCTGACCGGTGCCTTCGGCGCGAGCAAGGGAGCAGCTCCTGCTTCGGTCTCGACCGGCGATGGCTACGCGATCTTCCAGGTCGTCGACGTCAAGGCAGCACACGCTCCTGACTTCAACGAGTACAAGTCGCACATCGCAGACGACTACCGCGAGCAGCAGGTTCCGCAGCTTCTGAACGCCCAGCTCCTCAAGCTGAACGATCGGGCCAAGGTCACGAACGATCTGCGCAAGGCAGCCGCTGAGATGAACATCCCCCTCAAGACCAGCGACCTAGTCGGTAAAGACGGTCAGGTTCCCGATCTCGGCGCGATGAGCGGTCCAGGCGCAGTTGCCTTTACGCTTGCCAAGGGTGCCATCTCCGGACCCATCAATGCAGGCCGCGTCGGCATCGTCCTCAGCGTCACGGATAAGCAGGAGCCGAGCGCCGAGGACATCACGAAGAACTTCACCGCCACCCGTGAGCAGTTGCTCAACGAGCAGCACGAGGAAATCTTCCGCGTCTACATCGCCGGCCTGACCGAGAAGTACGAGAAGTCAGGCTCCATCCGCTACTCCAAGAAACAGCCCGCACCGGGAGCCTCTCCCTTCGGCAGCTAGTTTTAGATAGAACAAATGGCCTGTTCCCTTGTAGCTTCCTACAACGGAACAGGCCATTTTCATTTGCGAAAGAAGCGTGATTCGGCATCACACTTGAAGCGTAAGAATAGAACTAGGTACTCGGGGGAATGATGGGTCAGGATCGGCTGTCTGGAGTATTGCTACACGTAACCTCTCTGCCTTCGTATGGCGGTGTCGGCGACTTCGGCCCGGCCGCATACGCATTCGTTGACTTCCTCGCCGCCGCCAAGCAGCGCCTCTGGCAGGTCCTTCCGCTTAGCCCTACAGGCTACGGAAGCTCTCCGTACTCCGCGCTCTCCGCCTTCGCTGGCAACTTCCAGCTCATCAGCCTCGAGCGCCTCGCGCAGGATGGCTGGATAGCCTGGGACCGCATCCAGGGCCTCCCAGGCCACGATGGTCCGGCGGACTTCGAAGCCGCATCCGAGCGCAAACTCCCGCTGATCCAGGAGGCTGCAGGGAACTTCCTCGATCGCGCCTCGGGCGACCAGCGCGTCCGCTTCCAGAAGTTCTGCCAGGACAACATCTCGTGGCTCACCGACTATGCCATGTTCAACGTCCTCCGCCGCCTCAACAACTACATAAGTTGGAACGAGTGGCCCATCGAGTACGCCCAGCGCCAGCACGACGCGCTGACAACCCTCCTCAACGACCACGGTCGCGAGCTCGCAGTCGAACAGGTGATCCAATTCCTCTTCAGCGAGCAGTGGTGCGCCCTCAAGAGTTACTGTGGCGAGCGCGGCATCCGCGTCCTCGGTGACGTCGCCATCTTCGTCAACTACGACAGCGCCGATGTCTGGACCAATCCCGACATCTTCGAGCTCGACGAGGAGCGCCGCCCCACTCGCGTCTCCGGCGTTCCACCCGATTACTTCTCCGCCACCGGCCAGCGTTGGGGCAATCCGCTCTACAAGTGGGGCCTCCTGCGCGAGCGCGGCTTCGACTGGTGGGTCGCCCGCATCCGCCGCTCCCTCGCTTTATACGACATGATCCGCCTCGACCACTTCCGCGGCTTTGAGGCCTTCTGGTCCATCGCCGCCGACGAGGAGACCGCCATCAATGGCCAGTGGGTCAAAGCCCCCGGCCAGGAACTCTTTCAGCGCCTCAAAGATGTCTTCGGCGACCTCCCCTTCATCGCAGAAGACCTCGGCCTCATCACCCCCGAGGTCGACGAGCTGCGCGAGCACTTCTGCATGCCCGGCATGCGCATCCTCCAGTTCGGCTTCTCCGACCGCGGCAGCCACCTCTATCTCCCGCATCGCTTCGTCCAAAATACCGTCGCCTACACCGGCACCCACGACAACAACACCACGCTCGGCTGGTGGCGCGACGACTGCAACGACAACGATCGCACCAACGTCCAGAACTACCTCCAGACCATCACCAACGAGGGCGACATCGTCTGGGCCATGATGCGCGCCGCCGCGCGGTCCGTCGCCAACATCTGCATCTTCCCGCTCCAGGACGTCCTGCACCTCGGCACCGAGGCCCGCATGAACCGACCCTCCGGTGCCTTCGGCAACTGGACGTGGCGCTATGACTCGAACGCCCTCCACCCCGACTTCGCCACAAAACTAGCCGCGCTCATGGAGATGACCGACCGCGACGGCTACGAAGAGCCCGCCAAAGGCTCCGACGCCGGCAAGCCGACCGAAGAGGCACACGAGCGCGCCGAACTCGGGTCCACCACCTAGCCCCCACGCAAACCCGTCACCGTTTAGACTGGTTGAGAGAAACATACTTACAGGAGTCACGATGCCTCTTTCCGGCGAAGCAATCCGCACCATGAACTACGTTGACGATATCTCGGTGACGCTCCGGCGCATCCTCGCCGTTCTGCCCTCCCTCACCGATGAGGATAAGCAGCGCGTAGCGGAGCACTTCCGCGTCTCCGAACCAAGCTACGAGTCCGTCCTCACCGCAGTAGCGAGCAAGAAGTAGTGGCAACGGCCTTCCCCGCACCAGGTAGCGCAGTCATCCGGACTGTCGCCGTCATCGGAGCAGGGAAGGCTGGCCGCAGCTTCGCTCTTGCCTGCGCCGCTGCAGGCTTCCACGTCGTCCTCGAAGATGTCATGCCCGCCAACCTTCGGCAGGCCGAAGCGGACTTCTCGGACATGCGTCTCCACGCCGCGCCCGGTCGTCTCGAACTGGCCCTCACCGTCGAAGACGCCGTCCACGCCGCCGATCTCGCCATCGACTTCGTACCGGACGAACTCGAATCCAAGCTCGAAATCCTCAGCCTGCTCGACCGCATGGCCCCACCCCGCACCATCCTCTGCACCCCCACCAGCGGCATCAGCATCACCGACCTTGCCTCCTGCACCTACCGCCCCGAGCGCTGCCTCGCCATCCGCGGAACCCTCGGCAGCAGCGTGCGTCTGCTCTATCCAGCTTCGGTCGACACCACCGCCCTCAGCGCGACGGCGCATTTCTTCGAAACCGTTGGCAGCACCGTCGAAACAGAGGCCGATCCCGACCTCCCCATGCTCATGAAAAACATCGTCTACACCCGCTAAGAAGTCTCCCTACACAAAACGGAACTCCTTCCGCATTCTCTGCGTAACGCACTAAGGAGAGCTGAGTCTAACCACCGTATGCGCGCCATCTTAGACACTTTCAGTCAGGTCTTTCGCGCCATCGGCGCGAATAAGCTGCGCTCGTTCCTCACCATGTTCGGCATCGCGTGGGGCGTAGCCTCGCTGCTCCTGCTCATCGGGCTGGGCGAAGGTTTCCGCTCCGGCCAGCGTCGCAGTCTGGCCGAAGTCGGCGACGACGTCATCATGATGTTCGGCGGAACCATCCCCGCACTCCCCAACCAGCACACCGGCATGCGCCCTTATAAATTGACGCTGGCTGATGCTGTCGCCGTGCAGTCTGGCGCCTCGCACGTGCGCAACGTCACCGCGCTCATCAATCGCGGCGACCTCAAGCAGGTCAGCGAGTTCTCAAGCTCTGGCGGCGCCGTCATGGGCACCCAACTCAGCTTCCCCATGATCCGTCATCTCCCCATCGCGCAGGGCCGCTTCTTCGATCAGGATGACCTCGCCCAGCGCCGACAGGTTGTCATCCTCGGCCAGAAGAACAACGCCCTCCTCTTTCCCGGACACCCCGCGATCGGTGCCTTCATCACCTTGAATGGCTACCGCTTCCAGGTCATCGGTGTGGCCGCCAAGATCGGTCGCGGCAACAACGACGGCGACAACCAGAAGGTCTACGTCCCCCTCACCACCATGATGGAGCTCTTTCCCATCACCGGCGAAAACGTCCCGGAGGACGCCATCACGTCCATCCAGTACCAGCCCATCACCGAGAAAGAGAACGAGGACGCCAAGGCCGATGTCCACCGCATCGTCGCCGCCAATCACGGCTTCTCGCCCGATCTCAAGGACGCCTGGGAGGAGTGGGACACCATCAAGTCCAACCAGACCGTCGGCATGATCTTTACCGCCATGGACTTCTTTCTCGGCGGCGTCGGCATCGTCACACTCGCGCTCGGCGCCGTCGGCATCGTCAACATCATGCTCGTCACCGTACAGGAGCGGACGCGCGAGATCGGTCTCCGCAAAGCAATCGGCGCTACCAACCGCAGCATCATGACGCAGTTCTTCCTCGAAGGCATGATCCTCACCGGCCTCAGCGGCTTCATCGGGATCGCCGCCGCGGCCGCGCTGATGGCCGTCCTCGGCTCGCTGCTCGGCAACAACCAGATGGGCATGGACCCGCCGCGGCTCGTTCCATGGTCGGCAGCCATGGCGATTAGTATTCTCACGCTCTGCGGCATCGTCGCGGGCGTCTACCCGGCGAGTGTTGCCGCAAGGCTCGAGCCGGTGGAAGCCCTGCGAAAGGAGTAGCCCCATGCTCAGAGACATCTTCGGCCAGGCTATGGAGGCCATGCGCTTCAACGGCCGCCGCACCATGATCACCATCCTCGGCATGGCTTGGGGCATCGCCACAGTCGTGCTCCTGCTCGCGTTCGGAGCAGGCTTCGGACGCGCCTTCGAAGCGATCTTTTCGCAGTTCGGCACCAACATGATCGGCGTCTTTCCCGGCACCACCAGCGAGCAGGCTGGCGGTGCAAAAGCAGGCGTGAAAGTCCGCTTCACCCAGGAAGATGTAGAACGCATTCAGGAAACCGTTCCCGGCATCATCCGGGTCTCGCCCGTCGACTTTAAGACCGTCCCCGTCTCGAACGAACTCCACAACTACACCTGGGAGGTCGATGGCATCACGCCCGCTCTCCAGCAGATCCAGAAGATGGATCTCAGCGCCGGACGCGCCATGAGCGAGGCCGATCTCGTCTCCCGCGCCCACGTTGCCATCATCGGTTCCGAGGCTAAGACCAAGCTCTTCTCCGGCCTCTACCCCATCGGCGAAAGCATCCACGTCAACGGCGTCAGCTTCCAGATCATCGGCGTCCTCAAGCCCAAGATGCAGGAGGGTGATGACAACGACAACCGCATCGTCAACATCCCGCTCAGCACCATGAGCGACCTGAAAGACACCAAGTATCTCGGCGGCATCTGGATGAGCTACCAGGGCGATCACATGGCCGTCGAGCGCGCACTTCGGAACACCCTGGGTGCCGCCCACGCCTTCAGACCCTCAGACAAAAACGCCATCTTCGTAGCCAATCTGATGGAGCAGCTATCCCAGTTCCGCGCCGTCAGCATCGGCCTGCAGGTCCTGCTCCTCTTTATCGGCGCACTCACATTAGGCATCGCGGGCATCGGCCTGATGAACATCATGCTCGTCAGCGTCAAACAACGCACCCGCGAGATCGGCGTCGAAAAAGCCCTCGGCGCACGCAAGCGCCACATCCTCTTCCAGTTCCTCGCCGAAGCCCTGGTCATCAGCAGCGTAGGCGGCGTAACGGGAGTCGCCCTCGCCTACGCCGTCAGCAAACTCATCGGCAGCGTAAAGTTCTACAGCGCCATAGCCGCCAACGCTACCGACGCAGACATTCACCTCATCATCTCGCCCAACAGCGTCCTTGTCGCCACCACAATCCTCATCATCGTAGGCACCATCAGCGGCATGATTCCCGCCATGCAGGCCGCAAACCTCGACCCCATCGAAGCCCTCCGCTACGAGTAGCAAAGCTGTCCCCAGGACTGCGATCCCGAGCGCAGTCGAAGGACCTGCGGTTCCGTGACTAACCGACTAAAGACAAAGCACCCTGTTTGACAAATACGCCCTTCAAGTACCCCACGTCACCCGAGATACTGCCCAGGAGTAGGGGTACTTGGTAAGGTACAAGTACCCCGCCAACCCTCCTGTTTAGAAGACTTTGGTACTTACAGGTACGGGGGTGGGGGTACTTTAATTATCGGTCTTAGGGCGCTTGTAAGGATTTTGCATCAGCGCCCGAGCCTCGTTCACAGCGCCCTGTGTATTGTCGTTCGTCTGTACCGCAAGCCGATACTCATTCACCGCCCGATCGCGCTGACCAGTGACATCAAACACACGCCCAAGCTCAATATGACTCCAGACCTCAACCCAGCGAGGATCGCCATCGCCGCGCAGCGCATCGCGAAAAGAGTTTGCCGCAGATTGGTAGTTCCGCTGCGTAAAAAAGATCTCGCCAATGCGATAGCTCGCAAGGGAACTCGTCTTGTTCGTATCCAAAGCCTTCTGATATTCGGCAAGCGCTCCTGCCATATCGCCTTGCGCCACAAGTTGCTGACCGCGAAGCACAGCGACGCGAACCGCCAGATCAGGCGTGCTCTTGAGCAGCCAGTTCTCCGGATCGATGCTGATCTTGCGCGGACGACCGAAGGTCTCGACGGAGTATTGCGACTCGGTTCCGCTCACGTCGACGCGACGCGTTTCAGTCTTGCCATCTGTCTCAATCCGCAATTCAACAGGCATGCGGAAAAGGTCCAGATCCTGCTGGACAGCTCCGACAGTACGAAAGCCCTTTCCATTGCCAAGCCGGAAGACGCTGAACTTGTCCGTGAACGTTGGAGCGCCCGTTCCATCGAGCCACTGCGCGAAGAACGGCTCAAGCGTCGTCTCCGACTGTGTCTGCGCTACAGTCTGGACATCGCTCGTCCGAATAGGCTTGTCGGCAAACTGGGTCAGGAGCATCCGCAGGAACTTGTTGAAGACGTCATCGCCCATCTCCCAACGAAGCATGTGGAAGACCATCGCACCTTTCTCAAGGGTCATCGACTGGAACTGCGGCGAGAACGGATCGAGACGTCCAACGCTGGTCAGCGGCTCGGTATCGTAGGCAAGCGCGCCAGCCGAGATGTCCGTAACAGCGGTCTGAAAGGCGGTCTTTCCACCGGAGTCTTCGAGGTACAGCAACTCGGCGTAGCGCGACATACCGTTCGTAATCCACGCATCGTTCAGGTTCGCGGGTGAGACTTCGCTGCCCCACCATTGATGTGCGAGCGTGTTCGAGAGCAGTCGCTGGCTGTTCCGATCCGCAATGCGTTGCCCGCTGATGGCCGCGATCTCAGGTCCCCAGGCTGCTGAAACGGAGTCGTCAGGAAGCTCGACGACGTTAATTAGACCTGTTTCAGGCTGACCGAAGATGCTGCTGAAGTACTCGAACTCGCGGGCTGTTGTGCGGACGTAATCGAGCGCGAAGTCCTTGCGCTTCTCGGTCGTATACACCTTGATGTTGCGGATTCCCGGAGCAGTCACGGGTTCGAGGAACTTGCCCGCGATGATCGTGCCGGGAAAGCCAGGCTTGGTCCAGTTGAAGCTGTACTCTTCCTCCTTGCCGACGGACTTGTGGCCTGTCGCGCCACTGCCGATGACGCGCTCATCGGACGGAACACGGATGTGCATCTCCGCCGTGAAGCGGTTGGTGAAGAGGCCAGTCATAGGAAACCAGCGACCAGCATAGAGCAGGATGCTGATCGGATCGGCCACAGCCGCAAGCTTGATGCCCTCGACAGGGCTTGTCTCCGAGCCGACAAGCGCGCCGGTGTACTCGAAGTTGAAGGTCGTTGAGGTGCCCTTCGGTACGGGCGTGTTCAGCGGCACGCGAACGGTTGACGTTGTGGTAAGTCGTTCCGGGGTGAGAACTTTGCCTGTCGCATCGGTCAGCTTTGTGATCGCCAGACCGTTATTAAGCTCGAAGGTAACGGTGTTGAGGTCTTCGAGGGCGCTCAGCGTGACCTTTGCTTTGGCCGTCAACTGGTTCGTCAACGGCTCGAGGTCCGCGCTGATGACATAGCCGGTAATCTGCATCTGGACGCGCGCAGGTGCTGCCCAAAGGCTCGCGCCAGTGCTGACTGCCATACAAACGGCTGCAATCCTGACTAGAAAGGGGTTAGGGCGCAAAGACATGCAGGCAGATTCCTCAATCCATCGTAGCTCTATCGATACTTTAGACGCTTGAGCGCGCGATTGGGCGGTCGCGCGCTAGTAGTGACTGTACGGCATCGCAAACACTGTGGATTGGGTTTGATTCGGGACTCGGGAGAAGCGATCTGCGGACCGCCGCGAGGTCGCTGATCATGGTCTCGCGGGCAGGTCCGTCAGCCAGAAGAGGTTGCAGCGTCGCGGCGAGGTTTTCGGCAGTGAAGCGGGATTGTAGGAGTTCGGGAACGATGCGTGTGCCGGCGATCAGGTTGACCATCGCGATGGGCAAATGGCCATCTGCATCGCGTGGAGCAGGGATCTCGGACGGATAGCGGATGAGGCGTTTGGCCAGGGTAAAGGTCACGTTCGACACCTGGTAGACCACCACAAAAGGGTTGCCGATAACAGCCGCTTGCACGGTAGCGGTGCCGCTGGCGACGATGCTGGCGCGGCTGTGGAACATGGCTGTGCGGGCGTCATCGACGAGAGTGATGGGGAGTTTGGCGGTGGATGAGTCTTCGGCGAGGGCGGTTCGCATAAAGTAGTGGCCGATGGTGTTGGCGACGGGCAGGAGGAACTCGTAGGGCTGGTCGTTGAGGAGCAGAGCGGCTGCCTTCAGCATCTCGGGAAGGTTGAGGTGGACCTCCTTGCGGCGGCTTCCGGGTAGAAGGGAGATCCATTGTTTTGTTGGTGTTAGGCCATGAAGTTGAGCGTATGCTTCACGAGTTTCGGTGGGGAGTGGAAGGGTGGCGAGCGGATGGCCTACGAACTCGGCATCGACGTTGCGGGCGCGGTAGAAGGCGGCTTCGAAGGGGAAGATGACCATCATGCGAGTGACGCGCTGTTGGACCCAGCGGAGACGGGAACGCTTCCAGGCCCAGAGTTGGGGGCTTACGAAGTAGACGACCGGGATATCGAGCTTCTTGAGTTCTCTGGCGAGGCGGAAGTTGACGTCGGGGAAGTCGATCAACACGGCGACTTGCGGGCGGCGCGACTTGATGGCGCCGACGAGCTTCCGGTACTCGCCGTAGATGCGGGGCATGTGGCGGACGACTTCGGTGATGCCCATGATGGCTACGTCTTCGGCTTTGACGATGTGGTCTAGGCCTTCCTGGGCCATCTCGAAGCCGCCTAAACCAAAGGCTGTCAGGTCTGGGAGGCGGGATCGGAGGGTGGCCAGGATCTGGGCGCCGTAGTGGTCGCCGCTGGCTTCGCCTGCTGAAATAAAGATGCTCGGGTTGGTTTCGTTAGCGATGGTGAGAGTGTAGCGGATGGTGGATGTCAGCCCGATGTGTCCTCGGATTTTGGCACCTTTTAACTTTTTCAAAACTACGAAAGTCGTCAAAACATTGGACTTAGGTCGGACCTGTTTCGGCTCGGTATGAGATGGTTATTGGCGAGAGAGTAACAGTTTTGCGGAGCTAAACCGGGGCGTACGCTATCCGGCCAGGAGCGATTCAGTGTCGAGCGGGGCGGTGATGATTCCAGACTCCTGATCGCGATATTGGAGCTGGTAGAGCTTCCAGTAGAGGCCGCGCTGGGTGAGGAGTTCCTGATGGGTACCGCGCTCGCGCAGCTGGCCTTTGTGCATGACGAGGATCGAATCGGCAGTCTGAATGGTCGAGAGGCGATGGGCGATGAGGACGGAGGTGCGGCCGGTGATCATGCGCGACAGGGCAAGGCGGACACGAAGCTCGGTCTCGGTGTCGACGGAGGAGGTGGCCTCGTCGAGGATGAGGATGCGAGGAGCGTGGGCGAGGGCGCGAGCGAAGCTGATGAGCTGCTTCTGGCCGGTGGAGAGGGTAGATCCTCGCTCGCTGACGGGTTCCTTGAAGCCGAGGGGTTGGGCACGGATGAAGTCACCCACGTTGACCTCGTCGGCTGCTTTTTCGAGTTGCTCGTCGGTGATCCACTTGGAGCCGAGGCGGATATTGTCGCCGATGGTGCCGGAGAAGAGGAAGGGGTCCTGCAGGACGACACCGAAGCGGCGACGGAGTTTGTTCAGGTCCTGATCGCGAACGTCTACGCCGTCGATGAGGATCTGGCCGTGCTGGATGTCGTAGAAGCGCATCATCAGGGCGGTGATGGTGGTCTTGCCGGCGCCGGTGTGGCCTACGATGGCGGCGGTTTCGTCAGGCTCGATGGTGAAGGAGACGCCGCGGAGGATCCACTCGATTTTAGCGAGAGGACCACTTTCCAGGGACTCTGAGCCCCGAATGATTCCGTGACTTTCTGGCAGCGAATTCACCAAGGAGAGGCCCGTGAGATATTCCTGCTGCTCAGCGGTAAGTTTCTGGTAGGTGAACCAGACGTTGCGGAACTCTACGCGGCCGGAGTTATCGCCGGGGATGGGGTTTGGCGGCGAGGTGATCTCGGGGGCGGTGTCGAGGAGGTTGAAGACACGCTCAGCGGCGGCCATGGCGGATTGGAGGATGTTGTATTTGTCGCTGAGATCCTGGATGGGCCGGAAGAATCGCTGCGCATATTGAATAAAGGCAATGAGGACGCCGATGGAGACGGTACCGAAGAAGCCGGGGGCGCGCTCCAGATGCAGGTTCGGGAAGGCGGCGAGGAAGCCGGCGTTGTGGAGGACTGCGGAGCCGCCGCGCCAGAGGACGAGGGCGATGGCGACGGAGCTAAGGAATTCGACGATGGGGTAGTAGAGGGCGTAGGCGAAGATGGCGTCGGTCCACGCCTGCTTATTCTCGGCATTGACGGAGGAGAAGTCGTCGTAGGCGCGGCGCTCGCGGTTGAAGAGCTGCACGATGGACATGCCGGAGACATATTCCTGCGTGAAGGTGTTGATGCGGGCGGTGGCGTGGCGCTGGCGGCGATAGCTCTCGCGGACGTACTTGCGGAAGATGCCGGTGACGTACAGGATGGCCGGGATGACGGAGATGGTAATGATGGCGAGGGGCCAGGACATCCGCAGCATGATGATGACGATGAAGGCGAGGACGAAGACGTCCTCAAAGATCGCGAGGACGCCGGAGGTGAACATCTCGTTGAGCGCGTCGACGTCTGAGGTGACGCGGGTGACGAGCTTGCCTACGGGGTTGCGGTCGAAGAAGGCGGGGGACATGCCCTGGATGTGGCGGAAGATCTGGCTGCGGAGATCGAACATGATCTTCTGGCCGGTCCACTGCATGAGGTAGGTCTGGAGGAATTCGAGGATGAAGGTGATAAGGAGCGAGCCGAGATAGAGGGAGGCGATCTGGGTGATGCCGGTCATCGGGACGGGGCTGAGGTGACGGGCGAGCCATGAGGGCCTGGGGTTCGGTGTGCCGGTCATGTACTGGTCGACGGCTACCTTGACGAGGTAGGGGCCGATGACGTCGCTTCCTGCTTTAAAGATGATGGAGACTGCGGAGAGGCCGGTCTGGAGCTTGTAGGGGCGGAGATAGGTGAGGAGGCGGCGCATGAGGCGGCCGTCGTAGGCCTTGCCCATGACCTCGTCGCCGTGCGCTGCCTTGCGCTTCTTGTCTTCCTGCTTGCTTTGCTTTGCCATGCGTTGTCTTCATTCTAGATGCTCGCGGATGGTGCTACCGACCAAGATTTGTTTGTCGCCGGGCGTGGTGGCGGATTTCTGCATCGATCTTGCGTGAGGTATTTGCATGGCGACAACGACGAGGCGGACGCTGGTGGACTTGCTGGGGAACGAGTTGCAGGAGTTGCTGGCTGCGGAGAAGGCGATTCTGAAGGTGCTTCCGCGGCTGGGGAAGGCTGCGCATACGGGTGAGCTTCGTGAGACGCTGACGGCGCGAGTGCGTGAGGGCAAGGAGCAGGTGGCGCGGCTGGAGAAGGTGGTGAAGATCCTCGACCTTGAGGGAGTGCGGGTTTGTGCGGGGACGAGCGGGATTCTGAAAGGATGTTCACAGGTGCTGACGGCGTACGAGGCGGGTAATCTGCGGGATGTCGCGATTTTGAGCGGGATGGAACGGGTGGAGGCTTACCGGGTGGCGGCGTACGGCTCGTGCCGCGAGATCGCGGAGCTGCTGGGACTGGATGAGGTTGTGGGATTGGTTGAGGAGGGGCTTGAGCTGGATGTGCTGGCGGGCAAGAAGTTCGCGCAGATTGCGGTGCAGGTAAATGCAGAGGCGTTTGTGGATGGGAACTCGCCGGATTGCTTTCTGAAGAACCATAACGATTAGCGGGCGGCGGCTACCTGGGGTGAGGTGGATGTGGGCGTGCTGATGGCTGCTCCGAGGATGGGGCCGAGGGTGGCGTTTGGGGTGACCTGCTGAGCGAAGACGACGACCTGCATGGTGGCAGGGGTTGCGCTTTCGGGGGCTGTGAGGGTGAAGCGGAGTGGACCGTGGGCGAGGTCGCGGGTGGTGCCGATGCGGGTGAGCGTGCGTACGACGGAGACGTGCTGGAGGTGACGGCCGGAGTTTTCGCCGCGTTGGACCTCGGTGGTGTCGTAGGGGTCGATCAGTGCGGCGTAGAGGTCTGCGTCGGATGCCGGGGGAGTTGCGAGAGAGACTGAGGCAGCGATGGTGCGGCCGCTGGTGGTGAGTGCAGAGAGGCTGAGGGGGAGTTTGGCGGTGCGGGCGGCGACTGTGACGGCTCGCCAGGCCTGCGTCTGATCATTGCCGACAAACTGTGCGGTGCCGTCGACGACCATCTGCGGGGTGTAGATGCTGTCGAGGTGGAAGCCGGTGCTGTAGTGATTCTGACGCGCGGTGAACTGGGCGGAGGAGAAGCGGTCGTGCCAGCCGAGCTGGTCCCAGTAGTCGACATGCTCGCCGAGGACGATGATCTGGGCGTTGTCGATGGGCTGGTTGTGGGCGAGGCGGGAGAGGAGCGCGTCCGCCGGCGGGCAGCTTGAACAACCCTCGGAGGTGAAGAGCTCGACGAGGACGGGTGTTCTGGCGGGTGTCTGTGCGGCTGCGAAGGACGGGAGGCTAAGGGCTGCGGCGAGGAGGATGAGGCGCATGATTGGAACTCCTGAACGTTGGAGTCGTTTGTTCGTACGAAGGTTACAGGTGGAAGGGCGTGAAAGAATTGAGGGATGGAGTCGGTGGGCGTTTACATCTCGGTGCCGTTCTGTAAGGCGAAGTGCAGCTTCTGTAACTTTGCCTCGGATGTGTTCGGGGCCGGGCGGATGGAGGGGTATGTTGCTCGGCTGGTGGAGGAGATTCGTGAGGCTCGGGTGCGGGCTGCGCGGATGGGTGCGGTGCTGCCAGAGCGGGTGGACACGGTTTATTTTGGCGGAGGAACGCCGAGTTTGTTAGAGCCGAAGATGATGAAGGAGATCTTTGCAGCGCTGCGTGGGGAGTTTGTGGTCGATGCCGGGGCGGAGATCACGCTGGAGTGTGCGCCGGGGCAGTTGGCGGATGCGACGTTGGCGGAGTTGCTGGGGCAGGGGCTGAATCGGGTAAGCCTTGGGGTGCAGAGCTTTGTGGACGCGGAGGCGGCGGCGGTGGGCCGGCTGCATACGCTGGCGATGTGTCTTGGGGAGATGGAACGGCTGCGGGCGGCGGGGGTGCTGGATCTTGGTGTGGACCTGATTGCGGGGCTGCCGCTGCAGACGGAGTCGAGCTGGCGATACTCGATTGCGGAGGCGGTGGGGACGGGGTCGGCGCATGTGAGTGTGTATATGTTGGAGGTGGATGGGGAGTCGCGGCTGGGGCGCGAGTCGCTGGCGGGCGGGACGCGGTATGGTGCGGGGGCTCTGCCGGCGGATGAGGCTGTGGCGGACTGGTATCTGGAGGCTTGCGCGGCGTTGGGGTCGGCTGGGGTGATGCAGTATGAGATCTCCAACTTTGCGCGGCAGGGGTTTCGGTCGCGGCACAACGTGAAGTACTGGCGGCGCGAGGCTTATGTGGGATTCGGGCTGGATGCACACTCGATGCTTCGGATGGAGGATGGGGTGGTGCGGTTTCAGAATGGGGATGAGCTGGACGGGTATATGGGTGGGGGGGTGCTCCCGCTGCTGGGCGCGAGGGTGGAGCCTGTGTTTGTGCGGGGGGATGAGGCATTTGAGGAGGCTGTATTTTTGGGGCTGCGGATGAACGAGGGAGTTTCGTTGGCGGGGCTGCGGAGGGAATTTGGTCTGGGGCTGGTGTCGGGGTTGACTGACGCGCTGGTTGAGTTGGTTGAGGCTGGGTTGGTGGGGATGGAAGGGGAGCGGGTTTGGCTTACGGGGCGGGGAAGACTGTTGTCGAACGAGGTGTTTGAGCGGGTTCTAGTGGCGGCTTGACGGAATGCGGGGGCCTCTCCACTTCGCGTTGCTCCGGTCGAGATGACGATAGTTGTGGCGCTCCGTCCGAGATGACGGTCTTGGTGGTTCGGCCGAAAACGGTTTATTTGGGGCGAGTCTTAAAGGCAGTTTGTGATGGTGATTCTAGGAGATGCGATGTATCAGGGTAGTGATGGTGTGATGGGAGCGGGTTTTGTGGATTTGCGGAGCGATACGGTAACGAAGCCTACGGCGGCGATGCGGGAGGCGATGGCCTCTGCCGAGGTTGGGGATGATGTGTATGGAGAAGACCCTACGATCAATCGGCTGGAGAAGCGGGCGGCGGAGGTGTTTGGGAAAGAGGCGTCGATCTTTGTGCCGACGGGGACGATGGGCAATCAGATCGCGATCCGGCTGCATACGGAGCATGGGCAGGAGGTGATCTGCGAGGCGCGGGCGCATGTTCTGGACTGGGAGATGGCGATGACGGCGGCGTTCTCGGGGTGCCAGCACCGGGCGGTGACGGCGGAGCGAGGGATTCTGACGTGGGAGCTGATCAAGCCGGCGATCGGCGCGAAGATCTACTATCGGGCGCAGACGGGGCTGATCTGCCTTGAGAACACGCACAATATGGCTGGCGGAACGGTGACGCCGCTCGCGGTGATGGAAGAGGTCTGGGAGGGCGCGAAGGCGGCTGGGCTGCCGGTGCATCTGGATGGTGCGCGGGTGTTCAATGCGGCGACTGCGCTTGGGATGGATGTTGGCGTGATGACGCATGGGTTCGATACGGTGAACTTCTGCCTGTCGAAGGGGTTGGGCGCTCCGGTGGGGTCGATGCTGGTGGGGACGCGCAAGCATATCGAGCGGGCACGGATGTTCCGCAAAGCGCTTGGGGGCGGGATGCGGCAGGCCGGGGTACTGGCGGCGGCTGGGCTGATTGCGCTGGAGGAGATGCCGAAGCGACTTGGCGAGGACCATGCGCATGCGCGGCTGCTGGCGGAGTGTGTGGCGAAGTCCGATAAGGTGGCGATTGATCTGGGTGCGGTGCAGACGAATATCGTGATCTTTGAGCTTAAGGGTGGCGGGGATGCTCCGGGTTTTGTTGCCGGGTTGAAGGCTCAGGGCGTGCTGGCCAGTGCGATTGGGCCTCATGCGGTTCGGTTTGTTACGCACTTTGATGTGGATCGAGAGGCTTGTGAGCGGGCGGCTGGGATTGTATGGGCGGCTTTGGGGGCGCTGTAGGGCAGCGGCGCTCCATGTGGGAATGCAGCAAAGTAGGCGCTTAGGGTCGAGCTTCGCACATTCCCATGTCCCAGGATCGGGACATGGGGCACCCGACCGTTCACGGCTGGACTCACAGCAAAGGCCGACCGCAGGTCCTTCGAACTTCGCTCAGGATGACAGTGTGTGGGGTGGGTCGAATTAGTGCTTTGCCTCTTGCTGGCGCATGGGCATGCTGTCGATGGTGTCGCGGAGCTTGTCGAAGGGGATGGGTCTGGTGGAGCGTAGCTTTTCGCCGCCGTCTTTGCCTACGAGGATGACGACGAAGTCTTTCGGGGCGACTTTGAAGCGGCGGCGGAGTGCTGCCTGCTCGCTGTCTTCTGGGGTGGGATGGCCGGTGACTTCCATGGTGAGGACGAGTTGGCGTTCGTCGGCCTCGGGCTGGTTGATGCGAATGGCGCGTGCCTGCTCGACGGCGCGGGGGTCGTTACCGGAGGGTGTGAAGACGTAGAGGGGACGGTTGGTCATGGGTTCGGAGCTCTGTGCGGTGAGCGAGGGTGCGGCAAAGAAGGCGGCGGCGAGGGCGAGATATAGAGCTTGCTTTGAGCGGGCCATGTCGTTCTATGATGGCAAATATCGAAGATGAATGCTGCGTTACAGGTCTTTTTGCCTCGTAAAGGTGGCAGATTCATCCCCTATTAGTATTTGCAGGCTTGTGGTGCGCTAGGCTGGACACGGTAAGTTTGCAGGATTAATCGAGGTCAACGCTTTGAGTCAAACGATCTTCGTTCTGGAAGATGATGCGGATATCTCCCGCCTGGTGCAGTATCACCTTGAGAGCGCGGGCTATGCGGTGCGCCCATATCTGGCGCCGAGCCAGATTGTTACAGATGCTGAGCGGCAGCCGCCGGCGCTGTTCCTTCTGGACATCATGGTGCCGGGTGGCGATGGCCTGGACCTGTGCCGAAGGCTTCGGCAGAATCCCAGCCTGAGCAGTATTCCGATCATCTTCCTGACGGCGCGAGCAGCGGAAAACGACAGGGTGCATGGGCTTGAGCTTGGCGCGGACGACTATATTACGAAGCCGTTTGCGACGCGGGAGTTGGTGGCGCGGGTGAAGGCTGTATTGCGACGCTTTGAGCGTCCGACCGGACCGTCGCTGATCAAATTCGAGACGATCGAGATCGACGCGAGCGCGATGCAGTTGCGGGTTGGTGGGGAACTGGTGACGACGACGGCTACGGAGTTCCGACTGCTCGATTATCTGGCGCGGCATCCGGGGCGCGTGTTCAGCCGGGACCACCTGCTGGATGCGGTGTGGGGCGATGCGCGCTTTGTTACGCCGCGGTCAGTCGATGTGTATGTGAGGCGGATTCGCGAGAAGATCGAGGCCGATGCTGAGACGCCACGGTATCTGAAGACGATGCGTGGGGCAGGATATCGGTTTGAGATTCCCAAAAGTGCTGCGGCTGTTCAGGAGAGAGGCGCTTGATGCGGACGAGTGCGGCTTGCACCGATTTCAGGAACCAGAACTTTCCAGGAAAGCTTTATTTCTGAACGGTGTTCTGCACGTGGGTGTGTGGCGTGAATCGTAGTTTCTTTCTTGTTTTTGCGAGCAGGTTGACGGCGCTGATGGCGCTGGTTGTGGTGGTCTGCCTGGCTTTGCCACGTGGGGCGTGGTTGCTGTACCTGGTGGTGGTCATCGTCGGAGCATGGGTGGCTTCGTTCTGGATCGCTCACTCGCTGCGGGTGGCAATTCTGCCGTTGCGGCGGGCCGCGGCTGCTGAGGCGACGCACGCTGATCCTGTGAAGCCCACGCTTTTTCGGGATGTAACCGATGTGGCTGAGGCGATGCGAGCGGCGTTGATGCGAGCGGATGTTTCGTTGGCCGATTCCGTGGGGGCTCGGCAGGAGCTGGAGGCGATGCTCGACAGTATGCAGGATGCGGTGGTCGCGGTGGATGCGGGCGGGCGCATTCAGTGGACCAATCAACGCCTGCAGCGATTGGTTCCCGGGGCTTCTTTTTCGAGTTCGATCCGGATTGGGCATGCGCTGGTGCAGACGATTCGCGACCCCGAGGTGCTGGATAGCGTGCGGATTGCGCTGGCGGAGCGGCAAGTGGTGGAGCGGCGATCGACGTCAGTGATCCCAGGCCGGATCTTCGAGGTAAGTGCAGCGCCGATGCCGGGTGGCGGGGCGGTGGCGGTGCTCCATGACATTACGCGGATCGAACAGGTGGAGCGGACGCAGCGGGATTTCGTGGCGAATGTGAGCCATGAACTGCGGACGCCGCTGACGTCGATTACAGGGTACGTAGAGACGTTGCTGGACCACGAAGCGAGTTTGAGCCCGCAGGCGCGGGAGTTTCTGTCGACGATTCTGAAGAATGCGACGCGCATGAATCGGTTGACGGAGGATCTGCTGGTGATGGCACGGGTAGAGGCGGCTGAGGAGAAATTGCATCCGGCACCGATCCCGGCGGACATCCTGGTGCGGGATGCGGTGCAGGGGATGAGCGGACTGGTGCAGGACAATGATGCGGTGCTGGAGATCGGGGAGGTCACTGACACGCAGGTGTTCGCGGATACGGATGCGGTGCTGCAGGTGTTGAGCAACCTGATCGAGAATGCGATCAAGTATGGACGAGCTAAGGGCGCGGCGCACTGTCGGGTGGTGGTTTCGGCGCGGGAGGTTGCGGAGCCGTACGAGGCGGTGGAGTTCAGTGTGCGGGACTTTGGGCAGGGAATTGCGTCAGAGCACCTGAGCCGGATCTTTGAGCGGTTTTACCGGGTGGACAAGGCACGGTCGCGAGAGTCTGGGGGGACCGGGCTTGGCCTGGCGATTGCGCAACATATGGTGCAGGCGCAGGGTGGATGGATTCGGGCGGAGAGCGAGTTGAATGCTGGGAGTAACTTTCTGTTTACGCTGCCAAAGGCGATGTATCCGGTTGGGGTGAAGGCTTAATGCCGGGCGTTCACGTAACTGTAATGTTCGGTTTATCGGCCTATTTATTGCGATGTAACGTTCTCGTAACACGGCTTGGTGAGACTGGAACAGTATGCTTCACTGGCGTGTTGCGACGCGATTTCCCGGAGGACTTATGAAACTGAAGGCGGCCTTAGTTACAGGATTCTTCGCACTGACCGCAGCAGCGGCATGTGCACAGAACATCAACGGAGCGGGAGCGACGTTCCCGAATCCGATCTATTCAAAGTGGTTCAGCGAGTATAACCAGCTTCATACAAATGTGAAGATCAACTACCAGTCGATCGGATCGGGTGGCGGTATTCGCCAGGTGTCCGAGGGTACGGTTGATTTCGGCGCGACCGATGGTCCGATGAGCGATCAGCAGATCAACGACGCCAAGGTCAAGACAATGCACATTCCTACCGTGCTTGGTGCGGTGGTTCCGGTGTACAACCTGCCGGGCGTTGGGCAGGAGTTGAAGTTCTCCTCCGATGTGATTGCGGACATTTACCTCGGCAAGATTACGAAGTGGAACGACGGTCGTATCGCGAAGGATAACGCCGGCGTAAATCTGCCGGACAAGTCGATTCTTCCTGTATACCGTTCGGACGGCAGCGGCACGACGTACATCTTTACCGACTTCCTTTCGAAGGTTAGTTCAGACTGGAACAGCCGTGTGGGTAAGAGCACTTCGGTGAAGTGGCCGGTGGGTATTGGGCAGAAGGGCAACGAAGGCGTGGCTGGGATGGTTCGCCAGTCGCCCTATGCGTTTGGCTATGTCGAGTTGATCTACGCGGCGCAGAACAAGATGCAGTTCGGGTTAGTGAAGAATGCTGCGGGCAAGTTCGTGAAGGCGTCGCCTGAGGGTGTCACGGCGGCCGCTGCGGCCTCGGCGAAGGTGATTCCTGCGGACTATCGTGTGTCGATCACAAATGCTGCGGGTGCGGATTCGTATCCGATTTCGAGCTTTACGTGGTTGCTGATTCCGCTGCACTCGACCGATCCGGCGAAGGGTAAGGCGCTTGCGGACTTCCTGACGTGGATGCTGGATAAGGGCGAGAGCGAGGCTGCGGCGATGACGTATGCTCCGCTGCCGAAGCCGATCCAGGATCGTGTTCGCGCGACGATCAAGCAGGTCAAGTAGGATAGTTTCGACGGCGCGGGTCTTTGATGAGACCCGCGCCAAGCTATTCTTCCTCTTCCGTTCTATCCTTGAAGTGTTGGAACTGCAGGATCAGGAAATTGCCTCCCAGCCGCATGACTCTAGAACGTGAACCCAAGACGTCGACACCTATGCCCATTTCTGTGCCCGTGACAGTTGTTGCTTCCACGGCTCCTGAGAGTTCGGGGCCGCCTTCCGTAGTTCGCGAGTTTTTGCGTGCGC
Organism: Granulicella arctica; assembly: GCF_025685605.1. Classification (NCBI taxonomy): domain Bacteria; kingdom Pseudomonadati; phylum Acidobacteriota; class Terriglobia; order Terriglobales; family Acidobacteriaceae; genus Granulicella; species Granulicella arctica. The sequence goes on from NZ_JAGTUT010000001.1 coordinate 4,343,771, forward strand.
GGGGAAGCGGCAAACTGGCTGATGCGGTGTTCTCTTCAGTGATGCTGGTGTGTGCGCTCAGCATCTTTGCGATCGTTCTGTTTATCGCAAGCATCCTCATTCTGCGCTCCCACCTGAGCCTGGTGCAGTTTGGGTGGAAGTTCTTCTCGCGACAAGCCTGGGACCCGGTGCAGGGAGATTTTGGAGCGCTGCCGTTTATCTTCGGTACGCTGGCGACGTCGTTTCTTGCGCTGCTGATGGCTGTTCCGCTGGCGCTTGGTGTGGCAATCTTCCTGACGGAGCTTTGTCCAAAGGCTCTGCGTGCGCCGATCTCCTTTCTTACGGAGATACTGGCGGCTATACCGAGTGTTGTGTACGGACTCTGGGCTGTGTTTGTGCTGGTGCCATTGATGCGTGATTCGATCGGGCCGGTGCTGTACAAGTATCTCGGTTGGACAGGGTTCTTTGAGGGATCGAACTTTGGCGTGGGGCTGCTGACGGCTAGCATCATCCTTGCGATTATGGTGCTGCCAATTATCTCGTCGCTGACGCGGGACATCATGACGGCTGTACCGAACTCGCAGCGTGAGGCAGTGCTGGCGCTTGGCGCTACGCGGTGGGAGATGATCCGCACGGGCGTGCTGCGTAACTCGCGCATCGGGATTGTGGGCGCGGTGATGTTGGGACTGGGCCGCGCGCTGGGTGAGACGATGGCTGTGACGATGGTGATCGGTAATCACCCTGACATTTCGAAAAGCCTGTTTGCGCCCGGCTACACGCTCGCAAGTGTGATTGCGAATGAGTTCACCGAAGCTACGGGTGATCTGTATATCAGTGCGTTGATCGAAATTGGCCTGGCGTTGTTCCTGGTGACGATTGTGGTGAATGCGATTGCGCGACTGCTGGTGTGGGCTGTGACGCGCAATGCTCCGGCGAGGGTGGCTTAGATGAGCACACAGCCGATGGGACTGGGCGTTCGCGCCAAGCCAATGAAGATGTACGGGGTGTACCGGGCGTCGATGAACTACCTCGTGACCGGGCTTGCGGTTCTGAGCACGATTGTGGTGATTGCACCGCTGGTGGCGATTCTTGTGTACCTCGTCTACAAGGGAGCGAGTTCGCTGAACCTTGCGTTCTTCACGCATATTCCGAGGCCTGTCGGTGAAGATGGCGGCGGCATGGCAAACTCCATTCTCGGGTCGGGTGTGGTGCTTGCGCTGGCCAGTTCACTTGGCGTTCCGGTTGGGATTGCGGCTGGCGTGTACCTCGCGGAGTTTGGCCGGGGCAGGATGCTGGCGAATGCAATTCGCTTTACGGCGGATGTGCTGAACGGCGTGCCTTCGATCGTGATGGGCATTGCGATCTATTCGCTTGTCGTGATGCAGCAGAAACACTTCTCGGCGTTTGCGGGTGGGTTGGCACTGGCGATCATGATGGTGCCGACGATTACGCGGACGACCGAGGAGATGCTCGCCACGGTGCCGTTCGCGGTGCGTGAGGCGGCGCTCGGGCTGGGTGTGCCGAAGTGGCGAACGGTGATCTCGGTAAGTCTGCGAACGGCCTCGCCGGGAATTATTACGGGCTGCATGCTGGCGTTTGCGCGGGTAGCTGGTGAGACGGCTCCGCTGCTCTTTACGGCATTGGGTAATGAGTTCTGGAGCTTCAAACTGAACGAGCCGATTGCGGCGCTGCCGTTGCAGATCTACAAGTACGCGACGTCGCCGTATGACGAATGGCATCGGCTGGCGTGGGCCGGGTCGCTCGTGCTGATCGTACTGATTATGGTTTCGGTAACACTGGTCCGCATCTTCGCTAACCGCGGTGCGTTGAAGGGAAATAGTTAAATGGGCGTTGGCATTGAAGTCGAAAATCTGAACGCCTGGTATGGGACGACGCATACGCTGCAGGACATCAATCTGAAGATTCCGGCGAACCACGCGACGGCGCTGATCGGGCCTTCGGGCTGCGGGAAATCGACGTTTGTGCGGTGCCTGAATCGGATGCACGAGACGAACCCGATTGCACGTGCGACGGGCACGGTGATGATGGGCGACGTGAACATCTACACGAGCGCTTCGCCGGTCGAGATCCGGCGACGGATTGGCATGGTGTTTCAGCGACCGAATCCCTTTCCAACGATGTCGATCTACGACAATGTGGCGAGCGGCTTGAAGCTGAATGGCTTTCGCAATCGCAAGGTGCTGGATGAGACGGTGGAGCGCTCGTTGAAGCAGGCTGCGTTGTGGGAAGAGGTGAAGGATGACTTGAAGAAGAAGTCGGGGGCGAGTCTTTCGGGCGGCCAGCAGCAGCGTATGTGCATTGCGCGCGCACTCGCCGTGGACCCTGAGGTGTTGCTGATGGATGAGCCTGCTTCGGCGCTTGATCCGGTTTCGACCTCGAAGATCGAGGACCTCATCTTTCAGTTGAAGAGCCAATATACGATCGTGATCGTCACACATAACATGCAGCAGGCTGCGCGTGTGGCTGAGAATACAGGCTTCTTCCTGAACGGCAAGATGGTTGAGTTCGATTCGACGCATAAGATCTTTACGAACCCTAAAGACAAGCGCACGGAGGACTACATCACCGGGAGGTTTGGCTGATGGCGCGCATTAAGTTTCAACAGAGTCTTGATGACCTGAAAGAACGCCTTTTGATGATGGCGGGTATGGCGGAGCAGGCGATCCAGCGGTCGATTGAGGCGTACCGGTCGCGGGACCTGAGCATCTGCGAGCTGGTGTTTCGGTCGGAGCCGGCGATCAATCGGCTGGAGCGCGAGATCGACCAGATGGCGCTCGATCTGTTGGCGATGGAGCAGCCGATGGCAATCGATCTGCGCTTCATTCTGTCCGTGATTCGGATCAATGCGGACCTTGAGCGTGTGGGCGATCAGGCTGTGAACATCGCGGTGCGTGTGCGCGAGATGGGTGCGTTCGCGAACATCGATCTGCCGGTTGATATTCCGAAGCTTGCGTCACTGGCTTCGGCTATGGTGCGCAAGGCGCTACAGGCGTTTATAGAGGGCGATGCGGAACTTGCGCAGTCGGTGCTGACGCTCGATGACCAGGTGGATGAGATGAACGATGCGGCGTTTTATGCGCTGAGTTCGCTGATCAAAGAGAAGCCGGAGCTTACGCCGCAGTCGTTGAATGCGCTGATTATTTCGCGCAATCTGGAGCGCGTTGGCGACCATGCAACGAACATAGCCGAAGATGTGATCTTCTGGGTGCGCGGCGCGGATGTGCGGCATAACAGCAGCGTCGTCTAGAGCTATTTTGGCATCAGGATGAAGCGCTCCACGGCTACCTTGCGACCGGCGGTTCGGTGGCTCGGGTCGGGTACGAGGGTTACCGTAATTGTGTCGAAGCGCTTGATACTTCCATGGGCTGGAAGCGGGAATGTCAGGGTCTGCTCGATGGGTGTGGTGTTTGCCTTTTGTTGATCGCTGTGGCCGGTGGACTTAATGCCTAAGTCCTGGGATGGTCTTCCTTTGGTTTGAGTGTCGGCAAGGGAGATACCTACGGCGAGGGCTCCGACGAGCCCGTCATTCTTGAAGACGATTTGTATTTCGCGACAGCATGCAAAGTCGATCGGTTGCGAGAGATGCTGGTGCGCCTGCATCAGGAGCGCTCGCTGATCTGTGGAATGAACGTTGACCTTAAGGGGATCGCCGCGGGTGGTGCGTGAGTTTGGACCGGGTGTGTCTCCGGCAGACTTGAAGTACCAGTATGGTCCGTAGAAGGGAATGATCCACGTCTTTGCTGTGCCTGAGGGTGTGCTGATCTGGAGTGGAGGCGCAGGAATTTCTTTCTGCTGTTTCTCGAGCGGCCAGAGAACGATCGTCTGGTAGCCGCTGGAGGAACGGTCCGGTGGCGCTTTCTGTTGACTCGGAGGAGGGTTTGACAGGACGCGATCCCAGCCAGGGAAAGGAAAGCGGATGCCGTGCGGGGAGAGCGAAAGCGCGATGAACGTTGAGCAGAAGGCTGCTGTGATCAGGATATAGGGGTACGACACTCGCTTGGATTTTCGCACAGTTTCAGGGGGAACTGCAGTGACCTGTAGGCAGAGGAGAAAGGTTCCTGCTGCGAGAAGGAGGGTCTCGAATACGTTTCTTCCAGTGGCGCCCATGAGGATTGTGCCGTAGAGGCAGAGTGAGAGCCAGAAGGGGACCCATGACGTAGGAGTGAGGCGAACTTCTGTGGAGAAGAGGGCGCTGTCAAGAGGCTGAGGGAACCACGAGGTGCCGAGGGCGTCGTGCGGCACAGCCTGTGTACGGCGGCGCAGGTAGATTGCCATGAGGGTTGCGGAGATCACAGCGACGAGTAGCGCCAGGGGAGACTGACGTTGGAGGAAGAGGACCATGGCGGGCAGGAAGATCCAGCCACGTAGCCCGCTTTGTGAAAGACCGCGAAGTTGGGTTCGTGAGGTGCGGGGCAGCGTGATCCACGTTCCCAATGCGCCGACGCAGCAGGCAAGTGCCAAGTAGACGACGGCAACGAGCAGGCGGGCTGTCAGGGAAAGCTTGTGAGGTTCGGGAGCGTTGCAGACGAGATAGCAGAAGGCGAAGGCAAGATTCAAACCGGTGGCGAAGGCGAGCCAACCACGTAGATCCAGCTTGGTGGTCGCTTGCTCCGCCGATACGACCTGGTACCTGGTAAAGCCCATGTACTGCACCATGCGTTGCGACGAGCGATTGGAGTCAGGCAGCGGGAGAAGCGTGATGTAGCTGCCGCGCGGGCTGAAGTGCGCATATTAGGGCGGAGAACAGACTCAGTGCCAGTGACAGACTTTGATACGAGAGGCGATCGTCGACCGGCTGCTGGGTTGCCAGGTGAAGAGCAATCGTCGACAGGAGGAGTGCGTTGAGACTGATGGACAGGCTTGCGACGAGCCTCAACGCGGGAGGCCTGTTTGTGCGTGATGCGAGATAGAGAAAGAGGCCGAACCAAACGAAGAGGATCGCGGGAAGGAGAATAGCGACTGCGTGGAAGCCGGTGGAGTAGGGCCAATCGTGTGTGGCCAGGCGTCGCGTTGCGGCTTGTGTCAGCGGCCCTCGCATGATGGAGGGCCATCCTGCGGAATAGACGAAGCTCCAGGCGACTGAGAAACCGAGGGGCAGAAGGTATGCCCGGAACCTGATGGAGACGGAGGTGGCGATTGCGGAGAGGACCTGCCGCCAGTACCAGCCTTTCGAGCGGCCGGATTGGAGTTCCTCGAACAGGTCGCCTGCGAGGGACTCGTTTGGAGAGCCGAGGGTGAGGTGCTGCAGGAGCCAATTCGCCAGAGCGATTGTTCGTGGAGATTTCATGAGAGGCCTTCGCTGAGAGGCGGGAGAGATTTCCAGAGTGTGCTGAGAACCTTGCGCGTCTCGTGAACGGTGCGTAGACCCTGATCGGTGACGCGGAAGTAGCGCTTGGCCCGACCACCTCGCTCCGGGGTGGACTCTCCGAGGTGGGAGGCGACGAAGCCCTTTGTTTCGAGACGGTCCAACGCTGCATAGACGCTGCCGACGGCGATCTCCCGACCGCGCTGAAGAGCTAACTCTCGCGACAACGGTACGCCATATGCATCGGCTCCGAGGCGAATGATCGTGAGGAGAAGGATCATCTCGAACTCACCCAGGTAGTTGTGCTCACCCATTTCTTCACTATAAATGAAGAAATAGAATTGCGGCGCAATTTTTACTCACAGGAAGTCCTACTTACTTGAGTAGATGTGCCAGACGTGGCTACAGTCCTATCGACAGACGCGGCGGACTTATGTCGGGAGTGCTCACTGTCTCACAGGAAGTCCGGGCGAGAAGTGTGCGGAAGGAGGAACAGCTTTGAGCAGAGATGATGAGAGTTACTTATGGGGGGACGCGAGCTGCGGAGAATCTTTAGGAAATGACTTGGCTAAATAATCGGCGATCAGGTCGGCCTCATCGTCTGTTGCTACGGCTCCTCTTCCCAGCATGACCTGAACCATGTCGTACCAGCCCTGATCGTCGAGGCGCTGTGCTGCGAGGACGGCGGCCGCGTGACACCGGGTGCACACCTTGATCGTGACGTCACGGCCAGTCCCGAGCGGCAGAATCGCGAGGCCTGTCGTAAAGCGGTTGTTCGGCATGTTTGCCGCCGCCGGTGTCGTTGGAACAGGCAATGAGTTCACGGCAGACTGTTTAGAAGAGAGCGCTTGTTCCGAGGAAGCGGCTGTCTGTCCGGCCCGTCGCAGTGTATAGACAACCAGTGAGTCGCTCAACAAGGGTGCACCAACAAGTCCGCCGCCTGTAGCAACCACCGCTACATATTGTCTACCGGTCGCATCCGCGTAGGTGATTGGGGTAGATTCCGCAGCGGCCGGAAGTTTGACGGTCCAGATCTCTTTTCCGCTTGCAGCGGCGAAGGCCCTGAAGCGCGCATCATCCGTGGCACCTATGAAGACAAGGCCGCTCGCAGTAGCGATAGCGCCTCCGAGACCAGGGCGACCCGTGTTTTGTTTTCCTTCAGGAAGAGTGTCAGTCACGCCCAACGTCGAACGCCACGCGATCTTGCCGGTATTGACGTTGACTGCAACCAACTGGCCCCAGGGTGTTGGTGTGCAGGGCAGATGATTGCTCGGATCCCAAAAACGCGTCAAGCCTGCGAGTGGACCGGCGTTGATATAGCTTCCATCATCGTTGCGGACGATGCGCATCGGTTGACCCAGATTATTTACATTGGCAATGAACAAGCCAAGCTTCGGATTGAAGGCTCCACCGTAGTAGTTAACGCCGCCCTGCGTACCGGGCATCGGTACGGTGTAGCGATCGAGTTGCGGCGGAGTGTAGGGAACCTCGCCAAGCACCATCTGATTGTCGTCTACATACTTCTCACACCACGCTTGATGTTCGGGCGTGTCTTTGTAGAGGTTCGTGCGGGTCAGCGTGTTTTGGGACAACGGCTCAGGAAGAACAGGGAAGGGTTGCGTGGGCGATGTCTGTTCGCCCGGTACGTTGCTTTTAGGTACGGGGCGTTCTTCGACTCCATAGATCGGCTTACCGGTGACGCGATCGAGAATGAACATCAGACCGTTCTTGTTGACGGTCGCTACAGCAGGAATGATCTTGCCGTCGTGCTTCACATCGAAGAGGGTTGGAGGCGATTGCGTATCCATATCCCAGATGTCGTGATGAACCACCTGGAAGTACCATCGCAGCTTGCCGGTGGAAGCGTCGACTGCAACGAGGGAGGAGCCGAAGAGATTGTTACCGGGACGATCTACGCCGACGCGATCATTATTCGGCGCTCCAAGGGGCATGTACAAGATGCCCCGGGCAGGGTCGAGCGTCATGAGTCCCCATACGTTGACGCCGGATCGATTCTTCCAACTATCACCGGCCCAGGTTTCGTGCCCCTCTTCGCCGGGGCGAGGCACAGAGTGAAAGGTCCATACCAGTTTGCCGGTACGAGCGTTCCACGCGCGCGTGTCGCCCGACGGACCGAGACCTCCGCCAAGACCGCCTGGACCTTCGCCCGGTCCAGCACCGGTGATGACTAAATCTTTATAGATGACGGGCGGAGAAGGAAGAATGTAACTATGATCCATCCCGGTCGTCATCACCTCCGCCGTCTTGAGGTTGACTACGCCGTTGTCGCCGAAATCAGCGTTGAGACGTCCTGTCATTGCGCTGATCGAGAACATCCTTCCGTTGCGTGTCCCGAAGATCAATGCGGGTGCGGCCGTTGCATCTCCCGGCCAATAGGCTGTTCCACGAAGGGAAGCATTGTCTCCATCTGGAATCTCGAAGACCCACTTCTCCTTGCCATCGGACGAGTCCAGTGCAACGACGCGGCTATAGGGTGTGACCACATACATCGTCTGCCCGATCACAAGAGGCTGATCTTCCGACTCGTGAAAACTAACGCGCTTCGCTGGACCAGCGGTGGAAGCGGCGTCAAGCTTCGACGCGGGTTTCATGTGATAGGTCCACGCTACCGTCAACTCTCCGACGTTCTCCGGGGTGATCTGCGTCAACGGAGAGTAGCGCTCGCCTCCGGGATCGCGACCGACCATAGGCCAGTCTCCCATAGCCGTAGCTGTTGCAGGCCCTGAGGGCACGTGGTGCTGAGCGGCATGGCCCGGTCGCAGCAAAGGCAACAACAAGAGCAAACAGGTCAGGCCGGTCAGCCATCCCCAACTTAGTCCCGGACGCTTCTTCATCCTTGCTCCTCATCACCCTAATGAACTCTTGCTAGAAATGAACGAACCGCCCCCAACGCCTAATGTGGTTTGACTGGGGGCTTGTAGTCGACGAGTTCGTCCACCTGCCTGTGGCCAGCCCAGGCCATGCCGCGAAGCAGCATATCTTCAATCTGGGGATTCGCGTAGTTTGCATAGATGTGCCCTTGCATCCACACAAATGCCCTGGCAGGCTGGCCGCCCGGAAGAGTGTGCTCATAGGTCCAGATCTGTGGCACGACCTCGCCTTTGTGGGTGCCGGCGCTCTTGGTTCCTGCAATGGTTGCCGTTGCCAGGGGGTGTATGGCTGGACTCTGCGCCCAGGTCATGTTGAAGAAAGCCTCATCAACAATGGTCAGGTCCGTCATACCGCGCATGATCGGGTTTGCCTTGTCGACGATGGTGTAGGGGACATCGGCGTCGAGGGTATAGTTCACCTCACCGTGCTTCTTTGCGCCCCCGACAAGTGATGCGAAGTACGCGGGATCGGGCCCACATAACGAGTCGTGAAGGCTGATCAGACCACCCCCTCGTTCGATGAACGCCGTGAGAGCGTCCTGCTCGGTATCAGTCATAAATCCGGCATCGCCCTTGTACATCACCAGCACGTCCGTATGTTCCAGTTCGGAGGCAGTTGGGGCGTGCAACGAGCCATCAACCACGGCTCCATGCTGGGTCAGAATCTTGCTCCAATCGGCAAGGAACTGAGGATAGTCGTGTTGACCGGCCAAGTGTGATTTCAAACCGGCTCGGATGTAGATGTGCATGCCATGAGGGTTTTGCCCAGGCGGCAGAGGCGCTGCTTGCTGAGTCTTCGCACTCTCCTGCGGCACAGAGGCCGCCTGCAGTCCTGAAAGAATTGGGGAAGATAGCATGATCGCGCTAGTAAGGGTACCCGACAACAGGAGGGATGTGACTCTTCTCATAGGTACTTTCTCGAACCACTTTCTATCGACGAAGATTCAGTGCAGACACTCTGAGCCTGGACCGCGTTTTCTTGCCTGTTGCCATTACTCATACATCGCTATAGTGTTCTCACATCCTGCGGCAGCATCGTTTGGCGTACGCTGAGCAGCTTACCTCTTTCACCTATGCATGGTATAGGTCACGCTATCTGAACCGTGTTCGTCGGAGCTAAGTGCATTGGATCAAAGCGAAAACAAGTACCCATCAAAGCCAAGCCGTGTGCGCTACAACGTGGTTGCGTTAGCGATCGCGCTTGCGGTTCTCTCGTATGTGCAACGGGTTGCGCTGTCGCAGGCCGCAGGTCCCATTTCGCGCGATCTGCATCTTAGCAAAGCTCAGATGGGGCTGGCATTCGGCGCCTTCGGGCTGTCGTATGCCTTGTTCGAACTTCCCATGGGATTGCTTGGCGACCGCTTTGGTGTGCGGCGCGTTTTGCTGCAGATTGTTCTGGCCTGGTCGGCATTTACGGCACTCACCGGGGTGGCGTGGAACGCTGGCTCTCTCGTATTAATTCGGTTCTGTTTCGGTGCCGGAGAGGCAGGCTGTTTTCCAAACCTCACGCGCATGCTGAGTGTGTGGCTGCCCAAGCGCGAACGATTCTTCGCCCAATCTCTCATGTGGGCCTGCACGCGATGGGGTGGTGCCGCAACACCGCCGCTGGTGCTGGCAAGCATCTCACTTTTTGGCTGGAGATGGGCCTTCGCACTCTTCGCGTTATTAGGCATTGTCTGGTGTGGCGTGTTCTTCTTCTGGTTCAAAGATGATCCGGCCGCTCACAAAGGCGTAGATGCGGGCGAACTGGAGCTGCTCGAAAGCTCCCGGGTCCTGACGACGCACCAACGTGGTCACGGTAAGACATGGTTGTCGATCTTAGTGACGCCACAAGTCTTCTTCCTGGTTCTCCAGTACTTCTGTTTCTCGTTTGTCTGGTACTTCTACATCACCTGGCTGCCAACCTACTTGCGCGAGGGGCGAGGACAATCCGCAGGTCACGCGGCTGCTCTCTCGGTGCTACCGCTTCTCTTCGGAGGCTTTGGTTCGCTGATCAGCGGGCTTGCGTCGGTCCATGTACCGCGTCGCGCCCTAGCGTTCGGCGGCTTTCTCTCGACCGCGATTCTTCTATTTCTCTTCACGCGCGTTCATGCTGTTCTACCAGCGATGCTCTGCATGGCGACGGCTAGTTTCTGCAGTGACCTCACCATGCCTATTTCGTGGAATGCCTGTGTCGAGATCGGTGGTCCGTTCACCGCCACCGTCGCAGCGACCATGAATATGTTCGGCAATCTCGCTGGCTTTGTCGCGCCGGTGATCGGCGGGTTGATTCTTCAGCGCACAGGCGGCAGCTGGAACCTCCTGATCTACCTTATGGTCGGCGCGGCGACCGTCTCAGCGCTATGCTGGCTCTATCTCGATCCGGAAAATGCCGATCGCCAACCTGCGGTCCTGTTGAACAGCAGAGGCCCACTTGTTCAGGATGCCGCTCTGTAATCGCGACCGCAGGTGTCAGGCTTGGTCCTTACTTGGCCGTCCAACCACCATCAATCACGATATCGGTTCCTGTAATGAAGCCTGCAAGCTCGGAGCAGAGATAGCAGGCGAGACCGCCGATCTCTTCGACCTTGCCCCAGCGTCCTATCGGCAGGCTCGCAAGAAACTGCGCGTTCAACTCCGGATTGTTCATGACGGCAGCATTCATCTCCGTTCCAAATGGACCCGGGCTGATCCCGTTGACGGTAACTCCTTCACCCGCAAGCTCCAGTGCCAGTGACCGTGTTAGCCCGAGAAGCGATGCCTTTGCCGAGGAGTAAGCCGTACGCCCGGGGAGGGAGACGTGGCTCATGATGGACGTCATGTTGATGATGCGACCATAGCCCGAGCCTGTCATTCCAGGTACAAATGCGCGGCACATCAGAAAGGTAGAGATGAGGCTCGAGTCGATGACGCTGCGGAACTCATCGAGGGTGAAGTCTACGAGCGATTTACGAATGTTGGAGCCCGCGTTATTAATCAGAATCTGGGGTGCCCCGAATGACCGCGCGATAGCCTGAGCGACCTTGGAGACATCATCCTCTACGGTCACATCACCGACAAAGTACTCCGCTGTGCCGCCACGCTCCCTGATCGCCTGCCGGGCCGACTCAAGCCGTTCCACATCGCGTGCCACAAGCGCAATCTGTGCTCCGGCATCCGCGAGAGCTAAGGCCATCGCGAGACCAAGGCCGCGGCTGCCGCCCGTAACGACCGCTGTTTTGCCCTTCAGATCAATCTGCATTTCATATTCCCTCGTCGAGTCCTGGATACGCGGGCTGATGCGATTCCGCGGTGCGATAACTGTACAGCCTTGGAGCTGGCGACCTGGCGACCCAACGCCCGTATCTTCGCTGACGACGTCACAGCCTGCTCTGTAGACCTGATTACGTAGAATAAAGGCATGAGTTCAGCAGATGTCTTCGCACTTGTGTCGCCGGTAAACACTGAGGTTGTTACCAGTCCCGTTCGCTTTAATTTTCAGAATACGTACGTGCGGTTGCCGGAACGCTTCTACTCTCGTGTGAACCCAACACCCGTAGCAGCTCCCGGTCTGGTCAAGGTAAATGAGGATCTGGCACGAAGCCTCGGACTGGATCCAACCGAACTGTCTAGTCCGGAGGGCGTGGCAATCCTTGCTGGCAGCCGTGTGGCTGACGGGTCTGAGCCCCTGGCCATTGCTTATGCCGGACATCAGTTCGGGCATTTTGTGGCCCAACTTGGGGATGGTCGCGCAAATCTTCTCGGAGAGGTGATGGGGCTTGATGGAGTGCGTTACGACCTCCAGCTCAAGGGTTCGGGTCCGACACCCTTCTCGCGCAATGGGGATGGCAGAGCCTCTCTCGGCTCGGTCCTGCGGGAATACATCGTGAGTGAGGCAATGGCGGCACTCGGCGTTCCCACCACGCGGGCGCTGGCCGCCGTGACCACGGGCGAATCCATTTATCGCGAAACGATGTTGCCCGGAGCGGTGCTTACCCGGGTGGCCGCAAGCCATCTACGCGTTGGAACCTTTCAGTATTTTGCCGCGCGGAACGATACGCAGGGGGTCCGCATTCTGGCGGACTATGCGATTGCGCGGCACTATCCTGAGGCCGCAAGTGCGAAGCGGCCGTACCTGGCGCTTCTCGAGGGCGTCATCTCTCGGCATGCCCAGCTTGTCGCCCAGTGGGTGCTCCTCGGCTTCGTCCATGGCGTGATGAACACCGATAACACCTCGATTTCGGGGGAGACGATCGACTACGGTCCCTGCGCGTTCATGGAGGCGTTTGACCCGGACATGGTGTTCAGCTCGATCGACCGCCAGGGACGCTACGCGTACAGCAACCAGCCCCGAGCGGCACTCTGGAATCTGACGCGCCTCGCTGAAACGTTGCTGCCCATTTTGGATGAGAATCCGGATACCTCGCTGGCCTCTGCAAAGGAGGCGCTCAGCACCTTCGATCCGCAGTTTGAGATGGCGCGTCTTGCGGGGCTGCGTCGCAAACTTGGCCTTGTTACAGAACGCGAGGGAGACCTGCCGCTGGCAGAGCAGTTGCTGGCGAGCATGGCCGCCAACGATGCTGACTTCACCTTAACCTTCCGCAGGCTCTCTGATGTTGCAGGTGGATCTGCGGACGATACTGTCCGGACGCTCTTCGCTGATCCTCGCGCGTACGACTCATGGGCTGCAGCATGGCGGAGTCGTCTGGCTGAGGAACCAATCTCGGCACAGGAGCGCGCTGCCATCATGAGGAGGGCGAATCCCGCCTTCATTCCGCGCAATCATCGCGTCGAAGCTGTCATCGAGGCCGCTGTTGAGCGTCAGGATTTTCAACCGTTCGAAGAGATGCTGGACGTTGTCTCACATCCCTACGAAGACCGACCAGAGCTGGAACGCTACACCACACCGGCCCGACCGGAAGAGTGCGTTCGCCAAACCTTCTGCGGAACCTAAGCTTCCGGCAGAAGCGGTTAGCGGACGACCTTCATCGTGCGATTCCAGCGCGTCTGGTCAAAGATGTGGATCAGTTCATGGAAGGTGAAGGTCACGCGGTCGGCGATGCTGGTCTTGTTCATCTGGTCGGCCGGAGTTTTGAAGGACCAGTAGAGGAAGAGCGGTCGGCCGAGAATGTTTTCGCGTGGGACGAAGCCCCAGTAGCGGCCGTCGAGGGAGGCGGTCCGGTTGTCGCCCATGGCGAAGACCTTGCCCGGGGGAACGACGAGGTCATCGCCCTGAATGTGGCTTGGCTCTTCGACGGACCAGCTTTCCGTGGCACCGACATCCGTACTCGGCGCAATGGAGGGGAAGTCGTCGCGGTAGGGGTTATAGGCGTGATAGGGGTCGCCGTCGTTCGAGGGCTTGCCCGCCTGCGGCTCATCTTGAGCTACTCCGTTGAGGTAGACGATGCCGTTGCGCAGGTGAATGCGATCGCCCGGAATGCCGATGGCGCGTTTGACGAGGATCAGGTCAGGCGTTTCGGGATTGGGCTTTAAGAAGACGATCACGTCGCCGCGGTGAATCTCGCGGTAGGGCATGAAGAAGGCCCATTTCGTGGGCGGCGCGAGCATGATGCGATCGACAAGAGGGTGATCGCCGATCAGGAGCGTCTTCTCCATGGAGGCGGAGGGAATGTCGAAGTTCTGGAAGATGAACGCCGTGAGAAAGAGGTAAACGACCAACATGTTGCAGATGGAGGCGAAGCCTTCGAGGGGCGTTTCTACCTGCTCCTGCGCTACGACCTTTGCAGGCTGTGTGTCGGGAGTGTCAGTTGCGATCTGCACAGCTTTCGTCGACATGCGGTCTCCGTTGGTATGGAGTTAGTGTACCGCGTTGCGCGTGTGGTGAGACTCTGTCGTACCTAACGAAGGCTTTGGGAGTGGAGCATCGTGATCTTCGTGATGTCACCCTGTGGGCGAATGGTGATGACCTTCTTTTCGCTGCTGCTCTCTCCAACGGTTATCACGGTGCTGCTGCCGCGCTCAGTGACGGTAGCCTGATCGCCCAGTTTGTCTTTGTAGAAGGCAATGACCTTGTCTGGCGCGTCCGGAGTGTTGTAGGTGGCGGTGACGAGAGAACCGCCTGGCGTCTTCATCTTCATGGAGCCGGTGGAGCGCTCGGAGTTGGGATACTCGGGAATGGCGAGGTCTGCCTGCGTGACCGAGGAGGCGTCTCCGGTGGAGAAGGTGCCTGCGGGCGTCGAGAAGCTGACGTCGCCGTTGGCATTCTTGTGGACCGCCTTCGAGAGCTTGTACGCTCCGAAGCCGATGACCGCAGCGGCAAGGATTCCGAAGAGCGCCAGAATGCCGACGACGATAAGGATGACCTTAAGGGCGGTGTTATTGGACCTCGGCGGATAGCCGGGCTGCGGATAACCGGGTTGAGCGTAGACGTTCGACGGAGCAGGTGGGTAAGCTCCTGCGGGCTGCTGGACGGGAGGGACGATGACCTGCTCGTAGTTTGGTGGTGGAGGTGTTGGCGGGTTGGTCATGAAGGTCTCCTGCGGGGCATTGTGCAAGCGTCTTTCACGGTATGACCGAACGCTCGGAAACACAAGGAGGATTTCGGTGATGGTCCGAGGTCTGGCGGCCTTCCCAGGACTTTTCGAGTGGTACCCCTCCCCCCGTACCTGAAGTACGAAAGTCTTCAAAACAGGGGGCTTAGGTGCGCACGCCGGTACGGTCCTGGTACCCCTGCGCGCAGCCAGTTGGACGCATCTGGGGCCTGCTGAGAGGTTGAAATGTCAAATTGTTCCGGATAGATTGCGGGGTTCCAGGGTCATCATGACGGGGTTTTTGGGACGCAGGGTGATCTTGGGTTGAAGTTCGATGGGGTAGGTCGGGACGAACCGGGGACGCCAGCGCTGGGCTAGTGTGGCGAGGGAGAGGGTGCCTTCCATCCATGCAAACGCTTCACCAATGCACTGGCGGCTGCCTCCACCGAAAGGGAAGTAGGTGTACTTGGCACGGGCTGCCTTGGCTTCGGGGGTGAAGCGGTCGGGGTCGAAAGTGAGCGGGTCGGGGAAGTATTCGGATGAGCGGCCCATCATGTACTGGCTGAAGAAGACGTGGGCTCCCGGCGGGATGGTGTAGGGGCCAAGCTGAATAGCCTTTGTGGACATGCGTCCCATGGCCCACGCGGGCGGGTAGAGGCGCATGGACTCGGCGAAGACCTGTTCGGTGTAGCGGAGATTGGGGTAGTCCGCGAGCGTGGCCAGTTTGCCTTCGAGGACAGCGTCGACCTCGGCATGCATACGGGCTTCGACGTCGGGATGCTGCGAGAGCAGATACCAGGTCCAGGTGAGGGCGTTCGCCACGGTCTCATAACCCGCTAGAAAGATCGTGAGGACTTCGTCGCGGATCTGCGCGGGGGACATGCCGGTGTACTGACCCTGCGCATCGGCCTGCTCGTCGACGGAGGTGAGGAGCATGTGCAGGAGATCTCCCTTTTCTATATATTCGCCCGGAGCACCGGCGGCCATCTCCGCGCGGCGGGTGGCGACGAGGCGGTCGACGACAGCGTCGAGGCGACCCTTGGAACGGCGGAACTTCATGATGCCAGGGATCGGCAGCTTCATGAAGAGTTCGATCTGGGGGAAGGCGATGAGGAAGTTGTAGAGGCCCATCACCGTGTTTACTTCGTCGTTGATGCGGCGAATGTCGGCGTCGACCTCGGTGTCGAAGAGGGTGCGGGCGACGATTTCGAGGGAGAGTTCCATGCTCGCCGCGGCAATGTCGATGGTCTCACCAGCCCGCCACGTTGTGGATTGGTGGGCGGCGATGGCGACGATCTGGTCGGCGTAGGCGGCGATGCGCTGGCGGTGGAAGGCCGGGGCGGCGATGCGGCGCTGACGGATGTGGATGGGATTGTCGGAGGTGATGAGACCTTCGCCGAGTAGGACCTTCATGCGCTTGACGGTGCGCTCTTTGACGAAGTGGGCGGCCTGGGTGACGAGCACTTCCTTGATGTAGTCGGGATCGTTGATGAAGACGATAGGCGTGCCGAGGAACTTGTAGTGGGATATGTTGCCATAAGTCTTGTGAAGGTAATCGAAGAGGCGGATGGGATCGCCGAGCTTGACCCATGGTTTGAAGGCGTAGAAGGGCAGGGAGTGCTTCAGGCCGGGGGGCAGGTTGTAGCGGCGCTTGCCTGCGGGGGCAACGGGCGTTTCGGCCGGCTCGGGCGGGGTTTCGAGGGTCGGCGGAGGGGTGGTCATGTGTATAGGATGCCCTTGCCGCGAATCCGATGGGACTGTGACTTTTCGGGGACTCACTGGGGTGGACAAATCGGGCCTGGATTTGGGCCGGGTCCATGGCGGACGGCTGCCACGGATTACCATGGAGATTCGGTCCGCAGCAGGTGGCGGCAGGGGTGGAACTTGGCTTACAGCGATCTACGGGAATTTATCAAGCAACTCGACAAGGCTGGCGAACTGAAGCGGATTACGGTGGAGGTCGATCCGATTCTTGAGATGGCAGAGATTGCCGACCGGGTGTCGAAGCTGGGTAAGGGGACGGCAAAGGCGGGTGGACCGGCGCTGCTGTTCGAGAACGTGAAGGGCTATCCGAAGGCGCGGGTGCTGATGAATCAGTTCGGGTCCGAGGCGCGCATGAAGCTTGCACTCGACGTGACCTCGCTCGACGGCATTGCGGACCGAATCCGTACGCTGCTGCATCCGGTGATGCCGACAAGCATGATGGACAAGCTGAAGATGCTGCCGATGCTGGCCGAGGTCGGGAGCTTCTTTCCAAAAGTGATTGCGGCGCGCGATGCCGCCTGTAAACAGGTCATCCACAAGGGTGAGGATGTGAACCTGCTGGAGCTGCCGATTCTTAAGACCTGGCCGCAGGATGGCGGGCGCTTCATCACGCTGCCCTGTGTCATTACGCGTGATCCGAAGTCGGGCAAGCGGAACGTGGGCATGTACAGGATGCAGGTCTACGATGGCAAGACGACGGGCATGCACTGGCAGCGCCAGAAGGTAGCGGCTGAACATATGCGGGATCGTCTGCGCGAGGCTATGCCGGACCTGGCGAGCCGGGTTGACCTGATGGCGATGACGGCGGGTGGGACTGCGGCGGCAACGTCAATCGACGGTATGGATGCGCAGGTGATGACGAAGCTGCGTGGCGACCGGATGGAGGTCGCTGTGGCGATCGGGACAGATCCGGCGATTACGTTTTCGGCGATCGTGCCTGCGCCACCTGAGGTCGAGGAGTATCTGATCGCTGGTTTTCTTCGCCAGAAGCCGGTAGAGCTGGTGAAAGCGGAGACCGTCGATCTGGAGGTTCCGGCACATGCGGAGTACATCCTTGAGGGCTACGTGCAGCTGGGCGAACTGCGGACGGAGGGGCCGTTCGGGGATCACACCGGCTTCTACACGATGCAGGATGAGTACCCGGTCTTTCACCTGACGGCGATCACGCATCGCAAGGACCCAATCTACGCCGCGACCGTAGTAGGCAAGCCGCCGATGGAGGATGCGTGGATGGGCAAGGCGGTCGAGCGGATCTTTCTGCCGCTAATGCAGTTGACGCTGCCGGAGATTGTGGATGTGAATCTACCGGCGGAGGGCGTCTTCCATAACCTGATGATCGTCTCTATCCGTAAGAGCTATGCGGGCCACGCCCGGAAGGTGATGAGCGGTATCTGGGCTATGGGGCAGGCAATGTTTACGAAGTGCGTGATCGTGGTCGATGAGGATTGCGACGTGCAGGACGTGGCCGAGGTGACGCTGCGGGTGGCGAACAACATCGATCCGGAGCGGGATATCCAGTTCACGCTGGGTCCAGTCGATTCGCTCGACCATGCGAGCCGGTTGCCAAATTTTGGAAGCAAGATGGGGATCGATGCGACGCGGAAGTGGGCGGCGGAGGGCTTCACGCGTCAGTGGCCTCCGATGCTCGTGATGGATACGTCCGTCGTGGCAAAGGTCGATGCAATCTGGAAGAAACTCGGGATCGAGTAAGGGAGCGGTATGCGTGCGTTCGTACTGATGGTGCTGCTTGGTGGTGGTGTTGCGTTGGCGCAGGTAGAAAAACCGGCGACTGTCGATTGCAGCGTGGATGGCAGGGCGCTGACGTGTGATCGGACTGATTTTCTGAAGCGGTTTGCGGAGGGGCGGACGCTGGCTCTGGAGTCGCAACCGCGGGATCGTGTGGCGGATGGGCAACTGGCTACGCTGTCGAAGTCGTTGGGAAAGACGGTGGTGCCCGTTGGGGCTGCGGCTGATCTGACGCTGCGGGTCGTCCGGCCTGCGGAGTCAGGCATCGCGGTCGGGACAGGGGATGAGGAGCTTGGCAGCTTGCGGCTGTTTTCCGCTAAGGATGGAGTGTCGCGGCTGGTCTGGGTGGAGCGTTATCGGGGGCCGCTGGATACGCCGTGGCAGGTGGTGGTGCGCGCGCTTGGACAGCAGTTTCAAGGGTCGCTGGCCGGGCGGTAAGCCCCTAATCAGACCGGTAAAACTTGACAACGCGACCCCCGGCGACCCCTCTCACCTCAACAGGCTGGGCCGACGGGGCGTGCCCGCTCAGGGTGTTGCGTAGGGCGAGGTGGGCACCAGTTTGTAGTCGGCTGGGACTGTGAGGAGTTTCGGGTCAGGTTCGGTGAGGTTGATGTTGCCGACCTTGAAGTTCTGCTGGCCGGAGCGTGGATCGAAGCGCTGGACGGCGACATTGATCTGCAGGTGAGGTGAGTACCAGAACTCTTTGACGATGGGCTGTGGGGTGTCGTTGCCGAAGGCACCAGCGCGGAGGGTGGTGATCTGCTGGGAGCCGATGGTGTCCAGACCCTCGGTGTTGCGGGTGCCAAGATCCTTGGTGACCGTGGTGCCGAGGTCAGACGGGAATGGGTTGGTTGCGGTGAGGCTTACAGAAGTGGGGGCGTTGTATTGGAAGACGACGCAGAGCCTTCGCTCAGGATGGCAGTCGTACATCTCGTGACGCGCCGGGTCGCTGTATTGCAGGTTGGTGATGCGGGATTGCTGGGTGTCGCCATTGGGAATGAAGGCGCGACGTTCCTCAAAGATTCGACCGGAGCTGTCCCGCGCCACGGTGCGGTGATTGCTCAGGACACTGGTTGTGCCGTCCGGGAGCAGTTTTTTCCACTCGGCGGTAACAGTTGCGGTGAAGGGAGCGTTGGGAGTGGGCAGGATGGTGATGTTCTGGATGCGCTCGCGGATGGCACCGTCCGGGGCATGCTGGGGCGACTGTTGGGCTGTTAACGGAAGGATGAAGGCTGCCGAAAGTGCCAGGATGCTGAGTCGCGCCATAGGGTCTCCCATCGGACAGGAATAGTTTGCCACAGCATGAGGGCGGCGGCTATGAATTTAGTGGTGCGACTCGCCGGTGCTGTCTGCGGATTTTACGGTGATGGCGGTGAGGTTGCGGACCCAGCGGGCGGGGCGTTTGTCTTCGGAGCTGACGAGTTTGAAGGCTCCATCGGTGGTGAGGGGAGCGCCGTTGAGGGTGTCGGCTACGATGACGTCGCCGGTGTGATCGACGGCGTCGACCTCCGAGAGGGAGTAGAGGACGCGGTAGTGATCGGTGCCCTCGGCGAGGATGTAGAGAACGAAGGCGGGGCCATGGAGATCTTTGCCCACGGGAATGTTGACGCGCGTGAGGAGGTCCGTGAGAGGGACGCCGGTGTAGGTCTCGCTGGTTTTGGTGTGCTCGTTCTGGACGGTGACGGTCTTGTGGGGCATTGCCTTGAAGTCGGCCGGGCTGAGGGTGAGGGTCTTGCCGTCGGGTTCGGTGATGGAGAGAACGGTTGAGGGATCGGCTTTGGCGTGCTGATGGGTCTCCATGCCGCCCGTCTGACCTGCCAGGTGAGTGGAAATGCAGGCAGGAATTGCCATGGCAGCAACAAGCAGGGTGCGGATGAGACGTGGGTTCGGCATCTTCACAGCCTACTGGCAGACCGTCGTATACTCAAGCAATGTCCATCGTTAAAAACGCAGCCGCGATTGCCAAGGGAATGAGCATCACGTTCATGGAGATGTTCCAGCCGACCGAGGTCGAGAACTATCCGGATGGCAAGGGGCCGCTGCGTGGAGCGGTATTTCAGGAGCGATTTCGCGGAAAGCACCAGTTGCAGCGCGACGAGAATGGCCTGGAGAAGTGTGTGGCGTGCTTTCTCTGTGCAGCGGCATGCCCGTCGAACTGTATCTACATAGAAGCTGCTGAGAACACGGAAGCGGTGCGGATTTCGTCTGCAGAGCGGTACGCGAAGGTCTACAACATTGACTACAACCGGTGCATTTTTTGCGGATACTGTGTCGAGGCCTGCCCTACGGATGCGATTACCCATGGCCACGGGTTTGAACTTGCTTCGCTCAACGCCACAAACCTGGTGATGCGGAAGGAAGACATGCTGGTGCCGATCTCGACGTTGCCGGACGCTGTGTTGTCCAATAAAGATCAGGCGGAGATGCTGGCCTAATTGGCTCCCCCGGGACGTAGCGATGTGTCCAACTGAGCAGAGCTTGACACGTTCGTTACACTAACATCAACACAATATGGATACGCTGAACGATCCCCTACCTGATGCCAAGCCCGCGATCCTGCATATCTGCAGGCGCGAGATGCTTCGTCCGCTAAGGGATCAGATACTGCGCATCTCCGGCTTCGACGTCGACTCAACCCTGCGCGCTTCGGAGGGGCTTTCGATGTTCTGGGGACGGCACTACGATCTTGTACTGATCGACGTCGAGGGCGAAGAGGGTATCGCTG
This sequence comes from Granulicella arctica, assembly GCF_025685605.1. Taxonomy (NCBI): domain Bacteria; kingdom Pseudomonadati; phylum Acidobacteriota; class Terriglobia; order Terriglobales; family Acidobacteriaceae; genus Granulicella; species Granulicella arctica. Next base: position 4,364,651 of record NZ_JAGTUT010000001.1, read on the forward strand.
AGGCGGAGCATCTGTGCTCCGAGATCAAGACGGCGCAGCATGGTCAACTCGTCGCGTTTGTGTGCAACTGGCGGGTGGCGATTATGACGGATTGTCCAGACGAGATCGTGCGAACGGAGTTCAACCCTGGGCAGTTCGTGGGTGGTGTTCGCGAGGCTGTCGCCCGGCATTAAATCTGCGGGATGCAATAAGCCGAAAACCCTGCGAATATACCGTATGGCTCCAGGTACGTTTCATCCAGTTCGATACGGCAGGTATCTTCTCTTCATCTCCGGCCTTGGCGGTCTGCTGTATGGGATCGACGTGGGCATCATTGCTGCTGCGCTGCTCTACCTTGGCAAGACGATCAGCCTTTCGCTCGAGCAGACATCGATCGTCGTAGCGGCTGTGCTGGGTGGCGGCATGCTGTCGTCGCTGGTGGCGGGCGTGCTGGCTGACTGGATAGGCCGCAAGAAGATGATGATCCTGAGCGGACTTATCTTTGTGGCGAGTGTAGGGCTGATCGTTGTATCGCAGGGATTTCTGCCGTTGTTTCTAGGACGGCTGCTGCAGGGGATCAGCGGCGGATTTATTGCCGTTGTGGTGCCGCTCTATCTCGCAGAGTGTCTGGGTGCGGATGTGCGTGGGCGGGGCACGGCAATCTTTCAGTTCGCACTGACCTTCGGAATTGTCATTGCTGCGCTGACCGGTTTTTACTTTACGAACCAGGCCGAGAGCGCGATCCTGGCAGCAGCGGGCAACGCCACCCTGATTCGGGCAGCTCAGGATCACGCGTGGCGGGCTATGTTTCTGTCCGTGGTGTATCCGGGGCTCCTGTTCTTTGGAGGAAGTTTTTTCCTGAGCGAGACGCCGCGCTGGCTGTTCAGAAAAGGAAAGACCACGGAGGCCCTGAACGCGCTCCGACGGTCTTCTTCTGAGGACCAGGCGCAGTTACAGATGCGCGAGATGACAACGCTTGCTGCGGAGACGCAGGCACAGACGACCTCCGGGGAGCGGGGCAGTTTGTTGCAGCGCAAGTACGTGATTCCGTTTGTGCTGGCCTGCTTTATTCTGTCGTGTAATCAGACGACGGGAATCAACTCCGTGCTGGGCTTTCTAGTCATTATTTTGAAGCAGGCGGGTATGACAGCGAGCCATGCGACGCAAGGCGATGTGGCCGTCAAGGTGCTGAACTGCGTCATGACGCTGGTGGCGATTGCCTTCGTCGATCGGAAGGGCCGACGGTTTCTGCTGAAGACGGGAACGGCGGGGATTGTGATTTCGCTGGTGCTGGGAGCGTTTCTGTTCTATCGGTTCGAATCGAATCGAGTGGATGTGGCTCCCAAGGCAAAGGCTGCCGTTTCGGGGAACGCTTTGGCTTTGCCCGTGGACTCCGCGCTGGGTGCTGAGGTTGGCGGCCATGCGATGGCGCTGACGGTTGTCTACAACGCCGGTGCAGGCGACATGGTGGCGACAGTTCGGAACGACGATCCGGCACCGGTTTTGAAGCTTGCTGGAACGGCTACGTCGCCGCTGGTGATCAAGCAGGCGACGTATGGTCCGGTGCCGACAGAGCAGACCGGATGGCTGATCACGGCATGCCTCGGACTGTTTATCGCGTCGTATGCGTTTGGACCAGGTGTAGTGGTGTGGCTGATGCTTTCGGAGCTTATGCCGACCCGCATTCGATCCGTTGGAATGGGTATTGCGCTGCTGTTGAACCAGGGTGTCTCAACACTGATTGCAGCAGTCTTCCTGCCTGTGGTTGGGCACTATGGCTACTACGCAATGTTCTCGTTCTGGGCGGTCTGTACGGTAGCGTACTTCCTCGTGGCGAGCTTCTTTTTACCGGAGACCAAGGGAAAAACGCTGGAAGAGATTGAAGCGTACTTTGACGGTCGGGCGGTGGCAGCGAGCCGGGCCTGAACACTCGAAAGGCTCAATTTGGTATGGTGGAGAGAGTCTCCTCCATCTGAAGTTGTCCGGTTTTTACTGAATCAGGAGTCCCTGTGCTTACCGCGAAGTATATCGAACTCGAAGAGCAGTATGGTGCTCACAACTATCATCCGCTGGATGTGGTGATCGAGCGTGCAAGCGGCTGCTGGGTCTATGACACGGACGGCAAGCGTTATCTGGACTGCCTGGCGGCATACTCCGCGGTGAACCAGGGGCACTGCCATCCGAAGATATTGCAGGCGATGCTGGAGCAGGCACACAAGGTGACGCTGACGTCGCGGGCGTTTCGGAACGATCAGCTTCCGCTGTTCTATGAGCAGTTGCACCAGTTGACTGGCTTCGAGATGTCGCTGCCGATGAACTCGGGTGCCGAAGCTGTCGAAACGGCGTTGAAGGTGGTGCGCCGCTGGGGCTATGCGGTGAAGGGGATTCCGCAGGATCGGGCTGAAATCATCGTCTGTGCTGACAACTTTCACGGTCGCACGATCTCGATTGTCAGCTTCTCGTCCGACCCTCAGTATCGCAAGGATTTCGGACCGTTCACTCCCGGCTTCAAAGTGGTCCCGTTTGGTGATGTGCGGGCTCTGCGCGAGGCGATTACACCGCATACCTGCGCGTTCCTTATCGAGCCGATCCAGGGTGAAGCGGGGATCATCGTTCCCCCCGAAGGGTACCTTGCCGAAGCTGCTGCTCTTTGTCGCGAGAACAACGTGCTGCTGATGTGCGATGAGATTCAGTCGGGTCTTGGCCGCACGGGCAAGATGTTCGCGTACGAGCACGACGATGTGGTGCCGGACGTGTTGATTCTTGGCAAGGCGCTGTCAGGTGGGTACTATCCTGTGTCAGCGGTCCTGGCTTCCCGAGCGATCCTTGGGCTGTTCGAGCCGGGCGATCATGGGAGTACGTTCGGTGGCAATCCCCTGGCATGTGCAGTTGCGCGGGCGGCACTGAAGGTTCTGGTGGATGAACAACTTGTAGCGCGCTCCGCAGAGCTTGGCCCACTGTTTATGGCGCAGCTTCGTGAGATTGACAGTCCGCATATCAACGCGATACGCGGGCGAGGACTTTGGATTGCAATCGAGTTGAACGTGCCGGCGCGGCCCATCTGCGAGGCTTTGAAGGCGGAGGGTATCCTCTGCAAGGAGACGCATGTGAACTGCATTCGCCTTGCGCCGCCACTCACGATCACCCGTGACGAGATCGCCTGGGCTTCAGGGCGCATCCGCGCTGTACTTGAGGGGCTCGACTCCGCGACCAACTCCCCGGACAGGCTTACAGTCGCCGCAGTCTAACTGCTGCCCGCGCCGCTTAGCAGGGTGTGCTAGTTGGCGTTCACGATCCACCCAACTATTTTGTTGAGATTCTTTGGCTAAGCCACTAATCGCTCAAGCGGCAGTTGCTCTTTCCATACTCTTCAAGAAAGGATGCCGAGGTGAGCCATCTTCAGAGCGCCTGCGCTGTTTTAAGAACGTCGCCTGCCAGCGTGACGGCTGCGGGCGTGTTGTGAATGATGAGCAGATAAGGATCAAGCGCGAGAGTAGGCTCGTCGTGCATGAGTTGCAGGCGCGAGATCCCACCATCGAGGCTAAGACCGATAAACGTAACACCAGCAAACATGCAGGCTCCCTTCACGACTGAGCCAAGACAGGAGAGAAGCGGGTCCATGAAGACGACAGTCTCTCTATTACGTGAAAAACGATCTCCGTTCGCAAGAAAAGCCCATAAACCTCCCCAGAGTGCTCCCGTGATCGTCGACAATTTCATTTGCGAAAGAGCGCTCTTCATATCCGCTTCCTGTCGCTGTATCGGTGTAATCCTGTTCTCAATCGACATACTCTTTCTCTCGAAGCCACTTCTTTCGAGGAGCTGCGCCGCGTTGTTAGCGTCAGCGTTCGTTCCAAATGCAGCCACTACGGAATAGATCTCTGTCATTGCTTCTCCTGGGGACTTGGAACGGTTTTCAATCCTGTGCGCGAATCGGTTTTTTTTGCTTTGAGACTTTACTCATCGCGGGGCAGTAACGATGTCGGCACCCGCCTCAGCCTTAGCAAGAACAACCTTCGACTGTCAGTCAGACAGAGCAATCTGCACGACTGTTTCCAAGTCAAAGCTGAGGCGAGCGCTGATAGTCGGGAGAGAGGGAAGAGAGGGCGGGCCGCCGTCGTCTCATTCCATGAGGGGCTATTCCAGGGCTAGAAAGGGACGTTTTTCCTCGATCCGCCCGAAGGTTGAATCGAGAAGACGCTGCATTTTGTGAGCAGCTCCGGTCACCGCAATCAACAGGTCGGGAGAGTCCGCCGTTACGGTAAGCGACTGGTGTTCCTTGGGTCGCGCTTCGAGCAGACATCGCTTCGTTCGTGGACCGGCTTTAAACGCATGTTCATCGCTGAGATGAGCCTCTATGCGGGTAAGGTCAGGACTGAACCGGTCAAGAATTCGGTTGATCTCCGTGTCTACAAAGTTCGAGAGTTTGCGGTGAAGCACAATGTGATTGTCGCTGTTTACCAGAATCTGCATCGATCTCTTCTCCTTGATTGCGGTTGTCGTTCGCTAAGGTCTCTCCTTGTTCTTGTCCTATTAGACTCCTCTTCCTAGAGTGGCGAGGGTTACTTGAACAACGGTCAGCAAGCGCGTATTGTGCACCGAAATTGATAGATGCTGCTCCACCGTTCTCATCTACACGTCGCTCAGTTTTAGTTGCTTAGTTCTTGCTAAAGCGCAAGTGACTTCGCGTACCTCCCGTATGCGGAGCTCTATATGTGCGGTAGGTGACAAATGTATGTACGGTAGCGTACCCTCAGTCTGGTTCAACATTTGTCCAAACTGATCTTACTGAACGTCATCTGTTCTTCCCTCCGCCCTGTTGGGAAGCGATGAGGTATACGGACGCTGAACTACCCTTTGGAGGCTTTAACTTGCACAATCCCATCAAACGTCAGGTCCTGTTCGCAGGCCTATTCGCTGGTGTTTCCGTACTTACCTTAGGAACACCAGGCTTGAAAGCACAAGCTGTTTACGGCTCGATTTATGGCACAGTTGGTGACAGCACTGGCGCGGCCATTCCAAATGCGACTGTAACGATCACCGACACAAACAAAGGAACCCAGCAGGTTGTTCAATCAAACGGCGCTGGCAACTGGTCTGCGGATCATTTGATCCCTGATACCTATACGGTCAGGATCGAGGCAGGCTCATTCAGCTCTGCCGAAGCCAAGGGTGTTGAGATCCATGCCGACGCTTCACAGAAGGTGGATATCGCCCTACAGCCAGCCGGCTCCGCAACCACAATACAAGTGTCTGCGAACGACACACCAGCGCTCAAGACCGATCGTGCCGATGTAGCCCAAATCCTCGACCAGCGCTCACTGGGCAATCTCCCCAATCTGAATCGCAACTTCACTCAGTTTGCGTTGCTGACACCAGGAGTCCAACACTCCTCCTTCAATATTAGCGGCCCAGAGGATCCCCAAGGTTCCGTATCTCTCAACACAAACGGTTCGAACTACGGCGTCCAGGGCTTTCTGCTTGATGGAACCGATAATCGCGATCCCGTGCTGGGCATTATCGTCATCAATCCCACACTCGACTCTGTCGGCGAACTGAAAGTTACATCGGCAAACTACGACGCCGAGTTTGGAGGCGCGGTCGGCGGTATTGTCAGTGCGCAGACCAAGTCCGGCAGTAACACGTTGCACGGAGACGTTTTCTTCTATCGTCACACGGATGCCAACCTGGCTCGTGACCCCTTTGCACAATCCACACCTGATGCTGTCACAGGACGTTATATTCCTTCTCAATCTTTCGGGCAGTATGGAGGCTCCGTTTCCGGCCCCATTTGGAAGGACAAGACCTTCTTCTTCCTCGACTACCAGGGAACTCGCCAGAAGGTTGGAACGAGCTTCTTGAGTTCGGTTCCCACTACCCTTGTCCGAAATACCTGCCTCACGGCTGGTTCCGCTACCTGTGACCTCAGTGAGTATGCCGGCGGTAAGCCGTTATACGTTTATCCCACTTCGGGCGGAACCCCAACGGCTTACACGAATGGCGTCATTCCCACCTCCAGACTGTCCCCGCAGGCGATCGCTCTTCTGCGGCTTCTCCCTGCGCCAAATCTCAGCATCAGCGGCACACAGAACAACTTCGCTGCATCCGGGAACGGGGTCAACAATGGTGACCAGGCGGATGCGCGTATCGATCACCAATTCAATAGCAAGGCACATGCCTTTGGTCGGTATGACATCGCGTTCTATCGGTTACAAGGCAATGCGGCGTTTGGCGCAGCAGGCGGTCCGGGCTTTGGTCTCACGGGTACGAGCGGCACGGACAAAGTACAGAACCAGAGTGCCGCAATTGGTCTCGATTATGCACTGAGTGGAAGTGTCCTTACCGATGTTCGCGCCGGTTTTCTCGCCTATCATGTCGCCGAAAATAAGCTCGATGCCGGCACCAACCCGGCTAGTGCACTCGGTATTCCGAACCTCAACACCGGCTCATTTGACACCTCCGGTCTGCCTACCTTCAACGTCACCGATAGCAGTATCACTAACTTCGGTAGCCAGGGCTGTAACTGCCCTCTGCTTGAGAGTGAGCAGGTCTTCCAGCTAGCTAATAACTGGACGAAGATTATTGGTAACCACTCCATTAAGTTCGGCGGCGATGTCCGCTACGCCCTCAACCTGCGCAATGCAAGCGATAACAATCGCGCGGGCCTCTTCAGCTTCAACAGCGGTCAGACTGCGGGGACGGGCGGACAGGGTGTTGGGCTTGCTTCTCTTCTCGTGGGCCAAGCTGATCGCTTCCAACGCTTCGATGTCTTCCAGCAGAACGCTGCAAATCGCCAGAAGCGTGGCGCATTTTACGGTCAGGACTCCTGGCGAGTTACTCCTAAACTCACGGTCAACTACGGCGTTCGGTGGGACATAATCTTCCCCGAGACCGTCAACTCACCCGGTAACGGCGGCTTTGCCAATCTCGCAACGGGCAGCATCAATGTTGCAGGCGTAGGCGGCTTCGGAACCAACGGTGGTCAGAAGATGGACTACACCAACGTCGCCGGCCGCTTCGGCTTCGCATACCAGGTTCATCCGACCACGGTCATTCGCGGCGGCATTGGTCAGGTCTACGACGACGTAGGCTTCTTCGGCACCCTGTTCGGCTCGGCACTTACTCACAATCTCCCGGTCCTCGCTAACGAAGACACCAACGCCAGCAATGCTACCGGTCAGTTCGCCACCACACTTGGTGCGCCGCCCATTCGCGTCTCCGCTCCCATCATCCCCTCCAACGGACAAATTCCGCTGACCAACTCCGTCAGTCCGACTTTCCGTGGCGACCGTATCCAACTCCCCCGCGTTGATCAGTGGAACCTTACTGTCCAACAACAACTCACCCCGAACATGACCCTGCAGGTTGCTTACGTTGGCAATCACGCAGAGCGCATCTATCCGGGCGAGACGGAGGGCTATGACCTCAATGCTCCTGTTCTGCCTACCAGTCCGGCTGACCTGACGGCAAGTGACACCGACACTACGGGCGTCAGCTTCAATCGGCGTCGTCCGTTCTTTGGCAAGTTCAACAACGGCCTCTGCTGCAGCAACGGTCTCACCTCCGCTCAGCCATCAGCAAATGCGAACTATCACTCGCTCCAGACCGTCTTTGAAAAGCGTCTTGCCAATGGTCTTCAGTTCAATGCGAACTACACCTGGTCGAAAGCAATGAACTATGCCAACGATGAGGCATTTGCTCGTTATCCTGGCGTCAGCTATGGGCCGAATGATACGAACCGCGCTCATGTCCTCGTCTTCAGCAGCGTCTATCAGCTGCCGTTTGGCAAGAATGGTATGTATCTGCGCAGTTCAAATCGTCTTATCAATGGTCTCGTCAGTGGCTATACCGTGAGCGGTAACACGACGTGGGAGAGCGGATTGCCGTTCACTCCCACTTATGCCGAGTGCGGTTCCGACCAGGACATCGACAAGAACTTTGCCGGGCCGGGAACTACAAGCGACTGCCGTCCGGATGGCAACGCACATAACCTGCCAACCAATGTCGGCGGGCTCAATCCCGTCACTCACAGTCGTGCATACTTCACCCCAGTTGCTGCTCTTACGTCTGGTGCCAGTGTCACGACAGCGTTCCAGCGGCCAGCCTTCGGGACCTTCGGAAACGTAGGGCGCAACTCGCTTCGTGGACCTCACGACTACTTCGCCGACGCCAGCCTGAGCAAGGACATTCCTTTGTCTGAGCGCTTTCACGGCCAGCTTCAGGCGCAGGCATTCAACGTCTTCAACCACGCAGCGCTCGGCGTTCCGTCAGCAAGCCAGGCCCGCTGCGTCGACTGTTCCACCGGGGGTGTCATCACCGGTCTGGAACCGAACAACACCATGCGTCAACTGCAGTTCTCCGGAAAGATCCAGTTCTAGAAGCGAAGCGGATGCTCAAGCGGGCCGCCTGCTTGAGCATCCGCAAATTGAGAAGTATCGAGTTATCAAGAACACGATCTTTTCAAGTTCTCTGTGAGGTAATGGAACCACCATAGGGTAGTTGCGTCCAATAGGGTGAATTTTTCGAGAGAAGAAGTTCTAGCTGCTGTTGAACGGTAGCTCAGTGAAGGTCTGACGTTCTCTGAAGATCTTGGTGCAACCTACTTTTCATTAGATCGGAAGCTCTAAGTAGATCTGCGCCGCAGAAGGATGTGTGGCGAAGCCACGTCTTCGGTCACCGCAAAGCTCGTATTGCAAAAGTTTGGCCCAAATGGCAAGAGTAGAGTGTAGTTTCAGAAGAAAGCCGATATGGAGGCGTTGCTGCAGAGACGATGCGGGGGCCCTTACTGGACGCTTGTTTCGTTCCCTGCTTTCAAACCCCCAAGTGAATCGGAGCCATACGAGTCAGGGTTCTCCTTGTCTAACTGCAACAACCCTCCGGTAGCCTTTGTCCGTTGCTGTGTATCTACTCTAGTGATTTCTATTTGTCCATGAGCTTCATGATGAGGAGCGTCATGTCGTCGTGTTGCTCCGCGCCAGCAGTGAATTGATCAGCAGCTTTGAAGATGTGTTCGATGATTTCGGACGCCGAAGCGGATGTGTGGCCGGGAGCTGCTTCAAGCATGCGGGTCTCTCCCCACTCTTCATCGTCGGCGGTCATGGCTTCGCTGATGCCGTCGGTGTAGGCGATGAGAAGATCTCCGGCTTCAAGGATCAAGGACTGTGCCTCGTAGTCGACGAGGGGAAGGAGGCCAACGACAGGACCGCAGGCTTCGAGGCGGTCGAGCTTTCCGGACTGTGCTCTTGCGACGATCGGTGGATTGTGTCCTGCGTTGACATAGCGCAGTTCGCGGGTCTGCGGGTTGAAGGTGGCAAAGAAGAAGGTAGCGTAGCGGCTACTGGAGGATGCTTCGTAGACGAGGCGATTTACTTTCTGCATCATCCGAGCCAGATCGTCTGGCGTGTCCAGAATGAGACCGCGGAGCGAGGCGCGGAGACTTGCCATGATGAGTGCGGCGGAGATGCCCTTGCCGGAGACGTCGCCGATTGTGAAGCCAAGATTGCCATCTTCCATCTCGATCAAATCGTAGTAGTCGCCGCCGACTTCGGAGGCGGGACGGCACATGCCGGCGAGACTGACACCCGGAATGGCCGGAATGATCTGGGGAAAGAGCCGCTGCTGGACCTCGCGGGCGATCTCGATCTCGCGATTCATGCGCTCACGCTGCGAGGCCTGGCTTGCAAGGGTCTGAACGAGTTCGGCGACTTCGAGGGTCAGGCCAGTCTGGGCGGCAACGGATTGCAGGATGCGAAGGTCGGTGGGAGTGTAGGCCTCCTCTGACCTCTTCGAACCGAGCGCGAGCAGACCGAGCAGACGCGTGCGCCCCGACAAGGGGAGCAGGAGTTCGACGCTGATCTGGCGGAGGAGCGCCTGCTCGCCGGCATCAGCCTCGGTGAACCATTCTTCAGGACGATCGCGGTAGAGGGTTGCGGGTTGATTCGTTCGTTCGAGATTCAGAATAGTCGCGGACTGCGGAGTGAAGGAGACTCCGCCGTCGAGATCCATGCCAAAGGATTGCTGGAGGTAGAAGGTGTTGGTGCCGCGGAGCATGATGGCGATCTGCGGGACATGCAGGACCTCCGAGATGCGTCGGAGGACGGTGTCGACGAGTGCATCTTTATCGGTGAGCTGACGGACCTGCTCAGAGAGTTCGCTGAGCACGATTTCGCTGTTGTAGGCCTCGCGGAAGAACCTGCGATCAAGCCAGCGTTGCAGGCGATGGCTAAGGCCGTCGCGCCGTAGAAAGACTTGAAAGAGCGCACCGATGCAGACTGCCAGGAGAACGAAGGTGAGGACCTGATGTTGTTTGCGCTGCATCATCGGGAAGATGAAGTGGATGATGACGAAGGCAACGACTGCGATTTCGATGACGAGGATTGTGGCGCGGGCGAGGAGATATTTGGTGCCCATGCGGAGGAGGATGCGGACGTCCATGGCGCGCTGGACGATGAGGACGTAGGCGAGGGTTAAGGGAAAGAAGGAGTCGAAGGGAATGATCGCGACGAACCAGTTTCCGTGATGCGGGTCGAAGCCGAAGAGGGGTGCGATGGCAAAGATGAGGAGCAGGGGACCGAGAGTGAGGGCGCTCCCGATAGCCAGAACTCGCAGGCGTCGACGTGCGTCTGCGGTCGAGGCTGTGCGGAGCTTATCGATCAGCGCGACGAGGAACAGAATGACGCAGACAATCTCCAGACTGGCCGTTACGTGGTCAGCCAAGACCTGAAGTGACATCAGTGGTCGGATGAGGTTGACGGAGAGAATCTGTCCTGCGTTGAAACCGATTTCGAGAAGAGAGACGCAGAGGCCCACCGCTAAAATCAAGTATTTGAACCAAGGAAAGCGCAGGTCGGCTCGCCAGCGTTCGGGAAAGAGGAAGCCGAACCAGAGAAAGGCGGGAAAGGCTGCGGACTGGATGATGCTGTTCCAAAGAAAGAGGAGCAGGTACCAGGGATGTGGCCAGAATCTCCAGTCGAGATTACCGTAGAGGGTCTCAGGCAAGGTAAGGAGCAGGAGGGCAAGCCAGGCGTTGAGATCGCGCGGAAGGGCGGCAACGATCCAGTATCCGGCAAACAGACTAAGCAGAGGCACGCCCAGAATGGCGATAAGAAAGGTGAGCAACTTGCCGATCGTCCAGTCCGGACCTTCGCGGGGGGCTAGCTGAAGATGGGCAGTTCGCGTGGTCCCGGAGGGTGATCGGACAGAAACTTCAATGGTCTGGCCTGGACTGGAGCGTTGGAGCAGGTCATGGATCTGGGCGTACCCAGTAAACGGAGTGCCGTCTAATGCGATCAGGAAGTCACCCTCGGAGAGGCCACCAGCCTTCGCTTCTTTATCGAGCCTCTGGAGGGTCTGCCCGTCATCGCGGAAGTTGAACGGATCGTTTGCGTAGCGTCCGGCGTGGAAGAACTCTTCGCGTAGAGCGATGGTTCCTGTGATGTAGTACGTCATGCTGATCGCGGCAAAGACGATGAGCAGAACGTACGAACCTAACCTGGACTTGCTCTTCATGGGTCCCGAATCCTCGTACTTACTTTACGGTACAGAACTAGTCCATGGGTGACTTCAAACGGGCACTGCAAAACTTCCTCGACCGGCCGGTCGTAGACAAAACGGGGCTTGCGGGTCAGTTTGATTTTTGATCTAAGCTTTATGCCTCATGAGAACGTGTTTGGTGGGCGGGTTCACCTGCCGACAGTGGACTCGGGTGCGACGGCGCCTGAGCTTTATACGGCGATGTAGGAGCAACTTGAGCTGAAGCTGAGCCCATTTATAGGACAAGTGTAAGTGCTGGGTGATCGATCATATCGAGCGACCTTCGCCGAACTAATTATTCTGAAACGATTCTGGCAATGCCAGATCAAATGTCCCGAAAAGGTGAGATGTAAAGGTCCACTTCTTCGGTCCTTCATTGCGCTATTCTTCACCTCTGAGTTCATTTCCATGTGCCGAACCTTCGTCATCCTCTGCATTCTTGCTTTCGCCTCTGCTTTCGCCCAGAGCTCGCCTAGCCGTGCGTCGCCTGCCTTCGACGTCGCTTCAGTTCGGCCCAGCAAGCTGAACTCCCCGGCGCACAGCAACGTTCCTCTCGACGCCGGTAACGTGTACGCATTGATTGGCCCAGACGAAACGCGGAGCGCCGCTGGCGGATTGTTCATCGCGACCCACCAAGCGTTATGGCGTTACATCACGTTTGCATACAAGCTTTCCGGGACACAGGAGCTTGCTCTTCGCTTCAATATGTTTTCCGGTGCACCAAAGTCCGGCGCGCCCTTCTGGGTTACTGGCTCCTTCGACGCTGCGCCGGAATACTTTGACATTTCGGCGCGCGCACCGGCCGATACGTCCATGGACCAGATGCGTCTCATGATGCAGGCTCTGCTTGCCGACCGCTTCCATTTGACGATCCACAATCTCTCCGCCAACACTCCTGTCTTTGCACTTGTTCTTGCGAAACCCGGCTTTACCGGCCCCAATCTTCAGCCTCATTCCTCCTTCGACACTTGCGGTGTCCCTACTCCCGATCTGCCGCCTCATAACGCCGCGGCCTTTGTCATGGGCGAACTTCCGCCCGTCTGTGGCGTCATCGCACACGTCGCGTCCTCCGCCCCCGGCCCGCATTACGGTGGCCGCGCCGTTCCGCTCTCCCTATTGGTTACCTCAATCCCGACGATGACTGGACTCGCTGCGATGCCTCGGCCCGTCGTCGATCAGACCAACCTCTCAGGACTTTACGACTTCACGTTGAACTGGATGCACGACCTCACCGGGGAAGAAGGTGCTGTCGCTGACAACGCAGCCAATTTTCGCACCGCTCTCAAGATCCAACTCGGCTTGGAACTCAAACCGTCCCATGCCCCCATCGGCTTTCTCATCATCGACCACGTCGAGCGACCCTCGGAAAATTAGACGGGGAGAATGATGCGTCCGGCGGACGCCGCGGCTTGTCGCCGCAAGCGGATTGATGCTTACTTCTGGACTAGAGCACCGAAGACGATGAGTTGACTAGTTCGACGTAGGTGTCTCATCGACATGGTCAATGACCAGCGTATCCACACTGACCTTTTCGGGCTTGAGTCTCAGTCCGAGTTGTTCTTCGAGGGCCGTAAAGAACGATGGAAGATCTGTGTCTGTGCTGCTGTCAGGCGCGTAAGTGAGGTCGACGTTGAACGTACCTGAAAGACCGGTGTGGTCGACGACTGGAGTGTGCTCCACAAGGGCGAGAAGGCCGGCAAGTCCACTGAGAGTCACACCGCGTCCCTGGACACGGCCCGACGAGATGAAGTTCTGCGAGGGCTCACCCGCTTTCTGTCCCTGCGTCACGGAGTCCGCAGCGACAGCGTGCAACTTCGGTCCATTCTTACTTACAAACAAACCGTAGCCGGAGAGCTCACGCTTGCCTGGATGCACTTTGAGGTGGAACCGCTCGTTAAGCAGTTGCTGCATCATCGGACGAACCGAGTCTGGTGTTAGTGGGCTTCCGTCTGCGGCCGTCGCACGAAGGTCATAGTAGGCGTCGACCGCACCGTCACCACCGTCGATGTAGTTGAGTTTGTACGCCATCTGGATCAAGATACGCAATGGAACACAGGTGAGCTCGTACTGTGAGCCACCAGGTGGCAGCATGCTGAAGCACCCTGGCGTCAGATGCGAAGGTCGAATGGATGCGGCCCCGAATGCAGGCTGTGGTGGGGCAGCAAGCTGCTGGGCCTGAGCCGCTCTCCAGATGAGCCCTGCGACCATCACGATCTGCAACGAACTAAGAATACATTTGCGCATTGAATTCCAAGGCAGAGAAACGCTGATGAGGCGCCGTTCGCTCACAGAAGGTCGCGAGTCCCGACTGCTCTCCATCATCGTACCGACCCGCTGGTTAGTTTTCCAGTGGCTCTCCTGCGTTTCAGGACAATCGCTTCGCCTGTGCCTTTTCCAGATTCCCGTTTTCAGCTAGATGCACGGGATCACACGAACAGGATTGACGGGAGAACTATCTTTGATCCATTTTCATATTCTTCGCTTACTTTTTCAGGTAGCTCGTTGTCCAAGCGACATAGCCAGCACATGCGACTCATCTTTTCGGTTCTGGAAGGATTCTGTCACGGGACGAGAAGAAACTTTAAGGAGATATGTCGATGAAGAAAGTTATACTTTGCCTCCTTGCTTGTGTCGTGTTGCTGGGGGCGGCCCTACAAGCACAGGATATCGTCGGTAACTGGCAAGGGATACTGAAGGCAGAGAAAGATCTGCGTGTCATTCTGATCATTGCAAAGGACAATGGAAAGCTAAAAGCCACGATGTACAGCATCGATCAGGGTTCGATGGCTTTAGGGGCTTCTGCGGTGACACTGGATGGTGCGACCCTGAGGTACAAAGTAGACATGATCGGCGGCAGCTACGAAGGAAAACTCAGTGCGGATGGGAAGGTCCTGACAGGAACATGGTCGCAGGGAGCGACACCGCAGGCAATAGTTCTGGCACGCACTACGAAGGAGACAGCCTGGGAGATCCCAACACCTCCTCCTCCTGCCAAGCTGATGGCGGCGGATGCAGATCCGTCCTTTGAAGTCGCTACGATCAAGCCAAATAATACGGGCGCTACAAGCATGCAGCAGCTCACGCTTAATGGACGTGACTTTCAGACCCGCGCCTCGTCTCTCGCAGACCTGATTGCCTTCTCCTATGAGGTTCAGGCAAAACAGATTGTCGGTGGTCCCGACTGGATCTTCAAGGATCGTTTCGACGTTGCGGGTGTGCCAGATCAGGAGGGCGCACCCAACCCACAGCAGGTGAGGACGATGATTCGCAAGCTGTTGGCCGAGCGATTTAAGCTTACCTTCCACAAAGACAAGCGAGAGATGTCGGCGTTCGTCGTCTCAGCCAGCAAGGGAATGGAGAAGCTAACGCCAACCCAGATGAATGGATCGCTTCCTGGAATCGGTATGAGACCCGCGACTGGTGGAATGACGCTAATGGTGCGCAACGGCACGATCGGAGACTTCACCGGCTTTCTGCAGACCCTTGTGCTGGACCGACCTGTCGTGGACAGGACCGGCCTAAAGAGCAAATTTGATTTCAGTGTCACCTTCCTGCCTGATGAAACCCAATTCAATGGTCACTCTCCGGTCGCAAAGCTGGCTGATGGCGTTGAACCGGCTCCAAGCCTGATCGAAGCGCTGTCGCAGCAGGTTGGGCTAAAGATGATCGCGGAGAAAACCGCTGTCGAGGTCATCGCGATCGACCATGTGGAGCAGTCATCTGCAAACTAGGTGTAGCCAACACCGCGCTCTTTGATAGCAATGCGCGCTTACCGCAGCAACGAGGCTTTCAGTATGACCGCTTCTTTTCGTCGCATGATATTTCTTGTTGCTGTTCTTGCGTTGGCTCTCCCACTTGCACGTGCGCAGGATATGCCCATCATGGTGGACACGTCACCGAAGTCAACTATTCCTGATGCCAGTCTGCCACAGTATGACGTGACCTCCGTCAAAGAGC
Source organism: Granulicella arctica (assembly GCF_025685605.1). NCBI lineage: Bacteria > Pseudomonadati > Acidobacteriota > Terriglobia > Terriglobales > Acidobacteriaceae > Granulicella > Granulicella arctica. The sequence goes on from NZ_JAGTUT010000001.1 coordinate 4,380,119, forward strand.
ATCCGTCGGGCGAGCAGATGATGCGCATCATGAACAAGCCCGATGGCTTTAGCTGTACCAATATCCCCCTTAAGAGTCTGGTTGCCAACGCGTACGGTATCCGCCAGGATTTGATTTCTGGTGGCCCCAGTTGGGTGGGTTCTACCGGCTTTGACGTTGAAGCGAAGGTTGCTGGTGCCGATGTGGAGGCCTTCAAAAAGCTTACTCCGCGGCAACGCAGTGGACTACTTCAAGCATTGTTAGCGGATCGATTCAAATTGAAGATTCATTCCGAGACGAAGGTTCTTCCTTTGTATGACATGGTCATCGCGAAAGGCGGCCTGAAGCTTAAGGCGTCGGCACCGGTCGAGGCTTCGGCGGAAGCAGTGAAGGACCCGGAGGCGGCCAGGCATCGTGGCATGATGACGATGGGGCCCGGTATGTTCAAAGGAGAGGGCATCTCCATCCAGGCCGTGGGCAATCAGTTCTCCTACATCATCCACTACACGGTAATCGATAAAACAGGTCTTACGGGAACATATGATGTGAATTTGAAGTTCAGTCCTGACGATGCCGGGCCTCCGACAGGCGACACCTCTGCCGAGTCCAGCCCTACGATCTTTACGGCAGTGCAGGAGCAACTCGGACTGAAGCTGAATGCGACGAAGGGTCCGGTCGAGACCCTGATCATCGACCATGCAGAACAGCCTTCCTCAAACTGAAACGGAATAGAGACTTCAATCGAATTATTTCGTCTTATAGCTATAAGACTGCATTCATGAGGCTTCCGCTTTGAGAGTGAAGACGTTTCGAACCATGCGCACCGGTGGAATGTTGTTGTTAGCAGGAATAGTGCACCTTACGTTCTTTCATGATCCGCTGCGAGGACAGAACTCATCCGCTCCCATAGTTGTTGGCCGCGATGTACCCACCGCGACGCCTGCCTTTGATGTCGTATCGATCAAGCCGAATAACACAGGCAGCGGAAATGTCAGTACCCGTACGAGCGATGGTCACTTCGATGCCTCGAACGTTTCCCTGAGGATGTTGATCCTGAATGTTTATGACCTCAAGGAGAACCAGCTTACCGGATTGCCTCACTGGGCCGAATCCGATCGCTTCGATATCAAGGCTAAGATCTCGGAGCCCGATTCAGCAGTGATGAAGCATTTAACGCGGGAGCAACGGCAGGGGATGCTGGAGGTCATTCTGCTCGATCATTTCCAATTGAAGTTCCATCATGAACTAAAGACGCTGCCCGTATACGAGATGGTTCTGGTCAAAGATGGTCCGAAGTTCAAGGAAACAGCCGCAGCGGAGATGGCCAGCGAAACCGGAGTCAACGGTGTACGTGCGGGTAGTATAAGCATCCACAATACTCAACTCTATGCCACAGGTGTACCCCTATCCGATCTGGCTGCACAGCTCTCCGGTCAACTCCATCGCATCGTGATCGACAAAACAGGGCTAAACGGCAAATATAACCTGTCGCTCGCGTGGACACCGGACGATACACCTCCCGGACAGGAGTCAACAGCGCCCACGCTCTTCACGGCGCTCCAAGAGCAGCTGGGCTTGAGGCTGCAGTCAACTAAAGCTGATGTCAAAATGTTTGTTGTTGATTCAGCCTCGCTGCCCGGTGACAATTGATCATTCCATACGAAGACCAAATTGTTGTGAATACCTCGACGCTGGTTGGTTTAGCCTTTCCTCCTCGGAGACTGAGAACATAATGATAGATATGTTCTTGGGGTTGCGAGTCAGCAGGCATCTCCGTTCTGCCTTCCTGCTTACATGGTTTGCCATATGCGGGTCTGCTTACGCGTCTGAACAACACGGCCAGGTGACATTCAACGAGCTTCCTGTTCCAGGTGCAACCATTACGGCGACACAAGGGACGAAAAAGGTTAGTACCGTCTCCGATCAGGATGGCTACTACAGCTTCGCCGATCTTGCCGACGGCACATGGAAGCTCGATGTCACGATGTCGTTCTTCGCTGCGCTCGGTCAAGAAGTTACAGTCGCACCTCATACGGCCGGCATCAAGTGGGAGCTCAAAATGCTTACGCTTGATCAGGTGATCGCACAGACGAAGATCATGAAGGCCGAGGCACCGGCGGTGCTTCCGCCTGCTCCAATCAACGCTGAAAAACCAGCCGCTAAATCGGGTGAAACTGAAGCGATGAAGGCACCCGAAGAGCCACCGGCCTCAAACGATGGCTTCCTCGTCAACGGCAGTGTGAACAACGCAGCCACCTCTCAGTTCACGCTGGCGCAGGGCTTCGGAAATACCCGCAAAGGGAGCAGGAGCCTCTATAACGGTGATCTTGGTGTCATCTATGACAACTCTGCGCTGGACGCGCGACCTTATTCGCTTACCGGCCTCGATACGCCAAAGTCCTCATACAGTACGGTGACCGGGATTGCGACCTTGGGCGGGCCCATCCGCATCCCGCACCTGCTGCCCCGCGGACCCAACTTCTTTATCGGGTACCAGTGGACACGCAATCGCTCCGCGGCCACCGAATCCGGTTTGGTGCCTACGCTCGGGCAGCGCAATACCGCTCCGATCGATGCGGTGGCACAGGCACTGCTCGCTCTCTATCCACAGCCGAATCTTAGCGGCAATGCGAACTACAACTACCAGACTGCGATTCTCAACAACTCCCATCAGGATGCCCTCCAGTCCAGGCTCGATAAGAGCGTCGGTCGCCAAGACGAGTTCTTCGGCGGCTTCGCTTTTCAAAGTATACGAGCAGACAGCTCGAGCCTCTTCGGTTTTCGAGACACAAGCGGAACCCTGGGCCTGAACGCAAACGCGAGCTGGCAGCATCGCATGAACCATGGTGTATATACCACCGTCGGTTACAAATTCAGTCGCCTGCGCACACTCATCACGCCGTACTTCGCTGGCAGCACTAACGTCGGAGGCAATGCGGGAGTTTTGGGAATGAGTCAGGCCCCAACCGATTGGGGCCCGCCGACGCTCATTTTTTCGAGCGGCATTGCTACCCTTACCGATGCGCAAAGCGCTTTCAATCGAAACCGCACCGAAGCGGTCTCACCGTCTCTCCGCTATTACCGTGGGCGTCATAACATCACGCTGGGTGGGGATTTTCGCAGGCAGGAGTTCAACTACCTGACACAGCAGGATCCACGCGGAACTTTCACCTTTACGGGGGCTGCCAAGGGTTCGGACTTCGCAGACTTCGCCAGCGGTACACCCGATACCAGTTCGATCGCTTACGGTAACGCCGACAAATATCTCCGTCAATCCGTCTATGACGCCTACATCACGGATGACTGGCGACTCCGGCCGGAGTTGACCATCAACATCGGGGTTCGCTGGGAGTATGGTGCACCGATCACGGAACTGAAAGACCGACTCGTCAATCTCGACGTCGCTCCCCACTTCACAGCCGTGACCCCGGTACTCGCCAGTGACCCCGTGGGGGCGCTTACAGGAGAATATTATCCAGACTCTCTGCTGCGGCCTGATCGCAATGCAGTCGAGCCTCGCCTCGGCATTTCATGGCGTCCCATTCCCGGTTCTTCGCTGGTGGCGCGCGGGGGCTATGGCGTCTACGCGGACACCTCCGTCTACCAAGCTACTGCCCTTCAGCTCGCGCAGCAGTCTCCTCTGTCCAATACACTGCAGGCACAGAACAACAGCTCCTGCCCACTCACCTTGGTTACCGGACTTCGCCGTCAGACATGCACTGCCACGACGCCCAACACCTTTGCGGTCGATCCTAATTTTCGTGTCGGCTATGCCCAGACGTGGCAACTTTCGCTACAGCGCGATCTGCCCGCAGCACTCCAGATGACCGCCACCTATCTCGGGGTGAAAGGAACTCGTGGTGTGCAGGAGTTTCTTCCGAACACGTATCCTCTTGGGGGAGTCAACCCTTGCCCCTCCTGTCCGTCAGGCTTCGTCTATAAGACATCAAACGGCAATTCGACGCGTGAGGCTGGCAGTCTGCAACTTCGCCGCCGTCTCCGCAGCGGCTTGACGGCATCCATGCTCTACACCTATTCGAAGTCACTTGACAACGACTCCACGCTCGGCGGACAAGGTGCCACTGTATCGACGTCATCGACGCAAAGCACGTCGAGCGCTGCTGCCCAAAGCTCGCCAGAGGCGAGTGTCGCTCAGAACTGGCTTGATCTACGAGCCGAGCGCGGTCGCTCCACCTTCGACCAGCGCCATCTGCTTACAACTACATTTCAATACAGCACCGGCATGGGTATAGGCGGAGGCACACTGCTCGGCGGTTGGCGCGGCCGCTTCTATAAGGACTGGACGGTCGGGGGTCAGATCGTCGCGGGTAGCGGTTTGCCAGAGAACCCTGTATATCTTGCGGCAACTAACGGCAGCGGCGTAACCGGCAATCTTCGTCCCGACCGCACCTCGACTTCGATCTACTCCGCAGGTGGAGGCCGCTTCCTCAATGCCGCGGCGTACACCGCACCACAGCCAGGGCAGTGGGGAGATGCAGGCCGCAACTCCATCACCGGACCTGGCTCGCTGACCTTCAACGCGTCGCTCGCACGCACCTTCCGGATCGTCAAGAGTTACAACCTCGACGTCCGTGTCGACGCAACCAACCTGCTCAATCATGCCGTATTCAGCAGCTATAACACCACCATCAATCCGTCGCTTGTCAGTCCGGTCTTCGGTCTTCCAACATCGACCAATCCCATGCGCAGCCTGCAGACAACCGCGAGGTTGAGATTTTGACGATGCGCTCATTCTTGCAGCTTCTTACTCTTGTCTGTCTCGGCAGCGCCTCCTGCATTGCCCAAACCATCGGGCAAAATAAAGCGCCTGGCTCCTCTGACACCCTGACGCTCTCCGTGCGTACCCAGCTTGTCGTCGAAGCGGTCACCGTCAGGGACAAGGACGGCAAACCAGTGGAGGGGCTGACAGCGAACGACTTCACCTTGACTGAAAATGGCATACCGCAGAAGATTCGTTTCTGTGAGCATCAATCCCTGCCGAGCACTGCTGAGCCCCTGCCCGCGGCAACACCCAAGGAGGAAAGCCTCACCATCTACAAGCGCCTTACCCGGACACAGCTTGCACCCGAAGCTGCCGAGAACCTGCGGTATAAGGATCGCCGACTGCTCGCACTCTACTTTGATATGAGTGCCATGCCACCAGGGGACCAGCTTCGCGCGTTGAGCGCCGCCGAAAAGTTCATCAGGACCCAGATGACCTCGGTCGATCTCGTCTCCATCCTGCGGTATCAGGGTGGCTCCGTCGATGTGCTTCAGGATTTTTCGGCCGATCGTAATCGCCTCCTCAGCATTCTCGAGACGCTTGTCATCGGCGAGGGGCAAGGTTCGGTGGACTCGATCGACGATGCAAGCAGTGCTGATACCGGCGCTGCGTTTGGCCAAGACGATAGTGAGTTCAATGTCTTCAACACCGATCGCCAACTCTCCGCTCTGCAGACTGCAGCCGGCATGCTGGGTGGCCTGAACGAAAAGAAGTCGCTCATCTACTTTGCAAGTGGGCTGCGGCTGAGCGGCACAGACAACCAGGCCCAACTCCACGCGACGGTCGATGCTGCCATCCGCGCCGGCGTCTCTTTCTGGCCGATTGATGCACGCGGCCTTGTCGCGGCAGCTCCTCTGGGGGATGCGACACAAGGCTCACCTGGCAATCAGGGAATGTACTCCGGCACGGCGGCACAGGCCAACACCGCTAACTTTCAGCAGTCGCAGGATACCCTCTTCTCGCTCGCCGGGGACACTGGGGGCAAGGCCCTGCTCGACTACAACGACCTCACGCGAGGCATCGTTAACGCTCAGCAGGCCATCTCCGATTACTACATCCTCGAGTACTACGCCACCAATGCAACACTCGATGGCCGTTTCCGCAAAATCAAAGTCACCGTCAATAAACCGGCGGATGCAAAGCTGGATTTTCGTCAGGGCTATTACGCTGGCAAGGAGTTCGGAAAATTCAACGTCGCCGACAAGGAGCGCCAACTCGAAGATGCTCTTATGCTCGAAGATCCCATCACGGAACTTACCGTTGCCATGGAGATCAATTACTTTCAGCTCAACCGCGCCGAATACTTTGTCCCAATTGTCGTCAAGATCCCCGGCCGCGAGTTGGCCCTCGCGAAGAAAGGTGGTGCCGAGCACACGCTGATTGACTTCGTTGGAGAGATTAAGGACATCTACGGCGGGAACACAGTAAGCAACGTTCGTGACAATGTAAATATTAAACTAACCGACGCTACTGCGGCCGAGCTGGCGAATCGCCCCATTGAGTACGAGTCAGGCTTTACGCTGCTCCCCGGGAAATACACAATCAAGTTCCTTGCCCGCGACAACGAAACGGGTCGTATCGGAACCTACCAAACGAACTTCGTCATTCCAAATCTAAACCGGGAGACGCAGCGTGTACCTGTGAGCTCCGTCGTTCTGAGCGGTCAACGCGTTGATCTCAAGGATGCGTTATACGACGCAATGAAAGGGAAGGACGCAGCGAAAGCGGCTGCGGTCAACCCTCTGATAGTGGACGGCAGAAAACTTATTCCAAGCGTGACGCGAGTATTTAATAAAGGGCGTGAACTCTATGTCTATCTGCAGGCCTACGAAGAGGGAACAGGTCAAGCTGCTGCCACCTCCAAGCCGATCGTTGCCTACGTCAGCTTCTATCGTGATCACGTGAAAGTCTTCGAGACACAGCCGTTAGCAATCACATCAGCGGCAACCGCAAAGCTTGCCACGACCCCGTTAAGCTTCAACATTGCTGTCTCGCAACTGCCGCCCGGCGAATACGACTGCCAGGTGACGATACTCGATCCTACAAGTGGCAAGGCCACCTTCTGGAATGCACCGTTGAAGTTCGTGCAGCAGCATCCCTAAGTGAGCGCAAGAGCGTTCTTCAATCGAAGGAACAGCACACTCTCAGTTCTCCGTAGGCGCTTCGAGGTGGTCGATTACTACTACCGGAGATGCGCTTTACCCCTAATCAGCTTCAATCCCAGTTTTCTCGCAACGCCGAAAACAACCCTGGATACGGCGCATTTGTTTTGGGTAGCTGCTCAATCCGGTAGCCGTTGGCCCTGAAAACATTCGTCGTGTACGCAGGAACTTCATCGTGAAGAGGAGGTCCCAGCAGGAGACATTCTGATTTGCGAAGATAATCTCACGATGTTCAGCAAGAATTTGTCCCAAATCGAGGACTTCAACGAACGGCGCGGGGAGCTTCGTCACCGTTATAAAATTTGGTCCCGGGCAATCATGAGTGCTTCCTTGAATCGAACCCTGCACGGCGATCACTTCTCGACAATGCTAACGTGCTGATCGACGAGGGCATTGAGATCGAGAGCTGCGACATCGAGTACGGGAGTTGCCTTCAATTAAGCTTCATGCTTTTGGCCACGTTCATGGGGCCACGGTCTTGTCGAGCAGGACGATGTTACATTCGCTAATGTCGCGCTCAGGGGGCTTCTTGGCGATCTTGAGCACGTTCCAAAGGGTGTTGCGAATGCCAAGCAAGAGAATCTAATATTTGATCATTCCTCCGGATACCCGGAGCGGGGTAAAACTAAGATCAGGAAATGACTTGGCTTGTGCAGCTATCGGTTATATTCGCGCCTTGACGAATGGGTCCTTATGGACGCTTTTGTGTCCAGGGCCTCTTCCCGCCAGTTGAAATTGATAAACCTGAAGCAGCAGCGGCCACACCCGTTCGCCCCTCGCGGGAAAGATGCGACCGCGTCCCGCAAGTTAGAAGTCAGTTGATACCGACACAGACGTCCAGTGCTGCGTCTCTGTCGTATCGCGAGCAATACGGTCATGCATTCTCTCCACTGCGTCGCTGCCCATCAGCAGATGTGCTGGCTGCTTCTCCGCCGCCACCAACTGCAATAACGCTTCCGCCAGCTTTCTGGGGTCACCCTCCTGCGTCTGGTGCTTCCCGTCCAGCCACGCGCGCATCTGTTTCACGCCGCTTTCATACTCCGGCAACTTCGCGTCGACATACTGCGCCGAACTGCTACCCAGAAACTCCGTGCGGAAGAAACCCGGTTCCACGCATGTGACCTGAATGCCCAGCGGTTCCAACTCCATCGACATCGACTCCGACCATCCTGCCAGCGCAAACTTGCTGCTGCAGTACAGCGAACTCAGGCCGAATCCCTGCAGGCCCGCAATGGACGAGATGTTGAAGATACGTCCGCTCTTCTTCCTGCGCATCCCCGGCAACACCGCACGAGTTACATGCATGGCACCGAACAGGTTCACATTAAACTGATTCGTCACGTCATCGACACTCGCCTCTTCAAACGGTCCGAAGTGCCCATAGCCTGCGTTGTTCACCAGGACATCAACCGTTCGAAATTTGGCTATCGCCGCATTCACGGCTGCCTCTGCATCGACCGACTTCGTCACGTCCAGATTCAGCGCCAGAAGATTCTCCTGCTCGCCCAACGCCTTCATCACTGCGCTGGCGTCGCGTGCGGTTGCGACTACCTTCTGCCCTGCGGCTAATGCGGCCTTTGCGATCTCGAGACCCAACCCTCGGCTGCTTCCTGTAACAAACCAAACTTTGCTCATTTCCATCTCCTCCTTGAACGTCTTACAAGAAGATAAGCTGCAAAACCGGGCAACCGGTAGAACGATCCGGGCTACACATTGCCTGATCCGCTCAAAGTTTCTGAGTCGACTTCGCTCTCAAGTAGTCTCAAAGAGACGAATGCAGGAACTTGCAGCCATCCTCGCGCGCCATGCGACCGACAACGTGATATCCACGTCGGTCCCTGGCCTTACGCTCTACCACTTCAGCCGCCGCCAATCCGCGAGCATGCCGCTCATTTACACACCGATGGTCTGTGTCATGGCCCAGGGAGAAAAGCACGTCGCACTCGGCAACCGCATCTTCCGCTATGCAGCGAATGACTATCTCATCTCTTCGCTCGACCTGCCGGTGACAGGCACGATCCTCCGCTCGTCTGAAAAACATCCATACCTCTCTTTCAGTCTTGCGATTGAGCAAGTTGCGCTCTCAGAGATGGTTCTGAACCTACCCGCGCTCTCGGCGGCAGAGCCCGCCTGTGCCCTCGCTATCGGCAAGGTCGACGCACCGCTTTACGATGCCTTCCTTCGTCTCGTCCGCCTCCTCGACGAACCAGCGATGATCGCCACGCTCGCGCCTCTGATCACGCGCGAAATCTTCTACCGGTTACTGCGCGGACAGCACGGCTCCATGCTTCGCCAGCCCTTTGCGGACAGCGGTCGCACCGCGCAGATCGCCAATGCCATCCGCTGGATTCGCAGTCACTTCGACGAACCTTTTTCATCGGAGACACTGGCAGAGGCCGTGCACATGAGCATCCCCTCGCTCAACCGTCACTTCCGCGCCGTGACCGCTATGAGTCCGTTGCAATACCAGAAGCACATCCGCCTGCAGGAGGCCCGTCGGCTCCTCATTGCTGAAGGGCAGGATGCAGCCACAGCAGCCTTCAACGTCGGCTACGCCTCGCCTTCCCAATTCAGCCGCGAATACGTGCGCGCCTTCGGTGCGCCACCCCGCGCCGACGCAGAGCGCCTCCGCTATGCCCCGGTCTCCGCGGTCGCCTGATGATGCACAAAGAGGGGACCCGACGGGTGTCGGCTTGAACTGGTCCTCTAAGCAAGTAGAAGAGGACGGCTGAAACAGTAGTGATCCCCCTAGAAGGGTGTGTATCTGTCGGTTGAAATACCGTTGCGAGAAAGCTTTGAGCCTCGAATGAATACTCGTTCTCGACTTGGTGTTCTACAACTTTCTCCTAAAACGCTTTGTCCTCTTCGATATCAAAATCAGAGACGCCGATGCACCAGGATATCGGTCAAATGGACATGATGTTCTCATGATGGATGACCTGAAGCGGGGTTCCGATGACAACCCTACGGTGGGATCATCCGTGTGCCAGAAAGACGCTTCCATGGGCCAATATTCAGTTCTGCAGGAGAATGAGCTGCTCTTTGCGAGCCGCTACGAGCCGGTGCTTCTGTCCGAGAATGAATTGAGGGCGGAACTGGGGCGAGAGTGAGCACAGTTTCGCAAGTGGAAACTCCTGACGCTGCAAAGAGCCGCGGATCGTCAGATCGACCTACGCAGGGTAAGGACGTTATTATGCGTCGAAGACGCCAGAAACTCCATGGCCTCGGGCACGTCTATTACCTAGCATCACAGCCGCCTACTGTCTTGGAGAGAAACATGCCTCCCCGCTTACCGAAACTCCTCGCCAGCTTCTTTCTAATAGCCAGTCTCGCCGCCTCCGCCCAGATCATTCGGCTCGGTGCGCCGAAGAAGAGCTCTGCCGACGTCGGCGTGAACACTGTCCAGGCTCCCGTGCCAACCCCACTGCTCAACGGGAAAAAAGCATTCATCTCCTACGAACTCGGCGACGTCACCGCCTTCCCCGATGCCTATAGCGGAGGCCCAGAACGCGCCTACGGAGAGTTCTACTCCGCCATGAAGACTTGGAACCGCTACAATCTCGTCGCCGATCCCAACGAGGCCGACGTGGTATTTGCCGTCCGCTTCGTAGACCCACCAAACACCGTCCCTCAGATTCGCATCGGCGTGGCCGATGCCAAGACACACATCACTCTCTGGGGCTTCGTCGAACAAGTCGACTTCAAATTTCGCAAGAAGAACCGTGACGCCGCCTTCACCGACTCAGTCAAGCTCCTAGTTACCGACATCCAGACCCTGATTGGCCAGGACGCCACACCTCAGCCCGCGAATCCGTAGTGAAGTTCTCTCGACAGTTCTATTTCGAAAAGAACGCTTGAATGACCAGCCAGCACGCGCCGAAGCTCCAAGTGTAATGCTGTCGGTAATCTGATTGTTGTTTTGGTCGCAAAGCAGCGTAAGTTCTTGAGAGCGTTTTGGCTTAACTACACCTGCCTCCAAAAGTGTCACCACTGGTGACACAAAGATATTCGGAAGCACTAAGCATCTTCAAAGACGCCTATGCTATTGAATTTCTGGGTCTTCGTCCAGAGCATCCTGAAGCCGATCTGCACCAAGGCTTGCTCGGCAAACTGGAGGATTTCCTAATCGAGTTGGCCGTGACTTCTGCTTCGTAGGCTGAGAATATCCGCTCCAGGTCGGTGAAAGAGATTCCGTTCTGAATCTCGATCGAAACTCCGAAGGCTTCACGAACAGCCCAGCATCGGTGTATTGCTTGCGCTAGCAAGAATGACGAGGTGGTTGCGTTCGCGCTAAGCTTCACAACTTCTATCTTCAGAAACCCTACGACAGATAATTCCTCAAATCACAGCCCAAGAGAGAAATCAGTAGCTTCTACTCATTCACTTACCCATAGACTTCATGGAACAGATGAACTGGTTAGATGGTGCGCTACACTAACAATCAAACTCATACAAAGCATTGGGCAGATCAGGACGCTGAGCCAGCATTCATTAAATTGAAGTAAGGAGAATCTATGACTGTAAAGCCATTTACCTCGCTTCTGGACAGACATGTCGCACGATCCAAGCGAACACTTTCTCTTTCATCCCGCTGCAACCTGGGAGCCTTTCTTCGCGGGGCCGTTCTCACGGGGACGCTTCTGGCAAATACCTTTGCTGTTATTCCCGCTTATGCTCAGGCAACAACTGGCGACGTTGTGGGCACAGTAATGGATGCGTCTGGCTTGGTCGTCTCCCATGCGACTGTGGAGCTGACGAACCTTGACACCCAGGAGAAGCGCACTGTCGTCACGGACGATTCCGGTCAGTACACCTTTAGCTTGTTAAAACCAAATCGATATTCGATCATGGTCACACGCGCCGGATTCAAGAAGTCGACCATCGATTCGTTCTCCCTTGCGGCCGGCGACCGCGCTCGCGAAAACTCCAGCCTGCAGGTCGGCTCAGAGGATCAAGTCGTCGAGGTAGAAGCACACGCGCCGGCGCTTCAGTCTGACAGCTCCGTGGTGTCGACGACCATCACCGATAAAGCGACCCAGGATCTTCCGCTGAATGGTCGTAACTACATTAACCTCGTCCAGGTCGTGCCCGGTGCAACGGAGGGGCTTAATAATGGCCTCGCCAGCGGCAACCGTCCAGACGATCGCCGCCAGACCTCCTCGGTTTCCATCAATGGTCAAGCAGATGTGATTAACAACCAACTCATCGATGGCATGGACAACAACGAACGTGTGATTGGGTCGATTGGCGTTCGGCCATCGGTTGAATCCATCCAGGAGGTCAGCGTCCAGACGAACACCTTCACGGCAGAGGTAGGTCGGTCTGCAGGCGCGATCATCAACGTCATTACGAAGTCCGGCACCAACGGCTTTCATGGATCTGCCTATGAGTTTTTCCGGAATACGGTGCTCGATGCGAACCCTTATAAGTTTGGCGCAGCCATCCCACGACCCAAGTGGAACCAGAATCAGTTTGGCGGAAGTCTCGGGGGCCCTATCCAACGTGATAAGACCTTCTTCTTCGGAGACTATGAGGGCTTCCGTCTAGTCAGGGGACAGAACCCCACTCAGACTACTGTTCCGACTGCCTTCGAACGAGCAAACCCCGGCAATTTTACAGACAATCCGGCCATCCCGGTTGCCGGACGGAACGTGAGTCCGGCGCTCTTCGACAAGGTAGGGCAGCAGTACTTTAATCTCTTCCCCTTACCGACGAGCTCTGCGCTCACAAACAACTACACCGTTGCTCCGGGCTATACACAGAACGCCACAACGGTCGATGCCCGTGTCGACCGTCGCCTCGCTAACTCTGACCTGCTGTTTGCGCGCTACACCTACAACGCTGTAAGCACGAATATTGGCGGTCTCTTTCCAACGGTCACCGCAGGAGGTCTTCCAGTCTCTCCCGGCGGCAACCAGGGAAGCTATCCAGGCGCGGCCTTCAGCAACGCGCACCAGGCGCAGCTGGATTACATCCACACCTTCACGCCCAACACGCTGCTCGAACTCAAGGCTGGCTATACGCTGCTGCATACCGCGCAAAACCCTATTGGCTTCGGACAGGGCGTCAATACCGCCTTCGGTCAACCCAATATCAACATCAGCGACAGGACGCAGGAACTGGCGCCGGTCACCATCAGCCAGGGAGCCAATCTCGGCTTTCACCCTCCGATCATCTACCTGGAAAATACATGGCAGTATCTCGGAACCCTCAACTGGAATCATGGAAAGCACAACTTCAAATTTGGTGGCGGGATCATCCGTCGGCAGGACACTTCCACGCAGACCGATTCGGCTGCCGGCACATGGACCTTCAACACGTTCTCCGATCTGCTGACCGGAACGTTTACGAACGCGTCGCGCAATGCAATTCTGATCGCACCGCACAATCGCAGCTGGGAGCCGCATGCCTTCGTTCAGGATGACTGGCACGTCGCGTCGAGCCTCACCCTCAATCTTGGTATTCGCTGGGACTACTACCAGCCCTACACTGAGACTCGCAATCAACTCTCAAATTTCGATACCGACACCGGCACAATCGTCGTCGCAGGAACGTCCGGCGTCAACAAGTATGGCAACGTCCAGCCGGACTACACAAACATCGCACCCCGCGTAGGGTTCGCTTACAGCGTGATGCCGAAGACGGTGGTTCGCGGAGGCTTCGGCATGACCTACGCACCCGAGAATCTGACCTCCGGTTCTGCGCTGGTGAACCAGCCCTTCACCGGCTCCTACGGCCCATGCTCCACGGTCTTTGCTGTGGGTACGTCGACGGGTTGCGATCCAGCCTTTGCCCACTTTGCCGCGGGACTACCGCTGCCTACGCCACGCAGCGCAACGAACCCCTCGGGCTCAGTCAGCGCAGCGCTCGATCCTCACTTCAAATCAACGTATCTCGAACAATTCAACCTGACCGCCGAGCGTGAGTTCGGTGCCACCGTGATCAGTCTCACCTATGTCGGCGAACTTGGACGCAGGATGGCCTACTATCTGCCTGATGCCAACACCTTTGCTGCAAATACAGGCGTCGTCGGTGGCTCGGGTCTGCGCCTCTACGCCGCCACATCGCCGAACGTGACCGCCGTGCCGCTCTTCACCGCGAAGGGAATTGGGTCGTACAACGGGCTGCAGTTCGTCGCCAAACGCCGTCTGACGAAGGGACTTGACCTGTCCTTCAACTACACCTTTGCGCACGGGCTCGACGACTCCGAGGCCATCAGCAACGATGGCGGCGACGGCTTTGGATCCGTTCCTTCGCAAGTGTCGACACTCGAGTACGGAAACTCAAACCTCGATGTCACGCACCGCTTTTCGGGAACCTTCAATTACGCTCTGCCATTTGGCAGCAGCCTGACTGGTTTCAAAGGCATTCTCGCCAAAGGTTGGCAGACCAACGGCCTCGTCTCCTGGAACACGGGCCTGCCGTTCTCTGTGACCAACCTCAACAATGTCGGAGGCACCCGGCCCGGCACGACAAACTCCGATCGCCCCAACCAGATCGCCGGTTTGAAGGTCAGCCATCCCTCCGTAACCCAGTGGTTCAACACGGCTGCATTCCATGCGCAGACCGCGGGCACTGTCGGCAACGAACATCGTGACCAGGTGCGCGGACCCGGTCTACAGCGTGTCGATCTCTCCCTCTTCAAGACGTTCCCCATTACGGAACGCTTCAACTTCGAGTTCCGGACGGAAGCCTTCAACGTACTCAACACGGCACAGTTTGCCTTTCCGAACGCTCAGCTTGGAAATGCTGCAATCGGCACCATCACCAGCACGGCAAACTCCTACAACCCGCGTGTGGTGCAGTTCGCCGGCAAACTGCGCTTCTAACGAATGCCCAAGGGCAGATCCGTACGCCGGGTCTGCCCTCTCCTCCTAGGATATACCGCGGAGTCTTACCCATCATGCGTAGACGATCTTTTCTCAGGACTGCATCAGCCGCTGCTCTGCTCGCCCCGGCATCGCTTCGTAGCTACGCAGTCGGTCTTACAGGAGCGAACACTCCGCGCATTGCCTTCGGCGGCATCGGCATCGAGTGTAGTACCTACAGCCGCATACGGGCTCGCATGGAAGACTTCACCATCCTCAAAGGTCCGGCGCTGTCCGATTCGAAGCGCTTTGCCTTCATGAAAAACTATCCCGTGCCCTTTATCCCGACAGTCGTTGCCACAGCTGTACCCGGAGGTCCAGTCGACAAGGCAACCTACGACAGCATCAAGGCCGATTTTCTGGGACAGCTGCGTGCGCTCCTTCCACTCGACGGTCTCTTCCTCCCCATGCACGGTGCCATGTTCGTCGACGGCATGCAGGATGCCGAAGGCGACTGGATGGAGGCAGCCCGCAAGGTCGTTGGACCGGACTGCCTGATGTCCGCCTCGTACGACCTGCACGGCAACGTCAGTCAGCGTGTTATCGACAATCTCGATATGTTCTCCGCCTTTCGCACCGCGCCGCACATTGACTATGAAGCGACCATGCAGCGAGCCTGCGCCATGCTCCTTCATTGTCTCGATCAGCACATTCGCCCGACGCTCGTATGGGCTCCCATCCCGGTGCTCATGCCGGGTGAACGCAGCAGCACGCAGTGGGAACCCGCCAAGCGACTCTGGGCAGAGGTGCCGAAGCGGAACGAAGAGCCCGGCATCCTCGACGTCTCCCTGCTCGTCGGCTATGTGTGGGCCGATGAGCCTCGCTCGACCGCTTGCGCCGTAGTTACAGGCACAGCGGTCGTCACGGAGAAGAAGATCGCTATCGATCTGGCGCAGCAGTATTGGAACGCCCGCAGAGAATTTAAGTTCGGCACGGAGACGGGGACCATCGATGAATGCATTGAGCGCGCCATGAAGGCGAAGGCGCACCCAGCCATCATCGCCGATTCAGGTGACAACCCGACTGGTGGCGGCAACAGCGACCAGTCGGAAGTCCTCGCCCGTCTACTGCACTTCGGTGCGCAGAATGTGGTTTTTGCGGGTATTACCGACAAGCCCGCGACCGATGCCTGTTACAGCGCTGGAGTCGGCGCGACGATTCCACTTTCGATCGGTGCGACCCTTGACCCTCTTGGCAGCAAGCCTGTCCACGCGACTGCTAAGGTTATATTTTTGCTCACAGCACCGACAGAGCGCCAACGCGAGGCGGTCGTGCAGATTGAAGGAGTGACGCTTGTCCTCTGCGCTCAGCGAAGGCCTTACCATGACATGGTGGATTTTACCCGCCTGGGTCTTCAGCCCACCTCCTACAAAATCATCGTTGTGAAATCAGGGTACCTTTCCCCAGAGCTGGCACCAATTGCGAATCCGAGTCTAATGGCTTTGTCAGACGGTGCTATCAATCAGGACATCGTTCATCTGCCGAAGAATAAGTTTCGTAAACCTTCATATCCCTTTGTCGAGGATCTCACCTTCAACCCTCAGGTGTTTACCTCTGCGCGTGCGCCTCAAAGCTAGAAAGACGGGCGAGTAAGTTCGATCGCTCCGAGCAGGCTTGTGAAGAGGGTCTCTCGTTTTGCCGACCGCCAATTATCTGCGAAAAGGTTGAGTGCTGTTTGCTTCAGTTGGTCTGGCAAATAGAGTGTTGTGGCTTTTGGATACTAGCCCGATCGCTGTTCTGACGTCAGCGCTTACGCTATTTATCTCCTACATATTTACACTCAATCACTCTCAAGCAAGATCTATAGCTCCTCACGGTTCTCGTTGGTCCCCTGCGCGCGGTCCGTAAGGAAGTCATCTGGAAATCTGTCCTCGTCGATTGCACTGAAGTTCACGCCTGCCACCGGGCGACTCGGAAAGGATCAGGTCACCATTTCGGGACCACGACGAATTCCTGCCTCTTTCGCAATCTTGGAAGTCGGAGCGCTTAGTCCCTGCGTAGCGATGATCCGAGTTGCTGCCAACAGGAGAGCAATCCGTTTCTCGTCAGTTCGCGGTCTTGACATTCCTAGAGCATGTTGGAAAGCGTCTGGTCAGTCAACTATTGGTGTCCGGAACCTCCTTGAACTTAGCGCAATTCCGGTCGGAGAACCGTGCCTGCAACCGAGAGGCCGACTCTTAGGTACTGATACCTTTCTCACCCGTCGCTCCGTAACGGAGACCATCCACCAGAAGCGCGACTATTCTGCGTGCATAAGCGGGCTCTTTGTCGTGGGATACCCTGCACAGGTTGGCGACAGCATGCAGCAGCTCTTCGGCATCAACACCAGAGCGCACCGCGCCCGCCGCAATCGCAGCATCCAGCAGACCCGTCAATGCAGGAAGTAGGCGTGTATTGAAAAGACGCGGGAGAGCACTGTAGGCCGGGTCGCCGGAGTGTAGCGCCGCTGCGAGCCCACGTTTGGTGGCAATGAAATCTACAAAGCGCTGCATCCAGCGGGCTAACGCGTCACCCGGCTCGTATTGGCTCGACAATTCAAGCGCAGCATCCGCACAGGCATCCACTCTGCTTTGAAATACCGCCTTGATAAGGTCTGAGCGCTGCGGAAAATGACGGTAGACCGTTCCGAGACCGACACCTGCGCGTTCCGCTATCGTTCGGACTGGAGCGTCGACGCCCGCTTCCTGAAACACCTCCTCGGCCGCTATGAGGAGTGAAGTCATTTTGCGCTGTGCGTCAGCACGCAGTGGGCGAGGCGCCTGGGGCTCGGGATTCTTCTCAGTCGCGAGCGAGATGGTGGTGTTTTTCATGGAGGGCCATTTGCAATCGGAACTATGTTCCGTTTATTATATGGAACATGGTTCCGGCTACACCGAAAGTCTATCAGATGCAGTCTGGACGAAGCGATCTAGAAATGGAGAAGTACATTGGCAGATAAAGTTTGGTTTATTACGGGTACTTCCAAGGGATTCGGACGTGTTTGGGCAGAAGCCGCACTAAAGCGTGGTGATAAGGTCGCCGCAACCGCACGTACGTTGGAGAGCGTCACTGATCTGCAAGAGAAGTACGGCGTAAACGTTCTGACGTTAGAGCTCGACGTGACGAAGCCGGATCAGGTAAAGAGAGCAGTGGCGGATGCACACGCTCACTTCGGAAGACTCGATGTGGTGGTCAACAATGCCGGCTATCCTTTGCTCGCCGCGATCGAAGAGGCGAGCGCGGAGGATATTCGAGCTCTCTATGAGACCAATGTTATTGGCACGGTTTCCGTGATCCAAGCAGTCTTGCCCTTGTTGCGAGAGCAAGGGAGCGGCCACATCATTGGTATCTCAAGCACGCTTGGTCATGTGACGATGCCACTGATCGGCTACTACTGTTCGTCGAAGTGGGCATTCGAAGCGATTCACGAGAGTCTGGCGATGGAGGTAAAGCCTTTCGGAATTACAGTGACAATCGTAGAACCGGGGGCCTATGCCACCGAGTTCGGCGGTCCATCGTCCGGAAAGACTGCTGCGAAACTCGACATCTATGCAGATATGAAGGAGAAAATATTTGAGGGTTTGAAGACTATGGAACGAGGCAATCCCGCCGCCACGCCGGACGCTATGTTCAAGTTAGTGGATGCTCAGAACCCGCCGCTCCGCTTGTTTCTTGGCAGCCATAATCTGTCGCAGGTACGTGCAGCCTATGCTGACCGGCTAGCGACATGGGATGCGTGGCAGTCAGTGGCAGACTCTGCTCAAAGCATCTCGAAGGAATAAAGTGGAATGAGCAAACCGACCAGGTGCCGCAACTTGGTAGGATTCATCCTGATAAACGCACTTCTCGTCAGCCACGGAAACTGACGAGAAGTTGACTTTTCGAGGGTTGACTCATGGCGTCTGAATTTGGAGGTTGTTCTAGTCGGGAGATGGCTGATTGAAATGATCGCAAGACTGACGATCTTGTCATCCATGACACTGAAGTAGCTTGTCAGAATCAGCTCTGCAGGGAGGCTGGTCCTGTCATATGTGCTGTCGTAGGTACCAATGAGAATCGTGTCACCGTAGTGATCAAGTACCCCTCGTACGTCAATGGTTAGTTGGTCGCCGATCACCTCCTCTGCACCCAACCTTGGATAGCGTCAATGTCGGCGATGTGCCGACAGTTGTCACTGGTATACGCGTCCTTGGAGAAAGTGGCCATGATCTCATCGTTGTCATGCGCGTTCATGGCCTTAACGTCTGCGGCGAGGCCGCCTTCATCTCGATTGACATATTAGGTTCCTCCTTCCGAGGTATGACCACCATCGGAGCTGGCGCAAAGGGAGAGTCAAGACACAATCGAGCATTTGACACTCCACTAGGGGGAGACTCGAGGCTCTAGGTATTTTAGAATCACTCGCAAGTGAGAGATGATGAAGAACCTGATGAAGGTGGGCCATCCAACCTGACAGGCCAGATACACCTTTTGACCAAGACGGTTTGCCTTGGACCTCGCGACTTCGCTGGGATTACTCCTATTTCGGGTCGCCGCGATCTTATTTCTCCTCGCCCTGCTGCTCCGAATTTACTTGAGCCTTTGGCTCGTCTCTAAGGGGCGGTCGGCAATATCGCTCACTATGTACCTGATATTGGCCGCGATCTGTGTGCCGCTTTTCTTCTCAGAGTTCACTGCGCATGGCACGCTCTCCAGAGTCGGTGACGGGCTGAGCGCCTTGATCGTCGTTTTGTGGCTCGTGGCTGCGTTTACGCTTAGACGGGCTTGATGCTCTACTACTCCGAGCGCGAAGGAATCCGTTCCCACTCAAGCCTGCTCTAATCGCGGTCTTTGCACCTTGGTTCGTTGGTGCACAACTAAGAGCGGATTTTCCGTTGGACGACTCGGGCAAGCTTGCGCTGGGGTAATGATACTGATGGTCTGAGCAGCGAATTGAACACTTCCTCGAACATCGGGTTTTCGGCAACTACGGTTCTATTTTTCCGCAAACCCGTTTCCAGGAACTACGGTTTAACATGGTGTCTCACGGTGGAGAGGATAGTGTGAGCGTGATGCAGTGCAACATACGGACCCTAATCTACTCGCGGGTTCATGGCCTCATCTACTATCATCGTCGACACCCTACCCCGCGTCGCCTCAAGCTTCAGGCCTAGTTGTTCTTGAATCGCAGTAAACAGCGGCGGATTCTGTGCGTCGTCCGGAGCCTTCGGCACCTCGCCTCCATACTGCGTTTGATCCTGCGCGAACTTCAAATTGAAATCGTACTTCACGGTGAGACCCGTCCGGTTCACCGTAGGCCTGTCCAATGTCGCCCGCTGCAGCATCGCAACAAAGTCGTCCATCGTGACGCTATGCGCCGGAACCTCGATCCGGTCCGGATACACCACTCCAATAATCTTTGGTGGGTCGTCCGGAATCGCTGCGACCTTCAACTTTGCGCCGCCCTTTGCCACGCTCAGCGCATAAATTGCCATCTCCTGGTCTTGACGATGAAACTTCAGTCCGAACCTCTCCAACAGCAGCGCCCGCAGCATCTGCGTTTGTTCCAGCCGCGTCGGCGCAACCTCTCCCGGCGTTATCGCTTCGATGGTAAAGTGTCGTGAGTCCATCCACTGTGGTCCGCCCGAAATTGTTCGCGGATTCATGTCATATCCCAGGGCTATCAGGGCTTTCAGCGTAAAGTTTGTCGCTACCCATCGGTGCGTCCCATCCATCCGGAAAAATCGTCCGGACTTCGCATCCGGATCTACGGGCTTCACCGTCGCCACTTCAAACGCGTCGAACACTTGTGTATTGCTCGGCTCCTGCCCAGCCGCGGCCAGAGAGCATCCAATCACAACCATCGCGAAGAACCGCCTCATAACCCACCTTAGCGCCATTATCCCACCGATCCATGTCGAATCGCATCGCATCCGGAGGTAACGGATCGCTGACGGGCCCGCAGTATTCGGCTCTTTTTGGACGCTGACCGAACCAACTTCCTGCAAAGTCGGTTTATCGGAAAATTGGGTAGTTATTGTCGAAATCACCGTTTTCAGGGAACTGCCGTATCGGAACTAGCTTTGGCATTCAGAAGGTCTGGCAGAGGGCCGATGTATCCATCGTATTCATTGGCGGCTTCTAGAGTGTCGTTCACGCCTATCGGGTCCCATTCGGACGTGAGAATCCGCCGAGTTGCCTCCCGCTCCTCTCGCGACTGCTCTGTGTCGCCCATACTGATCATTCTCGCAAAGCGACGTTCCCGCAAAGTCGTTGGCGGCACCATCTGTGCGATAGAACCGCATCATTCCCCTTGGATCGCTCATTCCGCCAAGGATCAGGCAATCTGCGCCGAGCGCGTCACCAAGATCTGTGAGTTCTCCACTCGCATGCTCCATACAGGCGAAACGCTTGTAGAAGAGGGGTGCAATCTCAAACCGCCTGGATCGGCATATCGCTGATTGCAAAGGCGGCAGTCGGTGGAAGGGCTAAACAGCGAGTGCGGAAAGAATGTGCCAGATCAAGCTCGTCGCTTCTTCTCGAAGGGAAGCACAACCCCTTCAATTCCGCTCCAGTTTCTACGTCCCGCAAAATCAGCTATCCGGCAATGCAAGGCGCGTGCCAGTCATTCGGAACGCCTCGGCCATCGATGACCCTTCGGCAAACAGGTTTCAGGCAGGACGTTGTCACTGTTCTTTCATCCACACTAGGAACATAGGCTTTGAGCTTCCGTCGTCAAAGCGATTCAACTCCGTCAACCGTGGCACAAACGCGTGAATAAGTCCATTCATCGCCACAAAGAGGTTATTCATCCTCAACGGAAACATTTCTCCTTAGGTTGACGTCTAGCATGAACAAGACAAGAAACGTACAAGCCTAGGGCGCGAGCGAGGTTTGCTGGCTGTTGCTAAGGATAACGAAGCCACATTAATCATGTCGCAGCGAAGAAACAATCGTTTGCGGCAGTGTCACCTATTTTCTAAGAGGAGCCATCATGCGCAGAAGTCTTCGAGGAATTATGCTTTTTGCCGCACTGTTTGTCGTACCTGCGATTATTTACGCGCAAACCACGGCAAGCGTGAACGGTACCATCTCCGACCCATCGGATGCAGTCATTCCTGGCGCCATAATCCTTCTGGCGAACGCCTCCACCGGTGTCCATTACGAGGTCAAGTCGGATGCGGCGGGTTCCTATCGCTTCGCGAATGTTCCTCCGGGCCCGGGCTATTCAATGCAGTTCAGCGCTCAGGGCTTCTCTCCGCTTAAAGTCAATGACATCTATGTAAACGTTGCAAATTCGCGTTTGCAAAATGCGAAGCTGAGCCCAGGAACCGCAACGGTTGAAGTGCAGGTCGTCGATACGTCAGACGTGACGCTCAACACGACCGACGGCAGCGTCGGCAACAACTTCCAGATATCGAAGTTGCAGGACCTTCCCGTGTATGACCGCAGTTCGCCGGGCGTGCTGTTTACCTTGCAGCCCGGCATCACATCGAGCGGCGCAACCACCGGCGCACGTACCGACCAGAACAATGTGACGGTCGATGGCCTGGACGTAAACGACGCCTATAACGGCGGTTTTGCCATCATCACCAGCGGTGCCCCGGTCGACTCGATCCAGGAGTTCCGAGGCACCACCGCCGGGTTCACTGCGGCCAACGGCCCTGGAAGCGGCGGACAGTTCCAGCTCGTAACCCGCAGCGGCACAAACCAGTGGCACGGCAACATCAACGAGTATCACCGCGACAACTCCACCACGGCGAACAACTGGTTTAATGCCAATGCCGGCGTTCCGCAGCCGGAGCTGGTCCAGAACCAGTTCGGCGGTTCCGTCGGCGGCCCAATTCTGCACGACAAGCTTTTCTTCTTCTTCAACTTTCTGGGCTCGCGTATCGCCCAGCAGTCAGCGCAAGAGCGTACTGTTCCTCTGCCCTCGTTCGCTGCGGGCACTATCTCTTACATGAACAACAACCCGGGCTGCACCGACGCTACTCGGCAGAACACTACCCCCAACTGCGTCTCCTCACTCTCGCCCGCACAGGTACGGCAGATGGACCCGGCTGGCGTGGGAGAAAGTCCGCAGATCCTGGCCCTGTTCAAGAACCGCTACCCGGCACCAAACGATCTCACCTCGGGTGACGGGCTAAACAGTGCTGGCTTCCGCTTCAATTCGCCTGTGCCAGACAATCACACCGTCTATACCGGACGTGTCGACTATGGCTTGACCTCGAAGATCAAGATCTTCGGCATCGGCAACGTCTCACGTGAAAACCAGGTAACCGGCGCACAGCAGTTTCCCGGCGATGCGCCATCACAACAGTTCGTCGACCGCAGCTATCGGTATGCAGCCGGCATGAACTGGGAGATCAGCCAGTCGAAGTTCAACCAACTTACCTACGGAAGCGTCGTCGCGGACTATAACTACGCTCAACCCTCCAATCCCGAAGGACTCTACCAGATCGGCTTTGGTAATGGATTCACGCCCACGCTCGTTGACAATCCTTACTCCAGCCCCTCGGGCTCATCGAATCGCCATGTGGTCACCTCACAAGTGAATGACAACTTCACCTGGAACCTGGGAAACCACCAGATGCAACTGGGCGGCTACTTCAAGTGGATTCACTTCATGGTGGACACGACGAGTGGGTATGACGGGTACAGCATTGGTCTCGGCGGCCACATCTTCAGCACGCCTGGTCTCGAGCCTGCGAACATCCTGCCGTCGGATAGCACGGCATCGGAGTACTACGACAATGCCTTTGTCTCTTCGCTAGGGCGTGTTGCGAGCACCAGCGGCACCTTCAACTATGACGCTGGCGGCAACGTGCTGGCGCAGCCTTCTTCCTCAGCTCGCAAATGGCTCGACTTCCAGACGCAGCCTTACATCAGCGATAGCTGGAAGATCAAGCCGAATCTCACGATCAATGCTGGGTTGAACTACCAGTTCTTTACCGTTCCTTACGAGACGCAGGGGCTTGAAACTATTCAGACAACCGGTTTCGACGAGTACTTCGCAGCACGCGAGGCGCAGAGTGCTGCCGGCGCGAGTGGAAATTCTGCCGTGCCGTTTGTAACGTACGTGCTTGGGGGCAAGAAGAACAACGGTCCTGGCTTCTACAAGTCGAACCTCCATGACTTCGCTCCCCACGTCGGCTTTGCCTATAGCCCAAGCTTCGATTCATCCACTGTCTTCAACGGCAGCGCGAGCATGGTGTATGACCGCACCGTTATCAACGCGATTCTCAATCAGCAGATTCAGTTCTCCTACCTGTTTCAGCAGAATGTCACGAATCAGAATGGCAATAACTCGGATGCTACCGGTTCCGTCGGAACCGATCCGCGCATTGCCAGTGCACCGACCGTAACGGCTCCGGCTACACCCAAGACTCCCTTTCAACCCTGGGTCACCGCCGGTGTTCCCGTGGGTCTGCAGGGAGGTCAATTCAACACGACGGTCGATCCAAACCTCAAGACGCCGTATTCCATCCTGCTCAGCTTTGGGATGCAGCACCAATTCCAAGGGTCTATGGTGCTCAAGGTCAACTATGTTGGTCGCCTCGGCCGCAGGCTGTTGGCGCAGGCCGACGCAGCCCAGCTTATCGACTTTACGGATGCTGCATCGCAACAGACGATGAACCAGGCAATGCAGAACATCGAGCGTGAAGTTCGCGCCGGAAGGGACCCGGCAAACCTGCCTGCGGAACCATGGTTCGAGCATCAGCTGCCTTCTGGTTATAACGGTAAGCTGCCAAATAAGACCTCGGCTGCCGCTTCCTCTAACCCTAACCTGGTCGAGATTGGCGACTTTGCCGATTTCATCCAGGCGCTCTCTCCCAACCTCCAACCTAACGTGGGAATGTCCGCCCAGTTCGGCGAAAATACCATTTTCACCAACAAGGGCTTCTCGAGCTATAACGGCCTGCTCGTCACGCTGCAAAAGAACCTCAGCCATGGCATACAGTTCGACGTGAACTACACCTGGTCGCATTCTATCGACAATACCTCGGAGGTTGCGGCCGACGGTGCGGCCAGCGGATACGGGTTTGTCTGCGATGCCGTGCATCCGCGCGAGTGCCGTGGCAACTCTGACTTCGACACCAAACACTACCTCACCAGCGACTTCACTTACTCACTGCCCCTTGGTCGCGGAAAAGCCTTCTTCGGTACTCTGCCGCGGGTAGCCGACGAGCTGATCGGTGGCTGGAGCGTGAGCGGTATTCCATCGTGGCACAGTGGTCAGGCGTGGTCGCCGCTCTCGAATGCCTTCGTCGCCGGGTTCTCAAACGATGCGCCGGCAATCTTCAATGGCGATACACATGCCGTCAGGCGTGGCATCCATAAGGAACCCAACGGTTCGGTAAGCGTCTTCGCTGATCCTGCTGCAGCAGTTGCAGCGTTCTCCGGGCCGGTGGGTCTTACTATCGGAAGTCGCAACATTCTCCGTGGACCCCAGTACTTCAACATGGATGCGGGACTGGCGAAGACGTTCGCGCTGATCCCGGACAGGAACGTTAATTTCAAGTTCCGGGCAGACGCATTCAACGTCCTCAACCATCCCAACTTTGACGATCTCGATTATGGAAGCTATGGCGGGAATGACAACATTACTGCTACAACCAACTTCGGCCAACTGACGGCCACGAATGGAAATCCTCGCGTGCTGCAACTCTCAGGCCGTATCGAGTTCTAGGCTTCTTCCTGATCAACCAATCAAAGGCTGCGAGGAACCTCGCGGCCTTTTTTCTCGCAACGATTGCGAATGGGAGAGCATGGAGGCACAAAATGCCCAAGCCAGGAACTATTGTGAGAGGTCGACGCTATTCCTCGTGACGTTATCCTCCTTGCACTGAGTTCAGAGGGTTTAGGAGCGTTCAGATTGGCGAGCGAAATCGCAGCCAATCCTCCGAAGAATGGAACGAATTGATTCCCAGGAGGCGCCTTCTAGCAACGAAAACCGACCTTCGCCATGGAAACTTCACGCTATGGCAGCGAAATCCTTTTCAGGGCGACCCTCTCACAACACTATCTCGTTATATCTGCCCTGAATGCGGAACGCCCATCATTCCCCGGTACAGCCGGTCAGAGTGGACGCCGCAGCTTCATGGAGGCTGGTATTTCATCGGAATTTTGAACGGAGGCTATAAAGTCTTGAGGAAGGCGATGCCGTGCGATCGATGTCCTGTTCAGCAGACGGAAGAATACACGCCATTTTTCAAAGACTGAGTTTGTCTTAGCAGGTGCCAGAGTAGGTGACATCGCCTTTTCGTGGAGATCTTCACTCTTATGTAGTGAGGACCTTGAATGATGACCGACGAACTCACTACGATGAACGAAACAGATATGGCGGTACCGATTGAAGAGGTTAATGCCGACTCTGTCGAACAGATGATTGAGTCGAACTCAGTCGGCGCTCGCATTAAGCAACTGAGGCTCAAGCGGTCGATGGGGTTGGTGGAGCTAGGCGTCAAGACAGGCTTGTCAGCCAGCTTCCTGTCCCAATTAGAGACAGGCCGTGTTGTGCCAACCCTGCGCAATCTTGCACGCCTTGGCCTGGTGTTCAATAAGGATCTTTCGTACTTTTTTCAGCCGGATCAGCACAGTTTTTTCAGGGTCCAGCGGAAGAAGGACCGTGTTCGTATCCCGCAGCCAAGAGCGGCCAACCCGTCGCACCTTGCGGAGAGTTTTGGCATCCTTGTGCCAGACCGGAGCCTTGGGCCATGTATCGCGGAGTTCTTTCCGAACCGGGACGTGAATCCGTTCCGCCCTCAGATGTACCAAGGGCACGAGATGGTCTACCTCGTTTCAGGATCTTTGGAGATAGAGTTTGGGAGTCGTCGAGACACGCTCCATGCCGGAGATGTTGCCTATTTGGATGCCAGCACGGCGCGCGTCTTCCGCTGTGCCGGGGACGAGTCAGCAAAAGCGCTGATTATCAGTGTTCCGCTTCGGGTCTGACATCGGCTAGACAGCTTCCACAGTGTCTGGTTCGACCGCGTGAGGGTCTTTCTGGGGAGGAACCTTTGCGAGTGCCTTCAGCGTGTCTTTACTGACCGGCTTCTCGTGGAGGAGGAGCTCGGCGGCGCGGACGCGTGGGTTGGCATGGAACCATCGCTGAACGATGTTGTCGCGCAAGAGGTTGAGCAAGGCTAGCAGACTCATTCCCTGATGGTGGGCCATCCATGAGCGAACGAGCTGCGGTTCGCGCCCTTCCATGTAGTCGGCTGCTTCGTAGAAGCCGTAGGCTCCCAGCCAATCAAGTGAGGCCATCTTGCGAAGGTTGGCAAGGGCGTCTCGGCGAAGGAGTGGTAGCGCGAGGAAGGATGCATACGGGGCGATGACGGGGCCGTCCTCTGCGCCATACTTCAAGGCAAGGGCCGGGATGCCGAAGGCTTGGTAGCCATAACGTCCCAGAGAGTCGGTTTTGGCGAAGCCGGATTCCGAGATTCCCCAAGGTATGTTGCCTCGCTTCAGTGAGCGGACGTGATCCCTCTGAATGCGGACGGCTGACTCGAGCGAGCGCGAGATGAGGGTGTTGGGAAAGGTCTGCATCCAGAGCGAGGGCATCAGGTACTCAAACATGGTGCCCGTCCAGGAGAGCAGGGCAGCGCGACCATTGACGAGGACGTGTGAGCGATCAAGACGAAACCAGGATCGCTGTGGGATGTCACCCTTGGCTACAGCCAGGAAGCTGGCGATCCGGGCCTCGGAAGAGAGCAGGTCGTAGCAGGCCGAATGAACCTCGCCTTTCGGTCCGTCATAACCGATCGAGAGGAGTTGGCGGGACTCGTTGAAGAGGAAGCCATACTCCATGACGTCGGCGAAGTAGTACGCCTTTGCGGCGACTGATTCCATGTCGGCTTGGAGCTTGGCGAGGTTATCCTGTGCGGAGGCTAGCAGTGTCCGCAGGGTCGCAACAAGGGAACGGATGGATGAGCCGTCGGTGAGTAATCGGTCGGCTTCGATGAGCCGGGTATCGAGCGAGCGAGCGTACGTAACGGCGTCGAGTAATGTGGGGATTTCGTCGTCCTCGGAGTTGCGGACGATGAGCTTCGGCAGTTCGAAGACCTCTGCAAACTGCGGCAGCAGCCAGGGCGCGTAGTCGTGAATGAAGCCTTCCAGTTTCGCGTGACGGCGCGCTGCTTCAAGGGTGATCCAATCCGCATCTCCCTCGGGAGCTGGCGAGGTCTGCTCAAGCAGGAGCTTGACGCGTGACCGCATGTCCGTTGTGCTGCGATGTCTCTGGTGAATATCGTGGGCGCTGCTTGACCTGCCCGAGGTGGTAGCGAGCATCTGCTCTATGCCGGCGAAGGAATCGCATGAAAGGATTGGTCGCTTGAGAAGATCGAGTGCGCCAGTATGGAGCGTGTAGAGGGAGGCGGCGAGGTTGCCGCTATCGACCGCCGAGACAGTGAAAGGCGGAACGGCCTTGAGGGTCTCGATGTCGTACCAGTTATAGATGTGGCCGCGCACCTTCTCCAGACCGTCGTAGGTGTTGAGCGTGCCGAGCGAGGCTTCGGCAAATTCGGGCAGGGTGAGGAAGCCGAACTCGTACGCTGCCTGGCGGGCGTTGAAGAGCATGCCAAGGTTGGTTGGCGAAAGCTTGCGGACTTGCAGCGTACCCTTTTCCTCAACATTGTCCGGAATGAGCCAGTGATTTTTGGCGTCGCCGAACTCGGCAAAGTAGCGCCAGATGAGCAGCGCCTGTTGCCGGAGAAAGAGAGTATCGGAGGCGGAGAGCGGGCCTTCGGTGCGACGCGGTGATGAATCGAGCCAAAGCACAAGCAGAGGAGCGATGGCCCAGATGACAAGCACCGGTGCCGCGGGCACTAGTGTGTGGAGGAGATCGTGCCGGTGCGTGAGGAAAAGGCCCGCAGCGATGAGTATGGCTACGATTGGCGAGAGTTGGAGATAGAGGTCGAGCGATGTCGTGGTCTTGCCGGATTCGGCTTGCGCCGCCGTCTCCCACTCGAGGAGATACTTGCCAGAGAGAAGTCGGCGCGCGGTGGAGCGAACGATGGCGTCGACTGAGAGCAGCATCTGGTGTGGCAGGAAGGCAAGATTGATGAGTGAGAAGCCGAGCGAGGCCCAGAGGGTTGAGAGACCATCCTGCGCGGTGCCGACGCTGGCTTTGAGCAGAGCGCGACCAAGCGCGAAGCCGAACTGGACGAGGCTTGGCAGGAGCAGCAGCAGGAGGACAGCTACGGTCCAGTAGCGAGCTCCGCCGGGAAGGAAGAACCATCCGAAGACCAGGAGCAGAAAGGTGATGGGCTCAACGAGCGAGCGACGCAGGTTGTCGAAGATCTTCCATCGCGAGATGGTGCTGATGGGGTTCTGAACGAGGTGGCCGGACTCGTCAGGAACGCGACTGAAGAGCCATTGAGCAATCTGCCAGTCGCCGCGGACCCAGCGATGCTTGCGGCGAGCGTGGGCGGCGTAGCGCGATGGATAGTCGTCGATCACTTCAACGTCTGTGACGAGGCCGGCTCGAACGTAGGCTCCCTCGATGAGGTCGTGCGAGAGGAGGGCGTTCTTGGGGAAGCGGCGGTTCAGCACCTCGTGAAGGATGCTGACCTCGTAGATGCCCTTGCCGGTGAAGATGCCTTCGCCGAAGAGGTCCTGGTAGACGTCGGAAACGGCCCGCGTGTAGATATCGAAGCCGGTCTCGCCGGAGTAGATGGCAGCGAGGCGAGATCGCGAGGCCGAGTCGACGCTGACCCCTACGCGCGGCTGGAGAATGCCGTAGCCGTGCGTGACGACGCGGAGCTTCGGATCGATGATGCCCTGATTTAGAGGATGAGCGAGGGTGCCGATCATCCGGGCCGCGGTGCTGCGGGGTAGCTGTGTGTCGGAGTCAAGCGTGATGACGTAACGGATGTTGTCGAGCACAGCAATCGGACCGGCCTTGACTGGAAAGCTGTCAAAATCGCGCAGGATCAGATTGTTCAGATCGAGGAGCTTACCGCGCTTACGCTCCCAGCCCATCCATACGCCCTGCCGTGAGTTGAAGACGCGATAGCGATGCAGCAGAAGGAAAGCGCCGCCACGCTGGCCGCTGTACTTCGCGTTCAGATCGTTGACGTACCGCGTCGCCAGAAGAACGAGAGGATGCTGGTCTTCGGCGGCGGGCTTGGCGACGCTGTCCGGCATGTCGGTAAGAAGGCCGAAGTGCAGGTTTGGATCCTGGTTCGAGAGATAGCGTGCTTCAAGTTCTTCGAAGAGTTCGCGAACCTGCTTTTCGCTGAGGAGGAGCGTAGGTACGACGACAAGCGAGGTCGCCTCGGTGGGAATGGACTTTGAAAAATCGAGCTTAGGCAGCGCCTCAGCATGAAGCAGGGCCGAGACGCTGCTGTTGACCAGATCCACAGCACCTTGCGTCACAGGGAGCAGGGCGAGCAGAAGAGCCCCAATGACAGGCCAAAATGCATTGTGCGGAATGAGAGCGACAATCAAAGCAGCGATCAGGAAGATGGAGAGGAAGAAGATGCCGAGGATGTAGACATCCTCATTGTTCTCGCGGAGGAAGGACCGGAACCGCTCGAGCGGTGGGGCGTGGTAGCCGATGCGCTGGCGGAGACGCGGCAGGCCCTCGGCGAAGAGATAGAAGCCGATGTGACGCTGGCGGAAGTGACGCCGTGGGTCCGCATCGGGGGTCTCAGCGGAGATTTGAGCCATCGCGAGTGCGGCTTGTGCGGTCTCGAGTTCGCTCATGTCAGCGTGCTTCGCCAACTCGGCGATCCGCAGGTGATAGGTGTTGCGAGTCTCCTCTTCCATGCGGTCGAAGACGCCGGCGGGATCCTGCCGAAGAGTTGCGTCGAAGGGAATGAGGGGCTCGAGGACGGTTCGCCACTCGTACTGATTGAGGCGGCGGAGGCTGTGAAGCGGGGCGGAGAAAGGGGACTGCTCGATCGGCGGAAGCGGACCTGCGGCGAAGGCCTCGTCAGCTCGGTCAAGGATGAACTCCAATAGCGCAATCTTGAGGGCCACCGGCAAAACAGCGATCTCCTGCAGGAGCAATGCGTCGTGTCTCTCAATCTGTCTTACGTAGAGTGTGAGGGACCCGGCGGACCAAATGCCTTTTGCAGCAGCGAGGTAGCCCTCGGCGAGCGCCATGATGCGGGGAATGTCGCTGGTCGCGGAGGGTATGCGCACATGGGGCAGGCGAAGAAAGGTTGGAGTGGCGGTCTTCGCTGACGTTAGGACGGAGTCCATCATGCGCGTGCTCTCAAGCAGTTCGAGTTGCGGCGTCAACTCCTTCAGGGAGGTGTTACGACGGCAGACGCGAAGGCGGAGTTCGAGGCGTGTGGCAAGGTCTTTGAGGCGTTGCGGAAGGCTTGTGGTTTTTCCATCCGAGGGCAGCAACTCCCATTGGACGATAAGCGCTTCTGCGTGATGGCGCAGATGATCGTCGGTGACAGAAGGTTTTTCGGGCAGGCCTTCCGTAGGAATCTGGACCGGGGGTGGTGCCTGGTGGCCGGAGTTTTCAGCCGTACCGTGATCTGGGGCAAACGAGGCCATGAACGCTTTTCCTTTCTATTCCGATGCTGCGAAGCTGGTACTTTGTCGCAGTGTGGAGTTGCGTTTATCGGTAGCTGGCAGCCTGCATCTCGAACATTCCTGCGTAGACGCCTGCGCGCTCCATAAGTTGCAGGTGATTGCCCTCTTCGATGAGGCGGCCTCCGGCGAGGACGACGATGCGGTCAGCCATCCGGACGGTGGAGAATCGGTGCGAGATCAGGAGAGCCATCTTGCCTTCAGTGAGTTCGGCGAAACGCTCGAAGACCTCGAGTTCGCTGCGAGCGTCGAGGGCGGCGGTCGGCTCATCGAGGATGAGGAGGTCGGCGTCCCGGAGATAGGCCCGGGCGAGCGCAATCTTCTGCCATTCGCCACCGGAGAGTTCGACGCCTCCCTCAAAGCGACGGCCGAGAACCTGGTCATAGCCGCCAGCAAGCTTCGCAACGACGGTGTCGGCGAGGCTCTTGTGGGCGGCCGATTCGATGTCGGCCTGCTGGTGAGGCTGGTCGACACGACCCACGGCGATATTTTCCCGGGCGGTCATCTCGAAGCGCATGAAGTCCTGGAAGATGACCCCGATGTGCCGGTGCAGATCCTCGAGGGAGTACTCGCGGAGATCAACTCCGTCGAGCAGAATACGTCCTTCTGTCGGGTCGTAGAGCCGGGTGATCAGCTTGACGACGGTTGTCTTGCCCTGGCCATTCTCGCCAATAAGGGCAATGCGTTCGCCGGGATGCAGGTGAAAGTTGAAGTTGCTGAGAACGGTTCGGTTGGTACCGGGGTAGGTGAACGATACGTTCTGAAACTCGAAGCCGAGTTTGATTGGCTCGGGCGCCTTCAGACCATTTGGCTTCGAGCGCACGGTCGGTTCCATCTCGAAAAACGCGAGGAGATCCGTGAGGAAGAGCGCCTGATCCGCGATACCGGATGCGGTGGAAAAGACCTGCTGGAGATTTGAACTTGCCTGCTGGATGGCCGCAGTGAGGAAGCTGAACTGGCCAAGGTCGTATCCGCTGTTGAGCGTGCGCCAAATGACGTAGACATAGGCGCCGTAGTAGCCCAGCGTTCCGATGATGCCGAGCAGACCGCCGACGATCAGTTTTGAGCGGGAAAGGGCTACATCTTCTACGTAGATCTGGTCGGCAAGCGCCTGAAAGCGGTCGGTGAAGAATTTGTTCAGGCCAAAGAGCTTGACCTCCTTCGCGCCCTCGCGGCTGCCGGCGACCTGGCGAAGGTAGTCCATGGTGCGTTTGGCGGTGGTCTGGCGGAAGTTCTTTGCGTAACCCAGAAAGGCGTAGTGGGTCTCTCCAAGGAACGACGGGATAACGCCGAGAGCAAGCAGAAGGATCAACCACGGCGATGCCCAGGCGAGTGCGACAGAAAAAACCAGCGTGGTGATGACCTGCTGGAAGAGTCGGCCCATCTGCTGGATCATGGCGAGCCGGTCAGTCGCCTGAACACGAGCACGCTCGAGCCGATCGTAGAAGACCGGATTCTCGTAGGTGGTCAGATCGAGCCGGGCTGCCTGCTCCATGACCCGCACGCTGACGTGCTGGGTGTAGCGATTGGCAAGGAGCGAGTCCGAGTAGTCGATCGCACGGGTGATGAGGCCGAGGCCTACGTTGAGGACTACTTCAGCAGCGACCAGCTTCCAAAAGAGCGGATCAAGGGGCTGATGACGGAGGACCCCCGCAATATCCTGAATGATGAGGGCTGCGACCTTCGCGATACCGTACGGAAGTACCGCAACAACAATGCGAAGGATGAGGCCCCAAGTCACAACGGAGGGTCCGGACTCCCAGAGGATGTACAGCACAGGGGGCATATTGCGGAGGGCGCGGAGCCGCTCCCGCCATGGGCTTTCCTGCTGTACCTCGGCTTTTTCTTCGGTCATTCGGCCTATCTGAACGGAACAAGATTTGGTGGTCTGCTTATGTGATGCCGAGATACCACCTCTTGTTGGATAGTACGGGAGATTAGAGTGCCAGCCCCCACATCGTCCTCAGATTCATCGAGTTGCGTGGAAGCGCAGACGGACGTAGTCGGCGGTCCATTCATCGTGGAGGTCGGCCAGGATGGGCCGAAGCAGAGCGACTGTCCGCTCGACGGCGAGAGCACGGTCTGCTGCTGGAAGGAGGTCGAGGATGCCGTTGCGGAAGGTATTAAGCCAGATCGCCATGCCATCCGCACCACCGGCCAGTGGGGTCGGGCGAGGAATGAGTTCGAGCGACTGGACCGTGAAGCCCGCTTGCTCCAGAAGATGGCGGTAATGAGCCGGAGAGGGAAAGAAGGAGGCTGCGGCGGTCTCGGCGTCGATGCCGAAGGGTTCAAGGACGGCCTGAAGTGCAGTACGGATGGCGGCGATGTTTCCCTGGCCACCCATCTCGGCGACGAATCGGCCACCCGGTCGCAAGGCACGGTGGACGCCATCGAGGACGGCTGTCGCGTCAGTGATCCAGTGAAGAGCAGCGTTCGAGAAGACGGCATCAAATTCGGCTTCATAAGGAAGAGCCGTGGCGCTCTGATGGTCGACATTGAGTCCGCGAGCGCGAGCGGCTGCGACCATCGTGGGCGATGCGTCGACTCCGGTGACGATCGCGCCAGTTGCCGCCAGCCTCTCCGTGAGCGCGCCATCGCCGCAGCCGAGATCGAGGATATGCTCTCTGGGCTGCGGAGCAAGGAGTTCGAAGACTCCACCGGCCATGTTGGCGACGAAGCGGCCATGGGCGGCATAGGCAGTGGTGTTCCAGGTTTGACCGATGGTAGAAGTGGACATGGATGATTGTGGCTTGCGCCGAGTCATATAGCGAACAGGATAAGAAGTTCTAACGCCGGGATAAGACCCGGTGGCTATGCAGGTGGGAGTCGATTAGGATGGGCAGGTCTGGATCAGTGTGTTTGGCACCAGCCAGACTCCCGAAAGGCTGCCCAATGCAAGTAGAGGTGGCAAGGAGAACGTGCATGTCGAAGTTCTGGAACGGTCGTGATGCAATCGCGCAGGTGAGCCTGTCTGTTGTCTTGCTGGTGCAGGCTGGCTCCCTGATGGCGCAGTTGCCGTCTTTCAAGATTCCCGGTACGAAGAAGAAGCCGGACGCGAAGGCCGGGCCGCAGTTTCCGGCATGGACGGTAAAGCCGGAGTGGGTCAAGGCGCATGAGCAATTCCTCGCGAGCGACGCGCTTGCGGGTCGAGGCAGCGCAACGCGGGATGAAGAGATTGCGGCCACCTATGTGGTGTCGGAGTTCATGCAGTATGGCCTCACCCCCGCCCCTGGCTCGCAGGGCTTTCTGCAAAGTATTGACGTTGTTGCGCCGACGCTCGACGGCAAGGCATCGCTTGCGGCTGGCGGCGTGGTTCTGACGGAGGGCGACGACATGCAGGTGCTGTACTCGACAGGCACGAGTGTGTCCGGTTCCTTGCAACGCATCCCGGCATCTGAGGTGGGCAAGACAAAGGGGAAAAAGGATGCGGTCGTCGTCCTCACGGGTGCTCCCCTAAGCGGAGAGACGCTCCAGGGTGTGATTGGCACGCTCTTCAAAGAGGGTGTGGGCTTCGTGCTGGTGCCGAAGAGCGAAGCGACGCAGAAGTTCTTTGATCAAATCGGTGGTAAGACGCGGGTGCCGGTTAAGCTGAAGGACGATGAGAGCGCCGCTCATGGAACAACGCTGGCGTCGGTCAGCGAAGCGGCGATGAAGGGTCTGGATACCGTTCGTGAGGGTGCGAAGGTCACGCTGACCATTCATGCGGAGATCAAGCCTCGGCAGACCTTCAATGCGATCGGCTTTCTGGCGGGCAGCGATCCATCGAGTGGAACGATCCTGCTGACCGCTCATCTCGATCATCTCGGTGTGGGGGCGGCTGTCAATGGCGATGCGATCTACAACGGCGCGAATGATGACGCGGCGGGGACGACCGCCGTTCTGGAACTGGCGCATGTACTGGCTGCAGGGCCGAAGCTGAAGCGCAGCATCCTCTTCGTCTGCTACGGCAGTGAGGAGTCGGGTGAGTTGGGGTCCGAGTATTTTGGCAAACATCCACCGGTCCCGCTCAAGGATCTGGTGGCCAATCTGGAGTTCGAGATGATTGGCAATCAGGACCCCAAGATGCCGCCGGGAACCTTATTGCTGACGGGCTTTGATCGCTCCAACCTGGGTTCCACGTTGAAGGAGCATGGCGCAAAGGTCGGGCCCGATCCTTATCCGGAGCAGCACTTCTTCGAGCGGTCGGATAACTACCAGTTGGCGCTCGAGGGCGTTGTTGCTCATACGGCTGCCGGGTGGGGCACGCCGCTGACCTACCACCAGCCGAACGACGATCTGGCTCATCTGGACATCAACTTTATGACGGCGGCGATTCAGTCGCTGATCGATCCGCTGCGATGGCTGGCGACGAATGAATTCAAGCCAGCCTGGTTTCCGGGAATGCAGCCAAAGCGATAATGCGGTTTAGACGTTGGAGAAGAGGACTATGGGTCAGGTAGAAGCTGCAGTTGAATTTGCTCATGCGCAAGGGCCGCGGTTCGTTGAGGAGTTGAAGGCGCTGTTGCGGATTCCTTCGGTCTCGACCTTGCCGGAGCACGCGGGCGATGTGCGGAAGGCGGCGGAGTTCTGCGCGGAAGAACTGAAGCGCATCGGCATGGACAACATCCGTCTGATCGAAACTGCGACCGCGGAGCGAACGGGTGGACATCCGCTGGTCTATGCGGATCACCTCCACGCGGAGGGTAAGCCAACCGTACTGTGCTATGGCCACTATGACGTTCAGCCTGCGGAGCCGCTCGACGAATGGAAGTCGCCGCCGTTTGAACCGACCGAACGGGATGGAAATCTCTACGCGCGTGGCGCGGTGGATGACAAGGGGCAGATGTGGATGCACATCAAGGCGCTGGAATCACTGCTGGTTGCAGGAGGCGGCAAATTGCCGGTCAACGTCCGCGTGATTCTTGAAGGCGAAGAAGAGGTCGGTGGAGAGGGAATCGCCAGCTACCTGCGGGATCATGGCGAGGCGCTTAAGGCAGATGTAGCGCTGGTATCGGATACGGAGATGTTTGCACCAGAGCTTCCGACGTTGTGCGTTGGCTTGCGCGGGATGATCTATACAGAGATCGAGGCTCGTGGCGCGAGGACGGACCTGCACTCGGGCATGTACGGTGGCGCCGCCCCGAATCCGTTTATCGCCCTGGCACAGGTGATTGCGAAGCTCAAGGATGAGGATGGCAAGATCCTGATTCCTGGCTTCTACGACACGGTTCAGGTGCCGACCGCCGATGAGTTGAAGGCTTGGACGCAACTGCCGTTCGATGAGGAGCACTATCGTGCGACCGAGGTTGGTTCTGTTGCGCTGACCGGGGAGCCGGGGTACAGCGTCATGGAACGGACATGGGCGCGACCGACCCTCGACGTCCACGGAATGCCCGGCGGCTTTATCGGTACAGGCGCGAAGACGGTCATTCCCGCCAAGGCTACGGCAAAGGTTAGCCTGCGGTTGGTGCCCGATATGACGCCGGCCGAGAGCTTTGGTCAATACAAGGCATTTGTGGAGTCAATTACGCCGAAGGGAATTGAACTTGAGGTACGGCTCATCCACTCCGGCGACCCCATCGTGGTGAGTACCGACAACGCGTATGTGCGGGCGGCGGTGGCGGCGATGCGGGAGGTCTTTGGGAAGGAGACCGTCTTTGTGCGAGGCGGGGGATCGATCCCGGTCGTCGGCGACTTTGTGCGCAACCTCAAGATTCCGACGGTTCTGATGGGCTTCGGGTTGCCGGACGACAATCTGCATGCCCCGAATGAGAAGTTCCACCTGGCGAACTTCCACAGGGGTATCGAATCGATCGTACGGTTCCTGGTTGGCGTGGGAGTGTGATGGCACCGCTTGCGATCAGCGGGTATGTCCTTGCTGGCGGGAAGAGCTCCCGGATGGGGCGGGATAAAGCACTTCTCGAGTTGGACGGGCATCCGCTCGTGGAGCATGCGGTCCGCAAGCTGCGAACATTCTGCAGCGACGTTCACATTCTGAGTAGCCAGCCAGAGCTCGAAATCTTCGCACCACTGGTAGCCGATATCCACCCCGGTTGTGGCCCGCTCGGAGGAATCGAGACCGCGCTGCTCCACGCCACGCACGCGTGGAGCATCTTCCTTCCGGTCGATATGCCCTTTCTCGAAGCAGACTACCTTGCACAATGGGCAGCGGGGGTGATCGCCGCACGCGATGCACGCCTGGCCTTGTTTACAGTCGGAACAAGACCGCAGCCAACGCTCTGCATGTTGCATCGAGAGCTGACGCCCTTTGTGGCAAGCGCCATGGCTCGAGGCGAATTCAAGCTGAATCCAGTGCTTGAGGGGGCAGCGCAGAGTCTCGTTACGGACAAGCGGCTAACTATTGATACGGTTTTTCTCAATCGGCAGGTGCCTGAGGGGGACATGTTCACGAATCTCAATACGCCGGAGGAGTTTGCTCTGGGGCGGCAGCGTTGGAAGGCCGAAACGCTCCCGACCGGTAGTGCATCATAAGAGGTATAGACAGCAAAAGATTTGAGGCAAGCGGATGAGCGAGCAGGACGACGCACTCAATGGATCATCGAGGACGGGCACGGTGAATGAGTATTCGCGCGAGCCGGAGTCGCAGAGAGCCAGGGCTGATTCGTCTGAGGCATCTTCGCCCCTGATGGCAGACGTCTCCGAAGAGGTGGCGCCTGCGATTGAGGAGTTTATGGAGCAGGCTGCCCAGCAGAACGAGGCAGCTGCGGACGAAATCCCGGACGTCAAAAACAAGCCGGGTTCATATATTTCCTTCGAAAACGTTTCAAAGGCCTTTGGCGACTTCGTTGTGCTCGAAGACGTCAGTTTTTGCGTCAACCCGGGCGAAACGCTGTGCATCCTGGGCAGGAGCGGCGTCGGTAAATCTGTATCGCTCCAGATGTTATTAGGCTTCCTGAAGCCGGACGCTGGAATGATCCGCGTCGCGGGTGAGAATATCTGCGGTTTCAGCGAGCCACAGTTGCAGGCAATCCGCCGCAAAGTGACCATGGTGTTCCAGAATGGAGCGCTCTTTGATTCAATCTCCGTTGGCGAAAACGTCGCTTTCCCCTTAAGAGAGCGGGGGGAGTTGGGCGAGGAACAGATCTTCCAAGTCGTGCGGGGTCTCCTGGAGATGGTTGGCGTCGCCGGAATGGATCATCTCCTGCCGTCCGATCTCTCAACAGGAATGAAGCGTTCTGTGGCGATTGCGCGGGCCTTGGCAGCCCAGCCGGAAGCTATTCTCTATGACGAGCCCACGACGATGGTCGATCCGCTGATGGCACACCTCCTCGGAGATCTCATCGAACGGCTCAAACAGCAGCTTCATCTCACGAGCATCGTCGTAACCCACGATATGAGATTCGCGAAGAAACTGGCGGATCGAGTTGTGTTCCTCCACCAGGGAAAGGCGCGCTTTTTTGGAACGATGGCAGAGATGGAGCAAAGCGATGACGAGGTGCTGAAAGAATTCTTAGCGCTGGACGAATTAGTGTTACCGAAGTAACCTATGCTTAGTGGCTAAAGTTAGCAAAGTGGTATCTTGCTGGTTGACAGAAGCACCGTAGAATAAGTGTTCAAGCAATACTCAGTGCTATCAACAACTTGTCACCGTTCTTTCAGGTCGTTGCTTCAATTTCTGCTGCGACTTGTGCTGCGCCAGAGCGACGCGCACCTGAGATTTCCATGTAGGTCTGCGGCTTTTTTCCCAATGTCGTGTTTGATCGAACATCACGAATGTTGTGAGACGACAAAATCGGTTGGGACTGTTTGAAAGAGGCTTTTGCTTATGGCAACACCGGACTACCTGCAGCAGGTGATTGTTTCTGGAAGGCGCCGTACGGCGGGCAGCGGTAAACGCAGTTCTGCGATGTTTGGCATCTTCCGTCGGCCTTCGGT
The DNA here is from genome assembly GCF_025685605.1 of Granulicella arctica. NCBI lineage: Bacteria > Pseudomonadati > Acidobacteriota > Terriglobia > Terriglobales > Acidobacteriaceae > Granulicella > Granulicella arctica. Next base: position 4,419,295 of record NZ_JAGTUT010000001.1, read on the forward strand.
CACCAGCCTTGTGTGGGCTTCTATCGATCTGATGACCGCTTTGCTGGCCAGCATCATCGCATTTCGTATCCGCATCGCCATGCCGTCCTTTGTTGAAGGTGTTAAGACTTCACACCACCTGTTTCCCAGTTCTCCGCATGTCTTGATCTCGTACATGGGTTGGTATGCGATCTGCCTTATTTTCTTCTCGCGGTCGTACGGTCTCTATGGACCGATACAGAACCGAGGAGGTTTGCACGAACAACGAATGACTCTGCAGGCGTCTTTAGTTGCAGGACTCCTATTGTGCGGAACGCTCTATCTGTCGCGCGGCCTGATCATGTCGCGAGCGGTCGTCATTATGACCGTCCTGCTGAGTGCGCTGCTGCTATGTGGCCGAAGAGCGATCTGGCGAAGGATGGTCTATAGCCGCTATCGCGAAGGTCTTGAGACACGAAACATCCTGATCGTGGGAGCAGGGCGGGTTGCACACGCGCTACGTAACCACCTCGAATCGTTGCGCCACATGGGTTTCAGATTCAAGGGTTTTGTAGCGCTTACCGAGCGTGAGGCGGAGTCGGGAGATGCGGATGTCATCGGCGATGTGCGGAACTGCCTTTCGCTGGCGAGATCCCTTTTTGTGGATGAAATCTTCTTCTCGGTTCCAGCCGATAAGAAGCTTGTTATTAGTCTGGTCGAAGGTGCACGTGCTGCAGGTATCGACGTTCGCGTTGTACCCGATCTTTACGACGGGCTGGCGTGGAACGCTCCGATCGAGTACATCGGCCAGTTCCCAACCATTCCCCTGCACCGCCGAGATTTTCCGCTCGGATCATTCCTCTTCAAGCGCATTCTTGATATCTCGTTGTCGACCTTTGCTCTGTTGGCTGCATCGCCGATTATGCTCGCAATTGCAATTGCGATTCGGATGGATGGCCCGGGGCCGATCTTCTACCGTGCTCAGCGAATCGGGCGCAAGGGTCGAACATTTACCTGCTTCAAGTTCCGGACTATGGTGACGAACGCAGATAAGCTCAAAGCCGATCTTGAGCACATGAATGAGCGGGCAGGCGTGCTCTTCAAGATTGCTGACGATCCGCGCGTGACCAAGATTGGCAAGATGCTGCGCAAGTATTCGCTGGACGAACTGCCGCAGTTCTACAACGTGCTTCGCGGCGATATGAGCGTAGTCGGACCGCGACCTCCGATCGCCTCCGAGGTCGAGCAGTATGATCTGGCTCACCTCCGCCGGCTCGATGTGCTGCCGGGAATTACTGGGCTGTGGCAGGTTGAAGCGCGGCAGGATCCATCGTTCGATAGCTACATCTCACTTGACTCTGCTTATGTCGAGAACTGGACGTTGTGGTTGGATTTGAAGATCTTGGCGCGAACGATCGGTGTCGTGTTCAGCGGGACAGGCTCGTAGACGATAAACTAGTGCTGTGAAGATTGCACTGGCTCAGATTAACCCGACGGTGGGGGATTTCACCGGCAACACAGCGAAGATTCTTGCGTATGCTCGGCGAGCTGCCGAGGGTGGCGCTGCGCTAGCGGTGTTTCCTGAGCTGTCAGTCTGTGGTTATCCCCCGGCTGACTTTCTCGAAAAGACTGCGTTCATCGCTCGGGCGGAGCAGGCGGTGAGGGAGCTTGCCGCCTGGACGAGCGACTCCGGCGTGGCGATTCTTTGCGGAACCGTGATGCGAGCGACGGGGATGGAAGGGAAGCGGGTGCGCAACGTCGCAGTGCTGCTTCAGTGCGGCGTGATGAGCTTTGTTCAGCAGAAGGCGCTGCTTCCGTTCTACGATGTCTTCGATGAGCAGCGATATTTTGAACCTGCGATGGAGCAGGCGCTGACTCTAGTGGGTGAGCAAACGCTGGCGATCACGATCTGCGAGGATGCCTGGAACGATAAGGGCTTCTGGCCGCAGCGCTTCTATCCTCTCGACCCGGTTGAACGGCTGATGGCTGGTTGGAACGCTGACGGGCCGCGGGTCATTCTGAACATCTCGGCGTCGCCCTACTGGCAGGAGAAGCGGCAGGTTCGCGAGGAGATGCTTGCGGCGCTGGCGCGGCGTCATGGCGCGATGGTCGCGATGGTGAATCAGGTTGGCGGGAACGACAGCCTGATCTTCGATGGTTCGTCGCTGGTGATCGGAGCCGATGGAGAAGTGGTTGCGCGGGCTGCTTCGTTTGCTGAGGATCTGGTCTTCTTCAACACGACGGCTGCGTCAAGTCAGGCGGCTAATCTGGGGCAGGAGGTGGCGGCGACCTGGGATGCGCTTGTTCTGGGGACTCGGGATTATGTACGGAAGTGCGGGTTCTCGAAGGCGCTGATCGGGTTGAGCGGTGGCATCGATTCGGCGCTGGTAGCGGCGATTGCGGTGGAGGCGCTGGGTGCGGAGAACGTGATGGGTGTCGGGATGCCGAGCGAGTACTCGTCGCCTGGCTCGAAGGATGACGCGCGGGTGCTGGCGGAGGCACTTGGGATTCGACTGGAGATGCTGCCGATCCACGATGTCTTCGAGGCGTACCAGGCGACGCTTGAACCTCTGTTCGCGGGAACGCCGTTTGGTCTGGCGGAGGAGAACCTGCAGTCGCGGATCCGTGGCGGCCTGCTGATGGCGCTCTCGAACAAATTCGGAGCGCTGGTGCTGACGACCGGAAACAAGAGCGAGATGTCAACTGGATACTGCACCCTATATGGCGACATGGTCGGTGCGCTGGCAGTGATCGGCGACGTGATGAAGACGCGGGTGTATGCGCTGTCTGCTTATGCAAATCGCGAGCGCGAGGTGATTCCGCGAACCACGATCGACAAGGCTCCTTCGGCGGAGTTGCGGCCGGAGCAGAAGGACACCGATTCGCTGCCACCTTATGAGGTGCTTGACCCGATTCTTGAGGCTTATGTTGAACGGTATCTCTCTGCCGAGCAGATTGCGGCGGAGCAGAGCGTTGATGTTCGGCTTGTACGATCGGTGCTGCAGTTGGTGGAGCGAAGTGAGTACAAGCGGCAGCAGGCTGCTCCAGTGTTGAAGGTGACGCGAAAGTCGTTCGGCATGGGTCGACGATTTCCTATAGCGGTGAAGGTTCAGGTTTAATGAGTGCAGGTTCAATTGCTGTTCGCATGAGGCGGCAGCGGAAGGCAGGGTTCTTGATTCTCAAGCATGTGATTTCGAGTGCGGTTCTGGCGAGTTCTTTTCTTGGTACGGGCTTAGTGGCCCAGACGGCGGTTCCGAAGCCTGCTGCGCCTCCTGCAGCTCCTCTGCAGTTGCAGAAGATCGGCGAACAGGGCAAGGCGGTTGATCCGTTCCCGGCTACGAATCCCAAGTTCTTTACGGCTACGTCGCCGACGACCGAGACGGTGAATGCGTTTCTGAAGACACTCTGGGGCTACGACTCCAACCGCATCTGGCGCGTTGCAGCGATCCAGACGACGGCTGCTGCGGGCGTGAGCAAGGTCACGATCTTTGTGACTGAGAAGACGCCGAACGCCAAGATACAGACGACGTCATTCTTTGTGCTGCCTGACGGTAAGCACGCGATTGCGGACCAGTCAGGCGTTGTGAACTTCGGTGCAACGCCGTTTGCTGATCTGCGCAAGACACTGCAGGATCGCGCGGACGGACCGTCGCGCGGACCAGCAAGCAAGGAACTGCTGCTCGTAGAGTTCTCTGACTTGCAATGTCCGCACTGCAAAGAGGCACAGGGCACGATGGATCAGCTGGTCAAGGACTTCCCGAACGCACGTGTGGTGTACCAGAACTATCCGCTGGTCGACATTCATCCCTCGGCGTTTGTAGCTGCGGCTTACGGCGTTTGCGTCGCCAAGCAGAAGAACGATGCGTTCTTTCCCTTTGCGCAGGCTGTGTTCGACACGCAGGCTATGTTGACTCCTGAGGACACGAAGAAGACCCTTGATGCTGCAGTGACAACGGCCGGGCTCGACCCTGCTGCCATCGCTACCTGTGCGGCTACCCCAGCCACGAAGGACGAGGTCAACTCTTCGATCAAGCTGGCCCAGGACTCCGGGATCGACCAGACGCCAATGCTTTCGGTGAACGGACATGTGCTGCCACTCGGCGGCATACCATACGAAACCTTGAAGCAGATTGTGGCCTACCAGGCGGAACTCGATGGTGTGACCACAGGAGCCACGTTGACTGGAGTTCCGTCGCTCAAGCCACGAACCACTCCTCCACCGGCTAAGCCTTAGGTCCAGCTAAAGCATTGCATCTGCTGGACTTGCGGCTAATTTTTTCATTCTAAACAGAAAGGCCCAGCGTATCGCCGGGCCTTCTTCTAATTAGCTAAGCGTATTAGGCGCTACCTAATTCACTGGTCAGTCTCGGTCAGCGGCACTAATTCAGGTTGCGTGCTACTGCTGATGCAAAACCCCAATTGTGAGCATCCACTTTTCCACCAGTTCAGGCCATGCGGTTACGGGAAGCTTGGTGCGCCGCAAGCCGAAGGCATGGCCTCCCTGTGCGTAAAGGTGCATTTCGACTGGAACTCCAGCCTGTTTCAGACCTGCGTAATAGGCGAGGACTTGCTGGACGCCATCTACGTCGTCGTCCTCATTCTGGAGGAGAAAGGTGGGCGGCGTCTGCCGGGAAAGATGACTCTTTACATCTTGCTGCAGAGCCAAACTGTTCTCACGTGATGAAAGATGCCCAGGGTAGATCGCTATGGCGAAGTCCGGTCGGCAGCTTACATCGTCCGTTGCGTCCATGCGAGGGTAGATGCGTTTGTCGAAGTGGACGCTAGTAGCCGCTACAAGGTGACCGCCCGCAGAGAAGCCGATGACGCCGATCTTGCGCGGGTCGATGTGCCACTCAGCGGCATGACGCCGAGTCAGGCTGATCGTCCTTTGAGCGTCGTCCAGAGCTTGCGGAGCCTGGGGATATGCACCTGATTTCGGAAACTTTGACGAACCGGGGACGCGGTATTTCAAGAGCACACAAGTAATTCCTCTTGCTGTAAGCCAATCACAAACCTCAGTCCCTTCCAGATCCATCGCGAGGATCTGATATCCCCCTCCGGGGAAGACGATCACGGCTGCTCCAGTGTTACCGGTCTTTGGGGGATAGACGGTCATAGTCGGCACAGAAACGCGCTCCTCCGATGTCCAGGGTTTTCCGGCTACCAGATTAGAGTCAACGTTTACGGAGTACTCCGGACCGCCGTAAACGACAGGGTGGGGCGCGGCTCCGGGCCATATCGGGACTTGCTGGTGCCCCTGCGACGGTTGCCATGGCGGGAGGTGTTGTTGCGCGACTGCGGTCGCACTCAAAAGAGCAGACGCTATAGCACGCACGGCCAATCCGCGGAAGGAATGTGGCATGAGGTACCTCTGCGGCTCCCACCTATGGAAAGGTCCGGGCTGCTTTTCTTTATTGAGTTGTCATGAGCGACCTGAGAGGCGCCTACCATCCGAGGATAAGGGATTGCTGCGAAAGTGTGATTAATGAAGCTGGTTCGTGGCCTCTGATTCTGACTTCGTTCGGGAGAGGGGAACGAAGGCGCGGCACGGATCAGTGCGGATCGTCTGGACGCAGCGTCGCTTCGGAAATGACAGAAACTGCGGGTCCTTCGAATTCGCTTAGGTAACGCAGTGGGCGTTCGGGTCGCGGACGCGGCTTAGGAGAGGTGCGGGGGTGAAGGCTCCGGCACCGTTGCCGAGCATGACATCGAAGGTGTCGCCGTCGTCGCTGTCATAGACGATGGCTAGATCCAGGATGCCGTCGCCGTTGAAGTCGGCTGCAGCGACGTGGGGGCTGGTGCCCATCATCCGGAGGGGGGAGGACCATCCGGACTGGAACTTACCCGAGTTAGTGCCGAGGAGGATAGTGATGTTGCTGGCGTGTGCGTCGGAGACAGCGAGGTCGGGGATGCCGTCGTGGTTAAAGTCAGCTACGGCGATCGAGACGACGGAGTCGAAGTGAGCTATGTTGCCCGCGGGGGTAAGGTTTCCTGCGCCATCGCCGAGGAAGAGGGTGAGCGCGCCGTCCCCGTCTCCTACGATGAGATCGGTATTGCCGTCTTTATTGAAGTCACCAGCGACGATGTCGCGCGGTTCTGAGCCGAGGACAGCTTTTGCGGAGGCCTGCCTGAAGGTGCCGTTGGGCTGGCCCATCGAGACGAGGAGCTGGGACGGGGTCGCTTCGGCTCTGTCGGGGATGCCGTCGCGGTTCAGGTCGGCTGTGACGATGAGGTGTTTCTCTAGGTCGTCATCTGACTGGCCGTGGGCGGGAATGGCTGTCGCGAATACGAGGATGGCTGCGAGGGCTAAAAGCTTCGGGTTGGTATTGCGGGTGGCCATGTGTTTCCCCTGTTCGATAGGGTAATTCCTAGAGGGGATAGTTCGCCAGTTTGTCGTTGGACGGGGAGTAGGCTTGACGCCGATCTGAGGCACGCAAATTCTCTTCGTAAGTGACAGCGAGAGGATTACATTTCTGGCTCTTGAATCTTTCTTAGCTGGAGTGTTTGTAGGAGCAGCGAAGCATAGCGGCAAATATCCTCGTTAGTTGGAGTTGTCGTGGGTGATCGCAGCGCGTCTTAGTTTCCGAAAGCGTCGTTTTGCGGGAGGGTGATTTAGACCGGCATTTTGGCTGCGCCGATTTTCATGGCCATATGCCGCCATTGGGAGAAACCAGAGATGTTGCCCAAGCAATCCGCGAGGAAAGCGCACGCAGATCAATGAGCCGCTTACTGTCACAAGCGGCTACCATCGTGACCGCTGTCGCTCTACTGGACTTTGTATCGTGCCTAATTGCGGATTACTACCTCGGGGGCGATGCTGTAAACGGTAAGATCGTCGGTGACCGATATTACCTCTGGGGACCGTACCATGGAATCAAGACATTCCACGAAGTGAGCCATGCTGTGTTCACCTTTAGCCGTTGGCAAACTTATAGCCTGTTCATTCTTTGGCCGCTGATGTTTGTTCTGATAATCGCTTCTAAATGGATATCGAGACGCAGCGGATTCTGAGCTTTAGTCCGCCGTGTATGAAGTTCCCTGAAAGTCGGTGTTATCGGCAATCTCGGTATTCCAGATGACCGGCGGAGTCGAAATTAGCGATCGCGCCGTTTGCAAGAGACGCGCAGTGGAAAAGGACTCCGATTTAACATACGAGCATGGAACAGATCATGGTCGGGAACAAACAAGAACTCAACCTTGAGACTTGGGAACGTCGCGCTGCCTTTGAGCTTTTCAAAAACTTCACCGAACCCTATCACGGTGTCTGCCTTCGCATCGATTGCACAGCAATCTATCAGTTCGCGAAGAGGCATAACCTCTCTTTCTTCCTGTCGCTTCTTCATCGCTCCCTTGTGGCCGCCCATCAGGTTGAGAACTTCAGGACACGCATCGTGAAAGGGAAGGTCTGGCGATATGAGCAGATTCATGCTGGCAGTGCAGTCGGACGCGCGAACGGTACTATCGGTTTCGGACATTACCAGTTTTACGAGCAGATTTACGACTTCGTGCGAGAAGCCTCGGTCGAACTTGATCGGGTGCGTGGGAGGGATGACATAGAACACTATCCGGAGGCTAACCTGATTCGTTTTTCGATGCTGCCCTGGTTTGACTTCACATCGATCTCACATGCACGCGACTTCTCTCGCGAAGACTCCGCGCCTCGCATCACCTTCGGCAAGATGACCGAGTCAGGTGGACACCGTAGCATGCCGATATCGATCCATGTTCACCATGCGTTGGTCGACGGACTCCATGTGGCACAGTTCATGGAAAAGTTTCAAGAAGCCCTCGACGCACCAGACAGCTAGATCAGGGAGGAGGGATCGGGCAGTCTACTTCGAATGAGCATTTCTATTCCTGCCGCGATTATCTTGTACTCGCTGAGACGACCGTTTCATCTTGGGATGGAAGTAGACGCAGGTTGCCTTCGGAAATGACAACCAGAAATACAAGGACAACCGCAGGCTCTTCGACTTCGCTCAGGATGACAAAACTATGGGTGGTCGGGAGGTTCAGGCATGGGAGAGATAGAGGAAGCGGAGGAGGAAGAGGGAGGCAAGGAGGTAGAGCATCCAGTCTTTGCGGGTGGCGCGACCGGTGAGGAGTTGGAGGGCGGCGTAGCTGGTGAGGCCGAAGGAGAGGCCGTCGGCGATGGACCAGGTGAGGGGGATGGTGGAGACGGTAAGGAAGGCGGGGATGGCGATGTGGGGCTTCTCCCACTCGATGGTGCCGAGGCCGGTCATCATTAACCCGCCTACGAGGATTAGGGCTGGGGAGGTCGCGAAGACAGGGATGGTGCCGACGAGCGGGGCGAGGAAGAGGGCGAGGAAGAAGAGGATTCCGGTGACGATGGCGGTGACGCCGGTGCGGCCTCCGGCGGCTACTCCGGTGGCGGATTCGACGTAGCTGGTGACGGTGCTGGTACCCGCCATGGAGCCGACTACTGTAGCTGCGGCGTCGGCGAAGAAGATGCGGTTGAGGCGTGGGATGGTGTGGTCGGGACTGATCAGCCCAGCCCTCTGCGTTACAGCGACTAGCGTCCCGATGTTGTCGAAGAGGTCTACAAAGAGGAAGACGAAGATAATCTCAAATCCGCCGATGTGGAGGGCTGCGGGAATGTCGAGGTGGAAGGCTGTACTGCTGATGGCACCGATGTGGAAGGGCGCGGGGTTCCAGGTGACTTGGTGGCAGACTATGCCGAGGAGCATAGTGCCGAGGACGCCGATGAGCATGCTGGCGCGGACTTTCAGGACTTGCAGGATGGCGATGAGTAAGAGGCCGAAGAGGGCGAGCGCTGTTTGCGGGGCACGGACGTTACCCAGAGTGACGATGGTGGCGGCGCTGGGGACGATGATGCCTGCATTGCGAAAGCCTATGAAGGCGATGAAGAGGCCGATGCCTCCGCCAACGGCTGCGTGGAGCTGGTGGGGGATGGCGGCGACGAGTTGTTGACGGATGCCGGTGAAGGTGAGGATGAGGAAGATGATGCCGGAGAGGAAGACGGCTCCGAGGGCGGCGGGCCAGGGAATGCCCATCTTCTGGACGACGGTGTAGGTGAAGTAGGCGTTGAGGCCCATGCCGGGGGCGAGGGCGAGGGGATAATTGGCGAGTGCTCCCATGAGGATGGAGCCGAAGGCGGCGCAGAGGCAGGTGGCTGCGGTGACAGAGGCGATGGGCATGCCGGTTTGCGATAAGATCGCGGGGTTGACGAAGATGATGTACGCCATGGTGATGAAGGTGGTGAAGCCAGCGAGAGTCTCGGTGCGCCAGTTGGTGTGGAGGGCGGCGAAGCGGAAGTGGCGTTCGAGACGGGTGCGCATGCGGGCGAGCCACCTTGGGTATCAGAAATTTTGAGGTAGGTTCAGCATAGCGTGAGAGGGTGCGGCGTGACAGAAAAGGAAAAGATGCTTTGCGGGGAGCTGTATGACGCTGGCGATCCCGAGTTGATGCGGGAGCGGCTGTCTGCGGAGAAGGTGGTGGCTGCGTATAACGCCGGTGCACCGTCTGCAGCGCTGGAAGGTTTTCTTGGTGCAATCGGGGAACGATCTACGCTGCGGGCTCCGTTTTATTGCGACTATGGATACAACATCTTCCTGGGCGATCGGGTGTTTCTCAACTTCGGTTGCGTGCTGCTGGATGTGGGCCGGATCGAGATTGGCGACGGCACCCAGATTGGGCCGATGGTGCAGATCTATGCGGCGGATCATCCGCGCGACCCGACGGTGCGGGCGCAGGAGCTTGAGAATGGGCGGCCTGTGGTGATCGGCAGGAATGTCTGGATCGGTGGCGGTGCGATCATTCTGCCGGGTGTGACGGTGGGGGACGATGCAGTGATCGGAGCGGGAAGTGTGGTGACGCGGGATGTTCCGGCGGGTGCCACGGTGATGGGAAATCCAGCAAGGATAAAGGGGATGCAATGACGGCGGAAGAGGTAAAGGCGTTGCTGGGATTGGTGCCGCACCCGAAGGAGGGTGGGTGCTTTGTGCGGACGTACGAAGCTTTGGAGAGTGTTCCGGCGGCTTCGTTTCTGGATGGACGCTATGCGGGAGCGAGGAAGACGGGGACGGCGATCTATTACCTTCTGGAGCCGGAGACGTTCAGCGAGATGCACCGGCTGCAATCGGATGAGGTATTCCACTTCTACATGGGCGATGCGGTGGAGATGCTGCAGCTTCTGCAGGATGGGACCGGGCGGGTGGCGGTGATTGGGACGGATCTGCAGCGCGGGGAACGGCCGCAGGTGGTGGTGGAACGTGGTGTGTGGCAGGGAGCGCGACTGCGGCAAGGCGGGGAATGGGCACTGCTGGGATGCACGGTCAGTCCAGGGTTTGAGTTCGAGGATTATGAGAGTGGGAGGCGGGAGGAGTTGGTGGCGGGCTGGGGTGAGTTTGCGGAAATGATCGAGGGGCTTACGCGGGAGTAGGCACCTCGGTTCACGGGGATCGTTGGGTTATGGGATGTGCCACCCAGAGGTATGCACAATGTGCTGAGCTGGCGAGCTGGTTTTCCTGCTTACATGCTGCATCCGGTACACTAGTCCCACCCAGGTGCGGATTCCTTTTCCAGAACGTGTACCAATCTTCCCCGCTATAGTCTTCGCTCTCGTGCTGTGCTCTCTCCAGCAACTTGAGGGTACTACTCTCATTTTCAGCGCATGCACGTTCGGCTTCATCGTTGTGGCTACGTTAGCTTTCAACGTGGTGGGGGGACTGACCCGACCTTCAGGCGGGTATATTGCCGCCTACACCCTTCTGGCTGTACTCATCGGAATCTCGTACAAAGTTCTTATTGGGGAGCCCGGGCAGAGTAATCTTCAGCAACCCGAACTCACGATCGAGGTGTACCTGGGAGCGATCACCGCGATGGGTGCGGCTGCCTACCTTTCGCGACGCTTCGTCCTGAACAAACCACTCATTCGTCAGTTCAAGTCGAACGCGGATATGGGCCGCGCTGCGTTGAGCTGTTCCGTGATCGGCATCTTCGCTAACGTCTATTTGGCTGCCCGCACCTCGACCGCTGAAGCCGGCTCTCTTCTTAGCGCTCTCGAACAGTTGAATGCGTTTCTGATTATTGGCATCGTGGCAGGAATGATCTATGAGATCAGAAGGAGTGGGGGTAGACGAAGCCTCAACCTCGTCACAATGCTCGCTTGCATTCTCACGTTTGTATTGGGTGTGATTACATATTCCAAACAGGGAATCTTTACTGCGTTTGTCTGCTGGATTCTTGCCGTCGCTTCGCAGCGGTATAAGGTGAGCCTCTTACAGATTGGCAGCCTCATCCTCGCGGCAGGCTTTATCTCGTACTACCTTGTACCGTACAGCCAATACGGTCGATCGTTCCGCATCGAAGGTGGATCCTTCAGCGAGAACCTCAAAATAAACATCCTCTTACTTTCAAACCTGGATAAGGTACGAACCGCCTTCAAAGAACAAAACGACGATCTCTACACCGGTACGGATTTCAGTCGCTACTATAACGAGCCTCAAGGTCTGGCGGACCGCCTCCAGATGATTACGCCCGATGACCTCATCGTCAACTACACGGCGCATGGTGGAGTCTTTGGCCTGGAGCCCACGATCTTTGGATTTGAGAACCTTATTCCCCATTTTATCTGGCATGATAAGCCGATTATTGGCTTCGGCAATGTCTATGCCCATGAGATCGGGATGATTTCGGACGAGACCGATACCACAACGGGAATCTCCTTCAGTCCGGCAGGCGAGGCTTTTCACCAGGCGAAGTGGGCAGGCATCTTCATTCTGCTCCCCATCTTGCTGTTCTTTTATTTTCTTATTGTCGATTCGGTCTGCGGCGACACGCGTTCTTCGCCCTTCTCATTGCTAGTCATGATCGGAGCGCTCCATTCGGCTCCGGAAGGGGGCGTGGGTGAGATCATTCGTGGTCCGACCGTTGAAATCATGGGTCTAATATTGCTGTCATCTCTCGTCATTTACCTGATGCCCCTTATCGCTAATCTCATCTTGGGTCCAGTCAAGGCCGATTACGAAGCGCCTACAACGTACACCTAATCCTTGACAATTTCGCGATCGTTGCGGTCCAAGGATTAGAAGTTGCGGGTCATCACGGTCGGGTACACTTGTAAAAGTGCGAAATCACCAAAAATTCTGGATCTTTCCTTTGACCGTTGGTCTTGCAGCTTGCTTTGGTGTTTTTGTACTGCCCCTTTTGCTTCCACCTGCCCGGGTCGCGGCGATCTCGGTTTCAAACGCAACAGGCTTCAACAACAAGATCGCAGCAGTTGTTATTGCGTTTTGTGCGCTCGTGGTTTTCCTGATCTCGCTGCGCCTTGGGGATAAGTCGTCCGAGCAGGCGGGTGTACCGGATATACGTCCTCTTCGACGGTCCGCGTGGATGGGCGCGGCGCTCTTTGCAGGCCTCTACACCGCTTGTTTTGGGTGGCTGATCAGTAATTCCGATCGCCGGTATCCGGTCGACGTCGACTACTTCATCCATCAGATGAGCAGCAGCACCTTCTTCCACCGTCAGCTCTACACGTCGATCGAGTTCCCCTACGGTCCGTTGCTTTTCTATCCCCCCATCCTGCTTCATACGTTGTTCCGGGGACATCTCTCTCTGCAGTGCTGCTACTTTATCGTTCTGGTACTGCACCAGGTACTTGGTGTGTCGCTCCTGGCGTACCTCGTCAATTATTTTCCGATGAGTCGATCCTGGAAGATCTTTGCCATGTCGTGCTTTGTGCCGTTCACGCTGCAGCCAATTTTCGGCGTGAACTATACGCTGCTCCGTTTCACTCTGCCCCTGGCTGTTCTCGTCTTCAGCGCGCGTCAGGGCAAGGTCTGGATGACCTGCCTGCTCTTCGGTCTGGGACAGATGTTGACCCTCGCCCTGTCGCCAGAGATGGGCTTTGCCTTCGGGGCCGGCGCATTCTGCTATGCAGCGCTGCAGTGTTGGCGGAAGGGAAAGACCTGGCTTTCCGCCATCGTCGTCCTGCCGATCGGTGCGGGTCTCTTCCTGCTGATCGTCGGTGCACCCTATCTTCGAATGCTTAGCCTGTTTGCAGGCGGGGTCTTTAACTTTATCGTCGAACCGCTGCCGTATATCGTTGTGTTCCTTTTTGCAGCGATATGGTTTGTACCCCGGATGCTTGCCGCTCGCTGGACCAGCGATCAACCAGAGACCGTTTTGCTGGGGTCGTGTTTCGTGGTGTCGATGGCTCTTGTGCCCGTGGCGCTTGGGCGCGCCGATCCAGAACACGTGTTCTTCAATGGAGTGGGCATATTCCTGCTGGCGATGGTCGCTCTCTCCACGGCACCACGCTGGCAGCAGACGGTGTGGGGGATAGGCACTGCGGGAACGATGGCACTCGGACTTGCGCTGGTGTACCACCTGTTCCTGCCAGAACTTCGGAGCACCCTGTACCGGGATATCGTCACGTTTCGCTCGTCCTATGTGATAAATTCCATCCTCAACGCCGCAGGAGAGAAGCGTTGGTCAGCGAGTTCGCGCGACAAGCTGGATCATCCGGTATTCGAAAGCTTCGACATCGCCACGCTGGAGAAAATTGTCGATGGCAGCCCGGTCGCGGCGCCACTCGAGATTGGTCCAAAGACCGAACTCATGCTCGCACAGCATGGACTCTATCGTCCGGACGCCTACTACTTTACATGTGCTGTTCTGGACGACAAGGCGGAGGCCCGTAAGATCGCCGAATTGAACCAGGCCCATTGGGCATTGCTGCCGACAGGGATCGAATTTCACGTATCTGAGGATCAGGGCCTTATCAATTCGGTCAGCGGAATGCAGTTGCACTACAGGCAACGATGGACGCCATACGAAGTGGGTCTTCTCTTCAATGCAAACCTAAAGACTCGCTGGGAGCCGGTTGCTCAGATCGACACATATACCCTTTACCGCAATCGAAGCTAGACAGTTGGTCGTATCGCTTGCGACAAGTTCGTTAGCCTCAATCTCAATGAAAGAGTTACTATAGTAACCATATTCCATGTGGACTGTCAGGTGTAAATGAACGATCAAGTCGTGGTCCGTGGACATGTACCGGCACTTGACGGTGTCAGGGGACTCGCCATTCTCCTCGTCTTTCTGTTTCATTCGATGAACGGAAATATCGAATCGGTCGGTTGGTTTAGCTGGATAGCCACTCGCGCAGTCGCGATGGGCTGGACAGGTGTCGATCTCTTCTTTGTGCTATCTGGTTACCTGATTACAAGAAGCCTTTGGCCCGGCAGAGGGGCAGCCAACTACTACCGCGTGTTCTATGGCCGGAGAGCACTCCGGATATTCCCTCTTTACTACGCCGTGCTGATCGGAGTGCTGATGGTTGCGGCCTGGAGACATGCGCCCTATAGCTTCGATACGCAGATTTTGTTCTGGCTGAACCTTTCCAATCTTGCGACCGCCTTCGCGCCCTCTCTCATTGGCTCATTGAGTTCATTCTGGAGCCTGGCGATCGAAGAGCAGTTCTACTTCATCTGGCCTTCTATCCTGAGGCACATTAATGAAAAGTATCTGGTGAGAATAAGCATCACACTTATCCTGATCCCGTTAGGTCTTAGAAATCTTCCGACCATCCCGCATCTGTTGATGCGTTGGCCCGACCTTGTCTACCGATTGACGTTCTTTCGGGTTGATACACTGGCCGCTGGCGCGCTTCTTGCCTTTGTGACGCTGAAACATCCAGAGGCATTGCGACATCGTGCGACGATCCGAGCGATGTTTTGGGGATCAGGTCTACTCTACGGCTTACTCTGCTTCGCCAAGCAACCGAGCCATTTACACGTCGTACGGTTCGGATACACGCTGCTGCTCGTTTGCTTTACCTCGCTTGTTGCTCTTTCGCTTTCAGGCAGCGGGCCGCTGACGGCTATTTTTTCGAATAAGTGGCTTAGAAGGATGGGCGATTACAGCTACTGCTTTTATCTTCTCCATATTTTTCCGATTATCTATCTGATCCACAGACCATGGATACGCGCCGCAGTGACTTCGAGGCTGCACCTGTCCGTCAACCTCGTTGCGGTCTTGATAGCTCTAGCTCAATTTGGAGTTACGTTTGCACTTTGTGCGCTGTCGTACCATTTCATTGAGCATCCACTTTCGAAGCTCAAAAAGCACTTCAAATTCAGGCGCAGCAACGAGAACGTGATGCATGCGTGAGTACGAAGCAGCAAAAGCACCGCGCGTGGAGATGATCCACCAGTCGATCAGGCGGTGTAGTTTCTTCCTTGGCCGATTGCGGACAGTCCCTTCCGGTACGTGATGGAACTTCGATCCGCCGGGACGTGCTTCTGCGTGGAGGTCGAGGGGAAGGTCTTCTGGGAACTGCTGTTCTACGATGGCAATGTCTTCGGCGAAGTCCTGGTAGTTGAAGTCGAGCGTGGCTTCGATGGGTGCGTCCTTGTCGAAGTTGCGGCAGATCGGAACGAACAGGCACGTCTTTCGGGCTGAGACGGGCGATGCCACGTTCATGATGTGCAGCAGACCGCCGCCCGGAAACTCCACCGTGAGCTTCGCGGTGAACGGACGAAAGACCTCGAAGCGCCGATGCCACATAAAGCCAGGCGGGTTGAGGTGCTTGTAGGCGTGAGAGTAGTTGCTGACAGTGCTGATGTAGTCGGCCACAAAGCCTTGCTCCGTCTTCGCCACTTTGTCCGACTCGGTGAAGGTGCAATCCCGAGGAAGAATCCCTGCGCGCAGAGCGCTGGCGACCAACAGCTCAGAAGCAGGGAAGAAGAAGGTAGAGGTCGCCATAAATCCTTATGGATGCACGCGGCCTCTTGAATCAATTCACAAACGCTACGCAGCTTCGAGAGATTCTCTCAGTGTGGCGCTTCAGGCTTCGGGGCTTCTTCGGCACGTGTGCTGATGATGCGCATCATCTCCTGATACTGCTCTTCGCTCTTGTTCTTGATCTCGTCGAAGCGCTTCGACTGCTCCTCCTGGCGCGGATCGCTCTGACGCGCATAGAGCTGCAGGAGACCGAAGTTCGCCGCATAGTTCTCCGGGTCGAGCGCAATGGCGCGATCGAAATAGACGCCTGCGGGGGAATAATCGTGCTTCATCAGGGAGACCTGACCGAGCTCTGCAAGCACGTCGGGCCGATCTGGACCAAGGGTGTTCGACTGCTCCAGCTCCTGCTTTGCGCTGTCGAGATTACCCTGAACACGAGCAATCCGTCCGAGGTAGTAACGCGCGTCTGCCGCAGTGGACTGGTGAGCGACAGCCTGCCTGAGCCAGACGGCGGCAGAATCATAGTTCTTGGCGCGAAAGTAGCTGGTTCCGATCGAGAGAAGCGCTGCGGGATCTGATGGACGGAGCGTATGGTACTTCTGCAGGTAAGGCAGCCCCTGCGTTGCGTCCTGCGAGAACGAGGAGACGATACCCATGCCGAAGTTATATTCCGCATTGTTGGGCTCCAGCCTCACTGCCTCCGCCATGGCCTTGCGCGACTCGCCAAGCAGTCCCATCCTGATGGTGAGCACCCCGAACTCATAAGCAAAGCTTGCGTCGTTGGGCTGAAGGTCCCGGGCGTGTGCGAGGTAGCCAAGGGCACCCTGGTAGTCTTTCGCAGCTTTCGCAACGCGGGTGAGATCGATGAGGATGGCGACGGAGGAGTGACTCTGGGCGAAGGCTCGCTCGAGCGTCGCGCGGGCGGGAGCAAGTTTTCCTTCTCCCTCCTGCGCGAGGCCAAGGATGCGAAGACCCTCGGGAGAGAGAGGATCTCGATCATTTGCCGCTGCGAAGATCGTTTCGATCAGATCGGCTCGGTGCGCCGTGCGCAGGGCTGGTAGTACCTCCATGGCGTCCTGCTCAGTCAGGTCCTGAGCAGCAATGATGGCTGCTGCGGCCTTATCGGTTCCCGCAGGGTGGTTGAGTGCGGCTTCATCAGCGCAAAGCACGATCTGGGCACCGATGCGGCCACGGTCAGCTTCGCTCAGGCGCTCGAGATGTTCCATCGAGAGTTGGAAGCTGTGATCCCACATGAGCAGCATGGCCGCCTGGTAATTTGCTTCGGGATTGCCGGGCTCTCTCCGCAGAAGCTTGTCATAGATACGGAGCGCCGAAACTCTTGCAGCTTTGTCTGATTCCGCAGACTGTGTGTAGACGCGGCCGAGGTTCAGATAGGCGCTCGTGAGGCCCGGAGCATGCGCGACTGCCGCGGAGAATGCCTTGATCGCGAGATCCGCATGTCCCTGCTGTATCTCGATAACTCCACGTAGATTTTCCAGACCACCGTCCGCTGGGTATTTTGTGATGGCAGTGGAGATGAGTTGCTGTGCGCCTTGAAGATCGTTCTGCTGGATGTGCTGTTGAATGGTGATCAGCATCTCGCGATATGGTTCGTTAGAAGCTTGTGCGATCGCTGATTGCTGGAGGAATAGCATGGTCGCCACGAAGAAAAGCATTCGTTCGAGAACCATGCGCTTCCACCGTACTTGTCGGCGTGTGCACTCGGCTCTTCGCTGCGGGTAGCTGGGCACTATCTCTTCTCTCTTCTGTCCACTAAAATCATGCCCATGCACGTACCGAAGCCTCGCATTCTCGTCGCTTTCGCACTGGGAATGCTGGTCTGCGGTGGTGGCGTAACTTACTCGTCTGCCCAGACCAGTAATGATGCGCCAATAGCGTTAATCACGCCGCCTTCATCACTTGGTCTTACTCCAGAGAAAGTATCTCACTTGAAAGCTGCGTTTGCCGGACAGGACTACGTTACGGCTGAGAGGATTTTGCTTGCCGAGATCGAGCGAGATCCACACTCCGCGCGTTCCGCCGCTCTCCTGGCTTATGTGGGGAGCGTCTACTATTTGAATCGAGATTTCCTGCATGCGGCGATTGCCTGGAAAAAATCGAATGTGATCACTCCGCTCGATCCGGGGCTTCAGTTCTCGCTGGCCATGGCGTATCTCCAGATCGCTCATGCTGATTGGGCGCGGCCAGTGCTCGAATCGCTCTTGGCGCAGGATAGGAAGAACTCACTCTATACCTACTGGCTTGGACGTCTTGACTACGACGCGCACCGCTATCCCGAGGCGATCGTTCACTTTCAGGAGGCGATCAGCCTTGCGCCAACGTTCTCGCGGGCATACGACAACCTGGGGCTCTGCTACTTTTACCAAAACCAGAACGAGTTAGCTGTTAGCAACTTTGATAAGGCAATCGAGTTAGATCGTAACTCCGCTCATCCTTCTGCGTGGCCTTACTTGAGTCGCGCTGAGACCCTGCAGTTCATGGGTAAGCCTGAGAAGGCGGAGAGTAGTGTCCGTGAGGCTATCCGTCTCGAGGCGCAGCTTGCGGCAGCTCACTACCGCCTCGGAAAGATCCTCGAAGATGAAGGTCGTTTGGAAGAGGCAGCGTCAGCGTTGGAGGAGGCGATCCGAATCAATGCAAGATACGCTGAGGCTCACATCGCGCTGGCGCAAATCTACAACCGGCTCAAGCGGAAAGAAGCAGCGGACAAAGAGGTGGAGATCTATCGCGGGTTACGTGCTGATGCCAATGGCGCCAAGGTGCAGTAGTCAGCCTCCACTCTGGCAAAAAAAAGAGCTGCCCGGTAAGAGCCTTAGCTCTTGCCGGGCGGCTTTGTTATAGAGCGACGAGTTCGAGACTTAGAACTCGAACCGTCCCACGAACTGAATCGTTCGTGGAGAACTCACCGCTCCGTTCCACTTACCGAACGAATTTCCGGAAGCAGCTACATCGGTAACGAACGCATAACCCGGGCC
The DNA here is from genome assembly GCF_025685605.1 of Granulicella arctica. Classification (NCBI taxonomy): domain Bacteria; kingdom Pseudomonadati; phylum Acidobacteriota; class Terriglobia; order Terriglobales; family Acidobacteriaceae; genus Granulicella; species Granulicella arctica. The sequence goes on from NZ_JAGTUT010000001.1 coordinate 4,437,975, forward strand.
ACCATTGCTGCTGCCCTGGCTAATGAAGTAGTGATTGTTGAAGGCATTGAAGAAGTTCGACTCAAACCTCAAGTTCAATCTCTCGGTAATGTGAGTGTTCTTCGTAAACGCTATATCCAGGTTCCTATAGCTTGGACCGTAGATGGTTGAGACTGCCTTCCCCAGACCGGTATAGCCGAAGGAAGAGAAGTCATGCTCAAAGGCATTGGGGTTGATGAGCTGACCGTTATCCGTAACCGGGTTGAAGCTGTTCCGGCCATGCAACAGTGCCGGTTGGCCAGACAGGACTCCGGGAATGCAGTTCTCGCGGAACTGCGGAACCAGCGTACTGGTTGTGCAGGCCGAAGAGTAGAAGGAGAAGGGAATACCGTACTCGTAGCGAAAGATGGGGCTTGTCTGCCAGCCGCCAACCAGCGAATTGAGCAGGCCCGCCGAGTTGAGAAAGCGCTCGTTATGACCGAAGGGCAAGTTATAGACGACCGCAACCGATCCTGTTGCAGGGACGTTATCCGGAGCGATGGCATACGCGCGAGCCTCGTCGTAAGGCGAGAAGGATCCGCTGTTGCCGCCTGCGCCGAGCCCGGCGTTTGCACCGGATTGAGTGTTGTTCGAGGCATCCGTGAACATCTTCTGGAGCGTCAAGGAACCAAGAATGTACAAATGACCCTGGAACCGTCGTTCTACCTTCGCCTGGAACGAGTTATAAATCGAGTTTCCATGCTGCTCGTTCAGCCCGCCCAGCGTGCCGCAATACTGCGGGAATGGTAGAAGAGCCTGAGCGATCGTAGGCGCGCAACCGGTCATCTGAGCGTCCCAGTTGATGTACGGCTGAGAGATCCCGTGGGCCGCGAAGGCTGCCGGGCCGCCCGCATCGTTGTAGTTGATCGCCAGCGCGCTGCCGAGTGCCGCAAAAGTTGGATTGAAGGGATTCAGCACATTGATGGGGTTCAGCGCGGAGGGCAGGTGCGTACCCTTCGTGCCGACGTACGAGACGCTGAGCAGCGTGTTGCTAGGAAGCTGACGCTCGACCGTCAGGTTCCACTGCGATGAGTAGGGCCTTCTGTTTCCGTCCAGAGGACGGTAGAGCGAAGGTGTCTGACCATTATCGAAGCCGGAGGATATATCTTTCGTGACGCCAACCTGGCTCTGCGCGATACCCGTACCTAGATAGATCGCTGGTGTCCGGAAGTTGCCAACCGACGACTCATTCAGGGTCAGGTTCTTATTGAAGCCGTCCTGTGCGAGACCACCGCCCCAGCCAGGATAGAATGCCTGGCCAAAATAAATTCCATAGCCGGCACGGACAACCGTCTTATCGTCGATCGTATATGCCAGGCCAAAGCGCGGTGCGAAGCCTTTCTTGAAGGCGATCTCAGGATAGCGAGCACCATAGCTTGCTGCACCGAATCCAGTTCCCGCGAAGGCGAGCCGGCCTGGAAGTTCTGATCCAGAGGCGGTTATGGCATCTGGATTGCCGCCGATCGGATCGATGAAGGAAAGGTTGTCGTGCTTGTCTACAAATGGGCTGATGTAGTCCCAACGCAGGCCGTAGGTGGCAGTAAGCTTTGGACTCACGCGCCATGCGTCACCAATATGAACTGCCCAGCCCGTCTGCCGAGGATACTTTGCCGCGATATTCAGGTAGCCTACGTTGGCGCTTGCGGTTGCACCGAGATAGAAGCTGGCGACAGCATCTCCGGGGCACGATGAGTTAGCGCAGCCTGAGTTGCCGGTGGTGTCTGGCTGGAAGTTGAAGGTGCCGCCCTGGTTGCCAGAGCTATGAATGCTCATGCCAGCCAGTTTGTATTCGACGCCTGCACTGATCGTATGCTTGCCCCGGATCAAGGTAGCGACATCGTTGACTGCCCACGTTCCACGGGTCGTCAGGTTGGCAGCCGAGTTCGGTCCGGCGTTGTTGCCGAGTTGGCTATACCCTCCGCCAAAGGTCATCTCGGGCAGGTAGGTGGTGTCGGCTACTCCTGCAACGGAGGGCAGCGCAGCTTTACCGTTGAGCGCGAAGTAGCCTTCGTTGCGGCTCAGGTAGCCGACGGTGGCGTGATTGGTCAGGAAGCTGGAGAAGTTGTGCTCCCAGTTGAGGCGCTGGATCGGAGCATTCTCGGGGCTGGCAGGCGATGCGGTTGAGAGCGCTACCGGCAGATCGCTCTGTGCGTTTACGCCGGTGTACTGCCACCAGAAGGTGTAATAGAAATGATCTTTGGCGCCGGCGTTGACGTCGACTCGCCAGAAATAAACGTTCTCACTATTCGTCAGCGAACCCTGACCGGAGTGGGGGATGAAGTAGTTGTTAAGCTGACCTCCGTTGGTCGGAGTGGGAAGCGCCGCGAGAAATGCTTTGGCGATCGGGTCCTCGAAGGCCGGGTTGATCACATTTCCTGGAATCGCCGTGCCTGCCAACGCGCCATACTTGGTCGGGTCATTCGGGTAGTAGAGCTGGCTCCCGACGGAGCCGAAGTTACCAGCCCGCTCTGCTATCGGGGCGACCGATAGTGTTGCTGAGTTTGCAGAGCCGTGGTCCTGAAAGCCTTCCCAGTTGAAGTAGAAGTAACCCTTCACGCGGTCGTTCGCATCGTGGTACTTCGGAATCCAGATCGGACCGCCAATATTTGCACCGAAGTCGTTCTCTTTATCAGCGGGCTTCGACGCGGCGCCGTACTGCGATGCGTTGAAGAAATCGTTGCGCAGATACTCGTAGGCCGCGCCATGAAACCGCTCGCCGCCGCTCTTGGTTTGGACGATCAACTGGCCTGACGTGGAGTTTCCATACTGGGGGTCGTAGTTCGAAGCGAGGATCTTGACCTCGCTGGTGATATCCGGAGACATGCCGAAGTCGGTCTGCAGTGCCACCATGCCGCTCTGGTTCATATAACCCTCAGAGGCAGTAGCACCATCGACCAACGCTTCGTCTCCTGTCACAATGCCGCCATTGGTGCGGGAGTTGTAAGCGTTACCGCCACCACCCGTGCTAACGCCGGGCATCAGGATGGCAACCGTTACCGAGGATCGGGGTGCACCCGAGACGACAAGGGGAAAGTCCTGTAGTGTTTCAGGACTTACGCCGCCACCCAGGGTAGCGTTGTCGTAATTGATAAGCGAAGCGTCGCCATTCACAGTAACGGTCTGGGTTGACTGGCCCACCGACAGCGGGATCGTGACCCGGGCAGACTGATTGACGGCGAGTTGAATGCCGGTCCGTCGCTCCGACTTAAAGTTGGGTGACGTTATATCCAGGTCGTAGAGACCAGGGGTCAGGTTGCGGAAGTTGTACTCTCCACTGGCGTCCGACTCGAAGTTCTGCTGAAATCCTGTCGCTCGATTGGTTAGCGTGAGCTTGGCGCCGGGTATCGCGGCGCCACTTGGATCGGTGACCACTCCGCCGAGCGAGGCGTTTGTGTCCTGTGCGAATCCTCGCGGATTAAGTGTCGGTAGAAGGACACCGAAGAACAAGATGAAAGGCACATTCCTGCGTTCAAAAGTCTGCGTCGCATTCGATCCCCCAATTTACTGCCTATCGCTTTTTGCTATCTGTCGCAACTGGCTGCGTTGCTTGATTCTGCCGCTTGATCCTATTCGTCGAAGGTCGGACTGCCCAGTTACTTTGCGCTCGAATGAACGAAAACACATAGCTCTGTTTGGCAACGTTTACATTGACTTTGGAAGAACATACGCAATCTACCCATAAGCTGTAGGTATGTCAACTTGTTAAAACACTTTGCAAGAAAGATAAGGTTACCGGTAACTTTCCGGTAACTGAGCAGTCCCTCCCCTCTGCCTTGCTGTCCGTCTCTACATGGGGAATGCCGTGTAAACTTAGCCGATGCACCGACCCAGCAGACGAGAGTTCGTTTCCGCTCTAGCGGCGACGGTGCCTCTTGCCGCTCTACGTAGAATGTTTCCCGCCACGATCGCTCCACCGGTCAAGTCGTCGATTACAGCTCTCTTCGAACCGGTTCTCCCAGCGCAATCGGGCATCATCTGGTCCCATGTCAACGGCCGGTCTCCGGCGTACTATCTGCCTGAGACAACCGGGGCCGGATGCGCTTTTCTCGACTACGACAACGACGGCTGGATGGACATTTTCCTCGTCAACAGCGGCGCATGTGATTTCTTCACACCGGCCAAGCCACTTCGTAACGCGCTTTATCGCAATAATAGGGACGGTACCTTTACGGATGTAACCCTGAAGGCAGGAGTGGCTGATGCTGGCTACGGGATGGGTGCAGCCGTTGGTGACTATAACAACGACGGTTTGCCCGATTTGTTCGTGACCAGTTACAACCGTTCGATCCTCTACCGAAATAATGGGGATGGCACATTCACCGACGTAACTCTGAAGTCCGGCATCAGCACGCCTGGCTGGGCGTCGAGCGCGGTCTGGTTCGACTACGACAACGACGGACGTCTCGACCTCTTCGTCTGTCGCTTCGTGGAATTCGATAAGGGGTCCAACAAGTTCTGCGGCAACGAAGGTACAGGCGAGCGTCACTACTGCATACCGCGTATCTATCCACCGACGCATAGCTGGCTCTTCCACAACAATGGCGACGGTACCTTTACGGACGTATCCGCCGCGACGGGAATTAACGCGAAGGCAGGCAAGGCCTGGGGGGTTGTGGCCACCGACATCAATAACGATGGCCACATGGACCTCTTCGTCGCCAACGATACCGTGGCTAACTTCCTCTGGATGAACCACCAGGGAAAGTTCAAGGACGAGGGTCTCGAAGGTGGAGTAGCCTACAGCTCCGACGGGCATCCAAGGTCCGGCATGGGCGTCGATGCAGCCGACCTCGACCAGGACGGATGGCAGGACCTGACCGTCACCAACGTCGACCAGGAGATGTACTCCGTCTATCACAACAATAAGGACGGCACCTTCGACGACCTCTCGCCCATGAACGGTATCGGGGCTGCGACCCGGTCCATGAGCGGATGGGGCCTTCGCTTCTTCGACTACGACAACGACGGCAACCTCGACCTCTTCATTGCCAACGGCCATCCCGACGATCAGATCGAGGTCCACTCCGGCAGCGTCACCTACCGTGAGCCATTGCTCCTCTTTCACAACGATGGAGTGACCCTTAAAAACATCAGTGCTTCAGCAGGGCCGATCTTTCGCGAGTCGCTCGCCGCTCGTGGACTGGCACTGGGTGACTTCGACAATGACGGAGCCGTGGACGTCCTGATCTCGACGAATAACGGCGCACCCTTGCTGCTTAAAAATCTGGCGGCCAAAGGCAATCATTGGCTCGGGCTAAAGCTCGTAGGGCGCAAGGCCAACGTCGATGCCATCGGCGCCCAGGTAACGTGGAAGGCTGGCACGCTGAGGCGATCGAGGCTCAAGTCGGCTGGTGGAAGTTATCTCAGCAGCCACGATCCTCGCATGGTTCTCGGCATCGGCACACATACAAAGCTGGATCAGCTTGAGATTCGCTGGCCTGCTCCAAGCACCCGCGTCGACACCTTCACGGAACTTCCCATCGATCGCTACATCACCATCATCGAAGAAGAGGGAATCGTTCGTTGATGTGGAGCGCGCAGAGCTCTTAGCTCGGCTTCAATGACTTGATCTCGACTCTACGGAACCAGATCTCGCCGAACTCAAGCTCGATGGCAATCTTTCCGCGAGAGAGCGGAAGGAACTTTCCTGCATTTTGTGGATCGGGATATTCCAGGTTGTATGCCGAATTGACGGTCCTTCCGTTAACGATGTGAGCGGAACGGTTCCCTTGCCAGATAACCTCCACCGTGTTCCAGCCATCGAGAATCTCGAAGTTTCCGTCCTTGATCTTTCGGGAGTAGGCCGGCTCGGGTCTACCAGCATCTTGTTTCGGCGCTAAGGATGATGAAGGCGGAGTGGACCATCCGTTGGCGCCTAATGTCTCACCAAAAAGGCCGTTCGGATGATCGTCCTGAACGCCCCGGGTCCCGACCATAAAGTAGTCGCCGACGTCACCCTCCTCAATCTGGCATTCGACGCAGGTCGGCCAGACCTTGTCTTCACCCACGAGGCCATAGAGCATACCGTTATCACGCTTTGCGAACTCTCGCGGCGCAAAGCGCTTCATGCCCCACTTGTATTCAAGGCGAATATGAACATCTTCAAACTCTTGGTTGGTCGCGAGATAGCCGGGCTCAGCAGGTTCGCCGCCCTCTTGATTTCCCATGATGTGGAGCATGCCCTCCTCCATCGTGACCATCTTGCGTTTCTCTGCAACGCCTTTGCCCGACCTCTGCAGCATTGTGTACCAGCCGCTGAGGTCGCGGCCGTTCAGGAGCGACATCCAGCCATCTGCGCCAGCTTTCGGTAGTGCGGTAGAGGCGGTTTGAGCCGAACTCTGTTGGTCTACGAGAAGTTGCCCCATGGCTGCTACTGAGCCAAGCTTCAAAAAGTGGCGACGATTCATCATGTCTCCTGCGAAACGGGTAAGTTCCATCGCCGATTCTAAGGCCGCGTTCTTGTGACGACTACGGACCCAGCCAGACGAAGATAGCACTTTATACTCGTATCTCTTTTAGAATCTTGTATTTGCGTATAACTCATTTAGAAGTCTATATTTGCGAGCAATTAGAGCAGGTAAGTAGCTCATTCTAAGTTGGTTGCGCTCAACATCTCAACCCGTTTTTTCGCCCCATGCTAAGCAATCACCGCTCCCACACGCGCAGCGAGCATTCATACAAACTCATATTCACACGCTTGCCCTGAAAGCGCACCCCTTCCGATTCGAGCCGCAATCGCTGCTCGATAGCGGCTGAACCGGGAAGCTTGATCTCGCCTGATACACCGAGAACCCGATACCAGGGGAGCCGGTCGGGAGGATCTGTTCGCAGCAATCGAGCCACGGCACGGTGGTAGAGCGGATAGCCTGCCGCTGCAGCGACCTTTCCGTAGCTGCTTACCTTACCAGCCGGAATGGACAGAATGACCCGCCGGAACGCCTCATCCCGCAATTCATTCGCCCGCGCACCCTCGCGCAACATCCTGCGCTTCATCTTCGCAGTCGAAGGGGGAGGGTCAAACGGATTTGAAGAGCGTCGGGTCATAGCGTCCTTCAGAGCATGCTCAGTCCATTCGAGCACTTCTGTCTACGCCGTCCAGCTTGCGGCTGGATATGGCTGCGCATCAGCATGACGTGTCGTAAGTCTCTCAGTAGACCTACTTTGATGGAGAGAAAAGTTACGTACGTAGATGAACGCAGCGCACGTGGAGGTTACAAACGCGTGACAATTCAGAGCTCCTTCTGCTGTAAAGTTGAGACATCTTCCCTAAGAACTACGTAAGACCGGCTGCCGACCGCCGGTGGTTTCTTTCTCAACATTCGTGCTGCTTCGAGCAGCGCAACGCGAGGCAACTGTCATTCAGGAGACGTTAGTGAAGTCCATGTTCAAAGGTATGTTTCTCACCCTCGCACTGAGTTCTGGTTTTGGTGTGGCAATGGCGCAATCAACGGCAAGCGTCTCAGGTACGGTGACTGATTCCACCGGTGCTGTAGTGCCAAACGCAGTCGTGACCATCCATGGCAATGCGACAGGCGCTGAACGTAGCACGGTGAGCGATAGTGCCGGATCGTTTACCGCGCCTTCGCTGCAGCCGGGAAGCTACACGATTGTGGTGACGGCTGCGGGGTTCAGCAAGTTTACGGCGCAGCAGGTGACGCTTGAGGTAAACGCGACCGCGACCGTGAATGCGAAGCTGGGGATCGAGAGCGCAGGCGAGACGGTGCAGGTAGAGAGCAAGGCGGCACCGATCGAGGCGCAGACCTCTACACTTGGGCAGGTTATCGATCGCGAGACGGTGCAGCAGATTCCGCTGAACGGACGCCACTTTCTCGATCTGACGAACCTAACGCCCGGCACGGTGATTCCGCCGGCAAATGGCAATCTGACAGCTCCCAGCCGCGGCCTTGGTGCGAACTCGTTCGATACGGCAGGGAACCGGGAGGATACGAACAACTTCCAGGTGAACGGCATCAACCTGAACGACATGACGCAGAACCAGATCACGTTCCAGCCGTCGATCAACACGACGTCAGAGTTCAAGATCATCAACTCGACCTTCAGCGCGGAGTATGGGCGCAGCTCAGGGTCGATTGTGAACGTATCGACGCGCTCGGGTACGAACCAGTTCCACGGCGAGGCGTTCGACTATCTCCGTAACAACTACTTCGACGCTCGTAACTTCTTCAACCGGAAAGGCCCTCTGGCTTCGAATCGGCAGAACCAATTGAATCGCCATAACTTTGGCGGTGCGCTGAGCGGACCGGTGTTCAAAGATCGCACGTTCTTCTTCCTGAGTTACGAGGGTCTGCGACAGAAGCAGGCGATTCTGCTGACAAGCAACGTCCCGACACTTGCGCAGCGCAACCTGTTTGCCACGAGCCAGGCAGGACCGGCGTGGGCGCAGATTATCAGCACCTTGCCGGTTGGCGTTGAGAGCACTCAGAATGGCGTGACGACTGCGGTTGCGAGTGGGTCCTCGCCGGGACCGGTGAAGACGGACCAGTTCAGCGGTGATCTCTTCCACAACATCACGAAGGTCGACACGCTGCATCTGTATTACGCGTGGCAGCAGGACGCACGGACGGAGCCGAACCTGCAGGGCAATTCTGTGGCGGGATTTGGCGATCATCGCGGAGCGCATCGGCAGATTGGGACGATCAACGAGATTCACGTCTTCTCGCCAGCGGTGGTGAATGAGGCGCGCGTCGGGTTCAACCGAATTGCCATCTCGTTCAATGAGAACTTCCTCGGTCAATCGAGCACCTACGGAATCAACAATGGCGTGGCGCTGCCGCTGGGGCTTCCGCAGATCTCGGTGACGGATCTAAACCTGAACTTCGGCGGACCGAGCGGATTTCCGCAGGGCCGCTTTGTGACGACGGGTGTCTTCTCGGACACGCTGAACTATATCGTTGGAAAACACTCCTTCAAGTTCGGTGGAGAGTTTCGACGCTTTGAGGGGAACAACTTCTCGCAGACGGCCGGGACGATCAACTTCACAACGACGCCGAACTTCATCAACGGCCTTGCGAACACCTTCAGCGGCAACGCTTCGAACGTGGTGAGCCGGATCTTCGACAGTTCGGCTGCAGGATTTGTGCAGGATAGCTGGAAGATTACACCGCGCCTGATCGCAGAGCTTGGGCTGCGTTTTGAGTGGAACGGAACGTTTACCGAGGGAGCGAATCGCTTCGTCAACTTCCTCGCGGCAAGCAATACGTTGCAGCAGGTGAACCAACCGTACAACCAGAACTACAACTACGATCCGCGCGTCGGCTTTGTGTACGATCTGTTCGGCACGGGCAAGACAGTGGTCCGCGGCGGCTTTGGCTTGCTGGCCGATCAGCCGAACGAGGGCGTTGCTTCAGGGCTCGCGGGTAATCCGCCGAACTCGACGCCGGTGAGCTTGACGGGCGGCGGACTGGATGTGCGAACGCTTTACTCGAAGGCTGCGGTGAGCGGACTTGCGCCGAGTGCGGTAAATCCAAACTATCGCAATGCTTATATGGAGTCGTTCAACCTGAATGTACAGCAGGATGTTGGCTTCGGAACGGTGCTCCAGGTTGGTTATATCGGATCGAATGGGCGGCATCTGCGTGTGCCGTTGAACCTGAACCAATTCACGTATGCTCCGGGCTCGACGGTTGCAAATCGACCGTTCAAGACTTTGTCGGCGGCCAGCTTGATTCGCCCGGGTGCGGCCCTGGGGAACATTACGCAGATCAGCTACGCTTCGATGTCGAGCTACAACGCGCTTTGGGTCACGGCGCGGAAGTCGTTGCGCGGCGGTCTGGAATTGAACGCGAGTTACACCTTGTCGAAGTCGCTGGACGACAACTCGCTTTCGGGCAACGGGCTTCAGGACAGCACGAATCCTGCAAGCGATTATGGGCGTTCGGACTTTGACGCTCGTCATCACTTCGTGTTCAGCGGCGTCTGGACGTTGCCGTTCCACGGAAATCGATTGAAGGATGGCTGGCTGCTGGCGAATATTACGCAGGCACAGTCGGGCAATCCGCTGAACGTCGTGACTTCGAATACGACCTTCACGGGGAGTGGCAATATTCGGCCGACAGTGTTTGGAAAGTATTCGACGAGCCGTGGCGCCGTGCTTACAAATGGAAATATTCCATTCATCAACGCCACAGTTTGCGCTACGCCGAACGTTGCGGGATGCACCTTCTTGACGCAGGCCTTTGGATTTGGAACGCTCGGAAGGAACTCGCTGGAAGGTCCGGACTTCTCGGATACGGATCTTTCGCTGCAGAAGACGACGAAGATTGCGGAGCGGGTAAACCTTGTTCTGCGGCTTGATTCGTTTGACCTGCTGAACCATGTGAACCTGGGTAACCCGAACCTGACGGCTTCGACCACGGGAACATTTGGCCAGATTACGGCGACGCGGAACCAGGTTGGCGATGCTGGATCTTCACGGCAGTTGCAGTTCGCAGGGAAGATTACCTTCTAAGCTGATCACGAATGAAATGCACAAAGAGGAAGCCCGGCTCGACGCCGGGCCTTCCTCTTTGTGTGTGACAGGTTATTGGAGTTTGCGAATCCAGATGTTGCGGAAGCTGATGGGTTCGCTCTTGTCGCCGTGGGCCTGGAGCTTGATGGGGGCGGTGTCGTAGGCCTTGTAGAAGGGCTTGCCGACGTAGAGGGTTTGGCCAGTGAGCTGGAAATGGTTCTCTACGATGATGCCATTGAAGAAGACGGTGGCAAAGGCAGGGGTTTTGACGGAGCCGTCGGTGTTGAAGGTGGGGGCGGTCCAGACGACGTCGTAGGTCTGCCACTCGCCGGGCTTACGGTTGGGGTTGGCGAGCGGGATGGCCTGTTTGTAGATGCTGCCGGCTTGGCCGTTGGTGTAGGTCTTGTTGTTGTAGTTGTCGAGGATCTGGAGCTCAAAGCCAGCGTCGCCGGGGCCAGTGGAGGCGAGGAAGACGCCGGAGTTGCCGCGCGCCTGATCGGAGCCGGTGATGTTGCTGGGGATTTTCCACTCGATGTGAAGCTGGTAGTTCTTGAAAGATTGCTTGGTCTCGATGTTGCCGACGCCCTTCTCCTTGCTGACAGTAAACATCCCGTCATGAACATCCCACTTGGCGGGGGCGTGGTCGGCGGCGGAGACCCACTGGTCGAGATTCTTGCCGTCGAAGAGGACGACGGCGTCGGAGGGCGGTTCGCCGTAAGCGGCCCCGGGGGTGACGACCGGGGGGACGGGCTCGTAGACTTCGGTGTCCTGATGCTTGGGAGCGTTCGGGTCTGGAGGGGTGGTCGGCTGCTGCGCGGCTAGAGGAGCGGCGAAGGCGAGGAGGGTGACGAGCTTGAGGAGCCTGGAATCGTGTGCTTGCATGATGTTAGCGAGGATACACCTCGGTCTCAACATCTACAGCAGACGATAGCGGTACCGAACGAAATCCTCCTTTCTTAAAAAGACCTCTTTGTTATGAAAAAGGGCAGCGTCCATCAGATGGATGCTGCCCTTTTACTTCCGCGCAGTTGCTTAGTGGCGGTCGTGGTCTACGTGGCCCTGGTTGTCGTGGGACTCGTTGCCGTGGAAGTTCTGTGCGTGTTGGGCGTCGCCCAGATGGTTGCTGGGGTTGGGGTGCTCGTTCTGTTTGGGGATGGGGCCGTGGTAGCCGTGGCGGGTGTCGAACTGGTTGTTGACGTGGCCGTGGAAGTTGGCGGGGCCGTGGAACCAGCGGCCTGCTCCGATGAAGGCACCGCCGCTGAACCACTCGGGACCGTAGTAGCCGTAGGGGGAGCAGCTATAGGGGGCGTAATCGTAGTAGCCGTAGGGGCATGAGGGTGGCGTGCCGATGTTGATGCTGATCTGGGCCTGTGAGACCGGGGCTGCCGCTATAGAGACGAGGCCTGCGCATGCTGCGAGAGCCAGGTATTTGAGACCGTTCATAGAGTATCTCCCGGGTAAGAGACGAGGGTGGTACTCCGGAAAGTTGCGGAATTTCGCAGAAGGCTGTGGATTGTTAGCTGGGAAGGCCTATTTGGCTCGGCTCTTTTTAGGTGCGGAGTGAAGACCAGCGGCGGACTCGCGGACGACCAGTTCGGGTTCGAAGGGGACTACTTCAGGGTAGGGATCGTTGGGGCACTGGATGCGGGTGATGAGAAGTTTAGCGGCGGTCTGACCCATGAGGTAGAGGGGTTGGGCGATGGTGGTGAGGCGCGGGTTGGAGAAGCGGGCGGCATTGATGTCGTCGAAGCCGATGACGGAGATGTCTGCGGGGCAGTGGAGGCCTACGTCCTCGATGGCCCGGATGGCGCCGATGGCGGCGAGGTCGTTGAAGCAGAAGATGGCGGTGAGTTCGCGGGTACGGGCGAGGAGTTCGCGAACGGGCTGGTAGCCGACCTCGGAGGAGAGGGAGGTCTGCTGGAGGTAGAGGCAGAGGTCGGGGCGGACGGGGAGGCCTAGCTCCTGGGCGGCGGTGAGGATGGCCTGCCAGCGGAGTTCGGTGTCGGGTACGAAGGGCTGGCCCTTCATGAAGGCGATGCGGCGGTGGCCGAGGTCGTAGAGGTGACGGAGGGCCTTGGCGGCGGCGCGGGTGTGGTCGAGCTCGAGGTTGGAGACACCCGGCGTGCGCGAGTGCGAGGAGATGCTCACGACGGGGATGGGGAGCTTATGGCGAAGCTCGGTGTTGACGACGAGGAGGCCGTCGATGGAGCGGTCCATGAGGAGCTGGGGATACTCCTCGATGAGGTCGGGGCGGTAGAGGTGGGAGACGGTGTAGGAGAGGTATCCCTCCTGCAGGAGGCACTGCTCGACACCGGACATGACGGTGGTGAAGTAGCCCTCGGAGAGCTCGGGAACCATGACGCCGATGGTGTTCGAGAGGCGTGTGCGGAGCATGCGGGCGTGAACGTTCGCGCGATACTTGAACTTCTTCGCGGCATCGAGGACGCGCTGGCGGGTAGCAGGCGCGATGGACTTGGCGACGGGCGAGTTGTTGAGAACGATGGAGACAGTCGCCGGGGAGAGGTCGAGGTATTCAGCGAGAACCTTGAGGGTGACGGGCCTTGGTGCGTCGGGGGACTTCTTTTCCATTGAACTGCTTGTCCTTTTTCAAACCGGGGAAGGGCCTGCGGATTTGTGGGGAACAGTGTTACATGTTTGACGTCCCGATGGAGGCGGGTGCGACGGCGGCGGCGAGGGAGATGGTGCTTTCGGAGTCAGGAGTGGCCGACTGCGTGGGGAGGAAGAGGCTGAAGACGGTGCCACTGCGGCCCTCGCGGGTGGAGGAGAAGACCTGGAGGCGGCCGTGATGTTTTTCTACGATACCGAAGGAGATCCAGAGACCGAGGCCGGTGCCGTTCATCCCCTTGGTGGTGTAGAAGGCTTCGAAGATGCGCTGACGGGTCTGCGATGACATCCCGTGCCCAGTGTCGGCGATAGTGATGCGAACGCCGGGTTCGTAGGTTCGCCAGCAGCGGGAGTTACTGGTGCGAACGATGAGACGACCACCGGTACGCATGGAGTCGATGGCGTTGCCGATGAGGTTGTTGAGGACTTGGCGGATGTCTCCCTCGTAGCAGGTGACAGGGCTGGCCAGGCGGTGCTGGAGGTGGAGGGTGATGTGTGAGTTTGCGAGGCGGCCTTGGTAGAGGCCGAGAGCGGGGGAAAGAAGGGCTTCGGGCGTGATGGCGCGGGGGCGTGTGGACTGCCGATGAAAGCGGAGTGTCTGGGCGACGATCTGGGAGACGCGCCGAAGCTCCTCATCAGCCATGTCGAGGAAGCGGTGGATGTCGGGGAGCGGGGTCTCCTCCTGGCGAGCGATGTATAGAAGGTTAGTGACGGACTCGAGAGGATTGTTGATCTCGTGCGATATGGAAGCGGCAAGGCGACCGACGACGGCGAGCTTCTCGCTTTGGATCAGGGCTGTCTCGGCCTGCTTCTGGCTGGAGAGATCGGTAAGGAAGACGGCGACCTCGTCGAAGCCAGCGGCGGAGGTGGGTGAGGGAATGACGATGGCTCCGACAAGGACGGGGACGAGGCGGCCATCTTTGGCGCGGTATTGCTTCTGGTAGGAGTCTGCTGCGCCGGTGGCTTTGAGCTGCTCGACGGCGTGGCGGTCGGCTTCGGCGAACTCGGGTGGCGTGATGAGATCCCAGCGCAGGAGACCGGCGTGGACCTCCTGCTCGGTGTAACCGAGAAGCTTGAGGATGGCCGGGTTGGCGTAGGAGATGCTGCCTTCGAGGTTGCCAATGATGACGCCGACGATTGCTTTTTCGATGAGGCGGCGGAAGCGCTCGTCGCTACGGCGCAGGTCGGCGTCGGCACGCTTCTGGCGGTCGATGTCGGAGAGGGCCACGACACCACCGGTGACGATACCCTCTTCGTTGAGGATGGGCGCGGCGGCGAGGCTGATCCAGGCGAGGGTACCGTCTCCGCGCTCGTAAAGATAGTCTTCGGGGGGAATCGGGTGACCGGCCTCCATGGCGCGGGGCAGGGGAAACTCTAGAGCTTTGACGCGGCTGCCGTCGGCGTGGAAGGCGGCCCACTTGCCGTGCGATTCCATGTCGGGCGTGTCGATGACGGGGTGGCGGGTGATGCGTTCCAAGCTGCGATTGCCAAAGATGATTTCGCCGTCAGGCTTGGCGAGGATGACGCCTACGGGCAGATGATCGAGGACAGCTTGAAGAGTCTCTCGTTGCTCTTGAAGATCCGCGAGGGCGTGATCGCGTTCGTACAAGGTGTCGCGAATCTCGTATTGCCGCTGCCGGGCGCGGAGGGCAGCGCGCAGGCTGCTGACGAGTGTAGCGGTACGGATCGGGCGCTCCAGCAGAATGGGGGATCCAAGCGGCAACTTCTCATATTCAATGTGCTGGCTGGGCGAAGCTTGACGGAAGCTGCCCGTAAGAATGAGGACGGGGAGGTCGGACCAGGATGGCTGGCCTTCGATCACACGACTTAGCTTCTCGACGAGGCTGGGAGTAAGGGCTTCTTCGGCTACAAGGAGCGGGCCTATAGGCTCATGCTCCATGTGACGCTCAATCTCCTCGAAGTCTGTGCAGATCTCTGCGGCGAGGCCATTCTGTTGCAGGGCCTGATTGATGAGTTCGGCATCGCGACCTGTGGGTGCTATGATGCGGACAACCAAGCTCATGTTCGTGCTCTCCGTTCCATGACTTAGTTCTTGTGCTCCGCAAGATCGGGTACTCCGGTCAACACGCCGCGGAAACTTCTGAGTGGTTCACCGATCTCTACACCGTACTGGCTCATGCTGAGTTCCCGCAGTGTGCGCTCGTGATGGCCGGCGCGCTGCTTGACGACAGAGATGGCCTGGCGAATGTCACCCTCGGCTTCAAAGTAGCGAAGGAGGACAACGGTGTCCGCAAGGTAGCTGACGTCGATATCGGAATGCATGCTGCCCACGAGGCCGTGCTGGGTAAAGACGAGAATCGTGACGACGCCCTTTTGATTGAGGTAGGCGAGAAGTTCGTGAAGATGGAGGGTCAGGTCATTCTCGCCGGGCATCGCCATGAGGAAGCCGTTGAGGCTGTCGATGACGACGACGCGGGTATCTTTCTGCTCGACGTCGCTGCGAATCTGCCATGCAAATTCTCCGGGGGAGAGCTCGGCGGGGTCGATCTGGGACATGGCGAGGGTGCCGCGCGCAACCTGCTCGCGGACGTTCATACCTAGACCTTCAGCGCGATCCTGGGCGATGCGAAGGACCTCGTCGAAGGCGTAGACGATAGCCCGATCCCCACGCTCCGCAGCGGCGTGAGCGTAGGCAATGGCGAGGGTCGATTTGCCTGTGCCGGAGGGACCAATGAGGAGCGTAGAGGAGCCGCGGTGGATACCACCGCCGAACATGAGATCGAGTTCGGGGAGGTTGATCTTGATGCGTTCCCCATCGAAGGTCGCATCATGCTCGCTTGCTACGAGGCGGGGATAGATGTGGAGGCCGCCTGTTTTGATGGTGTAGTCGTGACAGCCCTCTCGATAGGCACTGCCGCGCAGCTTGATGATTTCGACGTGGCGACGGGTGACGCCGTATGACCGGCGAACCTTCTCGAGACGAAGGACGCCATGCGCGATGCTTTGGAGCTGCATGTCGCTACCTTCTGCGGTGCGGTCATCGAGGAGAAGCACGGTCGTGTCGCGGCCGGCAAAGAAGTGTTTTAGGGCAAGAAGCTGGCGACGATAGCGCATGGTATCCGCGGCGAGGAGGCGAAGCTCGGAGAGGGAGTCGATCACAAGGCGGTCCGGGCGGGTCCGGTCGATAAGCTGCGTCAGCTTCTGGATCGTGCCTGCCAGCTCGACCTCACTGGGATGAAAGACGGTGTACTGCTGGTCGGGGCTGAGGCTGGCTTCGGCTGGAATGAACTCAGCGATGGGAAGCTCGGCGACATCCCAGCCATGAGAACGGGCTGAGGCATCCAGCTCCGACTTGGACTCAGAGAGTGTGACGTAGAGGCCTTTTTCGCCCGAGCGTACGCCTTCGATGATGAACTGCATCGCGAGCGTGGTCTTGCCAGTGCCGGGATCGCCTTCAAGAAGATACATCTGTCCGGCCGGCAGTCCGCCAGAGAGAATGTCATTGAGTCCACTCACGCCTGTATTGATGCGGTCAGGTTGTGCTGCTATTTCCATAGTTGTAAGAGTTCCGTTTGCTTAGGAGTGTAGAGCTGCTAGCGGTGCTTCGCTCATTGGATGGCATAGTGTCTGAGATAGATGTTCAGAGGCGGAACGTCCTCATGCTGTCCTACATTTCATCTTCGGTTTAAATGCGCGACAATCGGTAGTGCGGTTGGTGAGGTGTGGAAATCGAGACGATCGATATAGCGCGGGTGCTGGAGAGTGATGGTGCATTGTTCGCGGAGACGAAGACGCACGCGGCGGGACCTGAGGGAGCACTGCCTATCACTGCGGAGATGCTGCTGACGCAACCTTCGGGCAATTTGTTCGGGCTGACCCAGAATGCCGGAATGGGTTGGGAACCACAGCGGTTACTTGATCCGGAGTTCCTGATCTTGAGTACGCACGGTGGGATGCGTGCAGCGGATGGGACGCCGATTGCACTGGGATTCCACACAGGACACTGGGAGGTGGGGCTGCTGGTGGCTGAGGCCGCACGGGAGTTGCGAGGGATGCGCGCAGTACCGTTTGCCGGTGCATGTACAGATCCTTGTGACGGCAGGACGCAGGGAACGGCGGGGATGTTGGACTCGCTGGCGTATCGGAATGATGCGGCGATGGTGCTGCGGCGATTGATGCGGTCGTTGCCTACTCGCAAGGGTGTGATTGGGGTGGCAACGTGCGACAAGGGACTCCCGGCGATGATGATGGCCCTGGCGAGTTCGGGCGCGCTGCCGAGCATCCTCGTGCCGGGCGGGGTGACACTGCTGCCTGAGAATGGGGAGGATGCTGGGAAGGTGCAGACGATTGGTGCGCGATTTGCGCAGGAGCAGATCAGCCTGCAATACGCGGCGGAGATGGGCTGCCGGGCGTGTGCGACGCCGGGCGGTGGATGCCAGTTTTTAGGTACAGCGGCCACGGCGCAGGTAGTCGCTGAGGCATTAGGGCTTTCGCTGCCGCATGCGGCGCTTGGGCCTTCAGGGCAGCCCATTTGGCTGGATGTTGCAGCGCGGTCCGCGAGGGCTATGCTGCGGATGATGCAGATGGGGATGGGTACGCGGGATGTGCTGACGGACGCGGCGGTGCGTAACGCGATGGTCGTGCATGCAGCGTTTGGCGGGTCGACGAATCTACTGCTGCATGTGCCAGCGGTGGCACATGCGGCAGGGCTGCGGCGACCGGTTGCGGCGGAGTGGGCTGCGGTGAATCGCGAGGTGCCGCGACTGGTAGATGCGTTGCCGAATGGGCCGGGTAATTTTGCGACGGTGCAGGTGTTTCTGGCGGGGGGCGTGCCGGAGGTGATGCTGCATCTACGACGGGCCGGGCTGCTGGATTGCAGCGTGAAGACTGTGACAGGGGAGACGCTCGGGGCGAATCTGGATTGGTGGGAGGGAAGTGAGCGGCGTACGGTCTTGAAGGAGAGACTTAGGGCGCTCGATGGAGTGGGTGCGGATCAGGTGATTATGTCGCCGGATGGTGCAAGGGCGAAGGGAATGACGGCTACGGTTTGTTTTCCAGCGGGGAATCTTGCGCCTGAAGGCAGCGTAATCAAGAGTACGTCGATCGATGCTTCGCTGATCGATGAGAACGGCGTCTATCGGCATGTGGGTCCGGCGCGGGTTTTTATCACCGAGGCTGTTGCTATCGATGCGATCAAGCATGGCGCTGTGGGGCATGGCGATGTCGTTGTGCTGATCTGCGGTGGGCCAAAAGGTGCGGGGATGCAGGAGATCTATCAGATCACCTCAGCGTTGAAGAACCTGCCGTTCTGCAAGCATGTAGCAGTGCTGACGGATGCGCGGTTCAGTGGGGTGTCTACGGGAGCTTGCCTGGGTCATATCTCGCCTGAGGCCTTGGCAGGCGGGCCAATTGGCAAGGTGCTCGAGGGCGATGTGATCGAGATTATGGTGGATCGGAGGGCGCTGCATGGGACGGTGAATCTTGTGGGCGAGGGTCAAGAAAGTTTTTCGGCGGCGGAGGGTGCTCGGCGTCTGGCGTTGCGTGCGTCGCGTGCGGATCTGAAGGAGCACCCGGATATGCAGGACGACACGCGACTCTGGGCAGCTCTCGTGCAGGCGAGCGGTGGCGTGTGGGGTGGTTGTGTCTATGATGCGTCGGCGATTGCGTCGCAGCTTGCGCGGGGCGAGCGCGTCGGCTAAACATGCTTTAGAGGTGTTGGGTTAAGAAGGTAAGATCAAGGCGCGGTCGGGAACGCGCTAGTCTTCGTTTTCGGCTGTGATTCTTGAGGGGGAAGCTTTGAAGCTTTATCGGACGCTGGATGGAATATTTGTGGAGGAGGGAGGCAGCTTCTTTACGCTTTCTGGAGCGGACTTCTGGACTTCGGAGTGGGATGATCTGCTGGCGAGTGACGACCTGCTGGAGCGAGCCCGCAAGGCTACAGAAGGCGCGGTGATCGCCAATTTCGATATAGAAGATGCTTTGAGCGTGGCGCATAGCCAGGAGGTTTGGGCGGCAGGGGTGACCTACTTCCGAAGTCGGAACGCGCGGATCGAAGAGAGCAAGGATGCGGGTGGCGGCGACTTCTATGATCGCGTGTATGCGGCGGTACGGCCGGAGCTTTTCTTCAAGGCGAATGGGCGCAAAGTAATCGGGCCGGGCGCGGGGGTGAGGATTCGGTCAGATGCTACGTGGTCGGTGCCCGAGCCGGAGTTGACGCTATTTATCAATCCCAAGGGTGAGATTGCCGGGTACACGATTGGCAATGATATGAGCTCGCGCGATATTGAGGGGGAGAACCCGCTGTATCTGCCGCAGGCAAAAGTGTATGACGGAAGCTGCGCGCTAGGACCGTGCATCCTGCTGGCGACGAGGCCGATGCCGCGGACTACAGCTATTTCGATCTCGATCTCGCGGGGCGGCTCCGTGGTGTTTGAGGGAAGCACGACGCTGGCGGAGTTGAAGCGGGATTCTAAGGAGTTGGCTGCGTTTCTCTTTCGGGACAACAGCTTTCCGCAGGGCGTCTTTCTGATGACGGGAACTGGGATCGTGCCGGACGATGACTTTACGTTGGAGAGTATGGACGTTGTGCGGATCTCGATCGAGGGGATCGGGGTGTTGGAGAACTTTGTGAAGTAGGCGGCTGGCCTGCGCAAGGCGTCTTTCGCGCAAGCCCGTGCGACCAACCTTAGAGACTAGCGAGGACCTTCGGCGGATTGAGCAGTGCATCGACACGCAAGGTGAGCACAATGGCTGGCGGTCGCGCGGCGGTGACTCGGGCTACCTGGCCTGCAAGCGAGTCGTCGTGGCAGAGCGTGTCAGCTGGGCACTCGTCGCAATTCAGGCACACTTTTCTTGATGCGAGCGACTGCAGCGGCGGTGCTGTGGGTTCGAGCATGTCGGCGCGCCAGGCGCCTGAGGCGATCGCCGCGGGATGGCCACTGCGGTATTCGACGAAGAGCATGCGGGCTCCCAGGAAGAATTGGCTCAGACCGTAGAGACTGACGTAGCCGGCGAGTGCGAGCGACATGCGGTCAGCATTCCATCCTGCCGCAAAGGGCAGGGTGACGGCAGAGGCTGCAAGAACGATTGACGTTGCGTAGCAGGACAGGCAGCCGTACTGGCGGTGGGTGTCGCGGGCAACGATGAACTCGGCGACGGCGGCCAGGGCGGCTTGTGACGCAGCGAGCCACATCAGCCATTTGAGATTCAAGAGGCCATAGCCTACAAGAAAGAGAAGGGCTCCGGCTACGAGGGCGATGAGCGCCTGGCCGTAGAAGGTATTGCGATGAGTCGCGCGGCGCGGCAGCAACTTGGCGAGAAGGATCATGACACCGGCATCGAAGACGCTGTAGGTCGCGAGGCAGAGAATGGAGAGGGTGATCAGGACGGGGATCGAGAGCATAGTTGCTGTCGCTTGCGGGAGGGTGAGAATTGCAAGACCGGCCAGGAGTGTCAAGGCTCCGCGGATTGCTGAGAACGTCCAATACTCGTGAAAAGCTTTCATGGTGTGTCTCCTCATCCATGAGTTTCAGCTTCTGACGACGATATGGCTGTGACGGCTGACAGCCTGTAGTGTGACAGGCATCACATCTTTTTGGATGATGCTGCCGTACGCTTCAGGTAGTTAGACGGCGAGTTGCTCGAGCAGCTTAGGAGCGAGGATAAGGATGGACGAACCTCGCACTTGAATAAGATTGTCGCGTTTGAACTGGCTGAGGTTGCGGGTGACCGTTTCGCGGGAACTCCCAACGAGGCTGGCCAAGTCTTCGTGGCTAAGGGCCATGGTAAAGCGCATCTCGAGTTTGCCGCAGGCGGCGGCGGTCCTGCCCCAATCGAGCAGGACACCGGCCAGGCGACCTGCGGAGGAGCTTGAAAGAGCGAGGCGACGGGCGTCGAAGAAGGCTGCTTTGTAGTCGTCGGAGAGCGAGGTGGCGGCTTTGAGACCAGCTTCGCTGTTTCTCTGGAGGAAGGCGAGGAAGTCATCCCGGCGAATGCTCTTGACCTGCGTGGGTTGGATGGTTTCGGCAGTCACCTCGTACGGAGTTCCTGAGATGACTGCGCCTAATCCGAGGACGTCGCCGGGCATGGCGATCTTCAGGATAAGGGTCTTGCCTTCTTTGGAGGTGCAGAAGAGCTTGACCTGACCGGTGCACAGGACGAAGACGTTGGTGCTCGGGGCGCTTTCGTCGAAGAGTATTGTGCCTTTCGGCAGCCTTGCTTCGGTGCCCATCGCGGAGTATTCGGCGAGCGCCCGGTCGTCCAGATTGCAGAACATCCGGAGGGAGCGGTACTCACAGCTTGCGCAGTTCGAAGGAGATCCGAGAGTAAACGTCGAGGGCATCCAGAGGTGGGCCTTGGCCACGAGAAACATGGTGCTCTAGCTGCGACTATATACCTCTTGCGTTTTGTTACCGCGTCAACGCCTGTAGCGGCTATAGCTGTCTACGGGGAGGACGGTCGCTTTTGTTGATGAAGGTCCGTTATGGTTGAGGTATGCAGACGGCCAGCATCATCGGTTCTGGACCCAATGGTCTTTCAGCGGCCATTGTGCTCGCCGCAGCGGGCGTTGCGACGACTGTGTTTGAGCGGAATGAGCTGATCGGTGGAGGCTGCTCCACAGCGGAGGTAACACTTCCGAATTTTCGCCATGATCTCGGCTCGTCCGCATATCCGCTGGGCGTCGCGAGTCCCTTCTTCCGGTCATTGCCGATTGACATTCCATGGATTGAGCCGCCCGCTGCGTGCGCTCATCCGCTTGATGACGGTACGGCTGTGATGCTGGAACACTCGATCGACGACACGATTGCGACGCTCGATGCTGGCGATGGTCCCAAGTACCGCTCGCTTCTTGAGCCGCTGACGGAGCGGTTCGCCGATCTGGTCAAGGACATTCTTGGACCGATCCAACATGTTCCGCGCCATCCCTTGCTGCTTGCCCGTTTTGGACTTTCAGCGCTTATTCCGGCCGCGTCGCTTGCACAGTCGCGCTTCAGAGGGCCTCGCGGGCGCGCACTCTTCGCCGGAATGGCGGCTCATTCTGTGCTGCCGCTGGAGGCTTCGGGCTCGGCGGCGGTGGCGCTTGTGCTGATGGCTGCGGGACATGCGAGCGGCTGGCCAATCCTGCGCGGCGGTGCGCAGACGCTGACGGATGCGCTTGCACGTCACTTCGAAACACTCGGCGGTGTGATCAGAACTGAACATGAAGTGACGCAACTGCCTCCGACCGACCTGGTGCTTGCCGACGTTACGCCAACGCAATTGCTGCGGATCGGTGGAACTGCCCTTCCGATCGATTTCCGTCGGAGACTGGAAGGGTTTCGCTATGGTGCGGGCTCGTTCAAGGTCGACTATGCGCTCAGTGCTCCGATTCCCTGGACGGCGCGGGAGTGCTCGCGTGCAGCTACGGTTCACCTTGGCGGGACGCTGGAGGAGATTGCCGTTTCGGAGCGAGACTTTAAGTCGGATAAGCCGTTCGTGTTGCTGGTGCAGCCATCGCTGTTTGATTCGACGCGGGCTCCCGAGGGACAGCACACGGCATGGGCCTACTGCCATGTGCCGAACGGCAGTACCTTCGATCATCTTGAGGCGATTGAGAGGCAGATTGTGCGCTTCGCTCCGGAGTTTCCGGACTGCGTCCTGGCTCGTCGGATCTCTCCTCCGGCCGCGCTTGAGAGTTGGAATCCGAACCTGGTGGGTGGAGATTTATCTGCCGGAGCGATGAACCTCGCGCAGATTGTGTTTCGTCCGACGCGCTCTCTCTATCGGACGCCGGTCCAGGGGCTGTTTCTTTGTGGAGCTTCCACTCCGCCGGGTGGTGGTGTACATGGGATGGCCGGCTTCCATGCGGCCCAGAGCGCGCTGAGGCAGGGAGTGCGTTGAGCGACAGGGCGCCAACAATACTCATCTTCGGACTTGGGTACGTCGGAGAGAGATTTGCGATGAAGCTTCGTGAGGAGGGCTGGATTGTTTCGACTATCCTGCGTGACGCGGTGAAGGCGAACTACGCATCAAGCCTCGGGCTGAATGTCGTTAGCCTGGCTGACGCGCAAGGCATGCTGGACTTGGCGAAGACTACAGACGCGCTTCTGATCACGGCAGCGCCTGCGGAAGACGGCTGTCCGGCGTATAGGACGCTTTCGGCGACCGTTGCGCAGAATTCGCGTTTGCAATGGCTTGGCTACTTATCTTCTACGTCGGTCTATGGGGATCAGGAGTGTCGATGGACGAATGAAGACTCGACTCTGAAAGCTTGCAAAGGGCCAGGACTCGCCCGCATTCAGGCAGAAGCTTCGTGGCAGCGATTGGCATCTGAACACGACCTGCGGCTCAAGCTCTTTCGGCTGGCCGGAATATACGGGCCGGGACGTTCCGCGCTGAACCGCTTGCGAAAGGGCGAGGCTCGGCGGGTCGTGAAGCCGGGGCATGTTGTGTCGCGGATTCACGTCGATGATGCTGCGCAACTTCTCCTGCTCTCGATTCGTCGTCCAGATGTTGGTTCGATCTATAACGTGAGTGATCTTGAGCCTGCCTCTGGTGCGGACGTTGTGCTGTATGCGGCATGGTTGCTGGGCGAAGTAGCTCCGCCCGAGGTGGCGTTTGATGAGGCTTCACTGCCGGCCGCTGCTGCCCGGTTCTTCATAGAGTGCCGGCGAATCTCTTCAGATCGCGCACAACGGGAGTTGGAATGGAAGCCGATCTATTTGTCATACCGGGAAGGTTTTCGGGAGCTCGCGAAAGCGATGGTGGCGTCAGGGCAGTAGGGCCATTCGGGCTTGTTTCGCTCTATCTCCGTAGTTATACGGAGGCAGTACGGTCGCTTGCCGTACTTATGCGGATTTGAAACAAGTGCAGTTTGCTTCATAGTGAAGGAACCCAGACAAAGAGGTTTCACTATGAAATGGACTGCCCTTTTTCCCTGCACTCGCAGACTTGCATGCGCACTTGGCGCGCTGCTGATGATGAACTCGTTCGCATTCGGCCAGACATCGACGACCGGCGCAATTCGCGGAACACTCACTGATCCACAGGGGGCAGTGATCACCTCCGGCACGGTGACCGTGAAATCGCAAGGCACCGATGCGGTGCGTGTAGCAGCGACCGATAAAGATGGGCAGTTTGCTGTGGGTCTGTTGCCGCCGGGACTGTACACGGTAACAATTGCGGCTCCTGGCTTCAAGACGGAGAATCCGGGTGCGATCACGGTCACCGTGACGGAGACGGCTCGCGTGGATGCAAAGCTGGTGCTGGGCAGCCAGAATGAGACCGTTGAGGTGAGTTCGCTAGCGCCGTCGCTGCAAGTGGAGAATGCAACGCTGGGAACGGTAGTGGACGGTGCAACGATCCGTGAGGTTCCTCTGACGAACCGCAACTTTACACAGGTTTTGACGCTATCTGCGGGTGTGGCTGGGGACGTCAATAACGCTGCAACTCTAGGCAGGGGAACGCAGGACGTCTATGTGAACGGTGCGAGCAGCATCAGTAACAACTTTCACATGGACGGCGCGGACATCAATAACTTCGGTTCGGGGCGTGCGGGCGATTTCGTACAGCAGGCGGGTATCGCTATTCCGAACCCGGATGCGCTGCAGGAGTTCAAGATCCAGACGACGAACTACGATGCGGGCTTTGGACGAGATGCAGGAGCTAACGTCGATGTCGTGACCAAGACGGGATCAAATGCGATTCATGGTTCGATCTGGGAGTTTTTTCGCAATGACATCTTCAATGCGAACGACACGTTCTTGAAGCTGAACGGACAGCCGCGCGCGGTGATGAAGAACAACCAGTTTGGCGGCACGCTTGGCGGCGCGATCATGAAAGACAAGCTCTTCATCTTCGGGTCGTACCAGGGAACGCGGCAGGTGAACGGTCTTAGTGCAAGTTCGCTCGCGAGCAATACGCTCTTTCCACTTACGGATGACCGTAGTGCGGCTGGGATTGCACGGATCGCTTGCCCGAGCGGGAGTCCAGGGAAGAACTGGGCTCCCTTCTTTGGAGGAGTTAACGTAGCGTGTAATGGGTCAAACATCAATCCGGTCGCGCTCAACCTGCTGAATCAGAAGATCGCGAACGGCACCTACCTGGTTCCGACGCCCCAGCGAATTGCTTCGGATACAAATGGCAACCCAATCGGGTTCTCGACATTCAGCATTCCGTCTCACTTTACGGAAGATCAATTTCTTGTGAA
Organism: Granulicella arctica; assembly: GCF_025685605.1. NCBI lineage: Bacteria > Pseudomonadati > Acidobacteriota > Terriglobia > Terriglobales > Acidobacteriaceae > Granulicella > Granulicella arctica. The sequence goes on from NZ_JAGTUT010000001.1 coordinate 4,463,234, forward strand.
TACGGATTACATTATCTCCGCGAAGCACACGTTGTCGGAGCGCTACTTCTTCTCGAATGATCCGGAGACTGAGCCGTTCAGCAGCACGGCGGATACGCCGGGTAATGGCGTGACGCCGAAGTACACGAATCAGGTTGCGGTCTTGAAGCTGACTTCAGGAATCAACGCGCATTTCCTCAATGAGGGCTTAGTTGGCTACATTCGCAGTGTCGGTACGCTGCAGACGCAGGCGAATCTCACTGCTGCCCAGATCGGCATGACAGCACCGAGCGACCCGACTTACCCGCTTACACCGATCATCACGACCACGGGCTACTTCTCGCTTGGTGGCGTGAATAACGACGTATCGAGCTCGTATGTCAATACGTTCGAGATCAGCGATCAGATCAGCTGGACGCACGGAAAACAGAGTGTTCGCGCTGGATTTACGGGCGAGAAGAATCAATTCAACTTCAACGATCCAAATAATAAGCGCGGCAGTCTCGGATTTCTTACCTTCCAGGATTTTCTGCTGGGACAGAGCGCGGCGCAGAACGGGTCAGCGTTCAGCAACGTCAGTTCGGCGGGTAGCCAGCAGGGCAGCTACTACCATGCGTATCGCGGAACAGAGATTGCGATGTTTGTGCAGGACGACCTTAAATTGCGACCAAATCTGACGGTGAACGCCGGCGTTCGATGGGAGTTGAACAGTGGTATCAGCGCTGCTCACGGCGAGTTGAGCAGCTTCGATCCGAGCCTGGTCACGCCGTTTCAGCCGGTGCCGGTTGGTGGAACTTTTACCGGTTTTGTAGTGCCAAACAACTATCGGTTGGCGCTACCGGCTGGAATCGAGCGATTGGTCAGCACGAGCCTCGGCAACGACGATATTCCGCTGCATAACTTTGGTCCGCGTGTTGGCTTTGCATGGGAGCCGTTCGGTGCCAGTCAGACTACCGTGCTGCGCGGCGGCTTTGGCTTGTTCTATACGCTGCCGAATGCGAACTCAGTGCTACAGACGTTGGGTAACCAGCCATTTGTCAGTTCGTCCAGCTTGAGCGGTACGGCTGCGGCAGCGTCGACCTTCCAGACGCCGTATACGGTACCGCTTACGCCGGGAGTGTGGCGGCCACGGTCGCAAAACTATACCTTGACCGTGACGTCAGTTGCTCAAAATATCGATTCGCCACTGACCGAGCAGTACAACCTGGATGTGCAGCAGCAGCTGCCCTCGAAGCTTGTGCTTGAGCTCGGGTATGTGGGAACGCGCGGCACACGGCTCGCTGAATCGCGTGCTCTGAACCGTGCATATCTTGCCAGTCCTTCCAATCCGATCAACGGCGTAACTACGAACACGGTCGGGTCGGCCAATCTGCAGGCGCGTGTGCCATACCAGGGATTTACAACAAATGGCGTGACACGCATCGAGACGTACGGATTCTCAAACTACAACAGCCTTCAATCTACGTTGAAGCGGCAGATGAGCCATGGCTTGTTTCTGCAGGCGGCTTATACGTGGAGCAAGGCTATGACGACGGTAACTGGCGGCGACGGGACGAACGGTGTCTTTGCTGGCGGTAGCGGCAACAGCAATGATCCGGATAACCGTTATGCTCGCTATGGACTTGCCGGGTACGATCGGACGAATCGTCTGGTGGTGGCGTATTCATGGCAGCTTCCGAGCCTGGATAACAAGGGGGCGTTCGTCCATGTAGCTACGGGCGGATGGAAGTTCTCGGGTGTCTCGACCTTCCAGTCCGGCAAACCGCTGACCTTCACCGACACTAGAAATGGTACGGCATGGGGCACGGCCAGCCGCGCACAGTACGTTACGGGTATCACAAATAAAAGTGTGCAGAACAAGAACGGCGGATCGATGCTGAACCGTGTGAAGACTAACTCGTACCTCAACCCTGGAACGACGCTGTTCGTTGCGGCTCCTGCGGTGCCATTCAGCGGGCCTGCAGTTCCGGGCAGCACTGGTGTCGGCGCACTGGACTATGGCAACAGTGGTATCGGCGTTGCACGCGGTCCGGGTAACGATAACTGGGACATGGCGGTTGTGAAGACGACACGGGTAGGTGGTCTTCGCGAGGATGCGACGATCGACTTCCGTACGGAGTTCTTCAATGCGTTCAACCATGCGCAGTATGCTAATCCGTCGACGGGTGTTGGAACTGCGAGCTATGGTGTGATCAATGCTTCAGCAGTTGCACCCCGGCTGATCCAATTTGCTCTAAAGTATGTGTTCTAGGATCACTGCAGGTGCGGTGGTTGCCCGGTTGATGAGGCCGTGCGATCAATCCATAACAAGGTAAATGTCTCTTTTAGCTAGTGAGGTTTTATGCGCTCTTCGGCTTTAGTAACGGGTCTTCTGCTGAGTATCTCGCTTCCTCTTTCGGCGGCTGATCATGTTGTCCTTGCCACCCCAACGACGGTCGAATGGGGTCACTACGCTGCCAATGCGAAGCCGGCTGTTACGGTGCAAAGCGGCGATACGGTTAAGATCCAGACGCTTTCCACCTGCGGACCTACGGATCGCCTGATCGCGCGGGGAATCAAGGCGGAAGATATTCCTGCTTACAACGATGCTGTTTACAAGGGATATCCCGAGAAAGAAAAGGGTCCGGGTGGGCATATCCTGACGGGGCCGGTTGCGATCGAGGGTGCAGAGCCCGGCGATGTGCTCGAAGTGCAGATACTCAAGGTGGACATCGATGCGAACTTCGCCTGTAACGGATTCGGATTGCATCGTGGATTCTTGCCGATGGAGTTCCCGTATAGCCGTCAACGGATCATCCCCCTGGATCGGGAGAAGATGATCGGTCATTTTGCTCCGGGCATCGACATCCCGCTACATCCGTTCTTCGGCAGCATGGGGGTTGCGCCGGGCGGGGGAAAGGTCGATAGCGCTCCTCCGTTCGCCCATGCGGGCAACATGGACAATAAAGAGCTTGTTGCCGGGACGACCCTCTATATTCCGGTGGCGGCAAAGGGCGGCTTGTTTGTTGCGGGAGACGGACACGCCGGGCAGGGGAACGGCGAGGTTGACATCACTGCGATGGAGACGTTCCTCACGGGTACATTCAAGTTTGTTTTGCACAAGAACAAGGCGATGTCGTGGCCGCGGGCAGAGACGCCGACCCACTACATCACGATGGGCTTCAGTCCGGATTTGAAGGAAGCTACAGAGCACGCACTGCGGGACATGATTGACTTTCTTGTCGAAGAGAAACACATGACGCGAGATGATGCTTACATGCTTTCGAGCGTGGCGGTGGACCTGGATATCACGCAGCTCGTGGATGGCAACGTCGGGGTGCATGCCATGTGCCCGAAGAACATCTTTACCGTCGCCAAATAGGGCTTTCGTCGTGACGTGACGAGCGGATGGATTGGTTTGATCGCCGGTGAACGGGTTAGCTGCAGGAATTTGCGAATTCCTTTATGCTCGATATACCACTGACATTCAGACCAATCTCACTATCTCCAAGCGTCACGACGAGGACCTTATGAGAGAGCTTGAGTTTTTCGAGACTCACACCATGTTTTCCGACAGCCGTTCGGAAGCGGGAGGTTCCGCTACCTACCTGCGAGCGCTTCTTGAAAACAGCCCGATCGCTATCGTCGTGCTCGACGCCCATCATCGGTACACGATGTGTAATCCAGCGTTTGAACGACTGTTCCAATACTCCCCAAAGGAGTTGGCGACTGCAAACCTGGACGAGTTGATCGCTGGGCCTGAGATGGTTGACGAGGCGCGGAGGCTTAGCCAGCAAACGCTCCAAGGGCGTCATGTGCATACCGTTACCCAGCGTCGGCGCCGTGACGCGATGATGGTCGATGTGGAGATCTACGGGATTCCTCTGATCGTCGACGAGGAACTAGTTGGAGTCTACGGGCTTTACCAGGATGTCACGGATCGCAACAAAGCGCAGACCGCCTTTCGCCAGATTTCGGATCGGCTTGAAAATCTTCAGCAGATGGAACGGCGACGGTTAGCACGTGATCTCCACGATTCAACATCTCAGGAGTTGGCAGTGTTGAACTGGAATCTTACGAGGCTGATGAATCTCGTCGGCGATCGTGACGACATGTTGAAGACGCTGGTGCAGGAGACGAAGGAGATCGCCTATCAGTGTTCGACGAAGATCCGGAGCGCCTCGTATCTGCTCCATCCGCCTCTCTTGGGAGAGGGCGGACTTACGGTGGCGGTATCGTGGTTGGCGGAAGGCTTCGAAGAGCGTAGCGGGATCCGCGTGACGCTGGTGATGAGCGCAGATCTCGGAAGATTTCAGGATGAAGTGGAGATTGCTATCTTCCGTATCGTGCAGGAGAGCCTTGCGAACGTATTGCGGCATTCGGGAAGCCCGGTGGTGAATGTCTTGCTTCAACGCAAGGAGGAGTGGTTGGAGTTGCGCGTGACCGACCAGGGGCGGGGGCATATGCGTGAGGTACTGTTGCAAGCGCGAGACAGCAGGAGCGGAGTGGGCATAAGCGGAATGCGTGAGCGTGCGGAGCAGCTTGGCGGATGCCTTCAGATCTCGCATAGCGATGAGGGAACAACGATCGTCGCGTCGATTCCAACGCAGGCTGGCCGTCATGCCTGAACTGAATGTGCTGATCGCTGATGATCATGAACTGATTCGCCGTGGGGTGCGCGATCTGCTCGCGATGCGGACCCACTGGCGTGTCGTAGGGGAAGCATGCGATGGTGTAGAGGCGGTCGAAAAGGCGGTACGTCTCAGGCCCGACATCGCCATCCTGGATTTTTCGATGCCAAGAATGAACGGGCCGGATGCCGCTGCGATCATCGCGAAGCAGGTGCCCGAGATGGGCGTTATCGTGCTTACGATGCATGACTCTGAGGATGTAATTCGACAGGTTCTGAGGGCGGGAGCCCATGGAATGGTGTTGAAGAGTGACGCGGACCGAAACCTGCTGAGCGCCGTAGAGGCGGTGGCGGCAAAACGGCACTTCTTCACCTCGCGGGTGTCCGAGATGCTGCTCAGCGAGTACATGAAGGCAACGACTGTTCCGGAGTCGAAGAGGGGAGCCCATGCTGCTCCCCTCACACCGCGAGAGCGAGAGGTTTTACGATTACTCGCGGATGGTATGACGAGCAAAGAGGTAGCTGCAAAATTAGCGATTAGTACGCGGACGGTTGAGTCGCATCGTGTCAACATCAATCGTAAACTTGGGTTCGCCTCGATTGCGGACCTGGTTCGATATGCAATCCGGAACGGTATCATTGATCAGAATTAAAAGTGGCGAGTAGCCGCGCTATTGCCACGGCTACCTGCGCGATTTATGAGATTGGAACGTAGATGCAGTACCCGCGCGGTGGAGCGGGAAATTCAGCATTTCCCTCTGCGTCGGTTGTGCGCTCATCGGGATGAGCTTCGTCGTGACCATCCCAGGCTACAGGTTTGAATCTCTGGTTCGCCCACTTGGTTTTGACCGAGGTGCCGGACCAGCTATCGCCCAGATTATTCAAAACATAGACGAGACCGGGTTGATCATTGTTCTCATCCTTCCAGCCGACGCGCTGCATGATGTAGAGGTCGGGGTCGCAGTGAAGAATGTTCGAGTCCCCGCCCGCGTTGGCGTGGTGAACCTGGATAAGGGCATCGATTCCATTGGGCGTAAGAGGACGAGCCAGCCCGTTGTTGTAGTAGTCGAACCAGAAGATGCTCGGATAGCCCTCGTGAACCAGAATGAAAGAGTACGCCATGAGCTTGTCGTTGACGATCATGTCGGCACCCATGTCGTGATTATCGACAAACGTGGCGGCGTGTAGCGGGCGTTTCATCAGCACCGACTCGCCATACGTGAGATTGCGCAGATCGTAGCTCGGCTCATCACAAACTTTCTTCAGTTGATAGCGGAGAGGGAAGTCGAAGGCGGCGATCTGGTTATCGGTATAGCTGTTGACCTTTTCGATCCACTCGTCGATGTCTTCCTGACCCGACCAGTACTCACCTACGACCCAGGGCTGAAATTCTGCGCCGTTTTTGACATACCGGTATTTTGAGAGGATCCCGATCATCCATGCGCCAAAGCCTTTGACGAAGTCGAAGCGAAATCCGTCGAATCCAAGCTCTTCTATAAGGAAGCGGGCATAGTTGAAGAGTTCTGTGTAAACGACGGGGTTTCGATGGCAGAGGTGAGGGAAGCCGGCGAAATTCTCGCCATCGATCATGACCTGTTCATAGCGGCTGGGGTGAAAACAGTTCCAGTCCCTTGGAAATCGGCCACTTTTGGGGTTGAATTTGGTCCATCGCTTCTCGCCATCGAGGGGGTTGATTTCTTCTTCATCGGCCCCTGAATTGTGGTTGATGACCATATCCGCATAAAGGCCCATGCCATTATCGTGCGCTTTCTTGATGAGGGAACGAAGCTCCTCGGAGTTGCCGTACCAGGTCTTGACGCCACCCTTCTGATCGAGGTCGCCGAGATCGAAGTAGTCGTAGGGATCGTAGCCCATCGAGGTGTTGCTGGCAGCCTTGGAGACCGGCGGAAGCCATAGCGCGTCGAAGCCTGCCTTACCTAGATCCGGGACCTTTTCGGCAATAAAATTCCACCATTCGTGCTCTTTATTGTCGAGCTTTGGAGCGTCCCAGTAGAACGCCTGCATCATGACTGCCATGCTGTATCTCTCTTTTGTATGAAGTATGAACGCACGGGGCCGCTCACAGTTCAACATCTGAGAGTCAGACGGCGAAGTGACAAACGACCCTAAACGCTAGGTTCTTCGATGCTCTGCGAGCTTTTCTGGTTGGAGGGCGATCGTCGTCTTTCTCCATCCGGAGTGTTGCACTACGATCAATGGTGCATGGGTACTCTATGAATCGGCGGCAGGGGATCGGTCTTGCGCTCTTCTGCCTGATCGGCGGAAGTGGCTGGCTCCTGGACAATGCGCTGCCGCCTGCGTTGCCAATTTTTGAGCGGACCAGCCTGCATTACTTCGTCGTCAGCCTGATTGTTGTTGCTATGCTGATTGCTCGAAGAACGCCGGTACAGATGCAGACGTTTGCGGCTTTGCGCCTAGCGCTGGCAGGCTTTTTGCTGTTGGGTTTGCCAGAGTTGCTAAATGAGGTGGCTCACGCGACGACTGCAGAGACTCAGGTAGCGCTCTTTGCTCTCGTCCCATTGTTTGTAATCGTTTTGGCTGCTTCGCTCCACCGGGATGCGACGGGCTCCACACGAGGCCGGGCGCTTATGATGCCTGCGCTGATAGGGTTTTCTGGGGCGTTGCTCGTGCTTCCATTTCGATTTCCGTCAGCAAATGCTGGGATCTTCTCGTTTAGCCTTGTCTTCTTTGCTGTTCTCTCCACTGCCTTTGGAAGCGTTCGGATCGCAACTCTTCTTCGCGAATGTCCTGTCCTTTTCGCGACCGCAATCGTGTGCGGGATCAATGCCCTTGCGTTTGGGCTGATTGCTCTAGGACAGGGAATCGTGGTTCCGGCTGCAGGCGAACTGCTCGCGGAGCTTCTTCGTTCTGTATTCTTTGATCTGCCGCTTTTATTGCTGCTGCTGTGGCTCCTTCGGGAACTTCCCCCCGTAAGACTGGCTACGCGATTTCTGCTCATTCCACTTCTCTCCGCGATCGAGGCATCTGCCGTTCTTAGGTCGCCGGTCGATCTTCGAATGGGGGCGGGTATGCTGCTGATGGCTACCGGGAGCACAATCATTCTGTTTTGGCGAGGGGCTGCAGAAGAGGATAGGGCGACGATCCTCGGACTTAACTGATGATCGACCGCCGGTGATTTTCAGGGAAGACGCGCACATTTCAAGAGGACAGCGCAGTACACTTGGCGTACATGGCAGCTTCGATGTACATCGTCGTGGAAGGTGAAGATCCCGGGTACGATACCTTCGTCAACGGCCGGTCGCTGGCTCGGAACGAAGATGCGCTCGAGAGATTGGCGCTACGCCTGGGTGTTCGGCCATTGATCGAGTTTTTCTCGGCTGATGAAAACTCGATGTCTCTCCTCATTGAGGAGGGTGCAGGAAATCCTGACTTGATGAAGCGATTGCCGCCACCGCAGTGGTATTCGGCGGGTGATGGGCTTGCAACGATTGAGGCGCTGCTCCAGGCACTCCGGGACGAGCCACAGCAGCTAGGAACCGAGGGTGCCCAGATAGTCTCAGAGCTGGATGAATATGCCCAGGTGCTGCGAAAGACGGAGCAAACGGGCCTTCGTTGGCATCTTGCGGTGAGTTGGCGCTAGATCTATTCGAGAGTTTCATCCCGCTCGTAGAACGTCTCGATATCGGCTGGGGCCGCCTGAATGTCGAAGCTCGTGAAGAGGTCTGCAATGCGCTCGTTCGAAAAGCCCCGTTCGCGCAAGATTCGAATCTCTGCGCTCAGCAGAATGATGGCCTGTTCAAGCAAGTAGGGGTGCTCATCGGAGACCTCGATCGGCTTCTCAGGTGAACCTGCTGCGTCCTGTAGATCGCGTGCGGCGGTGATGATCTGCGCTGCAGAGTAGGTCTGTTCTTCGTTCGCCATGAAAAGCTCCTGTACCTGTGATGCGTCTAGTGGCGGGTTTCGCCTGCGGCTGCCGAGGGCTTGCTGGTCTGATCGCCTTCGCCGAGCTTGCGGTGAAATAAGTCGAAGACCAGGCTGTGCAGGCTGTGAGCGAGTTCAGGATCGTAGCGGAGACCCTCGTCGCGCATAAAGGCGTGGGCGCCGTTAACCTCATGCCAGCTAAAGCGGGCGTTGAGTTCATTGAGCCGCGTGAGCACCTTCATCCGGCCCTCCGTTGGGATGTGGGGGTCTTGTCGGCCCCAGATCATGAGGAGCTCTCCGGCGATGTCGGCAGCGCGAGCGAGCGAGTCGTCACCTCCTTTGCCAAGCGAACCTTTGTAGATGTCGGTTGCATAGAAGGCTGCAGTGGCAATGACGTCGGCGTTCATAGCTGCACGGAATGCCAGGTGGCCTCCGATGCAGATGCCAAGCGCTCCGAGTTTGCCGGTGCAATCGGAGCGGCTCGCGAGATGGTCGAGAACAGCGCGTCCATCAGCGTCGTATGCGGCCACTTCTTTGGAGAATTTGAGTTCATTGCCACGATCGGAGCCTGCCTGGTCATAGGCCAGAATCGTGCCGGCAGGTTCGAACTCATGGTAGATCTCCGGCATAGCGACGATATAGCCGTGACCTGCAAGCATGGCCGCGGTGCGACGAATCGGCGCCGTGATCTGGAAGATCTCTGAGTAGAAGATGATGCCCGGGTAGCGGCCAGGTGCTGCGGGACGTACGATGTGAGTCCGCATCGGACCTGTCGGTGTGTCCAGCGTTACAAATTCGTCGTTGATGATGATCATGTCGCCCTCGGCGCGGTGAACGTAGCTCTACGCGCGTTGTGTCCATCATAGCGGGTCAGTGTCGCAGGCGTTCTGTCAGCGAAGCGTACGATTGAAGCGAACGGTACGGAGGCATGTTGTCCCGGTTCTCTCGTTGGTTCCTTCTTTTGCTTAGTGTTACGTTGATCAGTGTTGCTGCGACGGCGCAGTTGATGGATGCTAATAAGCCTTTGGGTGCTGCTGCGCAGGGAGAACTGCCGCAATACCTGAAAGATGCCGGGGTAGAGCAGCGTCTCAATCAGCCATTGCCTCTGGCGACTGGCTTCGCTGATGAGGCAGGAACCCCGGTGACACTGGGAAGCCTGCTTCATGGTCGACCGATTGCGCTGGCGCTCGTCTACTTCAAGTGCAAGATGCTCTGTCCGCAGGTTCTGCATGGGATGGAAGCTGGGCTTAATGCGAGTGGCTTTGCTGCAGGCAAAGACTTCGATGTCGTCGTAGCCAGCATTGATCCAACCGATACGCCCGCAGATGCGCGAGCCGCGAAACTCGAATTTCTGAGTGGGACGGCGCTGGCTGGACCTGAGGCAGCATCAGGTGTTCATTTTCTTACTGGGCAAGCGGCTTCCATCGCGGCGCTGAGTGCGGCGACGGGCTTCCATTACGTGCGGGTGCCGGGGCCGGATGGGAAGCTTGACCAGTTCGCGCATTCAAGTGTGGTCATGTTTGCAACGCCCGATGGGCGGCTTTCTGAGTACCTGTCGGGTATCGACTATCCGGCACGTGATGTCCGGCTGGCGCTGGTAAACGCCTCGGGTCGAAAGATCGCAACGATGAAGGATCTTGTGCTTTTGTATTGCTGCAATTATGTTCCTTCTGCCGGACGGTACACGGTCGCGGTGCTCAGAATCTTGTCGTTTGCCGGAATGCTGATGCTCGTCGGAATGCTGGTAGGCTTCTACTTCCTTGCGCGGAGTAGTCGCGAAACTGATAGCGGTGCCGCTGCTTAGACGAACGGTTCAAGGTGAGGGTAGAAACTTGGAGCGTGGAAAGCCGAACAGTCGCAAGCGGAGGCAGTAGTTTGCCTCAGCGCTATAGAAGGCTAGTCTCTTCGCCAAGTCGTACTCAGGTGGCCATCGGGCGGCGCGATCGTGCCACTTGAATTGGAGTGCGGGCTGTTCGCGGTCGAAGGCTTGCATGATGAGGGACGCGCGCGGAAGATGACTGGGCGAGCTAATGATCTCAGCCGAGGACCAGCCATGCTGATGCATGATTACAGCGGAGTAGAAGATGTTCTGAATCGTGTTGGCCGCGCGCGGTTCTTCGATAATCGCTGCGTTGGGAACACCTTGACTCCGAGCGAAGGTAGCCATCACGTGTGCTTCGGTGAAGGAGTTGTGGGCGGCTCCTCCGGTCATGATGAGCGTCGGAGCGATGCCTGCACGATACTCGCGGATGCCTTCAAGAACGCGCTCGCGCTGCTCGGGTGAAGGCTTGCCTTCGGGTGTGGCGGGGGAGCCAAGGACTATCAGCGTATCGAAGCGCTGCTGCGAGGTATCGCCGGTGGGAATGGATCGATAACTGACGATCGCACCGGCCACGAGCAGGATAAGTAGCGCGAGGGCTGCAAGGATCAGGCTGCGGACAGGGTGTCTCACCAGCTCAGATTATCAGGCAGAGCAGCGGTCATTAGGTCAACGACCGCTGCTCATTTGTCCTAGCGACGGCGACCTTCGCTTCGCTGCACTTCGTGATGCTCGATACGCTGTCCTTCGGGACGAGCATACGGTCTGGCGTAGGGATGGACGTATGCGCCGCGATTAACCCAGGTGCGCCCCCACGGACGGCGGTCGATGAGAATAGCGTGATTCGACCATCCAAAGCCTGCTCCGAACCAGCCGTAACGGCCGAAGGTGGTTCCGATGGTGATTGCGGGCCCGAAGCGGATCGCACCACCAACGAAGAAGCCAGGTCGCGGGGCGTAGAAGACGAGACGCGGGTCGTAGATGGGAACGTAGAGGAGTGTGGGATTGAGCGGCTGAATCTCCACATAGCCTCCATCATCTACTACGTTGTCGTACTGGTTCGACTCCAGATAGCCATAGCCTCGCGCATGCTGGCGCTGGCGTTGTACGGCGTCCATCACATCCTGCCGCTGGGCGAGTACAGCGTTACCAAGTTGGGTCACCCAACCAGGGTCCTGGGCCATCATGTCGAGCACGGATGGAAAAGGTAGCAGGGCGAGAACGCTCGGATCAAAGGACAAGTTGTCGGCCTGGATCGCCTGACCGAGTTGATCGCCTGTTAGGTTGCCGTGTTGGTCAGCCCATCCCGCTGCATCGGCGATCTCATTGCCGTAGGTCGAGGCGGTAAGGGTTTGAGCGAGCAGCGGGTCGGGGTAGAGGGCAATGCGAGATACCAGTTGATCGAGCTGCTGAGGCGGAATCGGCGGTGGAGGCGGCCCCTGCTGATCCTGCGGTTGAGCGTACTGACCCTGTGGCGGGTACTGCCCTTGCTGGGGAGACTGGCCCTGCTGAGGGTCTTGGCCCTGTTGAGCCGGATACTGCTGCTGATATTGCGGTTGCGGCTGCTGCCCGTCGGGCGGAGTTGGCGGCTGCCGAACGATCGGAGCCTGCGCGAAGGCCGCGGCCGCAAAGCCGCCAAACGTGATGGTGTATAGGACTCGGCGAATAGTCTTCATAGATCCCCTGTGATGCGGTAAGGCTCCTTCCGGAACTCTGCACGTCCCGCATCCATAGAAGTAGACGTGGAATCGCCCAGGAAGTTGTGGTGCGCGTTGCCCTGTGACGATCTCGTGACATTACGAGAAGAGGAACTCCTTTGTGCGTAGCTCCCGCACTGTGTCCCGCAACTTGGCTGCCTTTTCAAATTCAAACTTCTTGGCTGCTTCGCGCATGTCGGATTCGAGCTTCGTGATGAAGGTGTCCAGCTCCTGCTGGGTGGCGAAGTCGGGAACGCCTTCTGCGTCGTCGGTCAGGTCGGCGTAATCCGCCTTGAGGATTCCGGCCAGTCCCATCTCGAGTGGCCTGATGATCGACATGGGCGTGATGCCATGTTCCTCGTTATAAGCGACCTGCTTCTCACGACGGCGATCGGTCTCATTGATGGCACGCTGCATAGAGTCCGTCATCTTGTCGGCGTAGAGGATGGCACGGCCTTCGAGATGACGCGCAGCTCGCCCGATGGTCTGGATGAGAGAGCCCTGCGATCGCAGGAAACCTTCCTTGTCGGCGTCGAGGATGGCGACAAGCGAGACCTCGGGCAGGTCGAGGCCTTCCCGGAGCAAGTTGATGCCGATCAGTACGTCGTACTCGCCTTTACGCAGGTCGCGAAGCAGCTTGATGCGCTCGAGAGTTTCTATCTCGGAGTGCATGTAGCGACAGCGGACGCCAACTTCGGTGTAGTAGTTGGCCAGGTCCTCCGACATGCGCTTAGTGAGGGTTGTTACAAGAACACGCTGATCTTTACTGACACGATCACGAATTTCTGCGAGTAGGTCGTCTATTTGTCCCTTGACCGGGCGAATTTCGACTACCGGGTCGATAAGCCCTGTCGGTCGAATGATTTGTTCCACTACAACACCGGCTGCCTTTGTGAGTTCGTATGGTCCCGGAGTTGCAGAGACGTAGACGATCTGACCGGTGCGACCTTCGAACTCGTCGAATTTGAGGGGACGGTTGTCCATGGCGCTTGGCAGGCGAAAGCCATAATCGACGAGGTTCTGCTTGCGGCTGCGGTCGCCGTGCCACATGCCGTGAAGCTGTGGGACGGTCACGTGCGATTCATCGATAAAGAGGAGGTAATCACGCGGAAAGTAGTCAAGGAGCGTCGGCGGTGGCTCGCCGGGAAGCCGTCCGGAGAAGTGACGTGAATAGTTCTCGATGCCATGGCAGTAACCGACGGACTTGATCATTTCAAGGTCGAATCGGGTGCGTTGGTGAATGCGCTGCGACTCGACGAGCCGACCTTGCGACTCGAGTTCCTTTTCCCACCACTCCATCTCGGCGAGGATGGAATCACTTGCTGCTTTTTTGCGCTCGGGCTGCACGACATAGTGGGACTTCGGGTAGATCGGTAGCCGCGAGTATTTCTGCTTTACGGTGCCGAAGAGTGGATCGATCTGTGAGAGAGTGTCGATTTCGTCGCCAAACAGCTCGATGCGATAGGCATTTTCGTCATAGGTTGGGTAGACCTCAATGATGTCGCCTCGAACGCGAAAGGTGCCGCGCCGGAAGTCAACATCGTTGCGCTCGTAGAGGATCTCGACGAGGCGGCGCGTGATGTCCTCGCGCTTGATCTTTTGACCCTTCTCAAGCAGCAACAACATGCCGTAGTAAGCCTCCGGCGAACCGAGACCATAGATGCAGCTTACCGAGGAGACGATGATGGCGTCGCGGCGCTCGAAGAGGGTGCGGGTTGCTGAGAGGCGAAGTTTATCCAACTCCTCATTGATGGTGGCCTCTTTTTCAATGAAGAGGTCGCCTGAGGGGATGTAGGCTTCCGGCTGGTAGTAGTCGTAATAAGAGACGAAGTATTCGACGGCGTTGTTTGGGAAGAAGGTCTTGAATTCGTGGTACAGCTGCGCTGCAAGGGTCTTATTGTGCGCGAGAATCAGCGCGGGGCGGTTCAACTCGGCGATTACCTTGGCCATGGTGAAGGTCTTGCCGGAGCCGGTGACGCCAAGGAGAACCTGGTCCTTCTCGCCGGCGTTGAGACCGGAGCAGAGTTCTGCAATTGCGCGGGGCTGGTCGCCCTGCGGTTTGTACGTTGTGGAGAGCTGGAAGTCCATCCCTATAGGATAAGGCTACGGAGGGTTTCGATGGTAGAACTTTGGCTGATTCGACACGGTGAAACAGAGTGGAGTTTGAGTGGAGCACATACGAGTCGTACCGACATTCCCCTTACCGATCACGGACGGCTGCGTGCTGCGGAGCTGAAGCAGTATTTGGCGGGGAAGGAATTTTCCGCCGTGTTGACGAGCCCAATGCAGCGGGCACGCGAGACCTGCTCGATTGCCGGTTACGGCGAGGTCGCGGTGATCGATGAAGGCTTGCGAGAGTGGGATTACGGTATTTATGAGGGAAAAACAACCAAGGAGATCCGTGTCGACCGTCCGGATTGGTCGGTTTGGAAAGACGAGATCATTGGCGGGGAGACCGTCGAGCAGGTTGGTGAGCGCGCTGACGGAGTGATCTCGCGTGCGATCGCCGCGATTCCGCCGGATGCTGAAGGTGCGGTTGCGCTGTTTGCTCATGCTCATATTCTCCGTATTCTTGCGGCTCGCTGGATCGGCCTTACGGCTGAGGGTGGAAGCTTATTTGGCCTTGGCACAGGATCGGTCAGCGTTCTTGGCTACGAACGAGAGACGCGGGTTGTCAGCCACTGGAATCGTGGATTCGAAGGGTAACTGGAAATAATGCTCCTGAAATTGTCATTTGTTTGTCTCGTCTTCGTAGGTCTTGCACAGGCACAAGTGCGAGTACATGGTCATGTCGTTGATGCTTCCGGGAGATCGGTTTCGGGAGCAACAGTGGAGACGACTGATCATCGCGTCTCGACTGTCGCCGATGGAATGGGTGCTTTCGCGCTCGACTTGAACGGTGCGGGGACTGCGGTACTGCACGCATACGGCCAAGAAATGAACTCGGCAAGTGTAACGGTCGCGGTGTCAGATGGAACCGAGGTGCAGTTGGTGCTATCACCTTCTTCGCTGATGCAGGATGCAACCGTTACGGCTACGCGGAGTGGCGTTGAGATGGGACCTGCTGCGGTGACGCAGAGTTCTCTGAGTAGTGAGAAGCTCACGAAATATCCTGCGCTTACGCTGGATGAATCGCTGCGACAGCATGCTGGTTTCGAGCTGTTCCGCCGTTCGAGCGGCTGGATCCAGAATCCTACGAGTCAGGGTGTTTCGCTTCGCGGGCTTGGTTCTACGGCGGTGAGTCGAACGTTGATCCTGGCGAACTCTGCTCCGCTCAATGATCCGTTTGGTGGATGGATTCATTGGAACGAGCTTCCTCCCGCAACGATCGAGGCGGTGACGATTACGAGCGGTGGCGGCTCGGATCTGTATGGTTCGAGTGCGCTTGGCGGTGTGATCGACATCGCTGCAGCGCATCCGCAGGAACCGCGTGCGGATGTCAGTATCGCGTCGGCAGGTGAAGATACGCGGACTGCGAATGGCCGCGGCGATCTTCAACAGGGAAAGTGGCATGAACTGGCTGCCGGTGAGGACTTCCGAACTGCAGGCTACATTCTCACGGCGCCTGCGGTTCGAGGTCCTGTTGATGTTCCAGCGAACGTGCACTTCGAGAACGGTCGCGTTGAGGTCGACCGCACGCTTGGTCTAACAGGGCGAGCGTTTGTGACCGGCAACCTGCTGAACGAAGCGCGGGGCAATGGAACTCCTGTTACGACAAATGGAACACGTTTATGGCGTTATCTTGCCGGTGATGATTGGAGCTCGGGAACGCGCGCGAGCGGTCGTGCAAGGCTGTTTGGCAGCGATGAAGCCTATCGGCAACGCTTCTCGTCTCTTGGTGCCGGGCGACGAGCAGAGACACTGACACGCGTACAGAAGAACGAGACGCAGGAGCTTGGTGCTTCGACCGATGCATCGTTCCATCTTGCCCATATTGCATTCGTCGGTGGTGCGGATGTTCGTGATATCCGCGCTGGCAATCGCGAGAAACCGGCTACAGCGTTGCAGGTTACAACATCGCGACAACGCTTTATCGGCGGATTTGGCGAGGTAATTGCCGAGCATGGTCGATGGTCAGGCGCTGCTTCGATTCGGGTCGATTCGGCTTCAAACCTCGACACGACGATGTTTACGGGGCCAGTCGCAACGGTCATTCCGAACCGGAATGAGATTGTGAGCAGTCCGCGTGTTGGCGTGGTTCGGCAGCTTTCGCGGCAGGTATCGCTGCATGGTTCAGGCTTCCGCGCGTTTCGAACACCGACGATGAACGAGCTTTATCGGACTGGTCAGGTTGGCCAGGAGACGACGCAGGCCAATCCGAAGCTGGTGTCGGAGCGAGCCACTGGCGCTGAAGGCGGTGTCACTGTTGCGCTGCCGCGTGTTGCAGTGCGAGCGACTTACTTCTGGACTGAGATCAATCGACCGGTTGCTGCGGTGGTGATCAGCAGTACAGCGACGTCGATCCTCGAGATGCGGCAGAACCTTGGACAGATCCAGAGTCAGGGTATTGAGACGAGCGTTGATGTGAATGAAGGGCATGGAGTCTCGGGCAGCTTTGGCTACCAGTATGCGCATGCTGTGGTGACGAAGTTCTCAGCGCAACCGACGCTTGTCGGGAACTGGATTCCTGATGTGGCGCGTGAGATCGCTACGGCTCAGTTGCGATTCCAGAATGTGCGGTTTGGCGAGTTGACGCTGTCGG
Organism: Granulicella arctica; assembly: GCF_025685605.1. Lineage (NCBI taxonomy): Bacteria > Pseudomonadati > Acidobacteriota > Terriglobia > Terriglobales > Acidobacteriaceae > Granulicella > Granulicella arctica. The sequence continues at coordinate 4,479,943 of NZ_JAGTUT010000001.1, forward strand.
CGAGGAACAGTGGACGCGCGTTTGACGATAGTGCGAATACGTTTGTTCTGCACTCCTTCTTTCAACTCGATGTGTATGGCGAGCGACGCCTGGGACGCGGATTTACGGCGTTTGTTTCGGGGCAGAATCTGCTGGACCGACGAGCGGATGTGGCTCGAACTCCTGTGTTGACGCAGGGAATTCCGTTCATCGCGCAAGGCGGTGTTCGTTATGGTTGGGGTGCGCGGAACAACTAAAACAGTGTTAATTACAAGTTATCTGTGGCTTTCGCGTCGGTGTACTCTTTTGATGTTCCGAGCTTCTGTGCGTGGTAGATGCCTTTGTGGCCGGAGAACAGATAGCTGGTGACGCAGGCGATGGCTGCGAAGGCTCCTGCTTCTGGTCCGAATAGTTCGAGGGCCATGAGGCTTGAGGCGATCGGCGTGTTTGCTGCTCCTGCGAAGACGGCTACAAAACCCATTGCGGCGAGAAGCGACGACGGTAACGGTAAGAAGCTCGAGAGTGCGTTTCCCAGCGTTGCGCCGATGTAGAAGAGCGGCGTGACTTCGCCGCCTTTGAAGCCTGCTCCGAGTGTGACGGTGGTGAAGGCGAACTTTGCTGCGAAGTCGTATCGCGGAAGATGCTGTGAGAAGGCTGCGACGATGGTTGGAATCCCGAGGCCGATGTACTTGCTGGTGTGCGCGATTCCTATGCTGAAGACTGCGATGGCTACGAGCGATCCCCCGATGAAAGGCCGCAATGGAGCGTAGGTTACATGCTTCTTGAAGATGGCTGAAATGGCGTGCGTTGTGCGGGCGAAGAGTAAGGCTGTGATGCCGAAGGCAATGCCTGCGACGATGGCTGCGAGCATGTTGATCGGCGTAAGTGGAGCGAGTTCGGTGACGGTGTAGATGGTGTGGTGAACTCTCCACGCGTGTGTGACGTAATCGGCTGCGAAGGCGGCGAGGAAGCAGGGGAAGATTGCGTCGTAGCCTACGCTGCCGATGGTCAGGACTTCCAGGCCGAAGACTGCGCCTGCGAGCGGTGTGCCGAAGACGGAGCCAAAGCCTGCGCTGATGCCGGCAATCAGGAGCGTTCGACGATCTCTCCTGCTCAGGCTCAGGTGTGGAATGTGGCTGAGGATCAGGTCGATCTGGTCGGCCAGCGATGCTCCTGTCTGAAGCGCCGTTCCTTCGCGGCCTGCGGAGCCGCCGAAGAGGTGCGTGAGCGCTGTTCCGATCAGGATGAGCGGTGTCATCCGGAAGGGAACTGTGGAACGCGCTTCGCGGGCTTCGGCGTGGATCTCGGTGACGATGAGATTGTTACCGGCTTCGACGGAGCGACCGAAGTAGTGATACATCAAGCCGACTACGAGGCCTGCGATCGGCAGCAAGGCGATGATCCACGGATGCGCTTCGCGCGTGCTTGTTGCCCAGTTGAGCATGACAATCAAGAGGGCTGACGCAGAGCCAGCAAGGATTCCGACTGCGATGGCGAGAATGAGCCAACGCGCGGTGTCTTTGAGTTGACGAATGAAAAGCATGGGTCTCCTACGAGCAGATCGTAGGAGTCATCAGCCAGCCTGTTGCCTGGCGGTTATGGCGGAACCCCATCGCCTTGATCCGAGATTATCAATCTATAAGTAAGCGGTCAATTGCTGCTGGCCATTCGGATGGTGCATCGACGGTTGCGTCGGGTTCCGCGGCGGCGAGTGAGTGTGGAGCGAGGCCGAAGGTGCAGCCAAGCGAGCGCGCACCGCAGTTGCGTGCGGTGAGAATGTCTACGTCCGAATCGCCGACCATGAGGGTTTGCGATGGCGTGAGTGGTTTGCCGGAGAGTGCAGCAGCTTCGGCGATGAGGGTTTGCAGGCCTAGCGGATCGGGCTTCTTGGTGTGAAAGCTGTTTCCGCCGTAGTTCTGGAAAAAGTAGCGGTCGAGGCCGAAGTGGGCGCAGATGGCTCGGGATGGATTGACGGGCTTGTTCGTGAGAACGGCCATGAGGATCTTTGGATTCGCGGCTTTGATGGTTTCGAGTGCTTCGAGAACGCCTTTGTAGACGTAGGTGTTGTCGAGCTTGTGAACGTGGTAGTACTCCAGAAAATATGTGATTGCTGATGTTACATACTCATCGTCGTGCCGCTCTCCTGCCGGGTCTCCGAGGGCTCGGCGGATGAGCATGCCGACGCCGTCGCCGATGTAGGTGGCTACCACGGCTTGGGGCAGTGCAGGTCTGCCGAGGTGCTGGAGTGTGGCGTTGACGGCGTTGCAGAGATCGACGCGGGAGTCGATCAGGGTGCCGTCGAGGTCGAAGACGATGAGGCTTAAGGTCATTTGATTAGTTTATGCGGCTGAGGACCGGGGTGGCGGTTGCGCTATCTATCCGTGTGATTCGTAGTCGGGTTCGATGCTGGGTGGGCAGAGGGTGAGGAGTCGGTTGAGTTCGGCGTTGTTTTCTGGTGGCGGGTTGGTTTGGTAGCGGTCGTAGGGGTTGTGGTTGACGGAGGTTCGTTTTCTGGCGGCTCTGGCGTCGATTTCTGCGGTGGCTTTGTCGTATTGGTCGTGTTGTTCCTGTTGGAGGGCGAGGTCCTGGGTGTGGCGGAAGCGGGCGGGGGAGGTGCGGGCCTGGCCTGGTTCGAGGGGTGCTTCGGGGTCTTCGGCGGGGGCGAGGGGGCCGTGGACGGGGTCCATGACGACGTGCTGGACGGGAGTCTTGGTGAGGTCGGGGGTGGTGAGCGGTTCGGGGTCGGGGGGCAGGTTGCAGCCGACGACCTGGAGGCCGTAGAGGAGGAGTCCTGCGGTTTTGGTGTCGATGCGGCCGGCGGCGAGGCGGCGGAGGACTTCGCCGAGGGCGCGGCGGAGGGCGGGGCGGTCCTCGGGGATGTCGAGGTGGAAGTCTTCGGTCTCGCAGGGGGTGCGGCGCGGTGGGCGCGGGGCGGGGATGCGGCTGGTGTGGTGGTAGTAGCAGAAGTTCTCTTCGCGGAGGCTGGGGCTGCCGCACTGGTGGCCCTGGGTGAAGAGGTGGCGGCAGCGGTGGGTGCGGGCTTCGGGCTGGCTCATGTGGTACTCCTATCCCCCCGTACCTGAGTACGAAAGTGTTCAAACGAAAGGACTTGGTGGGGTACCTGTCGGTACGTGGCTGGGGTCACGCTTTGGGGCACGCAAAAAGGCCCGGCTGGTGGCCGGGCCTTTTGCTTTTTACCTCTATTAACAGAATAGCAGGTTGGGGGGTATCTCCCTGCCAACTTTGTTGGCCACATTCTAAAGGGGTTAGGGAGGTCTGGGGCTTGACACGCTTTTTGCTGGTGTTTTTGGAGGTTCATTCTTTTCAGGGGCGGAAAGGCCTATGAATATGGGCGAATGCTGGGGAAGGCAAGCAACGGCAAGGGCAGCGGCTAATGCGGGGGTGTTCGACTTCGCGTTGCTCCGGTCGAGATGACGGAGGTTTTAAGTGGGTGGGCAGAGGCAGAGGCAAGGCAACGGTAGAAGACGGGCTGGAAGGTAGGAGTTTGTATATTCCCACCTCCCAGCATCGTGGTTGGGTTTAGCGGATTTCTATGTCGCCGCTGCCGGTGTCGGCGCGGAGGACGGGGCCGCCGCCGTTGACGGTGCCGGAGACGTGGTGCTTGTTGAGGGAGCCCTGCATGGTGATGGGCTGGGCTACGTTGACGGAGCCGGAGCCGGTGCTGGCGTTGAGGCTGAAGCGGGCGCTGGAGCCAAGATTCATGCGAATGTTGCCGGAGCCGGTTTCGAGCTTCCAGTCGGTGGAGGGGTTACCGGCGATTTCGATGTCGCCGGAGCCCGTCTGGGCCTGGAGGCCACTAGCTACCCCGGCGAGGTGGATGTTGCCGGAGCCGGTGTGGGCGCGGATGTCGCCGGTGGCGGTCTCCTGAAGTTCAATGTCGCCGGAGCCGGTTTCGAGTGTGGCTACGCCGTGGATGCCCTGTGCCTTGATGTTGCCGGAGCCGGTGTTGGCTTTGAGGCTGGCGCCTACGGACTCGATCTGTACGTCGCCGGAGCCGGTGTTGGCGCTGATGGCGGAGGCGTGGGGGAGGGTGATGTCGTAGTCGATGGAGATGTTGCGGTAGAGGTCGTTGTTGCCGTGACGCTCGCCGATGGTAACGTCGTTGCCGGACTGCTGGATGGGCGGATTGTTGGCGATCTGCTGCATGCGGGCTTCGACGTCATTGCTGGAGCCGAACCAGCTGTTGTTGCCGGAGTGGATGTGAGCGACGACGTGGATCTGGCTGTCGGAGCCGGCGTGGAGATGGACGTTTCCGGAGCCGGTGGAGACGGTGACGTTCGGGGTGGAGGCTACGTTGAGGGTGCGGTCGAAGGTGCGGTCGGCGGCGAAGGCGCTGGTGGCGAGGAGGGCGGTGAGGAGGATGGCTTTCATTTGGTGGCTCCTTTGTAGTGTGTGAGGCCGGGGTTGAAGCCCCTTATTGGTGGTGTTTTGTCACAGGGCTGAAGCTCTGTGCTTCCACCTGAAGTGCGCTTATCTATTGCTGGAGAATTACGGTGTCGCCGGGGTTGAGGCCGGCGAGGATTTCAGTTTTGGTGCCGTTGGAGATGCCGGACTTGATGGAGACCTTGCGGCGGCCGGTCTTCTGTTTGGTGTCGGGGACTTCTACGGAGGCGTTGCGATCTTTGTCGTAGAGGACGGCCTGCTCGGGGACGGTGAGGACGTTTTTGTGCTCGTCGAGGATGATCTCGGCGTTGGCGGTCATGTTGGCCTTGAGCTCGCCGCCGGGGTTGTCGATGGAGACACGGACTTCGAAGGTGGTGACGTTATCCTTCTCGACGCCGAGGGGGGCGATGCGGGTGACCTTGCCGAAGAAGGTCTTGTCCTTGAAGGATTCAACCTTGATGCGGGCGGGCTGGCCGAGGTAGACCTTGCCGATATCGGACTCGTCGACCTTGCCCTGGACGTAGACCTGGTGGACGTCGCCGATGGTCATGACGAGGGTTGCGGTCGAGCCGAGGACGAGGATGGAGCTGACGGCGTCGCCCTTTTCTACGTCGCGGGAGAGGATGACGCCGTCCATTGGGGACTGGATGACGGTGTAGGAGAGCTGCTCTTCAAGCTGCTTGAGGGAGGCCTTGGCCTGCGAGACCTGGGCGAGGGCCTGGCGAAGCTTGGAGTTGTCTACGGTGATCTGGGCTACGGCCTTGTCGCGGGTGTTGGCGGCGAAGAGGTACTTCTGCTGGGCGTCGTCGAGAGCCTGTTTGGAGACGACGCCGTCCTTCGCCATTTCGAGGGCGCGATTGTAGGTGTTCTTGTACATGGGGAGGTCGGGCGCTTCGGCGGCTACCTTGTCAAATTCGATGGCGGAGGCGGCTGCGGCGGCGTTGGACTGGGCTGCGTTGAGGGAGGCCTTCTGGGCGTCGACCTGAGCGAGAATTTCGACCTGATCGAGCTGGGCGATCTGCTGACCGCGGTGGACCTGGTCGTTGATGTCCACGTTGAGATTGGTAAGGATGCCAGAGGCCTTGGATTTGACCTCGACCTTGGTGATGGGCTGGACCTTGCCGGTGGCGACGACGGAGCGGGCGATGTCCCCCTTTTCCGCCTTGGCGAGCTGGGAGGCTTCTATTTTGGTGCTGCTGGAGGTGGCTGCGTAGACAACCCCGCCGACGACGGCGAGAGCGACTACAACGAGGCCAATCCAGAGCCAGAGATTACGTTTGCCTTTACGCTGCGTGGTCACGAGACAGATCCTCCGAGATTGAGACGGGATGATTTCCGGATCGTCTCGGAGTTAGGTTACGGAGTGGTGAAGAGATTGGTTCCGTGGATGATGAAATTTATTGGGGATCAGGCTCGACCGGCGAAGTCGCGGTTCTCGGTGGAGACTTTGATCTTCTCGCCTTCCTTGATGAAAAGGGGGACGCGGAGTTCGAGGCCGGTCTCGAGGCGAGCCATCTTGGTGCCGCTGCCGCTGGAGGAGTCGCCGCGCAGGCCGGGCTCGGCGTAGGTGACGTCGAGTTCGACGAAGATGGGGAGCTGCAGGCCGATGGGGTTGCCGTTGTACATGTAGAGCTGGAGGAGGGCGCCTTCGATGAGGTAGTCGAGGGCGTTGCCGACCATGTCGCCGGTGAGGGTGAGGGTCTCGAAGGAGTCCTGATCGAGGAAGTGGGAGCCTTCGCCGTCGGAGTAGAGGTAGGAGGCGTCGACGAAGTTGAGATCGGGCTCCTTGAACTTGTCGCCAGCCTTGAAGGTCTTTTCGAAGACGGCGGAGGTGAGGAGGTTGCGCATCTTGAGGCGGACGAGGGTCTGGCCGCCGCGCGCAGTGGGGGTGGTGATTTCGGCGTCGAGGCAGGTGTAGGGAACGTCTTCGAGCTCGAATACTGACTTGCGCTTGATGTGGATTGCTTCGATGAGTGCGGCCATGGGTCCTTTTAAGCAGGTGCGGAATGTATGCGGGCGACCTGGGTTCTGCGTTCGTTCAAGTATAAGGGGACTGGCTTGCGATGAGTTTATTAGAGAGACGAGGTGGGTGCTTGCGGATAGTGCTGAGTGTGGCGTTGGTTGTAGGTAGCGCGATCGTTGCAAGTGGGTGTGGGGATTCAATGGCTACGCTGAGCCGACTGGCTGCTAAAGGTTCGATCCATGAGGAGGCTCCGGTGACGACTCGGCTGGAGGTCCGGATTATTGCGCCTCCTGCCAAGGTGTGGGCGCTGCTGGTGGATGCGTCTTCGTGGCCGAAGTGGCAGCAGGGGATTGACAGCGTCTCGGTGGCGGGCCCGCTGCAGCGTGGGACCGGCTTTACGTGGGTCGCCGGAGGGACGACGATCCACTCGCAGGTGCAACTCTTCGAACCGGAGCGGCGGCTGAGCTGGACGGGAACGGCGATGACGGCGAAGGCTGTCCATGTGTGGGAGTTGAAGGCGTTGCCGGGAGACCAGACGCTGGTGGTGATGCGTGAGTCGATGGATGGCTTGTTGATGGCGAAGATGTATCCGTCGGCAAAGCTGGAGGCGGCGGACCGGGCGTGGCTGGCTTCATTGAAGCTTGCGGCAGAGCAGAAGCCGTAACGCGGGTTTACTTGCAAGCAGAACCGATTAGGACATTCGGGACGATTCGCAGAAGATGGAAGATGCACCAAAGTCAACTTGGAAGCGGGCCATGCTGTGGATGTACATGATGTTAAGTCGGAGTTGCTGGCAGGGCTGACGGCCGCGCTTTCGCTGGTGCCGGAGGTTGTCGGGTTCGCGCTGGTGGCGCATGTCAATCCGCTGACGGGCTTATATGCAGCATTCATCATCTGCCTGGTGGCGGCAATCTGGGGTGGTCGGCCGGGGATGATCTCTGGCGCGGCGGGGTCGATGGCGGTGGTGTCTGCTGGGCTGGTGGTGCAGCATGGCGTGCAATATCTTTTCGCCACGATCGTGCTTACGGGCATTCTGCAGATGGCATTTGCGTGGTTCCGGCTCGGCAAGCTGATTCGCATGGTGCCGCATGCGGTGATGCTGGGCTTTGTGAATGGGTTGGCGATTGTGATCGCGTCGGCGCAGGTGCAGCACTTTTATGTACGAGCGGCCGATGGACGTCGTGGGCTGATGGCTCCAGGCAAACTGCTGGTGATGCTGGGGCTTATAGCGTTGACGATCGCTGTGACTGTTCTTCTGCCGAAGGTGACGAAGGCCTTTCCTTCTGCGCTGGCAGGCATCCTGGCGGTGAGTGGCCTTGCTTTTGCGTTGGGGATCAAGACGCGTACGGTGGGCGATCTCGCGTCGATCCATGGGACGCTCCCGCATTTCCATCTTCCCGAAGTTCCGTACACGCTGGAGACGTTGCGGATCATCGTGCCCTATGCGCTGATCCTCGCGACGATTGGGCTGGTGGAGACGCTGCTGACGTTGAACCTGATCGATGAGATGACGGATACGCGAGGCAGGCCGAATCGTGAGTCCATGGCGCAGGGTGTGGGGAACTTTGTTGGCGCGCTGTTCGGCGGCATGGGCGGCTGCGCGATGATTGGGCAGAGCATGATCAACCTAAACGCGGGTGGGCGGCGACGTCTGTCCGGAATCGCTGCGGGTGGATTTCTGCTGTCCTTCATCCTTGTGGGCTCGCGGCTGATCGAACGCATTCCGCTGGCGGCGCTGGTTGGGGTGATGTTTGTGGTGGCGGCGGAGACGTTCAACTGGAAGAGCCTTCGCGGGATGGCGAGAGTGCCGAAGCACGACACGCTGGTGATGCTGACTGTGACCGTTGTGACGGTGTTCACGAACCTTGCGGTTGCGGTGGTCGCGGGCATCGTGATCGCGGCGCTTGTGTTTGCGTGGGATCATGCGCAGCAGCTTGAGGTGCAGATTGTGGCTGTGCCCGGTCGGACGACTTACCGGCTACGAGGTAGTCTCTTTTTTGCATCGGCTGCGCAGTTCACCCGGTTCTTTCATCCGAAGAATGATCCGGCTGAGGTCTACCTGGAGTTCGATGAAGCGCGGATCATGGATTCCTCAGCGTTGGAGGCTATTGAAGCCCTGACGGAGCGCTACCGAGCCCAAGGCAAGCTCTTGCATCTTCGAGGCTTGAGCGAGCATTGTGACAAGCTGCTACGACGCAAGGACGGCAGAGTGAGCCTGCTTGCTGTTGAGGATTACGAGACGGTCTAAGGTTGGATTGGGACGGCTTTTCCTCAGATTATAGCGCCGGCTGGAACGCCTAGAATGGGGGTATGGCTGCTGCAGAGTTTACCCACCTCCATCTTCATACTGACTATTCGCTCCTCGATGGGGCCTGCGACGTGGATAAGCTTGCGGCGCACCTGAGCGGCATGGGCCACACGGCTGCCGCGATGACGGACCATGGGAATATCTATGGGGCGGTGCACTTCTTCGACGCGATGAAGAAGAAGGGGCTCAAGCCGATTCTTGGCTGTGAGCTTTATATCTGCAAGAACGATGACCATCGCGCTGCGCCTGAGGGCGACAAGTACAACCACCTGCTGGTGCTGGCGGAGAACGAGGCTGGCTATCGGAACCTTGTCCGGCTGACGAGTGAGGCGGCGCTGCATGGGTTCTACCGGAAGCCGCGGGTCTCGAAGGACTTTCTGGCGAAGCATACGGAGGGGCTGATCGGCTTCTCGGGGTGCCTGGCGGGTGAGGTGAATCAGCACCTGATGGCCGGGAAGTACGACGAGGCAAAGGGTGCTGCGGGTCGGTTCGAAGAGATATTTGGGAAGGGTAACTTCTTTCTCGAAATTCAGGACCATGGGCTGGAGCCGGACAAGGCGGTGTGCCATGCGTTATTCAAGATGGAGCGGGAGTTGGGCATCCCGCTGATCGCGACGAACGATGCGCACTATGTGGCGGAGGACGACTCGCGGGCGCACGAGATCCTGCTGTGTGTGCAGACGGCGGGGAGCATGAATGACCCGAAGCGGTTCAAGTTCGACACGCAGGAGTTCTACCTGAAGTCGGCAGAGGAGATGCATCGGACGTTCGCGCAGAACCCTGAGGTGTGCAATCGGACGATGCAGTTTGTCGATCGCTGCAACCTGAAGATGACGAAGGTGGACAATCCGTTTCCGGACTTTCCGGTGCCGGTGGGCGAGACGCTCGATACGTTCTTCGAGCAGGTATGCCGGGAGGGGTTGGAGAAGCGGCTGAATACGGCGGTGGCTCATCTGCGTGGGCGCGGTCAGTTGAAGAAGACGATTCCCGACTACCATGCTCGGCTGGATCGCGAGCTTGATTGCATTAAGGCCATGAAGTTTCCGGGCTACTTCATGATCGTGTGGGACTTTATCAAGTATGCGCGGGAGCAGCATATTCCGGTGGGACCGGGGCGTGGATCGGCAGCGGGATCGCTGGTGGCGTACTGCATGGAGATTACGGATATCGATCCGCTGCAGAACGAGTTGCTGTTCGAGCGGTTCCTGAATCCGGAGAGAATTTCGATGCCAGATATCGATATCGACTTCTGCATGAACCGGCGCGGCGAGGTGATCGAGTACGTCAATCGCAAGTATGGGCGCGACCAGGTGGCGCAGATTATTACGTTCAACACGATGGCGGCGAAGGCGGCGATCAAGGACGTTGGACGTGCGCTCGACATGCCGTATGGTGAGGTCGACCGGATCGCGAAGATGATTCCGCCGACGATCGGGATCACGATTGGGCGGGCGATGACGGAGTCGCCTACGCTGGGGCAGGCTTACGACAGCGATCCGAAGATCAAGGAGCTGATCGACGCAGCGCTAAGGCTTGAAGGGCTGGTGCGGGGAGCAGGTGTTCATGCTGCGGGCGTGGTGATTGCGCCGAAGCCGTTGACGGAATTGGTGCCAGTGACGCGGGCGAAGGACGACTCGATTGTGACGGCCTATGACATGGGCGCCATCGAAAAGATGGGCCTGTTGAAGATGGACTTCCTCGGGCTGACGACGCTGACGGTGATCGACGATGCGCTGAAGCTGATCAAGCAGACGACCGGGATTGAGGTCGATATGGCGACGATCGATCTGGATGATACGCACGTGTATGAGCAGGTGTTTCACCGGGCGCTGACGTCGGGCGTGTTCCAGTTTGAATCGGGCGGGATGCGGGATGTGTTGCGGCGGTACAAGCCAAATACAGTCGCGGATCTGACGGCTTTGAATGCGCTGTATCGACCGGGTCCGATCCAGGGCGGGATGGTCGATGAGTTCATCGAACGCAAGTGGGGGCGGCGCGAGGTTTCGTACGAATTGCCGGAGCTGGAACCCATTTTGCAGGAGACCCTGGGCGTGATGTTGTACCAGGAACAGGTGATGCAGATCTCCAATCGGCTTGCGGGTTTCTCGCTTAGTCAGGCCGATATGTTGCGACGGGCGATGGGTAAGAAAGACGTTGCGGAGATGACGAAGCAGAAGGTGCAGTTCATGGCCGGCGCTGCCTCGCTCAAGCACCCGAAGGAAATCGCGGGGAACATCTTCGACCTGATGGCGAAGTTCGCGGAATATGGATTTAATAAGTCGCACTCGGCGGCGTATGCGCTGCTGGCGTATCACACGGCGTGGCTGAAGACCCACTATCCGGTGGAGTTTATGGCTGCGCTGCTGACGAGCGAAACGTCGAAGCCGGAGAATGTGGTGAAGTACATCTCGGAGTGCCGCGAGATCAACATTCCGGTGGTGCCGCCGAATGTGCAGGTATCCGATGCGAACTTTACCCCGGTGAAGACTGAGGCTGGTGCGGCGATTGGGTTTGGACTGGCGGCCATTAAGAACGTTGGACATAATGCGATTGACTCCATCATCGCGGCTCGTACGGCGCTGCAGGCAGAGGGTAAGGCGGGGTTCGCGAACGTGTGGGAGTTCTGCGAGAAGGTGGACCTGCGGCTGCTGAACAAGCGAGTGCTTGAGTCGCTGATCAAGGCTGGTGCGATGGATTGCTTCGGCGGGCGTGCGCAGGTGACGGCGGCGCTCGACAAGGCGATGGAGCGGGCCCAGAAGGCGCAGAGGGATGAGGAGTCAGGGCAGCATGGGCTGTTCGGGATCTTTGACGATGGGCCGGTGAATGTTGCAGCGAGTGAAGATGCGCTGCCGAAGGTGCCGGAGTGGGATGAGCACACGCGGCTACAGAACGAGAAGGATGTGCTGGGCTTCTTCGTGTCCGGGCATCCGATGGATAAGTACCGGGAGAAGCTGCGGAACCTGAAGGTCGTCGACACGGCGACTGCTTGCGAGATGAAGCCGGAGCCGCAGGTGTTCAAGCGTGGGCGCAGCGAGGAGCCGCAGAACGAGATCCAGATTGCGGGCGTGATTACACAGCTTAAGGTGGCGAAGTCGAAGCGGTCGGGCGAGATGTATGCGCAGGCGGCGCTTGAGGATACGGTCGGGAAAATCGAACTGATCGCGTTTCCGCAGAGCTATGAGAAGCTGGCGGAGAAGCTGAAGATCTCGGTGCCGGTGCTGGTGCGGGGGGTGCTGCGGGGTGAGGAGGATTCGGCCCCGAAGCTGGCGGTGTCCTCGATCCAGGCGCTTGAAGATGTGAAGATCAAGCTGCCGGACTCACTGCGGATCAAGGTGCCGCTGCATAGTCCGGATACGGCGCTGCTTGAGAAGCTGCTGGCGATCCTGAGGGGAGCTCCAGGGAATGGGAAGCTGCTGCTGGATCTCGAGGAGCCGGGCGAGTTTTGCGCCGTGCTGGAGCCGCATGACGTGCGGGTCGCTGCGGATCGGCTGTTTATCGATAACGTCGAGGAGTTGGTGGGAATTGGTGGAGTACGCGTTCTGGACTAGTGCCCCAAGCGCAGGTGGGAAGAAATTACCCGATCTAGTTACTTGAGTAATCAGGCTGCCTTGCAGCGTTGAGCTGGGGCGTGGAGGAATAAGGCTCACTTTGCGGTATTTATTGCGGATACCCATTACTTTGACGAATAAAGAAAATGTGCCGATATGAATCCAGCGCATAGACGTGTTACTTTAGTTTTGTTACTAATGTAACTATGTCTCAACCACATTTCCGGTTTCGAACCTCTGTTTTGTCTACATGTACGCTATTCGTGTCGGTTGCCTCCATCTTGCTGATCAACAGTTCTTCGCCGCTGCGGGCTGCGTGGGCTTCCTCATCGACTCGCACAGCGCCAGGGGCGTGCACCGCAATCAAGGATTTTCAGCTGGCTGGCGGGAAGGTACTCGGGGCGCAATCGATTGAGGCGGGCGACACGTCCGATCTTCCGGCAGGGGTGGGGAGTGCCTCGTTACCGGCGTTTTGCAGAGTGACCGTCCAGATGACGCCGACATCCGACTCCAATATCGAGATGGAACTCTGGTTACCGGAGAGCTGGAATGGCAGCTTTCGCGGTGCGGGCAATGCGGGTTTTGCCGGGTCGATCGACTACCTTGCGTTGTCCGAGGCGCTGATGCAGGGCTATGCGGCCGCAGCCACGGACGCTGGCCACACCGATGCTGCTCTTAGCGGCGGCTGGGCGCTGGAACATCCTCAGAAGGTGATTGATTTCGGCTATCGCGCGGTCCACCTGATGACCGAGGCTTCGCACCAGATTGTGCGTGGGTTTTATGGCGCGCCCGCAGCGCACTCCTTCTTCTCATCCTGTTCGGACGGCGGAAGAGAGGCGTTGATGGAAGCACAGCGCTATCCCGCGGACTATGACGGGATCGTTGCCGGTGATCCGGCGTATGACTGGACTGGTTTGATGACCAATGCGTTCAACAATGAGAAGCAGCGGAAACTGAACCCGCTTAGCTCAATTTCAACAGCGCAGCTTGCAACGATCAGTTCGGCGGTTCTGGCTGCCTGCGATGCTTTGGACGGTGTGCGCGATGGAATCATTGGAGATGCGCGGCAATGTTTCTTCGATCCCGAGGTTCTGACCTGTAAGGACAAGCAGGGGACGGCTGGAGCGAATAACTCCTGCCTGCTGCCTGTGCAGGTGGCTTATCTGAAGGCACTCTACGCTGGTTCGCACACACGCGACAACGAGGTTATCTTTCCTGGATATCTTCCGGGAGGGGAGCTTGGTGCGGGTGGCTGGGCGACGTGGATCACGGGTGGTGGGCAACTGCCAATCCCCGGCATGACGATGTACGAGCAGGGTTACTTCGCCAATATGGTTTATGACAATGCTTTGTGGACGGGAGACTCTGTCACTTCGGATGAGGCTTACCAGCAGGCAAATGCTGTGACGTCTGTTGCCGTCGATGCGACGAATCCGGTATTGACGCCGTTCTTCAAGCGTGGCGGAAAGCTCATTATGTATCACGGCTGGAACGACCCGGCGGTCTCGCCGCTCAGTTCGATCAGCTACTTCAATAGTGTGTCTGCTGCTACGAAGGGCGAGGGGAATACGTCCATGCGGCTGTATATGGTTCCGGGAATGCAGCATTGCATTGGCGGCTCTGGGCCGACCTACTTCGGCCAACTTGGCTGGTTCGACGGTGAAGGCACCGATGATGCGCACCATGATGTGAACCTGGCGATGGATGAGTGGGTGAAGACGGGAAAGGCGCCTGAGGCGATCATCGCCTCGCAATACACTGCTGCGGTGGCTGGAGGTGCAAGTGCGATGACGCGTCCGCTGTGTCCTTATCCGCAGATCGCGGCGTATCGCGGTAGCGGCAGCACGAATGATGCGGCAAACTTCGCTTGCACACAGGCGCCGAATGTCGCTATTCCTCCTCGTATGCCGCCTTCTGGTTCAGCGATACGGTAAGGGATCGATTGAGTCGCCGTCGATCGCGGGGGGTACATTGCGTCTGCGCGTGCGTACCACTAGACTGAGGACTGCATGGCCGACCTAGAGAGCAGCAGAACGATTCAGGCACCTGTTCCAGAAGCATGGATCAAAACGGAGCTCGCGCGTAACGCTCAGCGCCCACATCCGATGGACTTCATCAACGGACTGTTTACCGACTTCAGCGAGATTCACGGCGACCGTGCTTATGGCGACGACTCGGCGATGACCTGCGGGATGGCTCTATTCCATGGCGAGCCGGTGCTGGCGATCGGGAACCTGAAGGGACGGACGCTGAAGGAGCGCGTGGCGCGGAAGTTCGGCAGTCCTGATCCTGAGGGCTATCGGAAGAGCCTGCGGGCGATGAAGCTGGCCGAGAAGTTTGGACGGCCAGTGTTTACGTTTCTGGATCTTGCGGGAGCGAATCCCGGGATCGGCGCGGAAGAACGCGGTCAGGGCGAGGCGATTGCGCGAAACCTGTTGGAGATGTCGCGACTGCGGGTTCCTACGATCGCGACGATTACGGGTGAAGGCGGTTCGGGCGGTGCTTTGGCGCTGGCTGTGGCTGACCGTGTGCTGATGCTCGAGAATGCGATCTACTCGGTGATTTCGCCGGAAGGTTGCGCGTCGATCATGTGGAAGGACGCGACCAAGAAGCAGCAGGCTGCAGCGGCGCTGAAGTACACGGCGAAGGATGCGAAGGCGCTGGGCTGCGCGGATGACGTGATTCCTGAGCCTGAGGGTGGAACACAGGCTGATCCTGCGGCGGCGATGGCGCTGGTCGATCAGCGGTTGCGACATCATCTTGGCGACCTGCGCGGTTTGCCGGTCGAGGTGATGCTGGATCGCCGGTATGAGAAGTTTCGGAACATGGCGCAGTTCTATACGACTGCCTAAGCAGCAACAGGGAGTTCGCCTCATTGCCGCAATTCGCTTCAACGAGTACGCCGAATCGCAAACTGCGGCGATCGCTCCAGTTCGCGCTGTTTATTGCGTCGCTGCTGTGGTTCACGCTCTCTGAAGCGCTTGCAGGGCGCGCTGCGCGAGGGCTGACGAATCGCTTCGATATCGAGGATGCTCGACCTTTGCTGTCGGGGCTGTTCCTTATCTTCCTGCTCCTTGTAGGTTTTACGTTGTTGGCGTCGATGTCGCGCATCGGTCGCGTGACGTTGCGGAGTGCGCTTGGTCTGCCGAAGCGTCTGACTTCGGGGCGCGAATGGCTGCTTGGTGCGGCGATTGGCTGGGGAATCGCGGTGGCTTCAGTGCTGCCAATGGCGCTGGCGCGGGCGTTGCATGTGCGGTTCTGGACGGATCATCGGGCGTTTGGCTTGCTCGGCTGGCATGTTGCGGCACTGCTTTTTTCGACGCTGGCTCTCGAGGTTGCGCTGCGTGGGTTTGCGTTTCGACGGCTGATCGAGGCTGTTGGTGCTGGTTGGGCTACAGCGCTGATGGCAATTCTGCTGGGTATCGCGCATGGAATCAGCCCGGACTCAACGGGTATCAGCATCCTGGTGACGATGATTGGGAGCGTTCTGCTGTCGGTTGCGTGGCTGCGAACGCACGGGCTTTGGCTTCCGTGGGGATTGCACTTTGC
This sequence comes from Granulicella arctica, assembly GCF_025685605.1. Classification (NCBI taxonomy): domain Bacteria; kingdom Pseudomonadati; phylum Acidobacteriota; class Terriglobia; order Terriglobales; family Acidobacteriaceae; genus Granulicella; species Granulicella arctica. Next base: position 4,495,694 of record NZ_JAGTUT010000001.1, read on the forward strand.
ATGGAGCGGCAGCCTGGCGCTGATCTTTGGGCTTCCGGTTCGCGGTGTGAGCACGTTTTCTTCTGTGGTGCAGACGCGGGCGATCGGCTCGGCGTGGCTGACTGGCGATGATTTCGGCCCGGAAGGCGCTCTGTTTACGGCTGTTGTAGTGCTTGTAGCGATCGTTATTTTGGTGAAGACTACGGATGATTACGCGTGGGATTACACGCGGCCTGAGCTGGTTGCTGCGGGTTATGAGGTGAATCCTGATTCGCCTGCGGAGCATGTGGCGATGGAGCGTGATGCGGCTGCGAGGGCTCCTTCGCTGGTGCAGATACTGCCCACTACTTCGGAAGCTATTTCGGTGGATGGCTACCCACCCCCTCCCCCCCGCCCCTAAGTACGAAAGTATTCAAAACAGAGGTTTTAGGTCCGCGCATCGGTGCGGTGTGCGGACCTGTGCAGCGTGAGGCGGGGGGCTGCGGAGGCTTGTGTTTGTCAAGTTTGCGGGAATGGTTTTGGACGCCTGAGCCTTGGGGCGCTGGTGGCGATTTGGGCGAAGTGCTCGACGATGGGGCGGGTATCGCCGACTGTTCTGGCCAGTTCAATATTGCTGACGATTTTTGCGCTGCGAAAGGGGATGCAGACGACTCCGGGGACGGCGATGCGTTCGACACATGCGGGGGCAACCGAGACGCCGAGACCAGCTCCGACGAGGCTGAGGATGGTGAGCCAGTGGGAGGCTTCCTGGACGATGCGGGGGCGGAAGCCGTGCTCCTCGAAGAGGGTGAGGGGTTTTTCGAAGGCCCGTGCGCCGGCGGTTCGGGGGTAGTAGACGAAGGGGTCGTCGCGTAGTGAGCCGGGTGAGATGGTCTTCTGGTGGGCGCAGGGGTGCGAGGTTGGGAGGACGGCTACGTAGGGCTCGGAGAAGAGGGTGGTGACGTGGAGCGTCTTGACGGCGTCGCCATCGCGAAGGATTCCGGCGTCGAGGGTTCGGTTTTCAAGGCCCTGCATGACATCTGCGGTGAACGACTCGTGAAGGTGGAGATGGACGCGGGGATAGGCGTTGCGATAGGCGCGGAAGATTGCGGGAAGCGTTGTGAGAACTGCGGAGCCGACGAAGCCGATGTGGAGCGAGCCGACCTCTCCCTGACCAATGCTGCGGGTCTCTTCGATGTCGCGCTGAACATTGCGGAGGGTGCGGCGTGCGCGTTCGAGGTAGGCTTCACCGGCGGCGGTGAGCTTGACGGAGCGCGAGGTGCGGATGAAGAGGGTGTAGCCGAGGATGGATTCGAGGCTACGGATCTGCTGCGAGAGCGGCGGTTGCGAGAGATGCAGGCGCTCGGCGGCACGGCCGAAGTGCAGTTCTTCGGCGACGGCGACAAAGTAACGGAGGTGGCGAAGCTCTACATCCTGATCCATAGGTTTGAAGTCATGATTGCATGGAACAAGATATTGGACGTCATGAAGTGGCGCTGGCACACTCTTTGTAGAGGTTGAGCGATATGTCGAGCAATGCGGTGAAGTATCCAGAGGCTGATGGCGTGGTGCCGGTGATCGAGATTCGCGCCCTGGTTGCGGGGGAGGATGCTGCGGGGTTTCGGAGCTTTCGGACTTTGAACGAGGAGTGGATTACGCGTTTCTTTACGCTGGAAGCGAGGGACGTTGAGACGCTGGGTGACCCTGAAAGCCTGATCCTGGGCAAGGGTGGGCAGGTCTTTATGGTGTATGCGGATGCTGAGGCAGTGGGGTGTGTGGCGCTGATCCCGATGAACGATGGGGTGTATGAGCTATCGAAGATGGCGGTGTCGCCGAGGCTGCGCGGGCTGGGAATCGGCCGGCGGCTGATCGAGTATGCGATTGCTCAGGCAAAGGCGATGGGGGTGCGATCCCTGTTTCTGGGGAGTAATACGAAGCTGGCAAATGCGGTTCACCTGTATGAGTCGGTTGGTTTTCGGCATGTGCCGGTTGCTTCGTTGCCGCCGATGGCCTATGGGCGGGCTGATGTGTTTATGGAGATGCCGCTGTAGAGCAGTTCCGCTTACCTCGGTCGGCCAAAGAATAAGACGTAGCCGTCAGGGTCGCAGATCTCAAAGCCGCGAAGGCCATCGTGGGTGTCCTCGAGGGGCATGCTGAATACAGCGCCTTGATCGGAGAATTCCACGGCGAGTGCATCGGGATCAGGCGAGTAGACGTAGGCATCCCACCTCATGGAAGGGTTACGTCTAGAGTTTGGCAGGGGCGTTGTGTCTCTATCAGACTTGACGAAGAGTTGTGCGCCTTCGCGACCTAGGATGGCAAAGAAGGGGTTTTCGTCCGGCTGCTGAAAGGTTGGCTCGAAGCCAAGCTTGTCACGGTAAAAGGCGATGGTTTGATCGACGTTGCTGACAATGAAGAATGGCGAAATCGCGAGGATCGCTGGTTCTGTCATACGCGTGACCCTTCCTGCCAGGAATCGATGTTGAGTAGCGACGCTGAAGCGATGCTGTCTATTTGTCGAGACGTGAGGATCACTCTGATTAAAGACTGCCAAGTAGGCTAGAATGATATTTGTGGCCGAAATACGTCTCTCAGTGAGAACGGTTCACGAAGTTGATTCTGTCGAGGATAAAAGAGAATGGCAAAGCGTCGTGGAAATCCGAATTGGGGTAAGCCTGAGCCGATCGGCCCGGTGGTCCCCACTGTTACATCGTTCGAGATGGTTGTCAAAGAGTTCAAGCTGACCCCGGACCAGTACATCCGGTCGACTCGTCTGCGGGAGTGGGCGCGGCGGAACAAGAACTCAAAGTACATCCCGGAGGCCCTCTTAGAGGCCTGGGGCTTTGAGATCGAGTCAACGCTGTAGATTTCTGGTTGTGTTTGCAACGATGCCGCCCATGAGGCGGCATCGTTGCGTTGGCGATTCCTTTTCTAAGAACCCCATTGCAGGTCCGAGCCGTCCTCCGGATAACAATGGAAAAGCACGTATTTTTTGTTGTTCGCCATGAGGCAGGACCCCTCGTAGTGGATTCCGTCCACTGGTGTCGCCTGACCGTGATACACCTTATGACCTGCCTTGATGGCGGGAAGTCTGCTGGCCCAATCGGCCATATGTGGCAGGGTGACCTGTTCATGCCAGGCAGCGCTACAGGTGGCTATGAAGCGATTGCCGCCACCCTTCTGCCTGGAACCAATGGGCTGGTCGGGGTGCTGATGCTTCAGTTGATCCTTATCGAGGCGGACACTGACGCCGAGCATGAGTAGCCTCACTGTCGACGAATCGCCCTCGAGGGTCAAGAGTGAACGCGCTGCGCCGTTATCCGCCGGAGGCTTCTGGATCTCCATGGGGCGGCTCAGAGTTGTTGCGATGATGGCGGCTGCCTGTATGACGTCAGCTTCCAGGTTGGGAAAGGAAAGAGCGTTCAACATTATGAAGATTCGCTCATAGTTGTCCTCCTTGGCTTCGAGAGGGCGTCCAGCGCCTAGCTTCATGGTGGTCAGTATGGAATGTCGCTGTGTTTCAACGGCTCTTTGGAAGCCATTTTTCTGTTGTAGGTTCATGCAATGGTGTGCCGCCGAGAAAAGGGCGAATCTCTCCTTAGATTTTTAATGTGCCTGGCGAAAGGAGGAAAAGCGCTACAAGACTGCAAAGAGATGAGGATCTTTCGCGTGCCGAGCATCTACTCTCTGCGGGCATTTGCGATGGGGCCTGAAGGTACGTCTCATCCTGAGGGTGCCGTCGCATGAAGTCAAGTGATTGGTTTCGGCGCTGATGACCTGGGCTGACCGACTAAGATAGGTAGAGGTGACGTGCATGTTTGCTGATGTTGAAGCGGCGGTAGCGGAGATTCGGGCGGGGCGGATGGTGGTGGTCGTCGATGACGAGGATCGCGAGAACGAGGGCGACCTGACGCTGGCGGCTGAGTTTGTAACGCCTGAGGCGATCAACTTCATGGCGAAGTTTGGGCGAGGGCTGATCTGCCTGACGCTGACGGAGGAGCGCGCGGACTACCTGCGGCTGGGACCGATGACGCAGGAGAATACGTCTCGCTTTGGCACGGCGTTTACGGAGAGCATCGAGGCGCGCGAGGGTGTGACGACGGGGATCTCGGCGGCGGACCGGGCGCACACGATCAAGGTGGCGATCGATTCGCGATCGACGGCGCGGGATCTGGCGAGGCCTGGCCATGTGTTTCCGCTGCGGGCACGCAAGGGTGGCGTTCTGGTTCGGGCAGGGCAGACGGAGGCTTCCGTTGACCTGGCGCGGATGGCCGGACTGGTCACGGCGGGCGTGATCTGCGAGATCATGAACGAGGACGGAACGATGGCACGGGTTCCGGACCTGATCAAATTTTGTGAAGAGCACGAGATGTTGATGGTGACGGTGGCGGACCTGATCCGCTATCGGCTGCAGCACGAGCGGTATATCAGCCGGGTGGCTGAGTCGGTGATGCCGACGGTGCATGGGGACTTCCGGATGATTGCGTACGAGAGCGAGGTCGAGGGCGACCAGTCGCATGTGGCCCTGGTGTTTGGCGATGTGACGGGTGAGGGTGATGTGGTGCCGGTTCGGGTACACACGCACTGCCTGGCGGGGGATGTATTTGGGACGACGCTTTGCGATTGCCGGGCGGTGATGGACGAATCGCTGCGCATGATTGCGGAGGCTGGACGTGGAGCGCTGGTGTATCTCCACAATGGCACGAAGGGATTTGGGATCGATGCGAGCGTGACCCCGGCTCGGGTGGTGCTGCATCGTGAGGCTCGCGGGAAGGACCGCGCGGATGACCGCAGCCATCGGACCCTGCGGCAGGTTGGTCTGGGTGGGCAGATTCTATCGGACCTAGGGATCCACCGAATCAAGCTGCTGACGAATACGCCTACGCATGTTCCGGCGCTGCAGGGCTTTGGGATCGAGATTGTGGAGCAGCTTCCGGTGGCTGTTGGCGTGAAGGCTTAACGCGGATCAGTGCGAATGAGACGGATTTACTTGCAATCGCGCTGAGGGTTTACCGCGGATGGCGCGGAGGTACGCGGATAAGTGCGGATAAGGCTATTTGGTTTTAGGTCCGTGTCCTCCCGTACTGATCGGTTTTACGGTTTTGCTTAGGGGATGGTCAGGTTGAGGGTTACGTTCCGGGTGAGGGGCGTGCCTGCGGTGGAGCTTGCGGTGACGCTGTATTGATAGGTGCCCGAGGGGGAGATGTGGAGGTTGGGGTCTCCGCCGCTGCCGCAGCCTGTGGCGACAAGCATCATGGTGCTGAAGAGGAGTGCGAGGAAGAATGAGGCTGGGTGGCCAGCCAGGCGGAGGCGCTTGCGCATTCCCCAGAAGAAGAGCGCGGCGGGAATGAGGATGCAGAAGGTGGTGGCCTCGCGGGCCTCGTGGAGTGGCGAGGTCCGAAGTCTGGATGAGGTGACGGTGTTGATGGTCACGAAGGCGGACTGCGCGGTGCCGCTGAGGGTGACGCTCGAGGGCAGCATGGAGCAGACGGCTCCGGGGGCGGCGGTGACGGCGTTGCAGGTGAGGACGACGGTGCCGGTGTAGCCGTTGAGCGGGGTGACGGCGAGGGTGTAGGTCGCGGGTCGCGTCTGGTCGACCGTGATGCTGGCGGAGGAGGTACCGTTGACGGTAAGGCTGAATGAGGCGGTGCTGGGGGTGATGGTGGTGATGCCTATGCCGGTGAGGGCTATGGCGTTTGGCGAGGTGGGATCGGAGCTGCTGATGGTGAGGGTTCCGGCGCGGGTGCCTGTGGCGGTGGGTGTGAAGGCGAGGGTAACAGAGCAGCTTGCGCCTGCGGAGAGGGTGGTGAAGGAGCAAGGGGCGGTGACGGCGTAGTCGCCCGTAGTGGCGAAGTGGATGCCGGTGATGGAGGCTGTACCGGTGTTGGCGAGGGTGAGCGAGAGGCTGGCGGTGGTGTTAACGAGGGTGCTGGCGAAGGCGAGAGTTCCGGGGTTGATCTGGAGGCGCGACTGGACGCCTACGCCGGTAAGGGTGGCGATGAGGGGCGTGGCGGAGACGTTGCTTGGGAGGCTTAGGGTGCCGGGGCGGATGCCGGTGGTGGTTGGGGTGAAGGTGACGGCGATGGTGCAGCTTGCGTTGGGGGCGAGGGCTGAGCCGGTGGCGGGGCAGGTGTTGGTGGCTGCGTAGTCGCCTGTGGTGGTGATGCCGTTGAAGGTGGCGGCCGTGGTGCCAGCATTGGTGATGAGGATGGGCAGCGTAGCGGAAACGCCGACGAGGGAGGTGCCGAAGTTGAGTGCGCCGGGCTGGAAGACGAGGGTGGAGGGGCTGGCGGTGCCGAGAAGGCTGAGGTATTCAAGCGAGGTACTGGAGTCGGAGGTGATCTCGACGGCGCCGATGCGCGTGCCTGCGGGTTGGGCGGAGATCTGCGGGGCAAAGGTGATGGTGAGGAGACAGCTTGCGCCGGGGACGAGGGTGGCGCAGGGGCCGGTGGCGGTGAAGCCCGGGGTGGTGGTGAGACCGGCGATGTGAAGGACGGTGTTCCCAGTGTTGGCGAGGGTGACGAATTGCGGGGCGGAGGTGAAGCCGATCGGCGTGGTGGCGAAGGTGAGGGAGTTCTGCGAGGCGGTGAAGGCTACGAGGGGGGCGGCGTTTGCGGGCGCGGTGACGGCGGATGGGGCGGCGGTGCCGGTGAGGTCGATGAGGTCGGGGCCGGAGACGGCGTCACTTTCGATGGTGAGGAGACCGCTGTCGGTGGTGGCGGTGGGTGATGCAGTGCCGCTGGCGACCTGATTGAGCGGCGTGTAGGCGAGGGTGACGGTGCAGCTCTGGCCGATGGTGAGGTTGGTGCCGCAGGTGGTGGTGGAGAGGAAGGGCCACTGGCTGGTGACGCGGCGGATGGTGATGGTACTGGCGGTGGTCGACGCGGCGGGGCTGGAGGTGTTGGTGAGGGTAAGGACCTGCAGGGCAGACTGGCCTGAGGGGACCTGGCCGAAGTTGATGAGGCGGCCGGGGGAGAGATTGCCCGTGATGGTGAGGGAGTTGGTGCCGGTGCCGTAGCCCTGAACGATGCCGAGGCCGTTGATGGTGGCTGAGCCGTCAGTAGGGGTGGCCTGGGCGAAGAGGGTTCCGGTGATGGGGCCGTTGGTGAGTGGAAGGAAGGACACGGAGAAGTCGCAGCTAGCGTTGGGGGCGAGGCCGGCGCAGGGAGGGCCAGAGAGGACGAATTCTCGGGGCAAGGCTATGGCGAGGGCGAGGGACTTTGCAGTGAGATTGTTGATGGTGAACTGGCGGGTTCCGCCGAGGCCGTTGACGGTAGATGGGCCGAAGTTTGCGGTGTTGGGAAGGATCTGGAGGCCGGAGTTCTCGGTGGTGTAGGTGGCAGAGAGCGGCACGGCGTAGGTGGTGGTGAGTGGGCTGCCGCCGGAGGTTGTGGTGATGGGGACACGGAGGGTGTCGGTGAGGGTGGCGGTCGCCGGGGTGTAGGTGACGACGATGGTGCAGGTCGCGGCGGGCGCGAGGGTGCCGCAGAAGCTTATGGCGGTAAAGGCGGGAATGAGTGGGGTTGGGATGCCTACCTGGAGTGGGGTGCTGCTGGTGTTCGAGACGGTGATGGTCTGCTGGGTGGCCGTGCTGCCGGGAACGTTGTTGAAGACGAGGGTGGCGGGGTTGAAGGCAACGCCGGGGTCGGCCGAGGCAAAGCCGGTGAGCGAGGCAGTGACGGTGCCGACGCCGGTGGGGAGGGTGAGGGTGCCTGTTCGCTGGCCGGTGGTGGTGGGGGCGAAGAGGACCTGGACGAAGCAGGAGGCGTTGACGCCGAGGTTGCCGTTGCAGGGCGCGCCGCCGGTGGGCGCGGTGCTGAGGATGAAGTCCCCGGTGGCGGCGGGTGCCGAGACGCTTATGGGAACGCTGCCGGGAGTGGCGTTGGTGAGGGTGAAGAGGGTGGGAGCGCTCGAACTATGGACGGCGATGGTCCCGAAGTCCTGGCTGAGTGGGGTGAGGATCAGGCCCGAGAGGGCGACGCCGTTCCCGGTGAGATTGAGGAGGTAAGGATTGCCGGAGGTCGAGGAGGCGAGGGTGAGGGAACCGGTCTGCGGACCGTTGGCTGTGGGGGTGAACTGGATGCCCAGCCAGCAGTTGATGCAGCTTCCTGTGGTGGCGGGGAGGAAGCTCGAGGGAGGAAGCTGACCGTGTCCGTAGCCGATGTCTTCGACGAGTACGACCTGAAAGGTTGAACTGAACGTGGCTGCGGTGAAGGTTGTGAAAGGCTGCGTCACTTTGAACCACTGCACGGTGGGTTGGCCGAGAGGAACGTTGCCGAGGTCGAGTGTGCCGTTGTTTGCGGTGAGGATCGGGGTGCCGGTGCCGCTGAGCGAGACGTCCGTCGATGTGGTGTTGCTGCCCGCAGTTACGGAGAGGAGGCCGTTGCGGACCCCGGGCTGTGAGGGGGCGAGGGTGAGGACGGCGCTGCAGGATGCTCCGGCGGCAAGGGTGGCTGTGCAGCTTGTCTGGTCGGTGAAGTCGCCGGTGAGGGCGAGCGCGAGCGAGAAGGCTGCGGTGCCGGTGTTCTGGATGGTGACGGTCTGGGTGGAAGTGGAAACGCCGGTGACAACGACGGCGTTGGCGAAGGCGATCGCGCCTGGGGAGACGCTCAGGGTCGGGTTGGGGGTGCTTCCGTTGACGCCGGGCTGCGGGATGGTCTCGCCGGTGACGAGGAGGGGCAGACCGTCGACGGTGAGGGTCTGGGAGTCTGAGGAAGTTGTCGCGGTGGCCTGATAGCCGAACTGGAGCAGGCAGATGGTACGCGGTTCGAGTTGGGCGGGGCAGTGGTCAGTGACGCTGAAGGGGGAGCTTCCCGCGAGGCTGATGGTGGTGTGGGAGAGGGTGGTGGAGGAGTTGTTTGAGATGTAGAGGTGGCGCGGGGAGGTGAGGCCGCCGCTGAACTGGGTGCCGAAGTCGATCGTCGCCGAGGAGAGGCTGAGCGGTGCGGCCTGGGCGTAGCCGGTAAGGAGGACGTTGCCGGTGCCGACGATCCAGAAGGCCTGGGCGATGCCGTCTTTGGTGGGGTCGCTGGCGGCGGTGAAGCTGAGGGTGATCTGGCAGGTTGCGCCGGGTGCAAGCTGCTTCGAGGAGGTGAGGCCAGCCACGGTGCAGGTGCTGGAGGACTCGGCGAAGGTGTAGGGGGTAAAGCCGGGGCGGCTGCTGAGCGAGGAGGTAAAGATCTGGGTGGTTGGACCTAGATTGGTGACGGTGATAGTGCGGGTGAGGGGCTGGTCGGCGGCGGTCTGGATGCCGAAGTCGAGCTCCTTTGGCGAGAAGACGATGGTGCTGGTTGCGGCGGTGATTGCGCTTATGGCGGCGGTCTGGGGAACGGCGTTGCTGGCCTGGGCGGTGATGCTTCCTGGACCTGCGCCGGTGAGGAGGAGGTTGCATTCTCCGCCAGCCGGGAGGGTTGTTCCGCAGGTGCTGGCCACGGTGAAGTTCTGGGCGGTGACCTGAAGGGTTTCGGCTTCGGTTGAGCCTAGATTGCGGAGGACGATGCGAGGGGCGGCATCGGTCGAGAGGGCGAGTGCGGCCCCGGCGGTTGGCGTGATGCGGGCGAGGTAGGCGGCTGATCCTGCGCAGAGACTGCCGTCGCAGGAGCCGGGGGTGAGGACGGCATCGTGGATGCTGGACAGGAGTGCATTCGTGGGGGCGTTGTTGATGGGGAGGTCGAAGGTCTCCGTGGCGAGGAGCTCGCCGCTTGCTGTCGGAGCGGCGCCACCGGCAAAGATGGCTGCTCCGGTGGTGTCGACTGCGAGTGAGGTGAGGGTGAGGGGCAGGCTGGCGAAGCCGGGATTCGCTGCGGCTAGTCCTCCGAAGCGTGCTGTTTGGTCGACGAGGGTGGCGGCCTGGGTGCCGGAGACGCGCACGGCGAATCCTGTGCCGATGCCGCTGAGTGGGGTGAGCGGGAGCAGTGGGACGGAGAGATTGCCGTCTATCCAGACCTTTCCAGAAGCGGTGGCGAGCGAGGATTGCGTGCCGGGTGCGATGACGGTCGACGAGATGACGGCGCTGCCGTCGAGCGGCATGCGGAGGAGGACTTGATAGGGCAGGTTGGCGAGCGGTGTGGGGGCGTTAAGGATGGGGAACTGGCCGAGGGCTACAGTTCCAGAGAGCAGGAGGTTGCTGGTTGCGGCGTCGATGGCGACGGAGCTGATGCCTGCACCGGGAATGAAGGTAGAGAAGGTGATGCCATCGCCTGCCGGGGTGAGTTTGATGAGGAAGCCGGAGGTCGGCGCGAGGGCTCTTGGGATGAGGGCGGCGATGGTGGGAAAGCCCGGCGCGGTGGTGAAGCCTGCGATGTAGGCGTTGTCGGTGCTATCGGCGGCGATGGCTGCTGGGGTGGTGTCGCCGGTGGCTCCGCTGAGATAGGTGGCGTAGAGGAGACGGCTGCCGTTCGCGGAGAACTTCTCGACGAAGCCGTTCTGTGTGCTGCCAAAGGCGGGGGCCTGGATGATGCCGGAGGGCGTGACGGGCAGGGTGCTGCCGTAGGTGAGGCCGGTGATGAAGACGGCATCGGCGGTGGCGGCGATGGCTGCGGCAGCGGTTCGGCCTGAGCCACAGTAGGTGGCGAATTCGAGGTTGAGGCTGGAGTCGTACTTGGCTACGAAGGAGTTGACGGAGGTGTCGGCCGGGTTGCGGAAGGCCGCTCCAGCGGTAGCGGTGAGGGCGCCGGAGGTGGTGGTTCCGGTGATGTAGACATTGCCGGAGGGGTCGAGGGCCATGGCGAGGCCTGTGTCACCTGGAGCGCCGAGCAGCGCCTGCGCGAGGATGGTGGTCGCGGTGGCGTTGGTCTTGAGGAGGCGAACGCCGTCCTTCTGGTCGAGCAGGAGGTAGAGGTTGCCTGCGCTATCGGCGGCTACGGCGTTGAACTGGCCCTGCTGCTGGACGGCGCGGAGACCGGCGAAGGTGATCTGCTGGGGGCCTGTAGTTTGCGCGCGGATGGTCGGAGCAAAGGAGAGCAGGAGAACGGCGGCGAGCGCTGCGAGGGGCCGGGATACTTTTATCATGGTTTGTGGCCGCGGTGACTGCACAGGTTGCGGCCTGACCTTCAATATCCATGAGATTGCTGACGCTATGTTGTCTTGATTTGAAAAAGGGTGACGAGCAGTACTATATGTCCCAAATTGGGAATTACAACGCTTTAGTTTTGTCGAGCGCGTCGTGAGCGGGATCATGCGGCCTCGGGTGCAGCAGGGGTCCGAAGCCCCGCGCATACATCTCATCGGCAAACTGGGCGTGATCACGATATTGAATGGTCTTCATGCCGAACTCCTGGGCGGCGGCGATGTTGTCGGCGCGGTCATCGACGAAGAGGATGCGGTCAGGGGCGGTGGCGAGGCCTTCTGTGGCGTGCTGATAGATGGCGCGCTCGGGCTTGGCGATCTGGAGGGCGTGGGACCAGGTGCAGTGGTAGAAGCCGCTGAGCCAGTCGAACTTCTTGAGGAGACCAGCGGCCATGGCATCGCCGAGGTTCGAGAGGATGCCGGTGCGGATGCCGGCCTGCTGGAGGGCGCGGGCCCACTCAACCATGGGGTAGTTGAGGTCGGTCCAGAGGTCGGTGTCTGTGGCGACGAGGTCGGCGATTTGCTCGGGCGTAAACGTGAGGCCGTTACCGGCGGCGACCAACTCCCAATAGGCGTAGGCGATGTGGGTGCCGCGGTCGTACTCGTGGCGATGGGCCCAGTATTCGCGGTGGAGTGACTCCTCATCGAGGCCGGTGATGGTGCGCATGCGGGCCCAGGCCTTGGCGTTCGGAGGGCCGGAGAGGACGAGGCCATAGTCAAAGAGGACGGCGTCGATGGGCGTGGTGATCTCTAAGGAGGTTTCGATGGTGTTGGACATGGCATGTTGATTGTAAGGGAGCGATAGCATGGAGGGGTGACGGATCGGTTTTCAGCGCGGACGAGTTGGGATACGGGGGAGAGTTTGCTGTCGGCGGCGGTGCGCGCGGCGCGTGAGGCTGGTCGGACGCTGATCGATCTGACGGTGTCGAACCCTACGGTGTGTGGGTTTCGCTACGATGAGGCAGCGATCCTCGGTGCGCTGAGGGCGGGTGAGGGGATGCGGTACGACCCTGATCCGCGGGGGATGCGGTCGGCGCGGGAGGCGGTGGCGGGGTACTACGCGGACCATGGGGCGGATGTGGATCCGGATGCGCTGGTGCTGACGACAAGCACGAGTGAAGGGTACGGGTATCTGTTTCGCTTGCTTTGCGATGCGGGGGACGAGGTACTGGTGGCGCAGCCGGGGTATCCGCTGTTCGACTTTCTGGCAGACCTTGAGGATGTGCGACTGCGGACGTATCCGCTGTTTTATGACTACGGGTGGTGGATCGACTTTGCGGAGCTGGAGCAGAGAATCGGGCCGCGAACGAAGGCGATCCTGGTGGTTCACCCGAACAATCCAACAGGGCACTGGACGGCGCGGATGGAGCGCGAGCGGCTTCGGGAGATCTGCGCGCGGCATGGGTTGGCGCTGATTGTGGATGAGGTATTTCTGGATTATCCGCTGGTGGAGTCGGCTGAGGCGGTGAGCTTTGCTGCGGAGGCTAGTCCGGTGCTGACGTTTGTGCTGAGCGGCATGAGCAAGATCGCCGGACTGCCGCAGATGAAGGTGGGGTGGCTACTGACGCTTGGGCCGGACGGGTCGAGGCGGGAGGCGCTGGCTCGGCTGGAGGTGATTGCGGATACGTTCCTGTCGATGAACGCGCCGGTGCAGTTGGCGCTGCCGCACTGGCTGGATGGACGGTGCGGGATCCAGGAGCAGATTTTAGGGCGGGTTCGGGGAAATCTGGCTGCAGTTGAGGGGTGTGGAATGCAGGTGCTCCAGACGGAGGCTGGGTGGAGCGCGGTGCTGCGGCTGGGCGGAACGGCGGAAGGATTTGTGAACGGCGTGGGTGTGGTGGTGCATCCGGGGGCGTTTTACGGGCTGGCGGGGGAGAACCGGAAGGTGGTCAGCCTGCTGACGCCTGAAGTGATCTTCAGAGCAGGAATGGAGCAGTTAGTCGATGCTACTTTCGTTAGTAGCTAGATTGGTTCGCTTTATCTGTAGGTTTCAGTTATAGGCATAGGAGGTTCATTCTAATAATCTTGAAGAAATGGGTTTGTCTCGCGTTCGACGCCAATGAAGGTGTTGCCGCCGTGACCGGGGACTACTTTAGTACTTTCGGGAAGGGTGATGAGGCGGCTCTGGATGGAGTCGATGAGGGTCTTGGTGTCGCCTCCGGGGAGGTCGGTGCGGCCTACGCTTCCGGCGAAAAGGGTGTCTCCGGCCAAGAGGAGGTTTTCGCCGGGGATGTGGAGGCAGACGCTACCCTCGGTGTGGCCGGGGGTGTGGATGATGGTGCCGCTGATGCCCGTGACGGCAATCGTCTGGCCATCGGCGAGGTGGCCGTCGGGTAGAGCTACTTCAGGTGTGGCGATGCCGAGCCAACCGGCTTGTTCGTCCATCATGCGGACGAGAGGGATGTCGCGCTCGTTGTAGAGGATGGGCGCGCCGGTAAGGCGCTTGAGGTGCTGGGCTCCGGCGATGTGGTCGATGTGTGCGTGGGTGATGATGATCTGCTTGACGGTGAGCTTGTGACGGGCGAGGACGGCGAGGATGCGGGGGATGTCGTCGCCGGGGTCAATGACCATGGCTTCGCGGGAGGTCTCATCGCCGAGGATGGAGCAGTTGCACTGGAGGGGGCCGACGCGGAGAATCTCGTGGATCATGAGTCTAGTTTAGAGCCCATGATGCAGAAAGCGCAGACCCTTAGGCCTGCGCTTTCGAAGTTGCTGAGGCTGCTTACTTCTTTGGGGTTGTCTGGGACGAGGGCGTGCCGGAGAGTACGGAGTGGTCACCGGAGGCGCGAGAGAGCAGGATGGTGAGCGCGATCGAGATGAGCATGAAGAGAACGGCCGCATAGGCAGTCAGCTTGGTAAGCAGGTTGGCCGCGCCGCGAGGACCGAAGGCGGTCTGCGAACCCTGTCCGCCGAAGGCTCCGGCTAGGTCGGCCGACTTGCCCTGCTGAAGCAGGACGACACCAATGAGGAAGAGGCAGACGATCACATGGATGACAACGAGCAGATAGATCATCGGGTTGTTTCTAAACCTTCTTGCGGCAAAATGTTGGCTTGATGTGGAGGAGTTGAACCCCAAGGCGTACGGCCACAGCACCTCAGTCCGTCTATAAGTGTACCACCGGGGTGGGACGGCTTATAGACGAACCTGCGAGCGCATCGGCTGCCCTACTCGCGGGTGAGGGTGCCGTTGACCAGGCGCATGATGGCGGTGGGGTTGGACTGTTGGAGCTCAGCGGGGAGTGCGGCGTTGGGGAAGTCCTGGTAGCAGACGGGGCGGGTAAAGCGGAAGATGGCCTGGGTGCCGACGGAGGTGGAGCGGCCGTCGGAGGTGGCAGGGAACGGACCGCCGTGGACCATGGAGTGGCAGACTTCGACGCCCGTTGGATAGCCGTTGAAGAGGATGCGGCCTACCTTGGTTTCGAGGACGCGGATGAGGTCGTGGGCGTTGGCGATGTCAGCTTCGGTGCCGTGGATGGTGGCGGTGAGATGGCCCTGTAACTTTTTGGCGGCGTTGAGGAGGTCGGACTCGGCTCCATAGTGGACGAGGAGGGTGGTGGGTCCGAAGACCTCTTCGCCCAGCTCGGGGTTGGCGAGGAAGTCGGTGAGGGTTACGGCGAAGACGAGCGCGGAGCCCGTGGCGATGCCGGGTTGTGCGGGCGTGTGGATTCCAGCGACGAGCTGGGCCTGGCCCTCGGCGAGACGTTGCTGGACGGCCTTGTTGTACTTGGTGGCGATGCCCTCGGTGAGCATTCCGTTCTGTCCGAGCGTGGAGACGCCCGTCTGGAGGGCTTCGGTGAAGGCGGCGCTATCGGCCTCGGGGATGAAGACGACGCCGGGCTTGGTGCAGAACTGGCCGGAGCCGAGGGTGAACGATCCCTGCAGGCCTTGTGCGAGTTGCGCGCTGCGTTCGCGCATGGCGTTGGGCAGGATGAAGAGGGGATTAGTGCTGCCCATCTCGGCGTAGCAGGGGATTGGTTCGGGGCGACCAGCGGCGAGGCGCATGAGGGCCTGACCGGCGGGGGCGGAGCCGGTGAAGGCTACGGCCTTAATGGTGGGGTGCTGAACGAGGGCTACGCCGATCTCGATGCCGCTGTCGAAGAGCAGGGAGAAGACTCCTGCGGGCAGGCCAGCGTTCGCGACGGCCTGACGGATGATGAGGCCGACGAGTTCGCTGGTTCCGGGATGGGCGGGGTGTGCCTTGACGATGACGGGATTGCCCGCGGCGAGGGCAGAGGCCGTGTCTCCACCGGCGACCGAGAAGGCGAGGGGGAAGTTGCTGGCACCGAAGACGGCAACCGGGCCGAGTGGGCGGAGCATGGAGCGGAGGTCGGCGCGAGGAAGTGGCTTGCGGTCGGGCAGGGCGAGGTCGATGCGGGCGTCGACCCATGAGCCTTCGTCGAGGAGATCGGCGAAGAGCTTGAGCTGGCCTGTGGTGCGGCCTAACTCTCCTGTCAACCGGGGCAGGGGCAAGCCGGACTCCTGGTTGGCTCGGGCGATGATGGCTTCGCCTTGTGCGGTGAGGCCGTCGGCGATGCTGCGGAGGAAGGCGGCGCGCTGTTTGCCGGTGAGGGCGGCGTAGGCGGGCGCGGCTGTGGCGGCGAGTGCAGCGGCCTGATCGACATCAGCCGTGGTCGCGGAATGGAATGCCGGTTCGAGCTTCGCGCCCGTGGCAGGGTTGATGCCGTAGAACTCTTTGCCGGTAGAGGCTGGGTGGTGTGTGCCGATGAGCGAGAGACCGGCGAGCTTCAGTTCCTGCGTTTCCATCTGATACCCCTTGTGTCGATTGGTACTACCTTACACATTTTGGCCGATGAGGTTTGTCAGGGCGATCATGTCGCCACCACTAAGAATGTAATCGTTGCGATCCCATGCGAGGCCGATGCCGTTGCCGGGCGTTTTACTTACCCTGAGGCGCGTCATTGTGGGCTCGCCGAGACCGACGATCTGGCCTTCGGCCGAGGTGAACTCCATCACGATGGTGCGGAGGGGCGGCCTTCCGGCCTGGCGACGCTTACCATTTTCGAGGTGGACCATGCGGACCTCTTTCATGCACCAGTCGCTGGCTTTGTACTCGGGGGTGTAGGCGATGAGCATGACGGAGGCGGTCTGCATGGCATTTTTGTAAAGCGCCTCCCAATCGCTTCGCCGTGCTCCGATGGGGAAGGCCTTTGTCTCGGAGCGCATGTGGGGGCGCATGTCGGGTGCGATATCGAGGGTGACCTTTGGCTTGTTGTGAATGGGAGCGGGAACGGGAACAAGACGAGCTACGTGGAAGTCGACATAGACGGAATCGGGGTAGCCCAGCTGGTAGCGATTCATGAGTTGGTGGCGAAGCCATGTGGCAAATTCGTAACCATGATTGGCCATGGCGAAGCTCATAATGATCCTGGCTGACATGTCGGTCTCTCCCTGAAACTGGATTCTATCCGAGCTTGATTGCAGGTGCGTCAGTCGCCCTTGATCGTATCGGGCGACGGATGTTCCCTCAGTTTGATTAGTATGGGTTGACCTTACAGGTGAGGAAAAAGACATGACGGCGTATATCGGGGCTTTGGATCAGGGAACGACGAGTACGCGATTCATGGTGTTCGACCGGTTGGGGCGCGTGGTGTCGATGGCGCAGAAGGAGCATGAGCAGATCTATCCGCATCCGGGTTGGGTGGAGCACGATGCGCTTGAGATCTGGCGGCGGACGCTGGAAGTGATCGATGAGGCGTCGGATGCGCGAGGCTTGCGGCCGAAGGACTTTGCGGCGATTGGAATTACGAATCAGCGGGAGACGACCGTCGTCTGGAACAAGGAGACGGGGCTGCCGATCTATAACGCGCTGGTGTGGCAGGACACGCGGGTAGCCGATTATGTGACGCGACTTGCAGCGGATGGTGGCAAGGACCGGTTCCGCGCGAAGACAGGTTTGCCCCTGACTACGTACTTCAGCGGGCTGAAGATTCGGTGGCTGCTCGACAACGTCAAAGGTGCACGGGCTGATGCAGAGGCAGGCAAGCTGCTGTTCGGCAATATGGATGCGTACCTGATGTGGAACCTGACGGGCGGTGCGAACGGCGGCATCCACGTGACGGACGTGACGAATGCGAGTCGGACGCAGTTGATGGGTCTGGCAACGCTCGACTGGGATGAGGAGTTGCTGCGGGAGTTCGAGATACCCCGCGCGATGCTGCCGGAGATTCGATCTTCGAGCGAGGTCTATGGGGAGATGACGCGGACGCATCTTGCGGGGGTGCCGATTGCGGGAATCCTCGGGGATCAGCATGCAGCGCTGGTGGGACAGACATGCTTCAAAGCTGGCGAGGCAAAGAACACCTATGGAACCGGGTGCTTTCTGCTGCTGAATACGGGGGAGACGCCGGTGCAATCGCAACACGGATTGCTGACCACCGTCGGTTACAAATTCGGCAAGCAGCCTGCGGTGTTCGCGCTTGAGGGAAGCATCGCGATTACGGGTGCGCTGGTGCAGTGGATTCGGGACAACCTTGGCTTGATCAACAAGAGTGAAGAGATTGAGTTGCTGTCGAATACAGTGAAGGATAACGGCGGGGTTTATTTCGTTCCGGCGTTTAGCGGTCTCTATGCGCCGTATTGGAAGGACAGCGCGCGTGGGGTGATTACGGGGCTGACGCGGTATGCGAACAAGGGCCATATTGCGCGGGCGGCGCTTGAGGCGACGGCCTACCAGACGCGTGAGGTGGTGGAGGCGATGGAGGCTGATTCGGGTATCTCGCTTGAGCAGTTGCGGACGGAT
The DNA here is from genome assembly GCF_025685605.1 of Granulicella arctica. Classification (NCBI taxonomy): domain Bacteria; kingdom Pseudomonadati; phylum Acidobacteriota; class Terriglobia; order Terriglobales; family Acidobacteriaceae; genus Granulicella; species Granulicella arctica. The sequence goes on from NZ_JAGTUT010000001.1 coordinate 4,513,479, forward strand.
GGTGGGATGGTGGCGAACGATCTGTTGATGCAGTTTCAGGCGGATATTCTGGACCGGACGGTGGTACGGCCCCTGATCAAAGAGACGACGGCGCTTGGGGCGGCGTATGCTGCGGGGTTGGCGGTGGAGTTCTATAAGGATACGGATGATCTGATTGCGAACTGGTCGATCGATCGGACGTGGCGGCCGCAGATGGAGGATGCTCAACGGGATGAGCACTACCGGCAATGGAAGAAGGCGGTGACACGGTCGTTCGATTGGGTGGATTAGAGGCGTCAGCAAAAGCAATCGCAGGTCCTTCGACTGCGCTCAGGATGACAGTACCTGTTGATGGTTCACGGTGTAGGAAACGGTACGAGGAGTAGGAATGATTTCACCGTTCTTTGGCGAGTTTATGGGTACGTTGGTGGTGATCCTGCTGGGCGAAGGGGTGAACGCAGCGGTGACGTTGAAGCGGTCGAAGGCGGAGGGTGCGGGGTGGATGGTGATCGCCGCGGGGTGGGGATTTGCTGTTTTCTGCGGCGTGGTAACGGCGATTGCGTGCGGGAGCCCGGGTGCGCATCTGAACCCGGCGGTGACGATTGCGGTGGCGATCAAGACGGGGGATTTCTCGCATGTTGCTTCGTTTATCGTGGCGCAGTTTCTTGGGGCGTTTGTGGGAGCGGCGGTGATGTGGCTGTTCTATATGCCGCACTGGGAGTTGACGGAGGACAAGGCGGCGAAGCTTGGTATTTTCTGCACGTCGCCTGCGGTGCGCAGCCCGGTGTGGAACCTGTTCTCGGAGATCGTAGCGACGATGGTGCTGCTGCTGGTGATCGGGTCGATCGGGGCCAAGACATTTGCGCCGATGGGACCTGCTCCGGGGTTGGCACCCTACCTTGTGGGCATACTGGTGTGGTCGATCGGGCTGTCGCTCGGTGCGACTACGGGTTATGCGATCAATCCGGTGCGTGACTTTGGACCGCGACTGGCGCACTTCCTGTTGCCGGTTGCCGGCAAGGGTGGGTCGGACTGGGGCTATGCCTGGGTACCGATTGTGGGGCCGACGGTGGGCGCTGTCGTGATCGGGCTGTTCCTCAGGTACTCTGGCATTTGAGTGCTATACGCGGCATTGGCATCTCATAGATATGAGGACCTGTGGATGACCCGCGCTGAGATGTTCGCGTTGTTGGATGGCGAATTTGATGTACTGGTAATTGGTGGCGGGGCGACCGGCCTTGGCATCGCTGTGGATGCGGCGACGCGAGGCTACAGGATCGCGCTGGTGGAGGCGGGCGACTTCGCGCAGGCTACGTCGAGCCGTGCTACGAAGCTTGTGCACGGCGGCGTGCGGTACCTGGCTAGCGGGCAGATTCATCTTGTCTATGAGGCGCTGCATGAGCGCGCAGTGATGGTGCGGAATGCGCCACACCTGGTTCACCCACTGCCCTTCATCATTCCTGCAAATCATCTTTGGGAGTTGCCTTACTACGGCATGGGATTGACGCTATATGACTTTCTGTCTGGCAAGTCGACACTCGGGCCGACGAAGGTGCTAGGTAAAAAGGCGACACTGGGGCGCATCCCCGGGCTGGCGAGCAAGGGCTTGAGTGGTGGGATTTTGTATCACGATGGGCAGTTCAATGATGCCCGTCTGGCGCTGGCGCTGGCGCGGACGGCTGTCGACCATGACGCTGTGGTGGCGAACTATACGCGCTGTACGAGCCTGATCCATACAGATGGGAAGGCGACTGGCGCGGTCGTTCGGGACCTTGAGACAGGAGCTGAGACCACGGTGCGGGCGAAGGTCGTGATCAACGCTACGGGCATCTTTACGGATGAGGTGCGGCACCTTGATGAACCGGGGCTACCAGACCTGCTGACGGTGAGCCGTGGCACGCACATTGTGGTGCGGGCACAGATTCTCGGTGGCGATAACGCGATCATGGTGCCGAAGACGGATGACGGGCGCGTCATCTTCCTCATACCCTGGCAGGGGCGTGTTGTGATCGGGACGACTGACCTCCCGGCGAAGGAGTCCGTGATGGAGCCGGGGCATACGGCGGCGGAGATTGACTATCTGCTGGAGCTTGCGAATCTCTATCTTGATCGAAAGATTGGCAAGGCTGACATTCTGTCGGTGTTTTCTGGGCTGCGTCCGCTGGTAACGGGAAAGGGTTCGACTACTTCGAAGTTGTCGCGGGAGCACCACATCGATGCTTCTGCAAGCGGTCTGATCACGGTGGCCGGGGGGAAGTGGACGACGTATCGCCGGATGGCTGAGGACACGCTGAACTTCGCTATCAAGCAGGGTGCGCTGGATGCCCGGAAGTGTATTTCAGCAACGATTCGACTGCGTGGAGCAGTGGGCGTGCCTTCGGCGGATGATCGGTATCTGCGGGAGTATGGATCGGATGCTGCCGCCGTTGAGGCGCTGATTTCTAGTGAGCCTGCATTGGGGGCGCTGCTGGATGCGGAGCTGCCCTACACGTTCGCGCAGGTGGTGTACGGGGTCCGGGCGGAGATGGCGCGGACGGTTGAGGATGTGTTGTCGCGGCGAACAAGGGCGCTGCTGCTGGATGCAACGGCGGCGATGCGGGCTGCTCCGGCGGTGGCTACGTTGATGGCGCGTGAGTTGGGGTATGGGGTGGACTGGCAAAAGGCGCAGGTGACGGCGTTTCTTGCGCTCGCGAAGGCTGATTATCTGCTGGCGGATTGAAGCCTGAGGGATTCAATCCGCCTTGCTGCCAACAGCTATTTTTTAGGCATGTACTCATCGCGCAGTCGCGTCTGACGGGTCTCCATCGGGATGGCTACGCCGTCAATATAGACCTGCTTGACGCTGGTGCGCACGTCGAGCGGATCACCGTTCGCGATGACGACGTTAGCTGTCTTGCCGATGTCGAGCGAGCCGAGTTTATCGGCCATGCCCCACATCTCGGCGGGATTGATTGTGAGGGCTTTTAGGGCTTCATCGTAGGGAAGTCCGTAGGCTACAGCGAAGCCGGCGGCGTAGGGCAGGTTGCGATTGAACTCTACGGAGTACGAGGCGAAGGCTATCTTGACGCCGCGCTTCTGGAGTTCGGCGGGCATGGAGTAGACGGCATCATAGCGCTCATTCGCATCGGGAAAGTCGTAGATTGGCCCGAAGATGACAGGCACCTTGTAGGCGGCAATCTTGTCGAGGACATCCTGTGAGTGCGTGACGTGGTTCAGGACTACCTTGAGGTGGAACTCCTGCGCGAGGGCCATGGCTACCTCTACGTCATGGCCTTCGTAGGCTCCGAGGATGACGGGGCGCTCGCCCCTGAGATACGGGAGTAGAGCTTCGTTGCGCAGGTCGAACTTGCCCGTTGGGCCGCCCCCTTTCCTGCCGGTAGATTCCGTCTCATCGGCCTTTGCGCTGGCTGGCTTCTTCGCGACCTCAGCCTTCTTGACCATGTACTCCTGCGCATCAAGGAGCGCCTGTCGAAGCTGTGAGATCTCGCCCATGCGGGTGGAGGGGAAGCCTCGACCCGCTCCGCCTTCACCGCCTCGTCCACCGCGTTTGGGCTCCTGGCCGAAGTTCATGGCAAGGGCTACATCTTTGGTCACGATCATGGTGTCGCGATCGCGTCCGGCGAGTTGAATGAAGATGTCCTGACCGGGCATGGTGTCGGATGATTCGGGCGCGACGATGGCGTTGGTGACACCATTGAAGCGATCGATCGGGATGCGCTCGGTTTCGGCATGGAAGGCGTCGTAGACGTGCATCTGGGGATAGATCTCTTCACTGGTTTCGACGAGATCGGAGTTGACGCGGTCTGATTCGATCTCGACAAGCCCGAGGTTGGTTTCGGAGTCGATGAGGCCGGGGTAGACGGTCATGCCGGTGGCATCGATCTTCGTTGCGCCCGAAGGAATCTTGACCGAACTTGCAGCACCTATCGCGACAATCTTGCCGCCTTGCAGGACGATGGTGCCGTGCTCAATCACGCCGTGAGTGATGGTGAGTAGCTTGCCGTTCGTAATGGCGATGGCGGCTGAGCCTGGGGTGGTGTCGACCATCCTTGCCTGCGCGTGGAGCGAAACCGGGGTAACAAGCAGGAGAGCTACCGCTGCTGCGTGACCGATGCTGATGAGGCGGGACGAGAAGCAGATTCCTTCGCTTTGCTGCGGAATGACAAAAGAGCGCATTAGTTTCCACCTTCTTCGTCGTCTGAGCCGCCGAAGCCGCCGGTGTGCATGACGCCATTGAAGTGCGTTGTTCCAAAGCCCTTGAGGCTGGAGTCAAAGAAGAGGTCGCCGTCGATGTAGACCTTCTCAGCGCGGGCGTAGGTGGAGAGGGGATCGACGTTCCAGATGACGAGGTCGGCATCCTTACCGGTGTCGATGGAGCCTACTTTATCGTCGACGCCGATGATCCACGCAGGGTTTAGCGTGATCATGCGGAGAGCCTCTTCTTCGGTCGCTCCGCCGTAGTGGATCATCTTGCCTGCTTCCTGATTCAGCCGGCGAACCTGGTCGTTGGAGTCACTCTTGAGGGCTACGCGGACGCCCTCGTGCATGGACATGACAGCGTTCCATGGAATGGCGTCCCAAGCCTCATCCTTGAAGCCCCACCAGTCAGCGAAGGTGGCGATGGCGGTGTCATCCTTGGCGATCTTGTCGCCGACCTTGTACATCTCGAGGGCGTGATGAAAGGCACGAATCTTGTAGCCGTACTCGTGCGCGAGAGCTTCCTCGGTGAGGAACTCGTCGGCGCGGTAGCAGTGAATCTGCACATAGAGCTTGCCGCTGAGAACTTCGGCGAGCGCTTCAAGCTTGAGGTCGCGGTGCGGAACTTTCAAATCTTTGTCGCCCTTGGCGAGTTTGGCGTTGTAGTCGTCCCACTCCTTGCGATAGACCTTGGCGTCTTCAAAGGCCTGACGCATGACCTCAAAGTTGCCCATACGGGTGGATGGCACCTGATTGCGGCTGCCATAGACGCGCTTGGGGTTCTCGCCGCTGGCGAATTTAATCGAGCGCGGTGCGTTCGGGAAGAGCATCTCTTCGCGGGCGAGGCCGAACTTGTTCTTGATGACGACGGCCTGGCCGCCGATCATATTGGCGGAGCCGTGGAGGAGCAGTTCCGTAGTGACGCCGCCAGCCAACGCTTGATAGAGAGCCTTGTCGCTGTTGTCGAAGGCGTCGATCATCATCATGCTTGGGGTGACGGGGCTGGTGGCCTCGTTGACGTCGTTGCCGAGTGCGGAGTGCGAGTGCGGATCGATGATGCCCGGAGTGATGAACTTGCCGGTCGCATCGACGACGGTGGCTCCAGCGGGCGCGGCTACGGTAGCTCCGACACCGGCGATCTTGCCGTTATGGACCCATACGCTGCCGTGCTCGATGGTGCCGTGAGTCACGGTCATGACGGTGGCGTTCTTGAGAACGAGATCGGGAACAGCCTGCGCGATGGCCTGCACCGCGAAGGCGAGAAAGCAGAATGTGGCGAGGCCGGTCGTGCGTGGACGTGTCAAAACATGCCTCCAAAACTGTTAGTACGAGGGTTGCTGGAATAGGCAGATAGTAGCAGATGGCTTTGAAGCAATGCGAACAGGCGGTCTAGAATCAAGAGCTATGAAGATCCTTTTCGAGGGTATACGTGGGTGTCGCAAAGGGCCCGAGCAGTGGTTTACCGGTACTGTGTGGATCGATGAGGTGGTGGCAGGTAATGCGCCATCACGGCTGAAGGTAAATCGTGTGATGTTTGAACCGGCTGCGCGGACGGCGTGGCATACCCATCCCGTAGGCCAGGCGCTCCACGTCGTCTCAGGCGTTGGGCTTGTTCAGAAAAAAGGTGAGGCAATACAGGTAATTCGATCCGGCGATTCAGTGTGGATCGAGGCGAATGAGCTGCACTGGCACGGCGCTGTTCCAGGCCGGACGTTCGTTCATCTGGCGATGCAGGAGATGGACGAACGTGGCGTGGATGTGGTGTGGCTCGACCATGTAACCGAAGAGGAGTACGACGAGTATCAGGACGAGAGTTAGCGGCTAGGCACTCTCTTGTTCAGGCTCGTTTTCTGCGGAAGGCCCGACAATCTCTGCGGTCTCGTGAAGGTCGAGACATTCTTTGCGAATGGCTCGCAGGCCTGGCAGGATCTGGCCGAGCGGAACTGCTGAGGCCTCCGACGATCCAAGGGCAAAGTAGGCACTGCGGAAGAGCGGGTAAAGGCGGTCGTACCGGGCGACCTCTTCTGGCTGTGGGTGGAAGACCTTGAAGGGCGGGCAGAGTGTATCCTGCGCTGCTTCAATCGAGGGGAAATCTCCTGCGGCCAGAAAGGCGAAGATGACGGAGCCAAGGCTGGTCACGTCGCCATCCGGCACGAGCACCGGCTTGTTCAGCGCGTTCGCGTAGATCTGATTGAGCTTCGCGTTACGCTTGGGAATGCCGCCGCCGTTGATGACGCGGTTGATGGGTGCGCCGTTCTCTTCCATGCGCTCAAAGATGACGCGCGTGTGGAGCGCTGTACCTTCTACCGCGGCGAAGAGTTCGTCTGCTGCGGTGTGATACAAGTTCCAGCCGAAGGTCACTCCGCCAAGCTCCGGGTTGACGAGGACGGTGCGGTCGCCGTTATCCCACGTGAGGCGGAGGAGGCCGGTCTGGCCAGCGAGGTAATTTTCGGTGGCTTTGGAGAGTTCGGCAACGGTCGAGTTGGCGCGCCTGGCGATTGCGGCGAAGATGTCGCCGACGGCGGACATGCCTGCCTCGATGCCAACCTTTGCCGGATCGACTGAGCCCGGGACGACGCCGCAGACGCCGGGGACGAGGGTCTGCTGATCGCTCATGCCGATGATGCAGGTGGAGGTGCCGATGACGTTGACGACATCGCCGAGGCGGATGTTTGCGCCGATCGCATCCCAGTGGGCGTCAAATGCGCCGGTAGGTATGGGAATTCCGGCTTCGAGGCCTAGTTTTGCGGCCCAGTCTTCGCTGAGATGTCCAGCGAGAAGGTCTGAGGTTTGGTACTTGCCGACAATCTTGTCGCGAACGCCGGCGAGCAGTGGATCGATGCTGACGAGGAACTCTTCCGGCGGAAGTCCACCCCATTTTGGGTTCCACATCCACTTGTGACCCATGGCGCAGATGCTGCGGGCAATCTCGTTCGGGTCCGTCACGCCGCAGAGAGTGGCGGCTACCATGTCGCAGTGCTCGACGGCGGTGACGAATTTCGCGCGCAGCGAGGGGTTGTTACGGAGCCAGTGGAGGAGCTTGGACCATCCCCATTCCGAGGAGTAGACGCCGCCGCACCACTCGATGCCTTCGAAGCTCTGGGCGTGCGCCGCGGCCGTAATCTCTTCGGCTTCGCGGGCGGCGCGATGGTCGGCCCACAGGTAATATTCGCCGAGCGGAACGAGATTTTCCCCAACCATGACGATGCTCGAGCCGGTTGTATCCAGCGCAACGGCCCGGATCTCTGAACCCTTGATGCCGCTGACCTGGACGGCCTCGTGCATGGCCTTGGTGAGCGCGTTCATCTGGTCGTCGTGGCTTTGGGTAGCCAGATTGGGATCGGTAGCGGAGCGATGAAGATGGTATTCGGCTGAAGCCATGCCCAGTTTTCCGCGCTCTTTGTCGAAGATGGAGATACGAACGCTAAGGGTTCCGAAGTCGACGCCTGCCACTATGCTCACGGGATTTGTCCTTGTTGGAAATCGTTTACTGGCTGCCCTTTGGAGTGTAGCGCAGTGCGGCAAGGCTTGAGGAGTGGCAGTCGGACAAGGAACGTTGAGGCACGCACGACACCCTATTCTCCTGCAATTCATTGTAGGAGGATAGGGTGTCTGGCGCTGTCGTTGGTGCGGAGGGGTTAGCGGGGGAGAATGCGGGAGTTTGCGGGTACTGGAGATGGGAAGCCGAGGACAGGGTAACGGCCTTTGCCCTGATCCTGAGCCTGGCAGTGGGAGAGGCAGGTCGACGGTGGCGGGGCTACTTCGACGGAGTCCTCGCCAAGAACAGCACCCATGCGGCCACCGCTTGCGACGCGCCACACTGAGGTGCCACCGCTCTGGTGGATCTTGGTGGAATCCTGTGCGGAGTCACGGCCTACGAAGAGGGGAAAGCCATCCGCTGCCATGTTGACACGCGGCGTAATCGGCACAGGTGTGCAGGACGGCGTGAATGGACCGCCAGCAGGGCAGAGGGGAAGGGGTGGTGGGGGCGGCCCGAAGTTTGGATTGTTGAAGTAGTAGATGTTCGGCCCGAGGATGTGGGTGAAGTCGGTGGCGGTGAGGTCGGCGCGCTCGGCCTCAAGCTGGAAGATGCCGCCGGAGCTACAGTCAAGAGCCTGGATCTTGATGTCGATGCCTGGGCCGCTTCGTGCGATGAGCAGGGTGCCGCCGGAGTTCTGAACGGTGACGTCGCTGGTGAGGGTGAGGCCGCGAAGGTCTGGTGACTTGCTGGCGAAGACGACGAGCGGCGTGGTGGTGAGGCGGTCGGCTGCGGGTGCGCCGGTGAGGGTGAAGTTGCGGATGCCGAGGGTAGCGGAGTCGACGTCGAACTCAACGTACTTGCCGACAACCTTGATGGTGGTGGGAATGTTCGCGACGGCGATGCCGTTCGTGTCAACGTTTGCAGCGAGGGTGAAGCCACCGTTGACGCAGCCTGCTTCTTTTGCCGCGAAGGCGGAGGTTGTAGCTGCCGCAAGGGTGAAGGTTGCAAGGAGCTTCAGCGTGTACGTCATAAAGGCCTCTTTCTCGGATAAGTGGTGCAATGAAGCAAGTCTGCTGGAAAAGTTTCCGCTAGTTGTCGAGGTTTGATCTGAGGATTGTCTCTTCTTTGTCGCCCGTCCAAAGGGGGAGAAACAGCCGTTCTTAAATGCATAAAGCCCCACTCTGCCGTGATGAGAATCCGGGAGAGTAGGGTTTTGTGCATGATCTGAGCTAGTACATCTTTACTGGTCGTTGCCTTTGACCTGGTCCGTGGCGACGGGCTTCAGGTAGCCAAAGAGGCCGCCGGTACCGTTGGTGCCTGCCGTGAAGTACAACTCGCCGCCGGGAGTAGCTGCGGGGTCGTAGCTTCCTGCAGAGGCGCTGTTCGCAGGGCTGATGGCCCAGAGGCCGTTGATGGAGATGGTCTTGCCGGTAGCGTCCACGAGGAAGCCGTCGAACTTGCCGGTGGCGAGATCATAGGCTGCGATCGTGCCGCTGTTCTCGGTCGTACCGGCCCCTGCGAACTGACCGATGAGCAGGTCGTGGCTGAAGCTGCTGAAGTCGAGCGGCGCAAGCGCTACGCCCCACGGCGCGTTGAGCTGGTCGCCATGCTGGAGACGGCGGACGAGTTTGCCCTGGGCTGTGTAGATGTTGACGTAGCCAAGACCGGGACCATCCGTTTCGAAGGGCTTGCCCGGCTGGTGCAGGACATACGTGACGACGATGTCATTGCCAATGGCCTGCACGTTGAAGGGGACGAAGTTGCGAGGAAGGAAGATATCAGTGAAGGGCTTGTCGTTGCCGCCGTTGCGATCGTCGTTGTCGCCATCACGATCGAAGTCGGAGGAGTGATCGTCTTCGGCCCGAAGCTTCACCTTGCTGAAGGCATTGTCGTAGACATCGACGCGGCCCTTGGTGAAGTTAGCGGCGTAGAGGTAGCGCTTGCCGTCGATGAAGGCGCTGGTCAGGCCGGTGTAGCTTGAGCCGTCCGTGGTCTTGACGACCGTAATGGCATTGACTGACGGCGCGGCTGCTCCCGGGAGGATCCCCACGGCAGGGTTCCATGCGGCGATGGTGCCGTCGATGGTAGCGAAGAGGAAGGCGGCAGGCTTGCCGGAGACAAGGAAGTCGGTTGGGCTGCCGTTGGCGATGGTGCCGGTCGGCGTTCCGGTCGGGAAGGTCTTGCTGATGGGATCAGCCTTCGGGATGGTCACGACAAGTGAATTCTTGGTGCCGGCGCCGTTGTAGAGCGTGCTGAGTCCGGTGCCCTGATCGGAGATCCACCACGGGCTGCCAGAGCTGCGCGAAAGACCCCATGGGTTGACGAGTTGCGGATCGGTTACGGGTGCGATGCCGGAGGTGTTCGCGACGAGATTGACCTGGGTGTAGTGCTGACCGAGGGCTATGCCGCTCAGAGTGAGAGCAAGTGAGGCGGTTGTAGTGAGGCGTGCTGCGATGTTCATGGCAATCTCCTGATGGTGTAAGTCCCCGCGGGCCCCTTTGTAAAGACAATGCGCCGTTGCTGGTGGCTGGATAGATCGCAGGCGGGGAGAAAACTGGCTTCCAAACCTTGCCAAGCTTACGGCGCTATAGGCCGTCCGTATGTCAGTGACTTGTCACGGTTGTGTCATCGTTTCAGGCGTCTGTATGCTTGTAGAACGTGCCATGGTTTGTCGGCATCGAATGGCGCACGGTTCAACTATGCTCGGTTCTGAGTCCTCAGCCCCGCAGGGTACGGTAGACGGGATATCGATGGATGAGACGAAGAATGCGGACGAAGTAATTGTGATAACGGCTGACCCGCGGGCACTTCTGGCGGCGATCGTCGATTCCTGCGAAGACGCAATTATCAGTAAGGACCTCAACGGGATTCTCACAAGCTGGAACGCTGCGGCGAGCCGCATGCTTGGCTACGCCCCGGAGGAGATGATCGGGCAGTCGATCTTCCGGCTCGTTCCAGAGGAATTACACGCCGAGGAGACCGAGATCCTTCGTAAGATCCGCGCGGGCGAGCGGGTTCCGCAACGGAATACGTTTCGGGCTACGAAGGACGGGCGTCAGGTGCGGGTGTCGCTGGTCATCTCCCCGGTGCTGGACGAGGCCGGGCATGTAGTTGGGGCTTCGAAGATCGCGCATCAACTCTCGCCGGTCAGCCTGAACGATGAGGCGCGATTTCGTCTCGCCGCGATCATCGAGTCGTCGGACGACGCGATCGTCAGCAAGAATCTCAATGGCATGATTACGAGCTGGAACGCCGCGGCCTACCGCATGTTTGGGTACACGGAGGAGGAGATTCTCGGGCATTCCATCCTGCAGTTGATCCCCGAGGATCTGCACCCGGAGGAGGCCGACATCATGTCCAAATTGCGTGCAGGCGAGCGTATCAATCACTACGAAACGACGCGGGTCAGAAAGAACGGCGAGCGATTCCATGTCTCGCTGACGATCTCTCCCGTGCGGAATAGCGCGAATGAGGTCATCGGCACGTCGAAGATTGCGCGCGATATCTCGGATCGAAAGCAGATAGAAAATCTGCTGATTCAGTCGGACAAGATTGCGACGATGGGACGGATGGCCGCGACGATCGCTCACGAGATCAACAATCCGCTCGAATCCGTCATGAACCTGATCTACCTCGCGCGGACGAATGGCACGTGTGGCGACGAGGTAACGGACTATCTCCGAACCGCCGAATCGGAGATAGAGCGTGTGTCGCATATTGCGCGGCAGACGCTTGGTTACTACCGCGACACGGGCGCACCTGTCCCGGTGCTGCTTCACGAGGTGGTGAAGGACGTACTGACGGTCTACCAGTCCAAGCTCAACAACAGGGAGATCACTGTGGAGTGTGTCTTCGAGCATGGCCGACCGATCATGGCGAGCAAAGGCGAGATGGTGCAGGTGTTCTCAAATCTCATGGCCAACTCAATCGACGCGATGCCGGACGGTGGCGTCCTCTATGTTCGGATTGTGGAGAAGGAAGATGTGCTCGAGGTTCTGGTGCGCGACGAAGGCGTAGGAATAAGGGCGGACCATATCGGCCGGGTGTTTGAGCCGTTTTTCACGACGAAGGGGAACCTTGGCACGGGCATCGGCCTGTGGGTCTCCAGGCAGTTGATAGAAAAACGCGGCGGTCGTTTAACGCTCGAAAGCAGTACGGAAGCTGGCCATTCGGGTACAAGCGTCATGATCTCACTGCCATTTGCCGGGTCTCCGGAGCAGTAATACCCGATTTACATTGACAGCCTGTCGGAGCAGCTTATTCTGTTGCTCTGGAGACATGATGGCTGAGGTTGAAAGCGGTTCGCGCAGTGGCTCGCTCTTTTTGAAGTGGCTTGGGGGAATTCTGACGGCAGTCCTGGTGCCGGTGCTGATCTTTTACTTGACCCGGCCTGCTCCGCCTCCGCCCCAGCCAATCGCGCAGAGCGAGTTCGACGGCTTTATACAGGATGCGAATTCGCATAACCTTATTCCCGGCGCCAGGCTGACGCTAACGCTTGGTCCAAACTCCATCGTTCAGACTACGGATGGCTCCGGCAAATATTCGGTCGTGTTGCCGAGCCCGAACGCAGACGCGAGCATGGGGATGATCGCCATTACGGCAACCGGCTATGAGCCCTTCACCAACTCCGTTGAGTTGAAGCCGGGAGTCAACTACTCTGTCATTCCGATCGATGCATATCCGCCCCACGCAACGCCTGTACCCGCCAACGGTGCAGCGCCAGGAGCGGGAGCTGTTGTTGCGGCGACTCCACCACCACCGCCGCCGCCTACCAAAGTTGTGCCGTCGAATCTCACTGTCATGCGCCAGTTGCCGCCTAACTTCATCAAGGCGCAGACAGCTTTTCTGAGGCGTTAGCGTGTCACTACTTCGCGAAGAGCTGCGTCACATCAGCGAAGGCTTTGAACTCGAGAGCATTGCCGGACGGGTCGAGAAAGAACATCGTCGCCTGTTCGCCGACCTCGCCCTTGAAGCGAATGTACGGCTCGATGACAAACGCAGTGTCGGCTGCGCGGAGACGATCGGCCAAGGCCTCCCACTTATCCATTGTGAGCACGACGCCAAAGTGGGGGACGGGCACGTCGTGGCCGTCAACGGGATTGTGATGCGTGTCCTGAGTTGCAGTGCGAGGTTTGAGATGGGCCACAATCTGGTGGCCAAAGAGGTCGAAGTCGATCCACTGGGCGGAGCTGCGACCCTCGGGGCAGGCGAGGACCGTGCCGTAGAAGTGGCGGGCGGCGTCCAGGTCGTCTACAGGAAAGGCTATGTGGAAAGGGGTGAGCATGGCCTATCTTAACCCAGCGCTTGGGGATAAGTGATGCCGGGAAGAGCGATTGGACCTCCTGCCCGGAGCGCAACTGGTCCGGTTTACGGCAGGGCACCGGCAAGGGTGCAAATCGTCGTAGAATGATCCCATGGTTTTTAGCAAGGTTCTCGGCTTATCGCTTGTGGTGTGTGCTGGTCTTTCTGTCGCCGTTCCCGTGGCTTATGGTCAGGAGGACAACGTTCGCCGTGGCCGGAAGTACAAGGCTCCGCCGGTGACCTCGCACATCGAGGTTACCGTGGTGAAGTCTACCAATCACAAGCCAATCCCGAACGCGGCGGTCGTCTTCCATACGATTGTGGATGGCAAGGATGACGGCAACCTCGAGGTGAAGACCGACCCGGACGGCAAGGCGATGATCGATGTGATCCCCACTGGCAGCGATGTGCGGGTGCAGGTGATCGCCAGTGGATTCGCCACCTTCGGGCAGGATTACAAGGTCGATACGGCGACGAAGGAGATCGAAGTCGCCATGATCCGGCCGCGTGCGCAGGTCTCTGCGTATACGGATAGCAACGGTCAGCCTTCGCAGCGGAAGCCGGGCGTACAGGAGCCAAATCGACCGCCACCGCCGGGAGTTCCTCCTGCCGGATCGACTCCCCCTGCGACACCGCCGGTTCCGACGCCGACGGCCCCGCAGACTGATCCTGCTTCCGTCCCCGGATCAACCTCGCCACCGAGTCTGTAGACCGTTATGACGAGGCAACTTGCAGGACAGACCGCACTAGTAACGGGCGCGGCAAAGCGGATAGGCCGGACCATCGCCCTCGCCCTGGCTGAGGCTGGAGCAAACGTAGCAATCACCTACCGCGATTCGGCTGACGAGGCTGAGGCGACGGTTCGTGTTCTGGCAGAGTTCGATATCGAGGCAATGGCTGTCCGATGCGATCTGCAGCAGCCGGAGAGCGTGACCGAGACAGTGGCCGCCGTCGTGGCGGAGTTCGGCGGACTCGACCTGCTGGTCAATAACGCCGGGGTCTTTGCCTCTGAGGCGCTCGAGTCGATCACCGTAGATCAGTGGGACAGCATGTTCGCGACCAACACGCGCGGTCCGTTCCTCATGGCGCAGGCAGCGCTTGTGCACCTGAAGGCGCGGGGGGGCCGCATCATCAACATCGGCTCGCTGGGTGGCATTCACCCGTGGGCCACGCACGGACACTACTGCACGTCGAAGGCGGCGCTGCATATGCTCTCGCAGACCATGGCGAAGGCGTGGGCTCCCGCGGTCAGCGTGAACTGCGTCGCTCCAGGCATGATTGTGCAGGGCGAGGTGGGAGCGGCGTACGAGCACTTCGCCGAGAAAACTCCCATGCAGCGGAACGGCACGGCAGCCGATGTGGCGGCGGCGGTCCTGTTCTTCGCGACCGGACCACACTTCATCACCGGGCAACTGCTTGCTGTCGATGGTGGATTAGGGCTTTAGCGCGATTACTTTTCCGTCAGCTTTGAGAACATCCGGCTGAAGAAGCCTTTTTCTTCGCGCTCATCGTAGAGGTTGCGGGGCTCTTCCTGTTGGGGCATCGGTTTACCTTCGAAGACGGCTCGCGGATTGGTGGTGCAGAGCATATCCGCATAGTCCGCGCCATACTTCTTCGAGACAATCCTGTGAGCTTCGCTGAGGCGCGGTGGGCGCGACGTCACGTTGTGGGCGTCGGTCGCCAGAAAGTGAACCCAGCGATCGGTAAGTAACTGGTGCGCCATCTTCTCGGCGGCTTTGCCCATGCTACCCCGGACTGAGTCGCCAGTGACCTGGATCAGGACGCCGCCGCGCAGCCACTCTTCCAGTCGCGACATATCGGATTGCAGGGTCGGGTTGCGCTCAGGATGGGTCAGGATCGGCGTCATCCCGGCTAGCTGCAGCTCATAAAAGATCTCCGTCAGTCCACGTGGAAGGCCGTAGTCCGGGATCTCTACGAGCAGGTAGCTGAGATTGTTGATCGTGTAGCGCGCCGGGTTGTCCTTCGCGTCCTGAATGTTGTCGTAGGAGAGATGGAAGTCGCAGCCAAGGCCGAGCGTCAGGGGCACATTGTCGGCCGCGAGCAGATCGCGGAACTCAACCACCAGTGCCTCGTTGACCGCCGGATCGTAGACGTACTTGCCGTTGGCATGGGGAGTGCAGACGACATGGGTGATCCCGTCAGCAGCGGCAAGCTTCGCCATCGCGACAGAGTTTTCCATGGTCTTGGAGCCGTCATCGAGGCCGGGAAGAAGGTGGTGGTGGAGGTCAATCATAGATAGGTCAGACTACCACTGGGAATGCATCTCTAGACTGCGCTTGCAAGCGATTGAGCCAGCGACTGAAAGAGCAGCAAGCCGTCAGCCGAGCCGAGAATACCCTCGCTCGATCGGTCCGGGTGCGGCATCATGCCGAGGACATTGCGGCCTTCGCTCAGGATGCCGGCGATATTTTCGAGCGAGCCGTTAGGATTGGCATCGGTCGTCACCTCGCCCTCAGGTGTGGCGTAGCGAAATGCGATGCGGCCCTCCGCTTTGAGCGTGGCGAGGGTTGCATCGTCGCAAAAATAGTTCCCCTCCATATGGCCGATCGGCATCCGCAAAACCTGTCCAGCGGTGAGCGCATTCGTGAAGGGCGAGTCGATCGTCTCGGTGCGGAGGTTGATCTGCTTGCAGATATAACGCTGACTCGCATTGCGCATCAACGCGCCGGGCAGCAGGCCCGCCTCGCAGAGGATTTGAAAGCCGTTGCAGATCCCCATCACCAGACCGCCGCCCTTGGCGAATCGGGTCACGGACTGCATGATTGGGGCGAATTTGGCGATAGCCCCGGTGCGAAGATAGTCGCCGTAGGCAAAGCCGCCTGGGACGAGGATCGCGTCGCAGCCCTCGAGATCTTCCGAGGCATGCCAGAGGTAGGTGACGGGCTGCTTGAGCAGCGATTCGACGACGTTGTGCGTGTCATGGTCGCAGTTCGATCCGGGGAAGACGAGGACGCCAAACTTCATAAGCTTAAGCGTAGCAGACGAGGGATTGATTCTGAACTGCTGCATTTTCGGGCGATATACTACAGAGGTGAGCAAGACTTTTTATATCGAAACATTCGGCTGCCAGATGAACGCCCACGACTCCGAAAAGGTGATCGGGACGCTGGTGCACGAGGGCTATGCGCAGGTGCAGGACGAGATGGATGCAGGGCTGATTCTCTACAACACCTGCTCGATTCGCGACAAAGCGGAGCAGAAGGTCTTCCATCGTCTGAATGAGTACAAGAAGATGAAAGGCGAAGGAAAGAAGTTCGCCGTCATCGGCTGCGTGGCGCAGCAGGAGGGCGAGAAGATCTTTGAGCGCGCCCCCTACGTGTCGATCGTCTCGGGCTCTGCCTCCTACCGCAACCTGCCGCAGATGCTGGAGCGCCTGGAGCGCGGCGAAGAGCGCATTACCGGCCTCGACGACCGGCAGACAGACGAGACCTTCGAAACCGAGTTCGTGGCCCGTACGAACCCGCATCGCGGCTACATCACCATTATTGAGGGGTGCGACAAGTTCTGCGCGTACTGCGTTGTCCCGTACACCCGCGGCAAAGAGCGGAGCAGGGCAGCCGCCTCCGTACTCGAAGAGGCACGCCGCATCGCCGATGCCGGCTTTACCGAGATTCAGTTGCTCGGCCAGAACGTTAACTCCTACGACGATCCTTCGAACAAAATGACCTTTGCGGAGTTGCTTGGAGCCGTGGGGAGCGTTCCGGGTATTCGCCGCGTCCGCTTCACAACCTCGCATCCGCGTGACTTTACGAAGGATATCGTTGACGTCATCGATGCCACCCCAACGTTGTGCGACCACGTGCATCTGCCCGTGCAGAGCGGGTCGACCGCCATCCTGAAGGCGATGAACAGGGAGTATACCCGCGACTGGTACCTCGAGCGAATCTCCTGGATCAAGGCTGCGAAGCGCAACATCAGCATTACGTCGGACATCATCGTGGGTTTTCCCGGCGAGACGGAGCAGGATCTGGAAGACACCGCTACACTCCTTGAGGCGGTCGGCTACGACGCCATCTTCGCCTTCAAGTACTCACCTCGGCCGAACACCCCGGCCATCACCATGCAGGATTCCATTCCGGACGACGTAAAGTCTACGCGACTCCAAACCTTGCTTGATCGACAACGTGACATCCAGAGAATCAACTATCAGCGGCATATGGGTGAGAACATGGAGCTTATGGTGGAAAGTCATAACAAAGTTCGCAATCAGGTGGTCGGCCGCAGCTCGCAGAATAAGACGGTCAACTTCACCACAAGCCAGTTGATTCTACCGGCTCTTGGCAGCTATCAGCAGGTCACTATTACAGAGGCTTTTCCCAATAGCCTGCTTGGTGTCAACTAGATGAAGCCCTCTCTTGAAGTGCCACTTGAGATCGAGATGCAGATTCGCGGGTTAATGATGGATCCCGTAACGAATATGCCCATCGTGGTTCTGAAAGATGTGGCGAGTGACATGATCCTGCCCATCTGGGTTGGTGTCTTTGAGGCAAACGCAATTGCGCTGGAGCTTGAGAAGAGCAGCACGCCGCGACCGATGACGCATGATCTGTTGAAGAACCTCGCACAGGGATTGAACGCACGGGTGCAGAAGATTGTCGTCTCAGAACTGCGGGAGGACACCTTCTACGCGCTGATCTGGATGGAGCAGGCGGGCGAGATCATCGCGCTCGATGCTCGTCCCTCCGATGCAATTGCGCTGGCCCTCCGCTGGGATTGTCCGATCTATGTCCATCGCGACGTGATTGCCAACACACGACAGCTCTCAGACGGCGCGCAAAGTGTGAATACGGAAGAGCTGCGGCGATGGCTCGAAAATCTCAATGACGACGACATGGGCCAGTACAAGATGTAGTTAGTTCTGCTCTCGCGGCAGGCCGGTCAGGGTGTGCAGAAGGGTATCCCAGGCGTCGCCATATTGATCCCAGCCTCCGAGACTCCTGACCCGCAGCAAGGCTGCTTCGCTGAGTCGCTGTTGCAGCGCAGGATCATCTGCCACCTGCTGGAGACGCGATGCGAGCGCGTCCACGTCGCGGTCGGGAACGATAAAGCCCTCAACGCCGTCAGTGAAGAGATCTTCAGCTCCAGTCGCGGTAGTCGCCAGAACAGGACAGCCACAGGCCATCGCCTGACCCTGCACAAGCGCCAGGCCTTCCTCGACGCTTGGCAAAACGAGCAGGTGACTCGCGCTCATCCTCGCAGAGAGTTCCGTCTGCGGAAGCGAACCGGTAAAGGTGACATTCTCTTGCGGAAAGCGGACAAGGATGTCGCGAATGTCGTCCTGAACGCTGCCTACAATGGTGAGGTGTTTCGCGGGGTGCTTGAGGCGCGCAAAGGCCTCGAGCAGGTAGGGAATACCTTTGCGCAGGCTGACCTGGCCGGCGAACAGGACCTGAAAGCTATTCTTCGGTGGCTCTGCAGTCCGCTTGAACTGGTCGAGACGCACCCCGTACGGTATGACGTGAACCTTCTCAGCGGCCAATCCCATCTGTACAAAGGAACGTTTTGAGACGGTCGACGGCACGGTGATCGCGTCAGCCTGCTGGTAGATGGCCTCTTCGCGGATGACGATGTGTGGCTTTTCGAGCGAGGGTGACACGCCCCAGCGCTTGAATTCCTCGGCGACAATATTTTCCTGATATCGCTGATGGGTTGAACCACGGTCGCAGATAAACTTTCCGCCGGCCGCCTGGACCTTCGCCCCGGTCAGCAAGCCTGCACCGGAGATGGCAATGAATGCGTCGCATGGCTTGATGACGGCGCGGGTCCAGCGATCGAACCCTCGCGCGTTCCATGAGTTCATCTTTGCGGAGACTGCGGGCGGGTAGAAGCGGGTGCGGGCCAGAAGATAGTCGGTCGTGTGCAGCAGGGGAAAGCAGCCGACGAGGGCGTGCGGCAGACCTTCGCGCTTCAGGCGCGCCCACGGCCAGGTCGAGTAGATCTTCTGGAGGTGGTGACGGCGGTGCATCTGGTGGGCGAGTTCGAAGTGGTGGAAGACGCCGAAGACCGCCTGAACGATTCGCATGGATGGTGACGAGCCTCCCGACAAGCTTAACAGGCTCCTGCGGTTAAACTGGATGGGTACATCTGAGGCGGGGGATTCGTGAGTCTAGCTCGAGCGGTAAAGGGTGCGGTGTTCGGCAGCGTTGCCGGGTTGGAGCGGACGTTGCGGCCAGGCTCCCGTAGTACAGATCTATCCACCGTTCAGAACTTTCTGCTGTTGCAGTACCCATTGGCCTTAGGGACTGCGGTTCACGCCACGCCGCTGATTCCAGCGCTGCGAGAAGCCGTTCCCGGCTGCCGTATCGCGGTTGCAGCCAGCGGACTTGCCCTTGAAGTCTTTCGCAACAACCCGGGCGTCGACTACCTGCTGGCCACGCCGAGTCCGCTGAAGGATTTCCGCGGTGCGATCCGCTCCTTGCGGGCCCAGATCCCGTTCGGCGGCGAGAGCTTTGCCGCATTGATGACGCGAGGCAACGAGCGCACGCTGGTATCGACGGCAGCCTTTCTCAGTGGGGCGGCTATCCGGATTGGATTTACAGAGGTCCCGCAGCTCTATCAAACGGCGCTGACGTTCGATCCTGAGAGGAGCCTGATCGATAACAACCTCCGCATCGTGGAGGCCCTAGGCCATCCATTCCGGCATTGCGAGCCGCAGATGTTTCCGGGCGCGGCTGATGAAGCCTGGGCTGATCAGACGCTTCGAAGCAGTGGCGTGCGCGAGGGGCAGATGGTTGCGGTCTTCGTCACCCAAACCAGTGTGACTCAGCGGAAGAGCTGGCGAGCCGAGCGATTTCAGGCGACTGCCAACTTTTTAATCGCAGAGTACGGCGCACATATCCTCTTTGTAGGCACGGCGGCAGAGGCACAGGCCATCGAGACCCTACGGCTTGGGGTCGCAAACCCAGCCGCGACCACAAGTGTGGCCGGTGGAACGACATTGCTGCAACTGGCGGCGCTGTTGGGCCGCTGCCGCGTTGGCTTGACGCTCGACACGGGGCCGCTCCACATCGGTCGGACGGTGAAGCTGCCGATGGTGATCGTCGCACCCGCATGGTCGCCGGTCATCGAGTGGCTGCCGGTTGGCGACGCCCGCTACCGCATTCTCAAAAACGCGGACATGCCGGACTGCCCGCCGGACTACATCATCGACGAGGTCTCAGTCGACGAGGTCAAGGCTGAGCTCAGCAGCCTGATTAAGGCCTACCCGCAGACCTAGCGCTGGCTCAGTGCGTCGAGGTGCTCGAAGAATTCGGGGAACGAGATCGCTGCGGCCTCGGCTCCCATGATTTCGGTCTCGCCAGTCGCCCGGAGCGCGGCGATCGCGAACGCCATGGCGATGCGATGGTCCGACCCCGAGTCGATCGTCGCGCCGTGAAGCTCCTGCCCTCCCGGGATATCGAGGCCGTCTTCGTGCTCGGTGAATTGTGCACCCATTGCCTTCAAATTTTGCGCAACGAGGGCGATTCGGTCGGACTCCTTGACGCGAAGCTCTTTGGCGTCGCGGATACGGATGCCGTCGCGCGTGTACGGAGCGATAGCGGCAAGCACGGGCAGTTCGTCGATGATCTGCGCGGAGAGGGCGCCGGTGATGTCGATTCCCTTGAGGCCGGTCGGAGCCCGGTTGACCTGGATGGTGCCGATCAATTCGCCGTGATGCTCCTCCACATTGAGAACCTTGATGACGCCGCCAAGCGCCACAATCACATCGAGCAGCGAGGAGCGCGTCGGGTTCATCCCGATCGAATCGAGGATGAGGTTCGAATCCGGAAAGAGCAGCGCAGCGCAGAGGAAGAAGGCTGCGGAGGAGAGGTCGCCGGGCACGGTGGCGTCAATCGCCGAGAGCTTCTGGCCGCCCGCGATGGAGAGCTTCTCGCCGGTGCGTGTGAGGGTCGCGCCGAACGCTCGGAGAGCCTGCTCGCTATGGTCGCGGGTGCGCACGGACTCCGATAGTGAGGTCGTGCCCTCGGCCTGAAGACCGGCGAAGAGGACGGCGGTCTTGACCTGTGCGGAGGGAATCGGCGTGTCGAAGTCGATGGCGCGCAATGCCGTCCCGTGAATTGTGATTGGCGCGTGGCCTTCCACGAGATCAAGTTGCGCGCCCATCTGGGAGAGTGGCTTGCGAATGCGCTCCATTGGCCGGAGGGTGAGCGAGGCATCGCCGATCAGAGTGTAGGTATGCGGGTGCGGGGCGATCAGGCCCGCTAGCATGCGCATCGTCGAGCCGGAGTTGCCGCAGTCCAGTGGGGTGTCCGAGGCGGTGAAGTAGCCAGCGGTTCCGGTGACGGCGATGTACTCCTTATTGCTGGTATCGATGGTCGCGCCGAGTGCCTGCATGCAGGCCAACGATGAGTGCGGGTCTGCGCCCGTCGAGAAGTTCGAGAGCCGCGTCGTGCCGCTGGCCAACCCGGCGAGCATGGCATAGCGATGCGAGATCGACTTATCGCCGGGAAGGGTGACGGAGCCTTGGAAGGAGCGAGCGGGACGGACGATCTGCGTCGTAGCGGCAAGTGTAGACATTGCTTCCATCGTAAATCGTTACGGCCTCGGCAGGATCAGGCACGGTCGCAAAGTGACGCCTTGCGACCGTTGTCCGTCAATCCTTGGAACCTTCATTCTTGCTCTTCTCTTGGGGCTTGATGGTGTTCCGGACGACCATAAACTTATTAAGCAGATCGAACCAGAACGGCGCACCCAGCGACAGGGCGAAGCCGGTAATGATCCATCCAAAAAGCTGCTCAAGAATGTGGATCGCGTTCCATTGGCCAACGTCGAGAACCTTCGCCTTGTAGTCGGCTACGGAACCGTGCCAGCCAACCGGCAGCAGATACTCCGATGTAACGTCGTTGAAAGAGCTGACCGTCGTCTGCAACTGCTTGGTGAGATCCTTCTTCATAGTGTCTGGATTGCTGTCGGTTGAGGTCACGGTGTTCTTTGTGATGTAGCCTTGGGCGGCATTCACCAGACCCGTCCTTGCATCCCGGTCGACCCAAAGGCTCTGGCCCACGCGGATGGAGTCGACGTTAAAGATCACCGATAGCGCCAGGCCGATGACAAGCAGGATCATCTGCGTCCGCTTCTTGTACCAGCCGGAGACGCGATCCATGGCGTCGTTGTACCAGTTCTCAAGGTTGACGCGGAACTTGTCGGCGGAGTCGATCGCACCCTCCGCAGTGCTCGCGGTATCGATAAGAAGCGCTCTGAGCGCCTCTGCCGCATTGTTGTTGCAGAGACTATGGACGATCGTCCCATCAGCCGCTAGTGTCTGCGGGCCACTGCTCGCTTTGCAAAGATTTTCGAGTCGTTGCTGGATGTACCCCAGCTTCGGTGCCCCGGCAGTGTTGCCGTTGTTGAGGATGTCGACGATGGTGATGGCAAACGTCCGTGCAGGAATGTAGGCGGGTAGAAGGTATTTATCCGAGACACCCGCAATGGGCTGCATATCGGGCATTTGGAGGATACGCCGTACCACGTCGCGGAAGGGACTTAGCTTATCCGGAATGTTCGTAGCTCCATTGTCCTGCTTAGGGTCGCGATAGAGTCCTCGAACGAGGCCATGTGTATAAATCAGATCCACGAGCTTCTCTCCATTTTCGAGAGTGCCGCCTGAGAAGAGACTGCGGATGCCATGCTCGAGGTTCGCAGATCGAGCTTGAATGAGTGCGGAGAGTGCTTCAAGTGCCGTTGAGGCAATAAGGCTGAGGAGCAGATAAATAAACGCCATACCAATGGCGACGTCGAGAATGGAAGAGCCGAGCATGGAGATGCCTTTACCAGGAAGATGAACAGCAGCCTGCACCAGGGGAGAGCGCAGACTAGCAGCCGCCGTGGGCCCCGTCAATGTGGATTTGATTTGGTACTGCCGCGCGGATTTAGTGGACGCGCAGGACGACTACAGTCTCATCATCGAAATGCTCCGTACCGCCCTGGAAGAGGGCCACGGCATCAAGAATGGCATCCACGGCGGCCTCGGAACTGTCCGTCGCCGTGGGATGATGCTGCAGCAGCGTACATAGCCGGTCCGATCCGAACATCTCTGCCTTGGCGTCGTTCGCGTCCACGATGCCGTCAGAAAAGAAGACCACCAGATCGCCGGGTCGGGTCGCGAGTGTCATCTCTTCGTACACGACGTTGGGGAACAGCCCGAGCGGGAAGCCCTCGACCTCAATCGTTCGCACATCGATCGCGTTGGTGAGGCTCGTCGTCTCCGCCGTGACGAAGAGCGGCTGCACGGAGCCTGCGTTCGCGATCTGCAGCGAGCGGGTCTCGTCGTCCCACACGGCGATCAGCATGGTGACGTACTGCGAGGCCAGCTTGCGCTCCTGCAACTGGTCGTTCAGCGCGGCCAGCAACGTGCCTGCTGAGAGCTTCTGTGGAGCAAGCGATCGGAGGATGCCGGACACAAGCGCAGCGTAAAGGGCCGCCGGTGCAGCCTTGCCCGAGACGTCGCCGACAGCAAGGGCTACCTTGCCCGCACCATAGTCAAGAAAGTCATAGAGGTCGCCACCAATGGAGCGTGCCGGAAGAAAACGCGCAGCGATCTCCGCATGTGCAAGACGTGGAGGGGTAGCCGGAAGCAGACGAAGCTGGACCTGCCGCGCCATCTCCAGGTCGCGCTCCATCCGCTGCTCTTCCTCATGGATGCGCTGATAGAGCCGGGCATTGGCAATCGAGATCGCGACCTGCGCAGCCAGCGTGCTCAGGGTCGTCTGATGATCCTCGTTGTAGTAATTGACCCGGGTGTGCTCGAGATCAAGCACACCGATCACCTTACCCTTATAGATCAGCGGAACGCTCAGCTCTGAACGAGTCTCGGGGTTTTCAGCGAAGTAGCGCGGATCTTTCCGCACATCGGGTGCAAGCACCGGCGCACGCTCCTCCGCTGCCGTACCGATCAATCCCTGCCCAAGCTGCACGGTCCGTATGCGCGTAATCCGCTCACCATAGCGCGACGAGAAGCGGTGTTCAAACTGTCCCTCACGCTCGTTCCAGAGCAGGATGGTGAACATCTGGAAGTCGATCACGCGCTTCAGCAGCTGGCCGATCCGCTCCAGCAGATCGTCCAGATCGAGGATGCTTGTAATCTCGCGGGAGATCTCGTTCAGCACGCTCAGCGTCTCTGCCTGGCGCGAAACCCGCGTGTAGAGCCGTGCATTCTCAATGGCGGTCGACATGCGCGATGCGACGAGTTCGAGCAACCTGCGATGCTCGTTGGTAAAGTAGCCGATCTGTTCAGATTCTAGATCGAGCACGCCGATTACCTTATTTTTCACGATCAGCGGCACAGCCAGTTCCGAGCGAACGTTCGGATTCGCCTCAACATACTGCGGGAAGGTAGTCACATCCTCGATCAGCATGGACTTGCGCTGCAGTGCCGCCTGTCCAACAACGCCATGGCCAACCTTGATGCGCATCCGTTCGATCTCCGCCGTATGTCCACTCTGGAAACGCATCCGCAGCTCGTGCGTGCGGTCGTTCAGCAGCAAAATCGCGAAGATGCGATAGTCGATCACGGCACGAACAAGGTCAGCGACGCGGTGCATCAGCGTGTTCACATCGAGCGTGGTGTTGAGTGCATCCGCGAGGCGATGCAGGAACTCAACCTGCAGCGGTTCGAGGCGGATGTGCGGGTCGGGCGCAGGCGCAACCGCGCTCTCCTGCACAGGAGGGCGGTAGTCACCTTCGAAGTGATCCTCCGGTGCGGGTGAAGTAAGGCCGGGAGTTCCGGCCTTGCGCGGCTTGTCGGTGGTCGACATGTGTAGCGATGATTCTACGTTGGCAGGCGGGTCGGCGAAGGAAGTCAGTAGCCCGAGCCTGTTGGCTCCGCGGTGACATAGCCTGCAAGCTCCGCAACGATCTTCACACTCGCGCTCGCACCGATCCGGCTGGCCCCGGCGCGGAGCATGGCGGTTGCGTCCGCAAGCGACCGAATCCCACCCGATGCCTTTACCCCGGCGTTTGTTCCCGCCGCACCGCGCAGCAGGCCGATGTCGTCCAGCGTAGCGCCGCCGGTCGAGAAGCCAGTGCTCGTCTTCAGGAAATCAGCACCCGCAGCCAGGGCGAGCTCGGCTGCGCGTAGCTTCTCCTCGAAGCTAAGGAGGCATGTCTCGAGGATCACCTTCACGATGGCTCCGCTGCCGTGAGCAAGCTCCACGACGCCGCGAATATCCTGCTTGACCGCCTCAAAGTCCTCAGACTTGCCCGACTTCAGCAGACCAATGTTCAGCACCATATCGACGTCATGTGCCCCAAGCTTCAAGACCCGCACCGTCTCATCGCGTTTGGAGCTAGAAAGCGTGGCCCCGAGCGGGAAGCCAATGACCACACCTACCGGAACGCCCGTGCCCGCAAGCGCCTGCACCGCTGTGGCGACCCAGGTCGGATTGATCATGGCGCAGGCAAACTGATGCTCCGCCGCCTCCTCACAGAGCTGGATCACCTGGGCGCGCGTAGCATCCGGCCGGAGTAGCGTATGGTCAAGCACCGAGGCAAGGGCCTGCGGCGTGGCAAGTATCTGCGCGGCAAATGCAGCGGCGTCATAGGTCAGGTTCTGCGTAGAAGTGGTCAAGGGTGCTCCTGTCGGCGGGGGTGAGGCGCGCCGAGCGTCGTTTATACCGTCTCTGAGACTAGCTGGGTTGCGGTTTGATGCGCAAGCGCAAGGTCTTCCTTCAGGTACGCATAGAGCTGGTGGCGGCTCTCCTCGTCGCGGGCGCGCAGGATAGCGCTCGGATGAATCGTCGCCATCACATGCTCGGCGTATTTTGTGTTGATCAGCTTCCCGCGATCCTTCATCAGGCCAAAGGTCCCGCCCAGCAGGCTCTTCGCTGCCGAGGCGCCAAGGCACAGGATCACCTTTGGCCGGACCGCATCGATCTCTGCCTCGAGCCACGGCCTGCAGGCCGTAATCTCCGACATCCGCGGATTCTGGTGAAGCCGCAGCTTCCCACGCTGGACAAACTTGAAGTGCTTCACCGCGTTCGTCACGTAGATCTGAGCGCGATCGATACCAAGCTCCTCGCAGGCCTTCTGGAGCAACTTCCCGGCCGGCCCAATGAAGGGCAGCCCTTGCAGATCTTCCTGGTCCCCCGGCTGTTCCCCGACAAACATCAGGCGGGCATCCACCGGTCCATTACCCGGCACAACCTGAGTGGCGTGCTTGTAGAGATCGCATCCCTTGCAGGAGGGGAGCGCGGCCTGTATGACCTTAATCGTGTGTTCGGCGGGGACGAAGGGCTGAGCAGTTGGCTGCTGCTCCTGGCGCGTGACCATGGTGGCGACTCGATTCTGGGCCTTGGTGATGAGATTTGGAAGGAGCGAGACCTCGGGCAGATCCTTCCAATAGCGGACGGGCATCTCGCTGCGCATCGTCTCAGGATTCAGCCGCGCAGGGTTGAAGATGCTGGCGTAGTAGGCGCGCCAGAGGGTTTCCAGCTCGTCTTCGGCAGGTGCAGCCTCACGCGGCAACCCGGGCGAAAAGGTAAGGCGCTTCGTAACCGGGTCCCACGACACCGAAGCATCCGGCGTCAAAATGCTCCAGCGCAGCACCGCAAAGCGCTCAGCGAAGAACGGCGCAGCCAGCGGCAGGATACGATGGTCCGGCTGGTACCACGCAATGAAGTGCTCGCAATTCTCAGTCACCTCAGAGGTTGCCGCATCGATCTCGGGCCAGCACTCCGGAATCTCCGTCTTCGTCACGCCAAAGGGCGTCGGCGTCGCGAGCACAAGGTGGTGCTCCTCGCCAAGCTCGCGACTCCCGTCCGGCACCAGAACCGTCTCGTCGATCACCGTCGGACGACCTTCAGGGTAGCTCGGCTCGCCCGGTTCAAGCACTTTGCGGAAGCGTACGAAGGCGTGCATCTTGTGAAGGTCGCGCCGCACCTGCCCGTCAAGTCGCAAAAGCTGATCGACGTCGCGATCCACCTCGACACGCATCAGGTCGCGCTCCGTCTGTAGTCGGTACAGCAAGCGGTAGAGGAGATTCCACCGCTGCGGATCTCGGTGCGCAGACGCATACTTTGCCGCTTCCAGAAAGGTCTTCGAGGTATGCGGCGCTGTAATCGGCTGCCCGGTCGGCGTCTCATCGCTACCCAGGGACAAGGCCAGGGTGGTCGGCACACTCGCGTCTTGTAGATCGATCTCCTCTGGCCGATAGCCAAGGCGGAGCGCCTCACGTGCGGCGTCCCGCCAGGCTGCAAAGTCGGGTTGGAGGAGCAAATGCTTCATACGGCGACGTTTCCTATGATGGTCGCCGCATGTTTGGCGTCTAGATCTGTGAACATGCCAGTGGGCTGAGAATAAGATTCGTGATGTTACTTACGATCTCCTCAAAGTGGTAGCGCGGGTCTGTGGAAAGCTTCTTCCACTCGGGGTCGGCACCG
This sequence comes from Granulicella arctica, assembly GCF_025685605.1. NCBI lineage: Bacteria > Pseudomonadati > Acidobacteriota > Terriglobia > Terriglobales > Acidobacteriaceae > Granulicella > Granulicella arctica. Next base: position 4,540,833 of record NZ_JAGTUT010000001.1, read on the forward strand.
AATGCCTTCCAGTTCTTGTCCATGGTTGCAAGATCAGGGAAGCTGAGCATGTACGTCAGATTCGGCATGCGCGGTCCGACCAGCGTGTCGCCATAGAAGACCTGGTCAAATCCGGCGCGCCCGAAGACCCCGAACTCACCCTTGTTGAACATCTCGACCTTGCGAACATGGTCGCGGTCGCTCGGGCTCTCATACGTCCGAAGCTGAAAGAGGCGCTTTTGATGTTGCGCGGCGGACGGTGGCGGCGTCAGCTTCGGCCAGCCCTCGAACGCCGAAAGCAGCTTGCTCTCGGTTCGCAGGAACGACGGCGCAGTCGCAGGCGCGCTCCAGAAGGGATCAGCCAGCTTCAAAAACGCCTCATCCTTACTCAAGGTCAGATCCAACGTCGTCAGTGCCTCGACTGACTTGCTCGGAATCAGCACCAGGAACGTCGGCGTCTCCGGTCCGATGTCGATTTTAAAGGCACCGATCGGGTTCATTCCCATCCGGTTGACGGTCGGAATAAGCGCGTCCGCAATGAACTTCTCGCACAGCGCAGTCTGTGGCCCCGTCTGTAGATGGTAAGTCCGTAAAAGGTAGAACTCGCGCGCACCAGCGCTGGGAGTTTGGCCGGACATCTGTCCAGTCAAGGCGAGGGCGGATGCTGCGGTAGAGGCTGTCAGGAAATCACGTCGCTGCAAAGTAGTCCTCCGGGTCAAATCTTCGGTCGCACCAGTTTAGACCGAACCGGTCAATGCGCTGAAGGGTGCAAAAAGATCGAGCTGCAAAGTTGAGGCAATCGGCACAATCGGCTGAGCGTTCGGGAGGTGGTCAGCTGTAGTCATATAGGGCATGGCGCTCTTGATACGAACGTGCAGCTTCTTGAGATCATCCAGGCCAAAACGGTGGTATTTGCGAATGGACAGAATCCGCTCGACACTCCGATAGCCAATCCCAGGCACCCGCAGCAGCGCCTCGCGTGGGGCTGCATTCACGTCAATCGGAAAGAACTCCGGATGGTGCTTCGCCCAGGTGGTCTTCGGATCTTCCGTCAGCGAAAGCTCCGGCTGCTCCGGCGTCGTAAGCTCCTCGGCCTGGTATCCGTAGTAGCGCATGAGCCAGTCAGACTGATAAAGCCGGTGCTCCCGCATCAACGGCGCAGCCTTCAGCGGCAGCCGCGCATCCGCCTCCGGGTAGGGGCTGAAGCCGGTGTAGTAGATTCGCCGCAGCTTGTACTCCCGGTACAGGTGCGTGGCTGTCGTCAGGATCTGCCGATCGTTCGCCGGTGTCGCGCCGACGACCATCTGGGTCGATTGGCCCGCCATCGCGAACTTTGGCGCAAGCGTGGACTTTTTTCGATCCTCATCCGCCTCTTCTTTCCGCGTATGGATCTGGCCCATCGTCGATTCGATCACTGCCGACTTCTTCTCCGGAGCAAGCTGAACAAGATCCTGCTGGGTCGGCAATTCAATATTCGCGCTAAGCCGATCCGCCCAAAGCCCCGCCTCGTTGATCAGCCTTTCGTTCGCCCCCGGAATTGCCTTCAAGTGGATATACCCGCCGAACTTATGCACAGAGCGCAGCGTCTTCGCCACCTGGATCAGCTGCTCCATCGTGTAATCGGGCGACTGGACGATCCCCGAAGAGAGAAACAGCCCCTCTATATAGTTGCGCTTGTAGAAGTCCAGGGTCAGGTCGACGACCTCCTGCGGTGTAAACCTCGCCCGCTGGATGTCACTCGAAACCCGGTTGACGCAAAAGACACAGTCATAGGTACAAACATTAGTCAGCAGAATCTTCAGTAGAGACACGCAGCGACCATCTGGCGTATAGCTATGGCAAATTCCCATGCCATCGGAATGCCCGACACCCTCGTTGTTTCCGGCCCGTTTTGCACCCGACGAGGCGCACGACGCATCGTACTTCGCTGCGTCCGCAAGGATCTCGAGTTTGCGCTGTACATTCATCGGAAGTCGCAAGCCTGATTATAGCGAATGAAAAGCGAACTTGGCATCTACTGTCAACTGTATGTAGCCGGTACTTTCGTTTGCAAGTAACTCGTATCCGAATGGCCAGCTTCGCTATCTAATACCCTATGAGCATTTCACCCGGAGAGCTGCGGCTCTCGGTTCTCGATCAGTCGCCGGTCTCTGCAGGCAGCACCTCAGCCGACAGCCTTCAGCGCTCCATCAGTCTCGCCCGACACGTCGACGCACTGGGCTATCACCGCTTCTGGATGTCCGAGCACCACGCTATGGAGACCCTCGCCTGTACCGCGCCCGAGGTTATGCTCGCCCGCATCGGCGCGGAGACCCGCCGCATCCGCATCGGCTCCGGCGGCATCATGCTTCCGCACTATACCGCCTTCAAAGTGGCCGAGTGTTTCCGGATGCTCCACGCTCTTTATCCCGGTCGCGTGGACCTGGGTATCGGCCGTGCCCCTGGTGGCGGGCCGGTCGAGGCGCTAGCCCTCAAGCGCGATCGCACCACCCAGCAGCACGACGATTTTCCCGACCAGGTCAGCGAATTGCTCGCATTCCTTGGTCACGACTTCCCGGTGGGCCATCCCTTCGCCCGTATCCAGGTATCTCCGAACATGCCTGGCTCGCCCGACGTGTGGATGCTCGGTTCAAGCATGTGGAGCGCCTCGTCCGCAGCCGAGTTCGGCCTTCCGTACGCCTTCGCGCACTTCTTCAGCCCGGTCAACACCCGCGCCGCTATCGAAGCCTATAAGCGTGGTTTCATGATGAGCGCCCTACGGGACGAACCCGAGGCCATGGTCGCTGTCGGCGTCATCTGCGCGGATACACAGGAGGAAGCGGAATATCTCTCCACGAGTGTGCGTCTCCTCCAACGCCGTATTCGCCAGGGCGACCGGCGTCCCATCGCCTCGCCTGAGGAGTCAATTCGTGAACTGAAGCTCTTTGGCGAGACAAGCCTGCAGGCCTCTCAGGCCGCAGAAGAGGGCGAGTGGCCACGCTACTTCGTCGGTACGCCGGAGCGTGTCAAGGAGGAGTTGGGGCAGATGGCGACGGCTCTCAAAATCACTGAGGTCGTCGTAAATACCATCGTCTGGGACCACGCAGCGCGTCTCCGCAGCTACGATCTTCTTGCGGAAGCATTTACGTTGACGAGCGTCTCACCGGATCGTCGCATTCTGTCGACAGCCGCATTCTAGTTTCAAAAAGTAAAATAAAAGCGCAAACCTATTGATCTCCTAAAACTTACCGTTATATGTTGTCTGTATGACATACAGCGGTCGTCACGCCGAGAGATGCTGTTCGCCTATGAAACTGAGATAGCCAGATCGAACAGCTGGAGAGCTTGGCATGGATGAGAGCACGATAGTGAGCCCCTCGATACATCCTGCCGTCAAGGTTGAGGATCTGCTGCATACACGTGAAGACTCTGGAGGCGTACAGCCCGATCGGGACAGTCTCCTCAGCCTGAAGATTCAACAGGCCGAACTGCAGTCGCAGATCGATGAACTTCGTCGCGGCCAGATTGAGCTTGAGGAGTCCCGTGACCAGTATATGGACCTCTATGAGTTTGCCCCGACCGGCTATGTCACCCTCAGCCTGCGGCTCGTAGTCCTCCATATCAATGCAACAGGCGCTCGATTGGTCGGATCCGACAGGACGCGTCTCTTAGGCCACCGCTTCGCTCGCTTCATCGCCGCAAAGGATCGTGATCGATACCTCACCTGCATTCGTCAATTGAAGGAAGATGGGGACCGCCGCACCGTCGACGTGGACCTTGCTCTCGAAAAGGGCGGCCGTCTCGCTGTACAGCTCGATTTGGTTCGCGTGATGCCTGCAAATTCTGACGCCACGATCCGCATAGCTCTTACCGACGTGACGGAACGAAAGCGTGCCGAGGCGGAGATAAAGCGACTCGCCTTCTACGACGCACTCACCTTTCTGCCGAACCGGCGCTTTCTGTTAGACCGGTTGGAGGTGCTGCTCACCACCATCACGTTTCGGCCGCAGCACGGCTCGATCCTCTTTCTTGACCTAGACGACTTCAAAACACTCAACGACACTCACGGACACGCCTTCGGCGACATCTACCTGCAGGAGGCAGCGCGGCGCCTCACAAGCTCCGTTCGTGCCTGCGATACCGTAGCCCGCCTCGGCGGGGATGAGTTTGTCGTCATCATCGAGAAGCTCAACGAGACTGAGATTCAGGCCGCTGCGGAGACCATGCGCATCGGCGAAAAGATCCTCCTCGCCCTCAGTGAGCCCTACCTGCTCTCCGGAATCGAATATCGAAGCACCGCAAGCATAGGGGTCAGTCTCTTTTGCGACGAGCACCTGTCCGGCGAGGAACTTCTCCAGCAGGCTGATCTTGCGCTCTACAGCGCCAAAACAGCAGGGCGTAACACCATTCGCTTCTTCGATCCGCAGATGCAGGCCACCGTCGCCGCACGCGGAGCCCTGCTCACCGATCTCCGTCGAGCCCTCCAGAACCATCAGTTTCTCCTGCATTACCAGCCGCAGGTCGATCGCCAGAGGCACTTGAAGGGTGTTGAGGCGCTGGTCCGTTGGCAGCATCCGGAGCGCGGCATCCTGTCTCCCGCGGACTTCGTTCCCTTCGCGGAGGAGAAAGGTTTTATTGATTCGCTTGGCCAATGGGTGCTCGAAACCGCCTGTAGCCAGTTAAACGAGTGGAGTCGCAAGCCCGAGATGGCGCACCTCAGCATCGCCGTCAACGTCAGCGCGCAGGAGTTCCGTCATCCACACTTTGTAGACAAAATCCTTTCCATCATCGAACGCACCGGCGCCGATCCCCGCTACCTTGTCCTTGAGTTCACCGAACGCCTGATGTTCGGCACCATCAAGGACACGCTGGCCAAGATGACCACGCTTAAGTCCCATGGTCTTCGCTTCTCGCTCGATGACTTCGGCATTGGCTACTCGTCGCTAGCATACCTGCAAAGCCTGCCGCTCAATCAACTCAAGATCGATCAGACCTTTGTCCGCAACATGGTAGCGAATCCGAATGATGTAGCGATCGCGCGCTCCGTCATCGCCCTGGGTCAGAGCCTTGGTTTGGATGTGATCGCAGAAGGTGTCGAGACGCAGGAACAGCATCGGCTCCTCGAAGCGCACGGCTGTGGCGGATATCAGGGCTTCCTCTTCGGACGTCCCGCACCTGCGGAAGATCTGCGCCTGCCCTTCTAAACACGACCGAGTAGCCGCACAGAATGTCGATTGCTTCCGGTTGAAGCTCGTTAGTGGCCGCCCGTATCCGGTGGCATGATGCGGATATCTTCCACATTACGGTAGCGCTCGGCGTAGTCCATGCCGTAGCCGATCACGAAGGCATTCGGAATGCTGAATGCCACGTAGTCCGCTTCGATTGGAACCAGGCGGCGCTCCGGCTTATCGAGGCACGTCGCGATCTTCAGCGATGCGGGCTTATGCTGCAGCATCAGACCGCGCAGATAGCTCAACGTCAGACCCGTATCGAGAATATCTTCGACCAGGATCACGTGTTTGCCTTCGATCGGATTGTCGATATCCTTGATCAGCTTGACGGCACCGGAGGAGACTCGCGCTCGTCCGTAGCTCGATACTGCGACGAAGTCGAAGGTAGCGTCTACCGTGATGGCGCGTGCAAGGTCTGCGAGAAAGATCGCCGCTCCTTTCAGCACGCCGATCAGCACGATCGACTGGTCTTTGTAGTCTTCGGAGATCTGCTGACCAATCGCGGCGACACGTTCGGCAATCTGGGACTTTGAATAGAGGATTTCCATATCGGCGGCGGGAGGGAACTGAATCGTGCTTGAAGACATGCCCTTAAGGTAAACCGAATACCCCCGGAGCGAAAGTCGACATGCACTTCGCCGCCCTCGCTATACTTTAGGTTGCGAGGCATATGTACCCCTATATCAATCTTGGCCCTATCCATCTGGGCACCTTTGGCCTGCTGTTGTGGCTTGCTGCGGTAGCAGCAACGGTCGTTCTCCATAAAAACCTTCTTCGCAAAGGTGTCGACGCAGACGCGCTCAACATCGTCGCACTTGTGGTCGTCGCAGGCATACTCGGCGCGAAGGCGTGGCACGAGCTGCAAAATCTCGCCGACCTGCGCTATGCAATGCGCCAGATCACCGCCGTTGGCTGGCACCATCCCCTCGACATCGTCGTCGGCTTCCTGCACTGGTTTCAGGCGGGCTTTGCATGGTTCGGCGGAATGCTTGCCGGCATCGCCATGCTGATGTACCAGGGCCGTGTAGCAAAGGTCGGCGGAATCCGCATGCTCGATCTCGCCGCCCCCGCCGCTGCCATCGGTTACGGCGTAGGGCGCATCGGCTGCCTCACCAGTGGCGACGGCGACTACGGCATCCCGACGACCCTCCCATGGGGCGTCCACATGCGGCCCGATGCGCTCGTCCCCACAACGCTTCTCGTCCAACCAACACCGGTCTATGAACTCCTCTTCTCAATTGCGCTGGCCTGGCTGCTCTGGCGTTTAGGAGCGAAGTCCCGACCCGTCGGCTGGCTCACCGGCCTCTACCTTGCGCTAAGCGGTCTTGGTCGCTTTCTAGTCGAATTCGTCCGCATCAATCCGCGTATCTACTGGGGCATGAGTAACGCACAGGTCGCCGCGCTTGGATCAATCGTCGTAGGTCTGATCGTCATGCTCGCCGTCCGTGGCCGTGTGCCCGCCTTGCAGGATGAGGTTGTTACGGCTTAGGAGTCTGCGCAGGTTTGGGCTGGTAGGGAGGGCGATATTCTCCAGCCGCCTTCTCCCCAACCGGCACTTTGCCGGGAAAGCTCGCTGCCAGCGCAAGCACGTCGCGGCGAACGTCCTCATACGGCGGCTCGCCATCCGGATAGAACTTGAGAAAGGTGCGGCTTCGCATATTCGGATACTCGGCGAGTGCGAAGGGACGAATGTGTGCCGCCGCCTGGTACGGAAACTGATGCGCGAAGCTGGTCGCGTCCGCCGGGTTTGCCTCAAGATCGATCGAAGGCGTAAACCGCGCCGCCTTGTCGAAGCTGTTCGTGAACAGGAAACGGAAGCGAGTCGTCGCAGCCGGTCCACTCGCCGCAAACTCGAGGATCTCGATGTGCAGCGTGCCGGAGCGGTAGTCCTCGACGACATAACCTCGTTCCAGCGAAAGGTTTGGATCGCCCGTCAACGCAATCTTCTGCACGATCACGCGCTCCCGATTGAACTCCGCCCACTGGTTCATCCCGGCGTAGGTACGAGCCATGCCGAGATGAATGGAGCCGACGTAGAGCGTGTTCAAAGCAAGACACTGCTGGTAAAGAGCCAGCGCTCCCGCAAAGTCACCCGTGACCCGCGTCGCATCCGCGGCAAGAAACAACACGCGGAAGTCGCGTGGATAAGCCGCCAGAACCGGCCGAACCGCCGCCAGTGCCGAGGCATAATCGTTCAGGCTGATGAACTGAAAAACAGGAGCCAGCGCAGCCTCCCGCTTGGCCGCATACTCGGTGGCCGCCGTCTTCCCCGCAGCCGCAACCGCATCCTGCGGCAGTGGCGGTGCCTGCTGTGCGAAACCCGAAACTGCAATCAGCAACAGCGTAAACCTGCCGAATCCCATCCCGGAAGGCTAGCACGCGGCCCCCGGGACCTGCATCGTGCATCTCCCTGGACTGGGGTCATCCGCACTGATCGGTGTCCTAAGCCTTCGCCACCCACCCACAACACTGCCATCCTGACCTCATCGGTTCGACCGCAACAAGCTCACCTGCAAATCCGTCATCCCACTCGACAGACAGCCACTTCAAGCAATCCGTTATACTCACCGTACAATGTCCCTAGAACAGACAATGCATCAAATGGCAGCCTAAGTCGCCTATTATCTTATATTTGCCATTAAGTCGTTTAGAATGCTATATTTAGCAGCATCACTTTGCTATATCGTTCATTATAGAAGGTTTACGGCCAGCATCTCGACTCGTTTTTTTCGCAATCTGGAGATTATCTGAGCAGGAAGCGAGAGCCCGGAACCTCACCCCTGCACTTCATCATGCAGCTCTTTTCGCCTGAACCACCCACGCTACCTCCTCCACCCTTACCCGCCGTCCGATCCCCAAAACCCCGCGCGCCCAAAGTAGCCTCCGCCGCCCATCTGCTCCCCATCTTCGAGATGGAGTACCGCGAACTGCGCCCCCGCGCTCCGATCCCGCCGGTCGATGTCCGCTTTCGCCGCTTCACCTCACTTAACACCACGATCCGGCTCCGCGACGGCAAGCTCCACGTTCGCCTCTCTGACCTCCTCGAGACCGCGCCCGAATCCGTCCACCACGCCATCGCCCACATCCTTCTCGCCAAGCTCTACAAGAAGCCCATCGCTCCCACCCACGCCGACCGCTATCGCCGCCATACCTCATCCGAAGCCATCTCCCGCCAGGCCGAGCACATCCGTCAGACCCGCGGCCGCAAGCGCATCTCCACCGCGCAGGGTCACCGCTACGATCTCGACGAGGTCTTCAAGACCCTCAACATCCGCTTCTTCAACGGCCTGCTCGGTCGCCCCACTCTCACCTGGAGCGCCCACGCCGCGCGCCGCATGCTCGGCCACTACGACGCCGCCCACAACACCATCGTCGTCAGCCGCGTCTTCGACCGCCCCGATACGCCGCGCTGCGCCATCGAGTACCTGCTCTACCACGAGATGCTCCACCTCAAGCACCCCGTCAGCGTTAAGGCCGGTCGCCGCTGCGTCCATTCGCGAGCGTTCCAGGCCGACGAGCGTCTCTTCCCGGAGCTCGACGCAGCGAAGGCCTACCTCCGACGCCTTTAACTCAACTCAGCGTGGAGAGGTGACCGCCTCACCTTTCGTCTCTTTGGGTGGGGGATGGGCCGCAAAGTAGGTCCGTTGATCCTCGATCAGCTTCGTCGACTCCTCGCGAATATCCCGAATCGCCTCTAGTGCCAGCTTGCGCGAGACGTTATAAGCATCATGGTCCGCGGGCGATTTGATGACCGTCGCCCAGCGCTCCGTGGCGCTCAGAAGCTTCGGCAGGGCCTTCCGCATATCTCGATGTCCCGGTCCATAGTCATCCAGGTTGTCGTCAAGCTCGTCCGCGATGCTGGTGAACTGCTCCATCAGGTCGTGCAGATCCTGCTCGCGACCGGGCTGACGCGGCTTGGCGACAAGGGTCTCAATCGCCTTCGTCCGCTCATCGAGAAGCTTCACAAAGACGAGGACACGATCCGCCGCAACATAAGCCGAGTCGCGGAGCTGATCCACCTCAGAGTCGGTCAGCGCCGGACTCTCACGCTGAGCGTGCAGCTTTGGAGTGAGCACAAAGAATAGGAAGGCGAACAGGATCGCGATACCACCGCGCCAGAGAAGCGACAACGGAGAGTCGTGGTCCATATCGATATTAATGAGCGAAGACCTGGTTCAGGAGTTCGTTTTCTACCTGCGTAAGCTGCTTCAACGTGGCTTGCAGGGACTCACGATCCTCAAAGGAGGCGTGCTGCACATACTCGTCCAGACGACGGGTTGTATGGTGCATCAGCATCTGCGCGTTCATCAGGCGCTTGGTGTCGTTGGCCAGCCCAAGGTGGATCAATTCAGCATAATGGTGCACGCGCTGCAGAGTTACGGCCGCACTTTCAGGATCTCCGGCGAGCATCTGGTGTCCGGCAAGCTCGGTCATGGCGTGGACCAGCTCGGTGTAGAGGAAGCACTGTTCGCGCGGCTTGGCCTGGAGAGCGCGAGCTTCCATCTGGGCGATTGCGTTGGCGTCGGCCAGGATCTCTTCGGTTGCTGCACGGCAGGGAATGGACGACAGGAGAGTGACGGTGAACGCGGTGATCACGAGAGTACGGAGTAAACGGCCCATAACGCACCTCTGGTGCAAAGGCGGAGCGCTTGCTACTTCGAGTGTTGCAGAGCGATGAGGCGGTGACTGGCCTCCCACTCCTGATCGGGGAACTTCCCGGCCGCTGCGGTCAGGAACTGTTTATAGAGGTCGGACGCTTGCTTCGAGTGGTGCAATGAATCGTGTGCCGTAGCCGCTAAAAAGAGGGATGCGGGAGACTGTGGCAAGACGGTAGCACGTAGAGTCAGCGCTTGCAACACTATTTCCGAATTTTTGTTGTGCGACGCGGCGAAAGCCAGATTTTGTGCTGCATCTGCCATATCGGCTGGCTTCTTGAAAGCTTTAGGACTGGTGAGTGCCTGGCTAAGCGTCGCCTGGGCCTCCGGATACTGCTGAAGAGCTAACTGGGCCTCACCTTGATCAGCGAGGAGGTTTACGTCGTGCGGGGAATGGAGCAGGAGGGCGGCGTAGAGCGGTGCAGCCTTTGCAGGCTCCTTGTTATCGCTGTAGAGATGCGCCAGCAGCCGCGTAAGGTTGTCATCCGCAGGCTTCGCGGTATGCAGGGTATCAACGAGCGTTATAGCCTCAGGTGTCTTGTCCTCGGCAGCGTAGGTCGCGGCCAGTTGGCTGGTGAGCGTCGTGTCGGCCGGATGCTTCGCAAGCGCTCCGGTAAGAAGGGTCTCAGCCTCTGGAGCCCGCTTCAGCGAGAGGAGAAGATGCGCGAGCGCGGCCGTGATCGTCGGGTTACCGTCATGCGTTTTGAGTATGCGTCGGTAGGCATTTTCGGCGGTCGGCAGATCGTTCGCAGCTTCAGCCAGCTCACCTACAAGGAGCGCGTCATCGACACTTTCAGGCGAGAGTTTCAGAGCTTCGAGCAGGTCAGCCGAAGCTGCGGCGGGGTCACTCGATTGATCGAGCCGAGCGAGAGCACGGTACGCACGAGCCTTCAGCGCCGGGTCTTCGGTTGGCAGCGTGACCGCCTTGACAAGCTCCGTGTGAGCTTCAGTAAGCTTGCCCGTGCGCGCAAGCAGGAGACCAAGCGCGAGGTGCGGCGGGAAGAAGTTCGGATCGGCAGAGATGGACTTCTGATACGCCGCGGTAGCCCCGGCGTCGTTGTTCCGTGCGTCCTCGACGTAGCCAAGGTTGTAGAGCAGCGGAGCTTCGGTCGGATACTTCTCGGTGAGTGCCGTGAGAAGCTTGAACGCTGCAGGGTAGTCCTGATTCTGAAGCGCCTCGCCAGCCTGCGTACGCAAAGGATCCGTCGTGACGGTCTCGGTCTGGCTTGCGTCCGTCGTCCCCGGAGGAAGCTGGGCAACGGCAGCGAGCGGTACCGAGAGGAGGGACAGCATTACGACAAATGTCATGCAACGATCTAGGGTGAAACGAGTCATAGGAGCCGGAATCTTCAAAGGATGAGCTTGCGGAGAAGGGGACGGCGCATAAGCAGGCCCGCCCAAAGGATGATGGCAAAGACGATCGGCGCAGGCCACGTGGGATCGCTGATGCGAAGGTGGCTGGCCACAGCTCCGCCGCAGTAAGCAGTAAGGAGCAGCGCTCCAAACACAGCGGTGCGCGGTACCAGGTAGAGGACAGCGCAGACAAACTCAATTGGCGCCAGAATGTGCAGGAAGTCGGCGGTGTAGCCGAGCTTCGCGGTGCCTGCGATAACCTCCGGCGAGCTATGCCACGCTGTAACGCTGCCAAAAAGCAGAAAGCTCGCTGGAAGGATAGAAAGGACCCAACCCAGGATGTTGAGCGCTCTGGAAGGTTGAAGATCTGCGGTGCTAGACGTCATAGAAGCTCCTTACGCTGGCGATCATTTCGGTGAGCGATTCTATCGCGCCTGTGCGTGGGAGGGAACGGGTTGATGGTGTGAAGTTGCTTCAAGCACCGGTCCCAGCCAGTGGCCGGTGTGGCTGGCCGGATTGGCAGCGATCTCTTCCGGCGTGCCAACCGCAACGATCTGGCCGCCGCCGCTGCCGCCTTCGGGGCCCATGTCGATTACCCAGTCAGCAGATTTGATGACGTCAAGATTGTGTTCAATGACCAGTAGAGATCCGCCGCCGTCGATCAACTTACGGAAGGCGTTGAGAAGCTTCGCAACGTCGTCGAAGTGGAGGCCTGTCGTAGGCTCATCGAGGATGTACAACGTACGCGAACGAGCCTTTGCGGCCGCCTCGTTCGTCGACGCTCGATTCGTCACAGAGCGAGCCGTAGCAAGGTGCGCCGCGAGCTTAACACGCTGGGCCTCGCCGCCCGAGAGCGTCGTGGCGGACTGACCCAGGCGAACATAGCCCAGGCCGACTTCGTCGAGGACGAACAGTTTATCGACAATCTTCTGATGGCCCGCGAAGTAGTGCAGCGCTTCCTTAACGGTCATGTTGAGGACGTCGAAGATGCTCTTGCCCTTATATTTCACTTCAAGAATTGCGGCCTTGTACCGTGTCCCGTTACATTCTTCGCATGGCAGTTCGATATCTGCGAGGAACTGCATCTCGACCGTGACGGTGCCATCGCCTTCACAGACATCGCAGCGACCTCCCGGAACGTTGAAGGAGAAGTTGCCCGCAGTGAAGCTCTTCCGCTTGGCATCCGGTTGTGCACTGAAGAGATCGCGGATCGCGTCGAACGCCTTGATATAGGTGACAGGATTCGAACGCGGCGTGCGTCCGATAGGCGATTGGTCGACAAGGACGACATCGTTGAGGTGCTGGACGCCCGAGAGTTCGCGGTACAGCGAGGTCGGGTCCGATCCCTCGGTCTGGCCGAGCGCCTGCATCAGGGCGCGGTACAAGACCTGGTGAACGATGGTTGATTTGCCCGAGCCAGAGACGCCGGTGACACAGCAGAGCAGGCCAAGAGGAATATCGAGATCGACGCCGCGAAGGTTGTGGATGCGTGCGCCCGTAAGCTTCAGGTGCTCACGGCCAGGCTCGCGGCGATGCTTCGGGACAGGGATGGTGAGCCGGCCGGAGAGGTACTTGCCGGTGATGGAGTTCGGATCGGCTGTCACTTCGGCAACCGTTCCCGCAGCGAGCAACTCACCGCCTAGCTCGCCTGCGCCCGGACCAAGATCGAGCAGATGGTCGGCAGCGCGGATCACATCGGGATCATGCTCGACGACGAGGATCGTGTTGCCGAGATCGCGCAGGTCTTCCATGATGCGGATCAGCTTCGCGGTATCGCGGGTGTGCAGGCCAATGCTCGGCTCGTCGAGCACGTAGAGCGCGCCAACGAGCCTGGAACCGAGGCTGGTCGCCAACTGAATGCGTTGCGATTCGCCGCCTGAAAGGGTGGAACTGAGACGGTCGAGCGTCAGGTAATCGAGACCAACCTGGTGCAGGAAGGAGATGCGCTGCCGAACCTCTTCGAGGATCTTTCCGGCGATTTCAGTCTGTGCCGGTGAGAGTTGCAGATTGTCGAAGAAGTTCTGAGCGGCCGTGATGGTGAGGGCAGCCGCTTCGCAGATATTGATGTCGTTGATCAGGACAGCGCGAGCTTCGGCGCGGAGGCGCTGGCCCCGGCACTCAGGGCACGTGGCATAGCCGCGGTACTTCGAGAGGAAGACGCGCACATGCAGCTTGTACTTCTTGCGATCAAGCTCGGCAAAAAAGCCGCGAATGCCCGGAAAGCTGCCGTTGCCATCTTCGAGGAAGACCTGCTGCGGAATGGTCAGGTCATACCAAGCCACATCCGTTGGGATGCCCTGCGACTTCGCAGCACGAAGCATCTCGCCGTGATGCGGACGGTATTTCGTCGTGGTCCAGGGAGCGATGGCACCGTCGGCAAGCGACTTTGACTTGTCAGGGATGATGAGGTCAGGATCGAAGTCGATGGTGTTGCCGAAACCCTGGCAGCGCGGGCAGGCTCCGTAAGGATTGTTGAACGAGAAGAGGCGTGGCTCCGGCTCGCGATATGCCCTGTGGCAGGTGGAACATTCGAATGCTGCCGAGTAGCGAAGATGTTTCGGCTCTTCGTCGTCACGGGGCGCGGTGTGGAACTGGACCTCGCCAGACTCGCGATAGCCGGTCTCGATGGCGTCGACGATGCGGGCGCGGGAGTCGGGGCTGATCGAGAGGCGGTCGACGAGGACGAAGATCGGCTGCGCGAAGTCCAATTCAAGTAGCGACTCCGGCGTCGAGAACTCTACGATTCTGCCCGATTGATAGAGACGGTTGTAGCCGCGGCGGCGTAGTTCGGCCAGACGATCTTTGAGGGTGTCCGTTACAGACGCAAGGCCGATCACGGAGGTCGCGACTTTTGCGGACTTCTTTGCGGCGGACTTCTTCGCAGGCTTGGGTGTTTCGACCTCGGTAGAGGTGCCCTGCATCGGCTCAAGCTTCACATCAGCTCGGACGATGGGGAAGAGGGCGTACGTACGTGTTGACTCGGGCAGCGCGAGGAGCGCCGTGATGATCTCGTCGACCGTGTCGTGGCGAACGGTGCCCCCGCAGTGCAGACAGGTGACGGTGCCGCAGCGTGCGTAGAGCAGGCGGAGATAGTCATAGATCTCGGTGGCCGTGGCGACGGTCGAGCGCGGGTTGCGGGTCTGGTTCTTCTGCTTAATCGCGATAGCCGGGGCGAGACCGTCCATGAAATCGACGTCGGGCTTTTCGATCCGCTCCAGGAACTGGCGCGCATACGCAGAGAGCGATTCGACGTAGCGGCGCTGACCCTCGGCGTAGACCGTATCGAAGGCGAGCGAGGATTTGCCCGAACCGCTGACGCCGCTGACGACGGTGAGCGCGTTGTGCGGGATGTCGACATCGATCGACTTGAGGTTGTGGGTGCGCGCCCCGCGAATTGTGATCTGGTCATTCATAGGCAAATTTGTTATGTTTCGGCGTTACGTTTGATGCGAAGGCTCTGCCATGCTTCGGCGGTAATTTCAAGCGGTTCGCCGGATTCGACGCCACCAAGTAAGAGCGCGCCTAACTGCTCCTTGGCGCGGCGCTTCTGATCCTGCCGGATGAGGCTAGCGAGGTATTCCGCCGGGCTGGCGAAGCCGTTCTCGAGCACTTCAGCATCGATGACGGCCTGTAATTCAGCGGAGAGGAGAATCGTTGCCATCGGCTAAACCTCCTGCTGTGGACGGAAGATTTCGAGGATCAGCAGGCAGGCTCCAATGACGATGCAGGAGTCCGCGACGTTGAAGTCGGGCCAGTGGTAGTGGATGATCTTGACCTCGAGGAAGTCGACCACGTGCTTGAGAACGAGACGGTCGTAGAGGTTCCCGATCGCTCCACCGAGGATCAGCGCGAGAGCAATCGAGGTTGGGTTGAGTGCCCGGCCAACGCGCCAGAGCATCACGAAGACGATCACAACAGCGAGGACCGAGAAGCCGATGAGCACATTGCGGACGAGCAGCGGCGAGAAGGACTCCCCAAGCGAGAAGGCCGCGCCGATGTTGAGAACGTGCGTAAGCCGAAAGTAGCCGGGGATCAGCGTGATCGCCGAGCCGGCCTTGATGTGCGCGACGATCCAGTTCTTGCTGAGGCGATCGGCGAGAATGACGAGCGCGGTGACGATGAGGAGCGGGAGGCGGTAGTCTCGATTACGCATCAGGCTTGCGCCTCCTTTTCATACGGGGCGAAGTGGATGGCGTCGAGGGCTTCGGCGCAGCGCAGGCAGACGGTGGGGAAGCGTGCATCGTTGCCAACGTCTTCGGTGAAGCGCCAGCAGCGGTCGCATTTGGTTCCTGCGGCGGGTTTGGCCTGAACGTAGAAGGCTCCCTTTTCCGGAACGCCTTCGACTACCGTCGCGTGCTGGATCGAGACCTGCGACGCGCCGAAGAGCTCCGGCAGGATTGCCGCGTAGCCTTCGAAGAGCTGCTTGCTGGTCTGCTCAGCGGCAAGGCCTTCGATCCACCCGAGGACGATCTGGGCCTCAGAAGATTTGCCAATAGCCTTGGCTGCACGTTCCTCTTCAAGGACCTTGAGCGCCTCGTCACGAACGGTGAGGATCTTGTCCCAATCTGACTGAATTTGGTCGAAATCCAGGTCGACTATCTTGCCAGGGAAGTGGGCGAGATGCACGCTGGCTTCGCGGCCCTCAACCTTCGGCAGCAACGACCAGACCTCGTCAGCGGTAAAGCTCAGGATCGGCGCGATGAGCCGGGTAAGCGCTTCGGCGATGTGCCAAAGCGCGGTCTGGGCGCTGCGGCGGTGCTGGTGGTTGGGCGCGAAGGTGTAGAGGCGATCCTTCAGCACGTCCAGATACAGCGCAGACAGGTCGGTGTTCGTGAACTCGTTGAGGGCATGGTAGGCGCGGTGGAATTCCAAGTCGTCGTAGGCCGCGCGGATCTTCTTGTCGACCTCGGCGAGTCGCGCAAGAATGTATTGATCGAGCGGCTGCATCTCCGCGAACTTAATCTCGTTGGTGGCGGGGTCGAAGTCGTGAAGGTTGCCGAGGAGGAAGCGGAGCGTGTTGCGCAGCTTGCGGTAGTTGTCGCTGACGCGCTGCATCAGATTTTCGCTTGCGGCAACATCCTCGCGGAAGTCGACCGAGGCTACCCAGAGGCGGATGATCTCTCCGCCGAGGCGCTTCGCAATATCGACAGGATCGACGCCGTTGCCGAGTGACTTCGAGAAGGCGCGGCCCTGTTCGTCAAGCGTCCAGCCGGAGGTCGCGACCATCTTGTAGGGCGCTTCGTTACGCATCGCAACGGAGGTGAGCAGGGACGAGTGGAACCAGCCGCGATGCTGGTCGCCGCCCTCGGTGTAGAGGTCGGCTGGGAAGCTGAGTTCAGGCTCGGCCTCAAGAACGGCGTGCCATGAGGAGCCCGACTCGAACCAGACATCGAGGATGTCCATCTCCTTGCGGAACGCCGTGTTGCCGCAGTTAGCGCAAGCTGTACCTGAAGGTAAGAGGCTCGCGGCATCGTGGCTGTACCAGGCGTCGGCGGACTCCTTCTGAAAGAGCGCAACGATGCTCTTGTTGATCGCAGGATCGTTCAGCGGCGTGTGGCATTTCTCGCACAGGAAGACCGCAATCGGCACACCCCAGATGCGCTGGCGGGAGATGCACCAGTCGGGGCGCGTGGCGATCATGTTCGAGATGCGCTCTTTGCCCCATGCGGGGTCCCAGACAACCTTGTTGATCTCTTGGAGTGCTCGTTCACGGAAGGTAGCGGTGGTGTCGCCTTCCGGCATGGGCGTCTCCATGCCAATGAACCATTGCTCGGTTGCCCGCACGATCACGGGATTGTGGCAGCGCCAGCAGTGCGGGTAGGAGTGCTCGAACGAGGTGGCGGAGAGCAAGGCACCCTTTTCGCGGAGCAGTTCTGTGATCGGCGCGTTCGACTTGAAGACAGTCAGTCCTTCGTAGACTGCTCCGTCGGTGTTGCGCTGCTTGCCTGCGTTATCTACATACTGCAGGTCGGGCAGGTCGTAACGTTTGCCGGTGTAGAAGTCGTCGACACCGTGGGCGGGCGACGTGTGGACGGCTCCGGTACCCTGATCGGCGGTGACGTAATCGGCGAGAACGCCAAGGATGCTGCGTTCGAGGAACGGGTGCTGGAAGGTAGCGCGCTCAAGGACTTCGCCGGGGAAGAGCGCCACGATATCGGCCTGCGATGCGGGTTCAGCAGGGTGCTTCGCGCTCATCAGGTGGCAATGGACGATGACGGACGAGAGCAGCGCCTCGGCGACGATGTACGTGCCGGTAGTGCAGGCGAGGGCGACATACTCAAGCTTCGGGTTGAAGGCCACGGCCTGTGAGGCGGGGATGGTCCACGGCGTCGTCGTCCAGATGATCGTGTAGACATTCTGACCGGCAAGTCGCGGATGAATAGCTGCTGCATCTGACGTGAGCTTGTAGCGGATGTAGACGCTGGGCGACGTGTGCTGCTCGTACTCGACCTCTGCCTCGGCGAGGGCGGTGCGGTCGTGGATGCACCAGTAGACCGGCTTCAGGCCTTTATAGACGAAGCCCTTCTCGAAGAAGTCGTAGAAGCACTCGAGGATGCGGGCCTCGTACTCGAACGACATTGTCTTGTACGGATTGTCCCAGCGACCGAAGACACCGATGCGTTGGAACTGGCTGCTCTGCAGGTCGACGTACTTCTGCGCGTACTCGCGACAGGCCTGGCGAACCGCGATGGGGTCCATCTCAAGCTTCTTGCGGCCTAGCTGTTCGTCAACCTTGATCTCGATAGGCAGGCCATGGCAATCCCATCCGGGGACGTAGGGGGCGTCGAAGCCCGCCATGGTTTTGGTCTTGACGATGAAGTCTTTAATACACTTATTCAGGGCGTGGCCGAGGTGAATGGCCCCGTTGGCATAGGGCGGACCGTCATGCAGGATGTACTTCTCTGCTCCGGCGCGGGCGGCGCGAATCTGGCCGTAGAGGTCTTCCTCCTGCCATTTGGCGAGGCGCAGGGGCTCGTTGATGGGCAGGTTCGCCTTCATCGGGAAGGTGGTTTGGGGCAGGTTCAGTGTTGATTTGAGCGTCTTAGCTGCTGCTACGTTTTCCGGTGCTTCCGACATTCAATCCTCGTATCTGGTGCGGGCACTGCGTTTCTGTTCGGAGCCAACTTGTGGCAAACCTTTATTGTAGCCGGGGCTGTGGGGTAATGAACGTGGTGCACGTGTGACTTCTGTACGGTGGAAAGCGTCAAACCTCCTGTGCGCGGTCAGGCGAATGTTTGTAGAATATGAATCGGAGCCAGGCGCCGCGCGCCGCGAGTACGAGATGGAGCAAACCGGCGGTAGACCGGCAACGTGGTTCAGGTAACGAAATGGCGCGCGAAGAACGGGATGGGTGCGCATCTGGCGAGAGCTGGCTGCGGTGCCGAGGCGAATAGTTGAATGGCGAATACGTTTCTTACACCACCAGAGATTGACCCAGGCCACGAGACACAGTTGCGCCCGATGGGCGATACGCATCTGAGCGAGACCGAGATCTCAGATGGCGGTGTGTTCGGCTCCCTTTGGAGCAATATCCGGGATGTCTTCTTCCCGACGAAGCTTCCGCCACTTGTGCTGGAGTCGACGCCGATTCCGGTGATCGACCGGATGGCGACGAAGCAGGACCCGAAGGCGACAGGATCGGCGGTGGTGATCTATGGGCTGATGATCCTGCTTCTGCTGTGGATCGTGAAGAACAGGGCGCATCTTCTGGTTCCGCCAAAGCCGGTACAGATCGTGGAACTCGACGCTCCACCACCGAAGGCTCCGCCGAAAGCGGTGTCCATGGGCGGCGGCGGCGGCCAGCGCGGACCGACTCCTGTGACCAAGGGAACGCCGCCGAAGTTCGCGGATCAGCAGATCATCCCGCCGAAGGCTCCTCCGCTCGAAGAGCCGAAGATCAAGATCGCTCCAACCATTGAGGTGCAGAAGGACCTGAAGATGGCGAGCAGCATTCCGCAGATCGGCGTGGCCAATTCGCCGCTGGTCGGCATGTCGATGGGTAATGGCCGCGGCACGGGACTTGGATCTGGTAATGGCTCAGGACTTGGGCCGGGCTCAGGCGGCAATACTGGCGGCGGTCCGCGACGGATTGGCGGCGGTGTTTCGGCTCCGGAGCTGATCTTCTCGGTTGAGCCGGAGTTCTCGGAAGAGGCACGCAAGGCGAAGGTCGCCGGTAATGTGCTCGTGAACCTGTGGGTCGACACAAACGGGCTGCCAACACATGTTCGCGTGATTCGCGGCGTCGGCATGGGACTGGATGAGAAGGCGATCGAGGCAGTTCGGCAGTACAAGTTTCGCCCGGCGAAGGAGAACGGCAAGCCGGTCCTTGTAGAGCTGAACGTCGAAGTAAACTTCCAGATCTTCTAGTTCGTCTCGTTGGTACATAGAAGGCCTGCTCTCGAAGCAGGCCTTCTATTTGCGGCGGGAGGCTTTCTCGAGGCGGTCGCGGAGCGCTGCGCCGATCCCTGATGCGGAGGGAAGAGGGCAGATGATGGCGGCGACGCCTGTGCTGTCCAGTTCGCGAAGTCCGGCGAAGACGGTGCGGGCAAGGCCTTCGGGATCTTTCCATGCGGCCCAAGCGAAGACAACAGCGCCGGGTGGCGAAGCCCAGCCGAACGGAAGCATGACGCCGACCCGCTCCTGCAGGCCAAGTAGCTTGCTCAGTCGCTCCTGCATCTCTTCCTGATCGCGAACGAGGGTTAGCGTGGCTCGTGGAGCGTAGTGGCGGATGCCAACTCCGGGCGATGGCAAGCTTTCGGGCGACGCTTGCTGCGGAGGAGGCTGGTACGTTTGGACGGGTTTACCGAGGAGTTCGGAGAGCATTGCGGCGGTGATCGCGCCTGGACGATAGATGATGCCGGCTGATGGATCGAAGACGGTGGACTCGACGCCGACTTCCGTTGGACCACCATCGAGGATAGCGTCGATGCGACCGTCCAGATCGTCGAGAACGTGGGCTGCGGTTGTTGGGCTGGTGTGGCCAAAGCGGTTGGCGCTGGGCGCGGCGACGGGAACTCCGGCTGCTGCGATCAGGGCGAGTGCGAGCGGATGACGCGGCATGCGGACGCCGACGAGCGGACGGTTCGCCGTTATTTGGTCTGGGATTGCGCTGGAGCGTGGCAGGAGCAGGGTCAACGGACCGGGCCAGAAGGCGGCTATGAGGGTTTCGGCTGTGGCAGGGACTTCAGCTACCTGGGAGAGCATCTTACGGTCGCTGATGTGGACGATCAGCGGATCCCAATGCGGGCGCTGCTTGGCCTCGAAGATCGACTCAACGGCCTGGCTGTCGAGGGCATTTGCGCCTAGTCCGTAAACCGTCTCAGTGGGGAAGGCTACGAGCTTGCCCTGGCGGAGAAGTTCGGCGGCGCGCTTGAGTTGATCGGGGCTAAGGCGCTCCGTGATGCGTGGGGATGTCACCTTGTCATGGTAACTTCCACCGGAAATCGCCGTATACTCAGCCCATGCAGATGGCTGAGATAGAGCTCAAATTCCCCGTTGCCGATATAGACGCTCTCCAGTCCAAGCTGCCTGCTCTAGGCTTCCAACTGGTCACGGCGCGGACGTTTGAGAGCAACACGCTCTATGACACTGCTGACCGCAGATTACGGGACTCGCACCAGATCCTGCGGCTTCGGCAGTATGGCGAACTTTGGACCGTGACGCATAAACGACATCCGGACGACGAAGATCCTGCGGGCGCGGATATTCGCTATAAGGTTCGCGTCGAGACGGAGACGACGGTTGCTGATGGTCCTGCGCTGGCGGAGATCTTCAAGCGTATCGGTTATGCGCCGATGTTTCGGTATGACAAGTTTCGTACAGAATGGGCGCAGAACGATGCTCACCTGGTGATCGACGAGACGCCGATCGGGATCTTTGCCGAGGTCGAAGGGCCTATTGAATGGATCGATCGGACGCTTGTGTTGCTTGGGATCGATTCGGCAGTCTGTTTAACGGATAGTTACGGAAGGCTGTTTCTTGGGTGGAAGGAACGGACTGGAAGTGCGGCGTTGAATCTTACCTGGGATGAGATTCAAGTGGCTGTTCCTGTCGAGACGAGCAAGAGCTGACCGCAGGTCCTTCGACTTCGCTCAGGATGACAGTTTGGTGGTGATTGGCATGTCAGCCGCTGACTAGCTGGGTTGCGTAGGCGTCGAGTGAGAGGTTGCGGAGGAGATTGCGGCGCATTCCTGTGTAGACCTGGTCGAGACCTTTGCTGGCTTGCTCGATCCAGTGGAAGGTCAGGGCTGCTGAAAGGCGGTCGAGTTCGGGGCGAATGTCGGTGTTGCGGAGGAGTTCGGGCGTTCCTGAGTCGAGGAGAAGCAGGTCTTCGAGGAGGAGGGAAAGGGCTCGGAGAAGTGCGGCGGTTTTGTGCTGGCCTTCGGCTCCTGCGCGATAGGTTTCTGTCATCTTGAAGAGGGCTGAGTGATCGTTGTCCGATGAGGCATTGTGGATAAGGACGAGCGCGTCCGTGCGGGCAGCGATGTACGTAGCGAGATCGAAGCTGAGAGCTTTTCCTGCGGCTCCTTGCGCGAGGCGAGCGATGAGGGTTCGCTGCTTCGTGGGAACGTCGGGACGACCGTCGGCGAGGAGCATTTCGATCTCCTCGATCGGCAGAGCGCCGAGACGAACGGTGGCACAACGAGAGCGGATTGTGGGCAGGAGTTCGCCGGGATTCTCGGCGAGGATGATGAGGTGCGCGTAATCCGGCGGCTCCTCGAGAACCTTGAGGAGAGAGTTTGCGGCTTCCTTCATAAAGCTGGCCGCGGTGAGGATGAAGATCTTGCGCGGACCTTCGGAGGGAAGGCTGTGCGAGCGCTGGATGAGCGTGCGAACCTGGCCTAGTTTGATGAGGAGCTGCGGCGGATCGGGCGGAATGATGAGGACATCTGGATGAGGCTGGACGAGAACGCGGGTTTCCTTCTTGTCGGTCTCGCGGAGGTCTTCGCGGGCTGCGACCGCGGCTTCGATCTGCTCCTCTAAATTGACGGCGGTAACGATGCGGGTGCAGTTGCGGCAGACACCGCAGAAGCTGGCGAGCGACTGGCCGTTCGACCAGAGATCGCGAGGCTGACGTTCGCACTCGACGGCCATCGTGAGCATGAGAGCAAGGGTGTATTTTCCTGCTCCTGCGGGACCACTGAGGATGAGGGAGTGCGGAAGGCGACCTGCGGCGATGGCAGTTCGGAGCTGTTCGACGGCGGTTGAGTTGCCGTGAAAGTCGTTGAATGTTGCGGGGAAGGCCATCTCGATTTTTGTCCTTTCCGAGGTACCCCACCCCCCCGTACCTGAAGTACGAAAGTATTCAAAACAGGGCAGTTAGCAGTGACCCCTGATAAGCGATTCTGGGACTGGGAGCTTCCAGGGCGCCCCTCTGGCAGTGAGGTTTGTCAAGTTTGTGCCGCCTGTTTATTGTACAAGGGCAGTAATTCTATGAATCGTTATCTACTAGTTGGTAGTCTCATAGTCATGCAAGGTGAAACCGCAGATCGCATCCTCCAAACGGCCAAGGCGCTTATCTCTGACAGGGGATACTCGGCGTTCAGCTACGCGGATATTGCCGAGGCTGTCCAGATCAGCAAGGCCAGTATTCATCATCACTTTCCGACGAAGGCGAACCTGGTCGTTTCGGTCCTCAGGGCTCATCGAGAGAACTTTTTGCAAGGAACCGTGTCGCTGACCGAGCAGATCGACGATCCTTTGGCGCGGCTTCAGGCATACGTCCAGCACTGGGAAGGCTGCATTCGGGGAGGGAACGAACCATTTTGCATTGCCGCGCTGCTGGCTGCCGAGCTGCCGAGCCTTCCTGAGGAGGTCGGCTGCGAGGTCCAGAAACATTTTCTGGAGTTGAGTGGATGGATTCGCAGGACTCTTGAAGAGGGGATCAGTAAGAAGACGTTGAGACTTCGAAGGAGCGCCGAAGACGAGGCACAGACATTTATGGCAGTCGTCCATGGTGCGATGTTGTCGGCCCGGGCCCTTGGAAGCAGCGATGTATTTACGACCGTGACCAGCGATGCTTTGGAGCGAATTTCTATATAAATCTTAGCCGCGAAGTCTGAAGGGTGGCCTTCGTGCGCCCTTTCAACCTACCAACTAGAAGGTTACTCAAGGAGAACACATGACCACCGCAACTCTGAACGAACAGCTACAAGTACAGTCGCTCCGTAATCTTTACTTCACTCGCACCGTGATCCAGCTCCTGTGGGCTGGTGTCGTCCTCGCGGAGGCAGTCAGCAATCCTGCGCTGGCGGCTGGCTTCCTGATCTTCTATCCTCTGTGGGATGTAGTTTGCACTGTGTATGACCTGCGAACTTCCACTCGCTACACCTCCAGCACACCCACCGCGCAATACGTGAACGTGGCGCTGGGGCTTCTCGCCGCGATCGGGATCTCGGTTACCGTCTTCAAGTCGCCACAGCAGGCGGTCGTTGCGTTTGGTGCCTGGGCCTGCGCTGCCGGGCTGGCGCAACTCGCGGCTGGTATCTCTCGCCGGAAGCAATTGGGAGGTCAGTGGGCGATGATCCTGAGCGGGCTTCAGTCCACTGCAGCAGGCGTGGCGTTCATTCTGGGCGGCCTCAGCGGGAAGACCCACATCAAGGACCTGGGTGGCTACGCGATCTTTGGCGGAGTCTACTTTCTCATTGCTGGCTTTCTGTTGCATCGAAAGCTCTCCAAGATTGGGGCGGGTGTAGCCGCCGGCGCTTGATGGCTTTCCCTGCACGCTCAAGCCGAAAACGACAGTGACAACGAAAGAAGGCCAGCCGTTTCGGGCTGGCCTTGCTGTGTTTTGAGGATTGGTGCGGAGGAGGGGACTTGAACCCCTATGCCTTGCGGCGCTAGCACCTCAAGCCAATTCTGAGTGTATCACCGTGTTTCATGGAAGTCTAAGTCGTTCATTTCTATAGGGTCAGCGGTATCACAGAGTTTCATACCGTTTCGCACAACCGTTACACTTCCGTGACATTTTCCGCCATCTTCATGCGGCGTTCCATGAACTCTTTGGCGATGCCCAGATCCTCTGTATCTACGATATTGTAGCGGCGCTCCATTGAGTCAGTCTTGTGTCCGCTGATCTTCATGCGTATCACTTGCGGCACTCCTGCTCTACGCATGTTCCGCACCGCTGACCGGCGCAAGTCGTGGAACTTGAGTTCCGGAACTCCGGCTTGCTTGCAGGCGTTATCCCACGAGCTCCGAAAATCGATAATCTTTCTTCCTTCCCGGTTGAAGACCCAGGGAGAATCCGGCCAGTTCTGATCTCGCGCACTCTTAGCGGCGAGCAGATAGTCGCGCATATCCCCTTTGAGGATCGGGACGGAACGGCCCTCACGGTTCTTTGTGGAGTTGGGTTGCTGTGCGGAAAGAGTCTTTTCCGGCTCTAGCGGAAATCCTCATACCTAAAGTCGACGCTCCTTCCATCGAGTTCGAGGGATACGCCATCGAGCTTTAGACTCCTTGGACGGTTTTCCCTAAACTCCAGCCTTCCTACTCGGGCGCTCGGCTGACTTGCGGACTTACAATTGCAGTTGAAGACCATTTCGGCTGAGTCTAAAGACACCCTCCTTGCCATAAACATCACCCGCAATCCATGAATTCCAAAAGGCCTAAATATATTTCGTTGATGTAGATTTCCCACGGAGATCAGCGGCATTGCTCATCGATACCAAAGAGAACAGATCCGCTTTCAGCAAAATGATCTCGGAGATGCGAACAGGCCAGACCCTGGCTTTCACCGGCGCGGGCGTTTCAGTCGCCGCCGGTTATCCCACATGGGCTCAGCTGATCGAAAAGCTCGCACAGAAAACCCGAGAGAGGGTCGGGGATAAGATCCGGTATGGCGAAGATGATATTCCGATTGAAGTGGTGGCTGGACTCAAATTTCTCGTGGCAGCGGAGATCTTCGCCGAAGCCCTTGGCGAACACTACCACGCGATCCTCCGTCATGAATTTGCCCCGAAGAACGATTTTATCCCGGACATCCAGACGCTGGTCGGCCTGCCATTCCGGCACTTCCTTACCAGTAATTATGATCCAACCCTGGAATCCGCTCTTTCTCAACCCGGCCAGAGCTGCCCGTATCTCTGCCTCCACGACGATAAGGTAGCGGCTCAGTTCCTTTGCGATCTGACTGATAGGCAGCAGCCGCGCCATGTGGTGCATGTGCATGGGCGATACGACGTGCCAGAACGCATCGTCCTGACAGAGACACAGTATGGATCGCAGTACACCAATTCGGCGGTGGTTAAGGGGTTTTGGACCATCGTCACCATCAGGGAATCCTGCGTGTTCTTTGGTTTCTCCTTTAGCGATCTGGATCTACTGTCCGGGTTTCGAACCGCAAAGCGAGAATTCAATCTTCAGTCCCGGCATTTCGGCGTGCTCCCTCTTGCTGAAGGCGCATCTGAAATGGCCCAGCGGGCTCAACTGGGAGTGACCTACGGCATTCAACCGGTCTTCTTCTCACCCGTTGACGAAAAGTACTCCGGGTACGGCCAGTTGCTTCAGATGATCAAGGATCAGATGCAGACCAGCTTGACCCCGCGCCTGGCACCGCCGGACAGTGTTGCTCCTGAGCCGCAGACTGCACGGAGTCTCGGCGTCGAAGCTCTCTCCAGCGGGGAGTCTTCGGACGTCAACTCACTGCTGAAACTCACAAAAAACAATCTGCGAAAACATCGCACTGGAGGGCTGCTTTGATCGAACTCTCGCGAACAGGTTTGCTTAAGGGGTTGGAAGCTGCTGCCGCAGAGGCGTCCTTGTTGGTGCTGGGTGATCCCGGCGCGGGCAAGACCTGGCTGCTACAAAATTTTGTCGAACGACGCGCCAACGATGGCGACGCGGTGGTGTTCTTGTATGCGGATGACTACGCGGCAACCAGCATCAAGGAATTGGAAGAGAGCCTTGAGATCTCAAACCTGGTGGATGCGTTACGATCCTATCCGGGAAAACAGCGTTACCTTGTCATAGACTCTCTGGATTCTCTGCGGGTTGAACAAACACAAAGAGTTTTCCGGGATCTCATCCGACTCGTGCATCGAGAGCTTCCCGATTGGCGGATTGTAGCGAGCATGCGGACCTTCGATGCGCGGCAATCGACAGAATTTCACTCGCTCTTTCCAGCTCGTATGCCGATAGGATTCGAGAGTGCATCCATTCCTGCCAGAAATCTTCTTGTACCGGCTTTATCTAACGAAGAGCTGGACGATGCGATCCGTCAAGACCCGCGGCTCAAGTTTGTGTTTGACGGTGCCTCCGAAGATCTACAGGCGGTCCTCCGCAACCCATTCAACCTCTGGCTCGTGCTTCATTTGCTCGATGAAAAGGTTGAGATTGATTGGCTTTCCAAGGTTCAGTCGGAGGTCCAACTCCTTGACAGATACTGGCTGCATCGTCTTGAGAACAAAGGAGACTCACAGGCACGAAAGGCACTGTTGACGAGCTTGACTGAGGCAATGGTCGATTCAAAGATCCTCTCAGTTTCCTCCCACCATATTGCTACGGTGGTCAAACCGAGCGACTCTGTCATGCGTGGGCTGCAGAGCGACGATTTGTTACGACGGAGCATCACGGGACGTATTGCTTTTACGCACAACATTCTCTTCGACTTCGCCGTCGCGAAGTTATTGCTGGATGAGCAAAGGCTTCTGCCTTTCTTGGAGGCAGATCCGATTCGGAGCATCTTCTTCCGCCCGAGCTGCACGTACCTCTTGGCTTCGGTATGGTTTTACGATCGGGCGCTCTTCTGGAAGACGATCACTCCCTTGCTGACCGTGGGAGAGTCGCTTGCCATCCGCATTCCCGTTATTCCGGCACGCGTGATTCAAGACCTGGCGAATGACAGCTCCGATTTAGAGCCAATGTTCAAGCTCGGCAAGGATGAGAGGATTACGGCGATCCTATTCCTTCTGCGTGCTCTCCAGGCGCGCAACGGCCTTGGCTCCCACAAACATCGCTTATGGATCTGGTTCTTGGCCAGAGTTACCGATGAACTCTACCTACGGTTCGTAAATGAAACGATTGCACTCTTGGAGATCGCATCGCGAACCACAGAGCGCAAGGCAGACCAGGTCGTTGTCGCGGCGTCGGCTCTAAAGCTTCTCAGATGGATATGGATTGAGGCCGACGGGGACATGTCCCCGTCAAATGCCTACAGCTTGACTAGCCTCGCCGCAGGAAGAGTTCTTCCGCTCATCGCGAATCACTATGCCCTCATACCGATCTCTGCGAGAGCGGCTTTTTCTGAAATTCTCGACCGCGTTGGCAAACCTACAGCTTCGTCCAATGAGACCTACTGCCTCACAACCAACATCAATAACGTGATCGCCTACGATCCCGCTTTCGCTGTCGAGATATATCAGAGGGTCTTCTCCTATGAGGAAACATCACAGGACACTACCCCCATGGGTGGCAGTGGTCCGGTTATGTCTTTCACCTCGACGAGAGCGCAAGATTACTCGATGTCGTACTACATCCTTGATCAAAAGTATCCGCGCCTCCTCGAGAGAGACTTGGTATTGGCGGCTAAAGCCGCGGCTTTGGCGATCACCGCAGAGGTCACTCGTGAAGAGGGAGAGACGATCCAGAAACTGGGACTCTACAAGACCTCCTTTACGTATTTGGGCGTCCAGGTGACCTTCGAATCGGACCGCAGCGAAATCTGGGACCAATCTCACCGGACGAGCCACGCGCTTCAATTGTTGAGCCGTTTTCTAAACAATGTTCGAGATATGCTCCCCGCGGAAGAGCTGACTCGGAATCAAGTAGAGGACGCGTTAAGGGCACTGGCAAGGGAGAGCAAGTATGCAGTCGTTTGGAAACACCTGCTCCACTTCGGATGGGTTCACGACGACATCCTGCCATTCTGTGTCGAACTCCTGCAAACACCTATCATCCTTGCCGCACTCGAAACGACGGTGGAAGCAGGAAACGCCATCAAGAAGGTATTCGCATCAGAAAAATACGATACCGCGGCACGCCAAGCAATTGAGACCGCGGTCCTGGCGATCCCTCAGAGCGAGCTATCCGGGATCTACAAAGATGCGACGGTGATCCGAAACCGCCTCCTCGGCTGCATTCCGGAGGAACTGCTCGGCCCGGAGGCGCGCAGCATCGTCGAGATGGCTCGTGCCGCCGAAGGCATTCCGGAAAACCGCCCAATGTTTTCAATTGGCTCCGTCCGCACTGGCTCGTTCAGCAACGAGGACTGGCTGCGCGATCAAGGCGTAAAGCCGGAGGAACCTGATAACCAGAGACTTCTGGAACACGCCCGTCGGCTGAGCAACTTTGAGGGCGAGTTCATGAACACTGTCCCCCCGCTTGAGCGTTGCTATGAGGTCGAAGAGAATCTCCGTGAATTGCTGAATGAGATCCAAAATCCAGCGAGCGCAGATGAAAGAGTCCTCGCTCAGGCTGTGACTGCCTCGGCCGCCGTGGCGAAGGCCATTGTCAGAAACGAAAGCCTCCCAAAAGACTCCTCGTTGACTGTGCTTTGTCGGATTGCTCTCGAAAGAGCCGCTGAGCATTCCTTTCCGGTTCCTCCGGATGATGCGGACGCTACTTTCGACAGTGTGTGGGGTCCCACTCCGAAGATTGAAGCGGCACAGGGCCTTATGGATTTTGCATGGGGTCAGGGCCTCGATGCGACTCTAAGACGGCTCCTTGCAAAACTCGCTACGGATAAATCCCCCGCAGTGCGATACCAGATCGCAGCCAGAGCAGCCAATTTTCACGCCCGCGATAGGGATTTCTATTGGAAGTTTGTCGATGGACGTCTAGAGGCCGAAAAATCCCCCGCAGTGTTTAGCGCTCTCATTCGAAGTGTTGTCTTCCCGAATGTAGCCCTTTCTGAACCGGATCGAGTAGTAGGACGATTGGCGAATGCGTTGCATCAATGCCTTCCCAATAAAAAGTCTAAAGACATTATCCGGGACTCTGTCGACTGTCTAACGCAACTCTACGTGTACTTGGACAACACAAAGGCCCATTTGGTACTAGACTCGTACCTGAGCGAACCCAAGCAGTCTGAAGCTGAGCTAAATCAGATGGCATTTTCGTCTGCCTACTTCCTCCTGCAGGGACTGCCTGGTGGAACATCCGTTGACTCGGCGATCCGCCGACGTGCGCGAGCAACCATCCTCGATGTCCTCATGGCCACCGATCGTGCGATTTTGGAAATTGTCGATGCGCTGCAAACGCTAGGCTCGGGTGAAAAGGAGGGCTTACAAAACACTCTTCAAAGCCTCCTCCACGTCATTGATACAGTCGGCTTCAGATTGTATCTCAACCTAGATATCAGTCCAGACCTTCGTCGGGAAGACACTAAACTCTTGTCCGACGACACCAGGTCTATGCTCTTTGATGAAGTGCTTCCCTTGTATAGCAGCCTTTGCGAACAGAGTCGTCCTAAGCGGCGCCGACCAATCGCTGCGACGACGACGCACCACATCGTTCAGACATTCAGCCTCGTCGTTGCATATCATCCTGAAGTTGTTCTCGACCTCACGGCGAGCTTGCTCACTGGGATCACTTTGGGCTACGAGTTCGACAGCATGGCGATTGGTGAGGTAGTAAAACTCACCGAAATCGTGCTCGCAGATCACAAAGACATTCTTTCGAAGGCAAAGAATGCGGCGAATCTTGGGACCATTCTTGACGTCTTTCTTTCCGCAGGCTGGCCGGAAGCAACTCGCCTTGTGATGCGTTTGGAGAACGCAGTGAGATAAGGCACCGAGAGACTGCTTAGAGCGCAAATGACGGCAGTTCATCTCTTGAATCTTTTGCCTAATTGCTTTGGCTCCGCGACAAGTGGAGGACAGACATTAGCAATCCGCTAAAATACAACGGCATGAGGCCGGATGATGAACTTGGAAGCCTTACTAACGTTCTTCGGTTTACTGGCCGCCGCGGTCGCGATTATGGGCCCCGTTCAACGCCGCGCCCTACTGCTGTTCGTCCCGACCTGGCTTCTACCTGCTTCGAGCCTCGTCGCCCTGATACTCCTCATCATCCGTGACGCGCCATTCGGCGTAGCCCCGCCCTTTGGCTGGCGACTCGACTTGGTGACCTACCTACTCGGTCTCGGCGCGTTCGTGTTGCCGATTTGCGGGGCGATTCTAGCTTGGTTTCTCTGGTGGAACGCTAAGCTAACGAGCAGAAACTTGCCGCAGTTGGAGGAATTGCTGCAGGCAGCGCTTCGCGAAAGCGAATTTGATGAAGTGGACAGGGTACTTCGAAGAAATCGTCTAGGTCTATTGAAGCTGCCACCGAACACCGCAACCCTCCTATTTAATCCACGCCTGGTCCACCAGATGGTGAGTTCGCACTCTTTCATTCATCTGGAATTGCTTGCCCAGAGGCCATTTCTTGAATCTCTTGAAAGTCGTCTGCACTCTGTTGAAACGGTCGTTCGAGAGATTCTGGCGGCTGAGACCTCGCCGTTGCAGGCCGCGGTCGTAAGGAGATTTGGAGGAATCGAGCACCAACAATTCACCAGTTCGGACGAAACGCTGATTGAGTCGACATTTCAGAACCCTCACTGGTATCACGATACGAACGCACATTATCCGCTGATTATCACTGCGATGAACAAGATCGAAAGTGGCGTACTTGATGTCCCATACAACCTGTCTGACGAGAATTATGTCGCGAAACAAGGCGTCTCGAAGCGTGCGAACTGCCTCTTATACCTTGCGATCAAAACCGAAGTCCTCGCGCTCGACTCGGCTGTCGACCTAGGTGTAGAAGAAGATTTCTACATCTCGGATCTGTGGCAGATTTTGATGAAGATCTATAGCCACTCCAAATACGATGTGGCAGCATTAGAGAGCGCCTCAGGACCCCACATTCCCTTTACGCCATACTCGTACCTGCTAACCGAGATTACCTCTGATTTCGAAGATTTGATCCGGAACGCGGTAGCCGTGTCTGTTAGAAATAGCGGAGTGGCACCGCAGGATGCTTCGCCGTCGTCAACAGGAACGACGCTGGTCAAGTTCTGGTGTCTGTCAATCTGGGAGCTTATGAGCGAGCCCGGCCGCATAGATCCGGAACATCTCGATGAAATCGTTGAGCGCTACTTCCGATTCATGTTTGCAGTGGGCTGGCAGCCCTCCGAAGTACTCTACACGGGTGGACAACCTGTGCCACACTTGTTGGCGTGGAGGGGCGCCCTTTTTGAGGAACTTAAAGTCTGCACCATGAGCCCGAAGAGCGAACACTTCAATGTGCTCCACCGGGTCTTCGGCAAGCTTGACTGGGGAAAGCCGTTTATTTCGGACGGGTACGATTGGCTAAGGAGTCAACTGGGCATCCAGTTCTTTCCGTAGTAGTGGAACTCCTTCGAATCCATCGATCTCAGAGTGCCGGCACTTGCAATCACGTTGGACTTTTCTCTTTGAATTGACCAGTGCTTCTCATCTTCATTAGAGGAATGTTCAGCCCGACGCTCATTATTCTAGTGACCGTTTGAATACGTCGTAGCGGGAGTCTCCGAGCATTTCCTCGCCAGCAGAGTTTTGAGCAAACGAGCAGTTTTCCAAGATCGCCAAGTGGTTTCGCTTGCCCCAAGAGCGGACTAGGGTTGAACTGATTGCGAAACGAGTTGCATCTGGCGACGTTGTAAGCCATGCCTCAAGCGAGTTGAATAAAAGCTCAATCGGCTGATCCGCCTTGAGAAACCGCTCAAGCATGATCTCGATCTGAAAACCTTTGTGGAGTTCCTCATTCGCTCCAATACGATCTAATTCCTCGGCTATCTCCTGCGAAGTTGGAGCCCAATCGCGCATCGACCGACGGAGCCATGCACCTTCCTGGTCGGAGAGTCCCGGCAGGGAAAGCCTACTTCGCGCTTCCTGCAAGAGGCTAGTACGCATAAATGCGAAATATCCCCGCTTCCCACAGAAATCAATCAGTTCTCCGAGCGTCTGAGAACTAAGCCGAGTGACATAGGGAGCAAGACCTTCGAGCTGCCGGAGTGACAAACGGTCGTCGGGGCGTATCTTGTAGGCTCCCGTAAAAAAGTACCGGTCGATGTGTTCGAAAGGGTCATCGTCATCCCGCCAGCCTTCGATGGACGATTGTGCAAGCCGCCGCATCTGATCCGTTGAAACGTGTAAAGCTGCTTGGACGAACGCCTTGCGTCTTCCCACTTGATCCCAGTGCTTCACCAACAAAATCTCGCCGTCCGCAACCGGAATGTCCCGAATAATTCTTGCAAGGGCGTGCTCCATCTCGCCGTCGTCTGTGTCGGACATGTCATCAAGTTTCAAGAGCCATTCGCTAGCTACTGGCATCAGTTCTGAAGACCAGATTTCGGGCATCACGAAGAGAAAGTGCCAATCTCGCTCTAGGTAGGCCAAGTACTCTTTCGTCGCAGTGCGATCACCAGCCCTAGCTCTGCTGAAAAGCGATGATCGATCCACGGGGCACAGGTCCGGCACTTCTTTAAGAAATTCGATTTCAGGAGCAAGTTCAATCCAACATGCGAACGCATACGTCCGGAGCCATTCGGACTCTTTCAGGTCTGTCCAGATGAGCTGAAATTCATCGAGCGATTCAGGACTTATTGGGTTGCCTCCATGCTTGCTCTCCCAGTTTTCTTTCCATGTCGTCGCGTAATGGCTGAGACCCCGGGCCCTTTCCCTCCACCATGCCAGTCTGGTCGTGAGAAAGCGGATTGCCACGGGATGGTCGACATGGTCCAGAATTGCGACGATAGCCCGTTCAAAGCGTTCCTCCTTCCCAATCTCGGTCAGATATTGCAGAACCGGAATACAATACCCATGTCTTCCGGCGAAACCGACATCCGTTAAGAACCGTGCTTGTTCGCTTAGCCGTGACGGATTTTCTGTGCTGTCGTCTAGAAGGAGGATCGTCTCAAGGATCGGAGCAAGCAGCGTTGATGGTTGGTCGCCAGCGCAACGCAAAGCAGCCCACAGAATCGGCATGAGAATTCGCTTCTTTGCGTCCTCAGATGCGCGCCTCCAAAGGGACGCGATCGCCGGTTTCAACGCTGCAAGGCCTAGATATCCAGCAAGTGTCAGTGCACCATTGAGCAGACCAACATTCAACTCGTTCTGCAATATCTCAACAATTCCAGCCACGAGTTCATCTCGGTGCTGTTCATCCGCTTCCTTCAGCAACTGTTCGAACCAGTGGTTAATCGAACTAGGCGCAAAGTCGCGTGCGAGCGTCAAGGCTCCTGCCCTAGCATCGCCGCAACGCAGTCTCGCATCCCAGAGAAGTGGATCGTTCTTTCGGGACTCTGTCACTTCAAGGGTGAATGGCGTTTCAGCTTCCCGGAGCAGCTGTACAGCGTGGCGCATCGGGGCGGAAGATCGCCGGGCCTCCGAAAGCCAGGTCCCAGCTCGTTCTACTAGCTGCCGCCCATAGCCATTCAATGGGCGCGTCACAAAGCGCAGAGATGCGACCAACGCGGCGGGACTTTCCTTCGCGACACGAGTCAAGACGTCGTTTCCAAACTCGCTTCGTGCCAAGCACCGCCCTAGGTAGGGAACGTAGTAAGGATCACAAGCAAGAGTCCAGTCAGTTGAAGACCCGTGCAGGATCGCTTTGAGGGCGTTCGCTATACAGAACTCAAGGAGACGATCATGTCGAAACTCGAGGACACGAAGCGTACCTGTCTCTCGGATTCTGCATATATGTCCTTGTGCCGCTACCGAATCGAGGCGCTGGAGATTGAGAGCACTTGCTGCAAACCAATTCTGAAGTTCGGCCCAGCTTGGATGGAAAGATCGGCGTATCACCATCTGGCGCGCAAGCTCTTCGATCGCGGTGATATACGATTCATCCGACTCACCTCTAACTGAAGCCAAATCACGCATGGAACTTCGAATGAAAGTGCCAATTGCATCAAAACACAGCTCCATCGGTTGAGAGCTTGAGGACACACGAAGCATGCGAACAAACAATCCAACCAGAATCGGGTCATCTTCTAGGGCGTCAGCGTAACGATTGATCTCTATGTCGGAAAATACTCGTTGTGCCGTTCTGAGTAGGACGAGAGTTTCTGGTCTCGTAAACCGTGTAAGATGCAGCACGTCTATCCAACTGCTCATTTCTGCGTCGGAACTGATCGAAGACCAATAGGAATCCCAAAGTGGGCATAAGACCTTCACTCTGCCCATCAGACGCACCCCCGTAGTTTGCGAAGAATCGGGGCGCAACCAGCTAAGCAGCTTCTTTATCGCACGCATCGGCGCATTCGATCGGTTGATATCGTCGACAACCAAGAGGATTGGCCCATGCTCTGCGCCCAATGCGATGGTGGCGGTTCCTGCGTCACTTCCGATTTTTGGATGAAGCGCACTCAGGACGATTCGAATTGCATCCGACAAACTCAGCGAATGTTCTACGGCCTCCGACGAGAGCCACAAGCCGATACCGCCCTTTGCGACATGGCTCCGAAGAACGCCTAAGGCGGTCACACTCTTACCCACACCAGAAGAGCCAACGAGTAGGTGCATATATGCCGAGGGGTTCTGCAGCCTCTGCAGGACCAGTGCATTGGATTTAGTTTCCGTCGGAGCGAAATAATCGAACATCGCGACGTCGTTGGCATAACCGACGACGTTTGCATCGCTCAGCTTCTGAAGCAACGGTAAGGAGATTTGATCCGCATCGATACCAAGATGTTCCTGTCTCAGCCACTGCCCAACGGGATTCATGTCTAAGAAGTCCCGGAGTCTGCTTTGCTCAAGAAAGCGAACTTCCACTCCCGCCAACTGGCCCATCGTGCGAGCGCCCGCCTCCAAATCCAAAGGCAGATTCCGATTCGTAGCCAGATAGACAATAAAGGAGCCGGTTGGATTTTCCTGACGCAGCGCTGTTGCCCGCTTAATCGCTTTGGTCAAGTCGCCATCCTCTGACGGTTTCCTCTTTTTCGGCCTGGCCTTCGATGATCCGGACTTCGCTGGCGTTGACTTGCTCGCATCAGTCGGGAGTGGTGCGAGCCATTTGGCTTTCAGACTTGCGAGGTTCGTCGTGGTTGCCGCAACCATGACGAATTGTGGAGGCTCCACTCCTGGGACGCGACAAAAGCCGTCAAGGGGGGAGGGAACAGTTTTCTGCTGTGCATTCATCCCCGAATGAATGACTGCACGGCAATCGATTGCGAGTTCTCGGAGCGACCTGATCGCGAGCAATTCGTACGTCGCGTCATTCAGTCTTTCTAGTGCTTCAGCTGTTGTCATTGAGCCGGAAATACCAGTAAGCGAGCTTCACGGAGTTGATCTGCTGTTTCATGTCGGTCGCCTTTTAGTCGGAAAGCGTTCTTCCATCCTAAGCGATTCAAACGCTGAGATTGAGGCCGGAGGAAGCCTCCTCCCTCGCTCCATCACCCAGTGATTCCGCTAGGCGCCTCGCATCTGTGCATCCAGTCGATCCGTCTGCTCTTTGACCTGGCTGAGCGTGCGATAACCCCGTTCTGCGAGAGCGGTCATCGAGATGATGAGCCACGCCACCCATCGAGAAAGATCTCTTAAATCTACGAGTTGAACTTCATCGAACTCCGCACGATGAACAGCACGGGATCGTAGGCCATACAAGTCTCTCAATCGGCTCTTCATTTTAGAGTAGTCCTCTACGGTCCAAACCTGATAACCGGAAAACGTCAAAATCGTGGCCATACCACGTGCGTTTGCTTCGGTGATGTTTTCCTCTTGGAATGCGAAGAAGCATTCCACGCATGACCACAATTTGACGAAGCGCATCGTCGTATTCCGGTCGCCGTGAGCATCTGCGAACCAGTACAAGGCGCGCTCAATCGACTGTTGCAATCGCGTTTTCTCTTCCTCGGATGAAAGAGCGGACAACTGATTGAGAAAGCAATGCTCCCTCAAGTAGTCAATTAGTTTCGCATCCAACGGCAACTTCTGATCTTCTCCCCAAAGCCGGGAGACAGTCGGATCTCCACCATCTGCATCCCAACGGAAGATCGATGTCGGCATCGTTTGCCTGTGTGGCGACAAGCCAGCCCGGAGGTGCGATCTCCAGATCGAACCCTCATATAAGATCGCTCCGCACACCGCAAGAATGCCAATCACCAAAAGAGTTTGGTGGTCGAACCGTTCCAGAGAGACTTCTGGGCTTCCTTCTGTCTTGCCGATTAGCCACAGTCCTTTAGAGAAGTCTCGTTCGATCCAATCCTCTGTGATGGCCCCGCCGAACTGGACAACGCTCATCAACTTCATATCAGGCTTGTAGATCGAAATCGTTCCCAACTCGACTTTGTCCAGATCTTTCAGTTCCAATCCATCGAGCATTACGAGATGAAATCGCTCCTTGACCGTCGCCATAAGGCTCCCTGCGCATTCTTGAATGAATTCATCGGCATCCGGTTGGAGTGAACGTTTAATCCATCCTTCGTAGCTGGTGTGAACTTGTAGGGCGATCTCGTGCTGCGAACAAGCCTTTCGCAGTGCCGGGTCGTTCTCCATGATGGTCGTGATTCGGCGCAGTGCTGAGATTCCGGCCTCAGAGAGTGGGTGGCTGTTCTCGTCGGTGCGGACGGTGGGATGAACTAAGCCGACCGCCTTCCATTCCTCAATGGTGTTCAAGACAAGGAATGCCTTCAGAGAAAATAGTGTCTTCAAGTCGGCACCGATAATGCGTTTCTCTTTGGCAGTCATGCAATAATCCTAGTGCCGTCCAGACTTCGCAGGCACCGAGAACAATTAACAGCAAAGCGCAGAGGAGTTTCGTCCATAGGCCATATCAGACACGCCGGACGTGAAGGTAACCCGCTTTGCGTTTCGGATTGGTCTCATCGAACACGTCGCAGTCCCGTGAGAAGCCAAGTTCGACATTCTCGCCGAAGCGGTCTTCGCTCTAACCAGAAAACCGAAGGGTCCGTGAAGAAGGCAAAGACCTCAGCCCTTATCAGGGCGTAGGATTCGGGCAGCTCTCCGAACCGCTTCTTCACTCACCTTGCCTGTTTCTTCGCGCATCCGTCCGAGTGTGGCATCAGAACGAAATTGTGGAATTGGCCGGCTCAGATTCCGATTGAGCGTGTCGCTTCGTTTCTGTTGAATTTCACCCGCTTTCGGCGGAGTTTTGTCACGGTGACGACCATCCAAACCCGGTTCTTTCATTTTGATTCCTCCTTTGTTGCTTCCTACGAGATATTGCGACCAACGGCGAGTAGGTAGGCGCTAACCAGCCGTGACTCTCAGCTAAAGAGCCCGCACTCCAGACGCTGCCTGTTCTCTTCAACCGACAGCCATTCGAAGGCAATTGCGAGTACCAACGCTATGACCAGCACTCCCACCCACATCCTTGTGTTTCCGCCTGCCAACTTCAAACCGTGCGTAATGTTCGCTGCATTCATGGTGCCTGCCATAATCTTCTCCTTCGTCGATGAGTAGGTTAGTTTTATGCCTATGGCAGGTAGGGGGATAGCTTTCCCTGCCCAGAATCTCCATATGCACTTTCAAAGTCAGTGCAGTCAGTGATATGTTTCAAGCATGCAACATGTATCGCGTGGGCCTAATTTCGACTGTAGAGTGAAGTCCGGTCGGCTGTCAATAGGTGCAACGCGTTTCTTTGGAGAAACAGCGTGAACATCCTTAAACTAAGCAAATTGCTGGTCGAGAAGCGCGGTGAGCGCGGAGTAAGGGAATTCGCCCGCGAGATTGGCATCAGTGCTGCGACGCTCTCAAGGATTGAACGTGGCAAGCTGCCCGACATCGAGACCTTCGGGAAGCTTTGTTCAGTTTTGAAGGTTGATCCAGCCGACATCCTCGAAATCGACAACATTGAGGCCCAACCGGCTGTCGTCGCCCCAACCGTGATCGCAGCAGTTCATTTCAAAGCAGACGCGCATTACAGCCTTCAGGCTGCACAAGACCTAGCCGCCTTGATTCTGGCGGCACAGGCGTTCGCGAGTTCGAAAGTCTGAATGTTCAAGAGAGGATTCAAGACCTGGTGTGAACAGACAGCGGAAGCGACCCGCCGACAACGTGGGATGCAGCCTTGGGAGCCGTTGAGAGCTCGCGCATTGGCTGAAAGCCTGAAAGCGACAATTGTCACTCCGCAGGATTTGCCCGGTCTGCCATCCGACGTTTGCCACCGCCTGCTGTCGGAACATGAAGACATCTGGTCTGCCATTACGGTTTCGACGAGACCTCCGTTGATTGTTTACAACCCCGCTCATTCGGAAGGGCGGCAGAACAGCGACTTGATGCACGAGGTCGCACATCTCTTGATGGAGCATGTTCCAGGCACCGTTTATATCGACCCCAAAAGCAGACTCGCCTTAAGACATTTCGATGCAGATCAAGAGGAGCAGGCCAATTGGCTATCGGGCTGCCTGCTTTTGCCGCGAGCAAGTCTCCTGCGTGTCCGGCAACTGGGCTATTCCGATGAAATGGTATGCCAACAGTACGCGGTGAGTTCCAAGATGCTGAACTACCGGATGCACACTAGCGGCGTGAATATCCAATATGCTCGGCGCCGCGCATAAATTGCCATTTCTTCCCGTGTCCCGGCCGTCCGTTCCGAGCCAAACGCTTCTTAGCTCCGGCGTGACGGTAGAAACCCGCTTCCACCTGATCGACCCCGTCTTGCGAGACAAAGGGTATCCACTTTGATTGGTATCGTTGAAGAAGTCATGCTTGCCCTCCAAACAGAGAAAAGAAGCTTATGTGTGAGCCTCGGGCGTTGAGGTTGCGTGAAGGCCGGTGACTAGTCCGGCGTGCAGCCTGGGCCGTGGTGATCAGTGAAGCTCGGAGTGATCTGTCCATAGGCAAATGGGGCGAACCATCGTTGCCGACTACCACGCGTAAGCCTTCGGTGCTTCGCCGCCGGGACCAGGCCATATCTCATCGAGGCGGCGGACCGTCTCGTCGGAAAGGGAGATCTCCAATGCGCGGAGGCTCTCGGTGAGTTGCGCTTTAGTGCGTGGACCGCTGATTGGAGCGGTCACAACGGGATTGCGGAGCAGCCAAGCCATGGCCACATCGGCGGGTTGCTCTCCAAGCTCCTTGCATAAGGCCTCATAGGATTCCAACTGAGGACGAAGCTTCTCGATCTTTCCGCCCTCCTGGGAACGTCTTCCTTCTTTCGCCTTCTGCAGTGCACCGCCCAGTAGACCGCCACCCAAAGGGCTCCAAGGCACCAGACCAAGGCCGTAGTACCTGCAGGCCGGAATAACCTCCAATTCAATCGTGCGCGCCGTCAAGTTATAGAGGCTCTGCTCAGACGCGAGACCCATGAAGTGGCGGGCCGTCGCGGCTCCTTGACCCGTCGCGATGTCCCATCCGGCGAAGTTGCTGCTCCCGACATACAGGATTTTGCCCTGCTGCACGAGAAGTTCCATGGCCTGCCAGATCTCTTCCCAAGGTGTACGC
This sequence comes from Granulicella arctica, assembly GCF_025685605.1. NCBI lineage: Bacteria > Pseudomonadati > Acidobacteriota > Terriglobia > Terriglobales > Acidobacteriaceae > Granulicella > Granulicella arctica. Next base: position 4,580,397 of record NZ_JAGTUT010000001.1, read on the forward strand.
CGATCAATGTGATGCATCTGGTAGAGGTCGATATGATCCGTTTGTAGGCGACGAAGGCTGTCTTCGCACGCCCTGCGGATGTGGTAAGCCGAAAGGTGCCGGTCATTCGGTCCAAGGTCCATAGGCTGGTATACCTTAGTCGCGAGAACGATATGCTCCCGTCTACCGCCCTGAGCAAACCACCTCCCGATGAACTCTTCAGAAACACCGTAGCCCTTTTTGATGTCGGGCTTCTGAGCACCACCGTATACATCAGCGGTATCGAAGTAGATCACTCCATGCGTCAAAGCCTCGTCCATGATTTCGAAGCTTGTCGCTTCGTCCGTGACCATGCCGAAGTTCATTGTGCCCAGCCCAAGACGGCTGACCTGTAAACCTGTGCGACCCAAGTACGCGTACTGCATGAGACTCCTTTTCGGTCGCCGATTCCAAATCCAACACCCGGATAGCGTACACAACGACCACACCCTCGTCAGGTTCTCCTGATTTCGGGCGATTTACTGAGCAATTGAACACAACCCATGAACTCTTCCTCCTATTCGTCTTCCGATTTTGGGGAGTCTTGGCGATGCAGCTCGCCTACCGCTCGCCGGTGCAGCCTGTCCACGGCTAACATATGGTCAATGGCGTATAAAACGATCGACGGCATCACGAGCTCAATCATTCCGTTCTATCGCGAGAGTGGCGTTATTTTCGTACTGCTTGGTCAACGGAGCCAGACGTCGAAAGCCTTCGCGAACGTCTGGGCTCTTGTTGGAGGCTTTCTCAATGCTGGTGGCGAGTCACTAGAACAGTGCGCGGCCCGCGAGCTAAGAGAAGAGACAGGCCTTGACGTCTCCGCTGCGACGATGAAGCTTGTTACCGTGCAGTCAGACCCCCGCCGCGACCCACGCGGTCAGATTGTCGATACCGTGTGGTCGACCGATCTCAAATCAAAGCTGTTTGCCGCTGCGGCGGACGATCTTCAGGCGGTCGCCTGGTACCCGCTCCGCCAGGCTCTCGTCATGGATTTGGCATTCGACCATAACGAATCGCTTCGGAGGTTTGCTGCGGACGAAGGGTCTATCGCTTGATGTGAACGAGCGCGATCATGTGACGCTTCTATTTCGCGGGCGGTAGGAATCTTCAGTTAAGATAGCCGTTCGGCGGCGGATTCAGTACGCTATCTGGCGAGCTGCCAGCCTTGCCTCGGATGAGAGTGAAAACGTCGAGGACGGCAGCAATGTTGCGAATGCTTCCCGCAACGCTCATAACCTCATTAATATCGGAATGTTTGTCCGCCAAGCTCTCTAGGCGTTCGCTCACGTTCCTCAATTGCTCGGCTTCTAAAGAGATGTTCTCAAACGGACCTAAGTAGTTCGCATTCGGCGCGCGCGAGCTTTCTACGAGCTTGTCTACGTGAGCTTCGTCCTCAAGCCTAAGAGGGACATCTGCTACCAGCCCCACCGTAGCCGCTTCTCCGAGAAGCGTAAGAAACAGTCCGAGAAGCTGCGCGATCAAGATGATACCAACCTCTACATCGCCATCTGCGTCCAGTTCTGATTCGATGTCGTTTAGGCCCTTCAGGCCGCCGTTTGCCAAAAGCTGCACTTCGCTGAGCCTGGGGGACTGCGATTTGGCTAAAGACAGAGCACGACAAGCTAAAGCCTGGAAGCCATCAGTTCCCACCGGTGCGCGCAGCTGCGTCCGTAGCTTTTCATAGACCCGTTCGGTACGAGCGGAAGGTTGATCGACGCCGACTTCGGAAGCAATCAGCCTACGGGCCCAGTCGCGAACCATCGCTTGAGGAAGCATTAATTCTCCTTGTATACTCCGACTCATCGAGACCGTGAGCATTTATCTTGCGAGTAATGCTGCATCGCCCAGTTCGAAGAAGAACCCTGAAAGATGCCATTGAGGGGCTCTAAAGAACGTACTAAAAAGGTCCTCCTGAAGACGAGCAAAATTGACCAAGGGTGAAGTAGGGTTCTTCAGCGCACGCTGAAGAAGACGCGTTGACAGGCGGACGGTTCAGGAAAGCTGTTCCTTATTGACCAGTCATTCACTTTCCTACAAGGTACACTTTGGTCGCGGAAGCTCTTGTACACGTCCGCGAACGCACGATGCAACCCTCACACGTTACGACAACGCGCGAACTCGCGAAACAACTTCTCGCTCTCGAAGAGGTGGAGGGAACGCGCGCCATTTCCGACTTTGTCGCGGCCGTTCGAGTGTGTGACAAGGTGCGTCGTCCACTGGCCCGGTTGGCAGGGTCACCGGGATTCCACTCTCTCCTGGCTAGAGCGATGAAACTGGCGAAGCAGGAGTGTCCAGTTCTTTGCGCATGGGAAGTAAAGCCGGATGGCTCCTTGCAGGGGGGCGAGGGCGCGGGCGAGCAGGGAGGCGAGGTACTTGTCTCGAACTTGCTCCGGCTGATGTTCACTGTGATCGGCGAGTCTCTTACGCTGCAGCTTCTACGTGATGTCTGGCTGGAACTGCCTAACTCCGAAACAGAATTGGAAGGGACAGAATTGAAATGAATGAAGAGAAAAAGGTCAAGATCAACCAGCTACCTACGGGCGTGCCTGGACTCGATGAGATACTTGGCGGCGGGATTCCCGAACTTTCGTTCAACATCATCGCCGGCTCCCCTGGATGTGGCAAAACGACATTGGCCCATCAGTTCATCTTCGCCAATGCCACTCCGGAGCGGCCCGCCCTGTACTTTACGGTTCTGGGCGAACCGGCGCTGAAAATGCTGCGTTATCAGCAGCAATTCACGTTCTTCGACGCTGCGAAGCTGAACAATGCCGTACGCTTTGTCAATCTTAGCCAAGATTTGATCGAGCGCGGGCTCCAGGGTGTGCTCGATGAAATTTCGAAACAGGTGGAAGCCGCGAACCCCAGCATTGTGGTGGTGGACTCGTTTCGTTCGGTACTACGCAGCGAAGTGCACAACGGTAAGGACCTGGCTGTGCAAACGTTCGTCCAGCAGTTGGCGATGCTGCTCACCACGTACGAGGCAACCACGTTCCTGATTGGGGAGTATTCCGAGTCCGAGGTGCGCGATAACCCGGTCTTTACCGTGGCTGATGGTCTCTTCTGGCTCCTCCAGCAGGTTGATCGAAACTCTGTCGTGCGTAAGATGCAGATCATGAAGCTGCGCGGACAAGCGTCGGTGCCCGGGTTGCACACCTTTCGTATCACGGATGCTGGTCTGCAGGCGTTCTCACGAACGCTCGGCTTACTTGGGGGCAGAAAGACATTCAGCAGTGTGAAGCGCCTGTCGATGGGAATTCCAGCTTTGGACGAGATGATGGGCGGAGGCGTACCGGAAGGGGACAGCCTGCTGATTGCAGGTTCTTCAGGTACTGGCAAATCGCTCATGGCGACACAGTTTCTTTCCGCGGGCTTACTCGCGGGAGAATCTGGCATCGCGGCAGTCTTTGAAGAGCGGCCTAACGAATACACCGCGCGTGCCGCGGAGTTCGGCCTAGATCTTCAGACGCCTCTGACCAACGGAAGCTTGGAGGTAATCTACCTCCGGCCACTGGATCTGTCAGTAGACGAGATGATGCAGGAGATTCTGGACGCCGTGAAAAGGACGGGAGCAAAGCGGTTGGTCATCGATTCTCTGGCCGGCTTCGAGATGGCGTTGGCGCCCGCATTCCGCGCTGACTTTCGTGAATCGCTCTATCGCATGATCTTTGCGCTTACAGCGATCGGCATCACGATCCTAAGCACGCTGGAAATGCCGGAGACGTTCACCGAACTGCTGTTCAGCAGTTATTCCATCTCGTTTCTCACCGACGACATCATCCGGATGCGTTACGTGGAAATCGACGGTCAGTTGAGCCAGATACTGATGGTGGTGAAGATGCGCCGGGGTGTTCACAGCCGGGATATCCGGCAATATCAGATCACGAGCGAGGGGATCGTGATCGGGGAACGCTTCAAGAATTATGTGGACCTGATCACGGGAATACCCCAACCGCACTCGCTTTTGCGCTCCGAAGAACGCAATCGAAAGACCTAGCACACAGCTGAGATGGCCATTGAAGTCAGTGATCAGCGCCGGGCCGCATTCGTGTACACCTCACGGTGGATTGTCCTTGACTGAAAGCTTCACTCCCGGAAGCCAGCGCTCCTGTGCAATCCGATACAACGGAAGAACTTTGCGCGGTAGACAATCAGCTTCTGAGCGATCCGGAAGGCTTCGGGATTACCGGAAAGCGCCACGTAATGCTGGACCGATCCTCAACAACGTTCCTCGCTCCCAGGTGCTCTATGACTTTCCAAGTTCTTGCTCTCTTGCCCTATATCTACCTGCCTTCCGGCATACTCATCGTTGAACCACACGAAGGTCTACTTGCCGCCCGCAGCATGCTGCTGGGCGCGGCTGATCAAAGTGCGGAGTTCTCAAGAAGGACGGATCTTGAGCCTCGGCAGAGCGATGAGCGCGACGTGACGTTCGCGGTTCTCAGCGAGAGCCTGGGTTACGCTGTGTTGTCGGAAACTGCGCAGGTGATCCGGAAGAACTGGCCGCGAGCGCGCATTCTGATTCTCGGGAGGAGCGGCGCCGCCATTGAAGACCAACTGTACGATGCGCGCATCGATCATCGAGCCCGCCCCGAGGACTTGCTGGCCGCCTTGCTCATGCTTGCAGAATATCCTCGGAGCCAGTGTGCAACGCCGCCTGCCATCTCGGCAGATGGCAGGGTAGGCAGATTATTGAATGCTACCGCGCCCTTTGCAAAGGAGGAGAGTGACCCTACAAAGCGCTTCGCAAACAGTGTGCCAACCGTGTACCCCAGAGGCATGCCGAGCCAGGAGCAGTATTTCAGGAAGGTGTCATAGAACTGAATGAACGCTAGACGTATGAGTTGCTCTGTTTACGATTGTCACCTGCTGCGTCAGGCGGACAGATTGGTCGCCAAAATTTGCTGGTCGCCATCGTTGCTACGCCGCCTCAGTAGGCAATGGGTAGCGCTCGATCGTGAACTCTTCTCCAAGTTCGTCGAGTGTAACTTCGATCACCTCATTCACCATGTCTGCGGGATCACTAAGTTCCAGGAGAAGTGCTTCGAACATTTCAAGTTGAGCCTCGGCCGACATAGTCGCTGGTCCGTTGATGCAAATCAAGCCGGCGTGAAGAGCCACGTCGGCATACTGGCCCTTTGTCCCAGGATCTTCAGCCAGGCCCCGGAAGTCGACACTGTTACGGGTGACGAAGGTCCAGTCGCCGTCAAGAATCAAAGTCTTGAGCTCCCAATCCTTCCATCCGGCCTTACCCATCCACACCACATGCGAGCTCTCCGGAAATCCGTGCTGACGCGCAGCTTCCGCAAGATCGGGACTCAAGCATTCATCAACCAGAAACTTTGCCACGGAATTTGCCTCCTATAAGGAGGTGCGTATTCGCTTTTTAACAACTATGGAGTGCGCTCCTCTGAGAGATGCCCGTTTGGGCCGACCTCTTTGGGGAACTGCCTTCGCATAGAGGGATGCGAGTTCAACTTGTTCTTGCTTAAGGCTTGGATAGGTCTTCAGAATCCGTTCGATTGGGGTTCCGAGATCGACTGCTGCGGCTACGTCATACAGAGGTACGCGTGTTCCCTTGATAACCGGTGTTCCACTCAGAATCTCCGGGTCCTCGACCACCATCTGCCGCGCTTGTGCCAAACGGCGCAAGCGGCCATCCACTGCCTTCCATAGTTCAGAGAAGTGAATGGTCACAGAATGATCGACTACAGTGCAATCTTCCCATTGGCTCCAAGTTGTGCAATGAGCCATCGCATCTCGGATGGTCTTCAGGCGTGCACCGGCAGTCAGCAAGTCGGCGGTCTGGAAATAGAAGGCAATCAATAAGCATGCGTCTGTCCGAAATGTTCTTGCCAGAGCAGTGGTGTAGAAGTCTTCCGGCAGGATCTTTTCGTCTATCATGCGGTGGATTTGAGGAATCGATACCCCGGCCGCTATAGCAGCCTCAGACGTAGTCAAACGGTCCATTGTCGCTTCCATCACGTAACCCTCCCTCTCGTTACTATAATCCTTCTGACGTGGCGGAGCAATTAGCATGCCGACGAACAGGAAGGCACCGGCTGTGCAATCCGACACAGTAAAGCTTGCGGGCGTTGGCCAAAATGGTCTAAGCCTGTTTGCAAACTGGAGCCATCTTGAAAGCGGCCGTCTACGACCCACAGCGCGTAAAAGAAGGACAACTCGTCGATATCGGGGACGCTCCACGTCCAGAACTCAAGGATGGCCATATGCTCCTCCGCGTATTGGCTTGCGGGGTCTGTCGCACCGATCTCCATATTACGGAGGGAGACCTGGCCGCACTCTGTCCAACGATCATTCCGGGTCACCAGATCGTCGGTGAAGTCGTAGAGGGGGCCACGCTTGATTTTCCACTTGGAACGCGTGTGGGGGTTTCCTGGATGGGGGGCGTGGATGGGGATTGCTGGTACTGCCGAAACCACATGGAGAACCTCTGCAATCACCCTACCTTCACCGGATACTCAGTGAACGGAGGATATGCGGAGTTCGTTTCAGTTCGTGAGGATTTCGCGTTTCGCTTGCCGGACGAACTCGAGGATGCGCAGGTCGCGCCTCTGCTATGTGCCGGGATCATCGGGTTTCGCAGCTTACGCGTAGCTGGTGTCAAGCCCGGTGAGAAGGTAGGGCTGTTCGGCTTCGGCAGTTCCGCGGCTTTGGCCATCGAGGTCTTACAGTCCTGGAAGTGTCAGGTCTATGTCGTCACGCGAGGGCAATCACACAGAGATTTCGCCACCTCACTAGGAGCAACTTGGGTGGGCGAAGAAGACGCCGTACCCCCCACCCTGCTGGATCGGGCGATTACCTTCGCTCCCAGCGGCAAGGTCGTCCTGAGTGCCCTGAGTTCTCTTCGCAAAGGCGGGGTCGTGGCGATCAACGCTATTCATCTCGATCAGATGCCGGCCTTCGACTACGATAAGCTGCTCTGGGGAGAACGGCAGATTCGCAGCGTTGCCAACATGACTCGGGACGATGCACGGGATTTTCTTGAGCTTGCGCGCAAGCTCAAGTTTCGTCCCCACGTTACTATCTTCTCGCTTGATGATGCCAACAAAGCTCTATTGGCCGTGAAAAATGAAAATGACTCTGGATCGGTCGTGATCGTGCCCTAGTCTCCATTGGAGATCAGGACCTCCTCCATCAGCGCAATCAGAGATTCGTAATCCGTCGGACCGTCATATCGTTCACCGTTGAGGAAGAAGGTCGGCGTTCCATTAACGCCGCTCCTGACACCTCCAGCGAAATCGGTGTCAATTCGCTTCTTCAAGGCCCCCTTAGACCGTGCCAGTTCCAAGTCTGAACCGGCGAGGCCTAGCCTTTTCAGGAGAGCATGGAACGTTTCCTCGTTCAACGTTTCCTGGTTTTCGAACAGCAGATCGTGCATCTCCCAGAACTTGCCATGACTCCCGGCAAACTCCGCGACCTCAGCCGCAAGCTCTGCCCATGGATGGATCTCCCGCAACGGGAAGTTGCGAAAGACGAAAGACATCTGGTCGCCAAAGCGGGCTTGCAAGCTCTTGATCGTCGGCGCGACGTCTCCGCATGAGGGGCATTCATAGTCCCCATATTCGACAAGACTGCACGCTGCATTTAGGTCTCCTTGAAGGTGATCCTGCCTGCTTACGCCGATCAATAGCTCGCTCATAGTTCCTCCTATTGCGGCAGCGCTTCCAAAGCTTTCAAGATGCCATCCGCCCCTGGACTCACCGCAACCGGAGAGCAGTAGCTCCAAGTGATGATGCCGTTCTTGTCGAGAACAAAGAGCGCCCGTTCACAGACGCCATCGCCTTCGCGGTACGCACCATAGGCACGAGCTGTCTCGCCCTTCGGCTCGAAGTCAGACAGCAAGGGGAAGTGAAGGTGCTTGTGTTTGGCGAACGCGTCGTGACACCAGGCACCGTCCACAGAAATGGCCACCAGCTCCGCACTAAATTTGAGCAACTCGGGCAAAACCTCATTGAAGATGCTGAGTTCGTCCCCGCAAACCGGACTCCAATCCGCGGGATAGAACGCGAGTACAACGGGTTTCCCCCGCAGCTCACTGAGGGATAGCCTTTGATCCGGCGTGACGTGGAGACTGAACTCTGGTGCCGTTGTTCCGGCGGTAAGGATGGCCATATTTCTCCGTTTGATTGGATCTTCCTTCGTGAAACAGCAGAGTTTACAGTGGCGGCAAAGGAGCCAGCAAACCTGCTCTAAACGACTGAGATCATGTGACGCTTGGCGATGGCCTCGATTTCGGGCGCAGTCAAAGCGGACAAATCAGCCGTCTCCGTAGCAATGACATGCCGAGAGATGTCGTGGTGGTATTCCTTCAGGTACTCCGCCAAATGATCAACTGCGCTGCTTTTTCCGGTGCCATGTCCAATGAGCACGATCTCGTTCGCCGGCAGCAGGTCCTTGGCAACCTCTTCGTAGAACGACTTCTCTTCCGGCACCCGCTCGCCCTTGTAATGCGCTTCCTTCTTATGAATCAAGTGATGGTGAAAGCCGAACGGGTCGTACGGACGAACCGTCTCCTCAACCTGCGGAACTTTCCCGTCGAGATCCTGGTATACATGCGCTCCATGATGGTCGATCACTACGACCATACGACAGGGCTGTGTCGCATCGGCAGAGGACACACTAGGACCGGCGTCCCGAAGGAACTTTCTGAGACGTGCGACTTCTTCGACCCCGAGCTCGTGAGTGTGCGGATGTTTGAAGAAGGCTCGCTGTGTTCCGACGGTAAAGACGAATTCATCCCCACCGTGAGGCTTCACGTCGCCGATCTGACCTATCAAGTCGATCGTGTCTGCCCAACTCAGATTCCGTGGCAGTTTTCCGGTGAGAAGGCTTGTGTGGAGAAGGTCAAGATCGTGGCGAAGAAGTGTACTCATCTGTTCAGCATGGCACTCGCGAGAGCGCAAAACTGTATAGCTTTGCTCACAAGGCTTTTGCACTAGGTGATGCTCAGACGCCTGAAGACAGGAATCTTGACGAAGTTCATGACAAAGAAGAACAGCGTGGCAGCCAGGAACTCGAAAGCCAAAACACGGAGTGGAAGCGAAGCCATTTCGATGCCGCGATTCGCGAGCAAGGAGATGAACGACATATCCGCCGCAGAAGACAGCACAAGCCAGCTCGTCGGACGCAGGCCCCAGAAATGTTGCCGGTCACGCACAGCATAGGTGATTGCCTGGCTGCCATAGACAACAGCGATAACACAGAACGTGCGCAAATGATCGATGTCCAAGTGCATTCTGTACCTGCCGACTGCAAGGGCGGCCGTGCAGAACATCAGAAATCCAAGCCCCAGCAGAGCCCCGGCCTCAGTGATCTTTCCGATGTCCCAGGAATTAGGACTTTGGGAGGGTCTCACGCGATCAGTAGCATAGGCCATAGAAAGGAAGTCGCCAGTGATCATCACAATGACCATCAGCATCGGCGTCAGTACCGCCTGACCGGTCATCAGAAGGCCAATGGCCAGAAACAGAAGTTGGGCGATTTTCTTGGTTGTAGACCTAAGCGTATAGCTCAAAATTCGCTGGAAGATGATTCTACCTGTCTTGGTCGCGGCCACAATCCCGCCGAGACCTGCCTCCGTCAGCACGACACCAGCCGCCGACTTCGCAACATCGGTTGCGGTCGAAACCGCAATCCCTATTTGAGCTTGTCGCAGTGCGGGGGCATCGTTGGCACCGTCGCCGCACATTCCCACAGTATGTCCGCTCTTCTGGAATGCTCTAACCAGATCGAACTTGCCCTCGGGAAGAATGCTCGCGAAGATGGAATAGTCTTCTGGTTTGACGCTAGCTGGGATTGGACCCGCTGGACAGGTGGCACCGCTGAGTCCGACTTCAGCGGCAACAATGGCGGCTGTCTCTGGAGCATCTCCGGTGATCATCACCGTGCGCACCCCGAGCGTCTTCAATTCGGAGATGAGGGACGCCGAGTCTCCGCGAGGCGGATCGCTCAAAGCGATCAAACCTACCAGTCGCATGCCGATCGGGGGTCCAAACGCTACAGCCAAGACCCGAAACCCTTGCTTTTCAAGCTTGTCTGCGGCTTCCGCTGCCTGAGTATCGGGTTGGGCGAGCTTAATGATCGTCGCGAAGGCGCCTTTGACGATCTCTACAGCCTGGCCCTGGGCGTCGGTTGCAGTCGCCTCCGACGTCTTCTTCGCAGGATCGAATGCGGTAAACGTCACTAGCTTTGGAGTGTCGGAGGCACGCTTCTTCTCGGAAGCCGCTCGAATGGCAGCATCTACTGAGTCCGCACCGCCTACGGAACTCGCCAGCGCGGCAATGCCGAGGACTTGCTCCTCCCGGAATCCGTTCATTAGGAAAACGCTGGTTACGGAAAGCTGATTCGCTGTGAGAGTGCCCGTCTTATCCACGCACAGAACGTCGATAGTTCCGGCTTCATCGACGGCAGACAGGCGCGTAGGAAGCACACCCAGCTTCGCGAGCGCGCGCGCCCCGATGGCAGAGGAAAGCGTAAACGTAGCCGGGAGTCCGACCGGAATAGCAGCCAGAATCGCGGTCAGAAACAACGGAACGATCTCGCTCCAAGGCCTCGAGTGCGCAAGAGCGTAGATGCCGATCAGCAGGATAACCGCCCCATTGAAGTAGGCAAGGTTCCGCACGATCTTCAGAACAGCCTTCTGCTGTGAGCTAACGACATGAGCCGTTCTTACCAATTCCGCGGTCTGCCCAAACTTGGTTCGAGTCCCGGTTGCCGTCACTTGGGCTGTGGCTTCGCCCCGCCTAACAAGTGCTCCTGAGAATGTATTCGCACCAGAGCCAGCCTCTACGGGGAGAGATTCTCCCGTGAGCATCGATTGGTCCAACAAGATCGATCCATCGAGAATATGCACGTCCGCTGCAACGACGCCGCCGAGCGAAAGCTTTACCAGGTCTCCGACAACCAGCTGTGCTGCGGGAATCACCTTCCACACGCCATCACGTAGGACCGAGGCATTTAGCGCGAGCCGTGATTTCAATGCGTCAAGCGTTGCTTGTGCACGACCTTCCTGCACAAACGCAAGAACGGCGTTGAAGATGAGCAGCGCAGCGATGATCACGGCCTCAACATACTTGTGGACCACGATCTGCAGGATCATTGAGGCTTCGAGAAGCCACGGAACGGGAGCCCAAAACTTCGAAAGTGCGTTTCTAAGCAGATGAGCCGATGTATCCGGCATCGCATTCGGCCCGTCATGAGCGAGCACGGCGGCGGCTTGTGAGCTGGATAGCCCCACTCCTGACCCGGGTTTGCCCGCCGTTAGTGAAGGAGCGATCGACGCTGCACTTTTCACGGATGTTGAAATGTTGGGTGTTTCAGCGCTCGTCATGGGTCCTTTGCGGGTGTCACTCTCGATACACGCCAGCGGAGCACTGAGCGGAATGCACGTTGCTTGAGCTTCGCATTCCAACCAACGCTGCACTGTGCCTTTTTGCTCACCGTAGTACGGCCAAGCTCCCACCTCCACGCGGCTGTTCAATTCTGCTCAGTCTTCCGGTTCTGTAATGAAAGACCATGATTGTGCAGCGGGCATAGCAAGCTGAAGGAGATCAAAGATGATCGAACCGTCTCGTTCGACGTTCCATCCTAAGAAAATCCTTGTACCGATCGATTTCAGCCCGTCTTCGATCTCGGCCTTAGCAACAGCGGCTGAGTTGGCTCAGGAGTTCAATGCCGAGCTATGTCTCTTGCACGTGATTCCAATGTTGCCGATCGTAACCGGGATCGAGTTTCCAACTCCGTTTTATCCGCGCCAAGAGTTCCTCGCGGATGCCGAGAAGGAATCAGCGAAGAGGTTAGCTGATCTGATTGGTAATCTCTCTGGGCAGGGAATACATGCCACTTCCAAGGTGGAGATCGGCAATGATGTAGTGGGAAACGTGCTCATGGTCATTGACCGGGAACATGCTGACATGCTGGTCATTTCCACACATGGCATTTCAGGATGGCGCCCAGTTGTATTCGGATCGATTGCCGAGAAGGTCATCAAGCTTGCTGAGTGTCCTGTTCTCCTTCTTCGGAGCGCCAAAACCGTGGTTACGGATAAACCCAAGGAGTCAAAGTGATTGCGGGGAACGTGGCAGAAGTTCCCCGGGTTCAGAAGTTTGAGAGGCCAATGAAAGAACTTGGCTTGTTCTGGTGGGCCTTCGCCGTTCGGGGCGGGGGAGCAGTACTCTTTTCAGGAATTCTGTTCTACTCAGGAAGCTTGTTCGGAACGATCTTCTTTGATCCGATCATGCTCGTTTTTCTCGCGCTGATCCTCGGCTTTTACATCCTGAGCAATGGCATTCTCCTTGGCGTGGCCTCCGGCTATGCGGCTGAACATCGAGTCGGCATCTGGCGGCTTCTCATGGCGGAGTGTATCTTCAACATTGCTTTAGGGGCATACGTGGGGCTCGTGCTCTTGCTCTCTTCGGAGTCGCTTGCGTGGTTAGCCGGTTTACACGCTTTGGGAGCGGGGTGCTTCTTGGCAGCTCTAGCTTGGAAACTACGGGCGAATAAGACTTACGCAGGTATTCTTGCGTCCGCCGGCTTGATCTCGGTCTGTTGCGGCACTGCATTTCTACTTCATCGTGCCGCTTCGACGCGAAGTGCCACTCACTGGTTAGGGGTCTTTGAACTTTTCTACGGGGCCATCGTCTTCATGTTCGCCGAGGGGCTCCATCGGCACCACGTGCCGGTACTGCGCGGCGAAAGCGCTGACTTCTAGCTCCGCCGCGATCACAGAAGCGAACTCTCTGTAGAATGACGTCGGCACTGTTCTCCGGCATTTTCAGGGTTCTCTCACTGAGGTGGAAGCTACCTTGGCAGATTGTGATTTCTCACGTTTTGTGTCGAGGAGCGCAGCACTCATGGAGTTTGCACCGGGCCTCTGGTCGTGAAGAACCACATTCAACAAGGATTTGTGGACATGGATGCGACCGTTGTAATTGATGAAGCCCATTTTCCGAAAGCGGTTCATGAAGAAGCTCACCCTGGACCGTGTGGTCCCGATCATATCGGCCAAAGTCTCCTGGGTAATGCGAGGGATCATGGTCTCCGGTTCGCCCGGTTTGCCAAAGTCTGCCATCAGGAGCAGAATGCGTGCCAGCCTTCTCTCGCTGGAGTTGAACAACTGATCTACAAGATCCGCTTGAGTTCGCATAGAGCGTTCGAGGAGGAAGGCGACAAAGATGTCGGAAAAGGCGTGCTCGTCATGAATGACCCGCATCATCTCCTTACGCTCAATTTTAAGGGCAGAACAGGCGGTAATCGCCGTTGCCGTGGACATATGCATTCCAGCGATCGCGGTGACAGACTCCTCGCCCACAAAATCGCCCGCTGCGATGAGGGTGATAGTGGCTTCCTTACCGGCCTTGGACACAACAGTAAGCTTCGCCCGTCCTTTTTGTAGATAGAACACGCAGTCCGCAGCGCTTCCTTGGGTGAAAAGAGTCCCGTTTGCCTTATATTGGACTATTCGGCGGCCCAATCCTGAGCTCGCAAGAAAAGCAACGGGATCGAACTCGCTTATTTTCGTGTGCGGCATATGACCCCTTCCATTCACAGCCCCAGAAGGCAGAGGTCTGATCAAAACCAAAGCTGAAGTGAGACTCACGATCAATGTCGCGAACAAGTGACATTCGTTTGATGCGGGATACGAACATCTGCGAGGCGTAGCAGGGAATGAGCACGAAAGACCGCGGGATCCTTTGAGTAACAGTATCATTCGGCACGTCGCGCTTTGTGAGCACTACTGTACAGTATCGATCGCTCATTCCGATGAAGATCAAGTCAGATGGTAGCGCGGCATCGTCCTGCCTAGTGTCCAGCGACGACCGTGAGGTGAAGGAATGACAGATCTTCTCGATGACTTGGAACGGAACAGCAGGTCTACCGGTTTGCAAGCGTTGAGCCCAGCCCAGCTCATTGCCTCGCTTACGGCTGCAAACGCTTTACTGACGCAATGGCAAGACTTGGCAAGTCCTCCGGGGCAGCAGCCTGCCGCCCGACGAAGCCGGGCCACGGCCTAATGTTCCAACACGGAGCGCAAGGTGGATGAGGGTGAGCGAAGAGAGCGTGAAAGGTCTGCGACCTCTGTCTTCGATGCGATGCCCTCGTACGGAAGGAAGAGTTGGAAGACTGTTCCGGATGCCCCGGGGCGCTGGCTGCTTCGAACCTCTATCGTCCCACGATGCCGCTCAATGATCTCGCAACTGATCCACAGCCCGAGACCCGTGCCGCCGATACCTTTCGTTGTAAAGAACGCTTTGTAAATGCAACTCAGCGTCTCGGCACTCATCCCGGTGCCGGTGTCCGCGACTGTGAACAAAACCCCTTCTCGCCCATTACCCCACATACCACATTCTCGGCTCCTAACGGAGAGTTGTCCCCCGTGCTCCTGCATCGCATAGATGGCATTGCTCACCAGATTACTCAGCACCTGACGGATTTCACTTTCCATACAAACGAGAGGCCGACTCGGTCGCTCGCGCACATCAGTTGTCACTCCCGCGTTGCTTGCGTGGGACTGGTACAGATCGAGGATGGGGTCCAAAAGCTCAGAAGGGCTTGTCGACTGCGCTTTCGTCGACTGTTTGAAGAATCTCAACGACTGTTCCGTGATCAGCTTGACCCGCTTTAACTCTCTGTCCGCTGTAACGAGGAAGTTCTTCGTCTCTTGCGAACAGTCTGTACTCAGGGCAAGGAAATTCAGGTTCATGACCGAAGTGAGCGGATTGTTGATTTCGTGCGCGATAGAGGAGGCTAAGCGGCCGACAGCTGCCAGCTTTTCACTTTCCCGTAGTGCGAGTTCAAGGTCGACCCGCTTCGTCACATCGGTTTGGATTCCCACGTAGTGCGTTAAGTGACCTTCGTCGTCCATGATCGGGGAGAGCGAAAGTTCATTCCAGAATGGCGTACCGTCTTTGCGAAAGTTCTTCAGAACCGCCACACCCTTGCGGCGATGCGCCAAAGCATCGCGCACGATGGCAAGGGCTGGCTGATGCCGTTCATTGCCTTCTAGAAATCGACAATTTCGTCCCTGAACCTCAGCACGGGTATAGCCTGTCATCTCTTCGAAGGCAGGATTGACATATACCAGTGGAAGATCAGGGACGGTCGCGCTCGCCACTGAGATGCCGGCCGTGATCGATCGAAAGATTCTGCGATTAAGTTGGAGCTCACGCCATGCATCCGAATAGCGTTTGGCAAAGGCACAATGCGCGTACATGATGGCAGACAGTTGAGCCCTGACCTGGGTCCCGGTCATGGGAAAAGTCAGAAGTCCATCGAAATTGCAGCCAGGTTGATGGGACGTTGGCAAGGCCTCGGTGTCCGGCCGCGTGACCGCGATGATTGCAGGACTGATCCCTTCGCCGGCCACCTCGTGCTCTTCAAACAGGAGAACGAGTTCTTGCGCGACCAAGCGATCCGCAACGATGAATTCGAATGTCTTTAGCTGGTGAATATTGTGACCATCGGCGCTGAAAATCGTCGGCTCGACCTTCATCTCGCTCGCGGCGGTCAGAATGTGTTGCAGTTCTGCCACATTCGCGAGACATATGCCGACTCCAGCTTTTCGCATGAGCATCTGCGATTCGAGTTCATGTACGTCTGCAAACTTCATCGTCCAAACAACCTTCCAGCACCTTGAATCCTTGTCCAGTCTTCCAGAAGGGAATTCTTCAAGCTGAGCACTTTCGCACGCAGTAGACTTTGCGGTCCAGTTCGCGTCCGGTATCCGCAGCAGCGCTCAGTCCCGTTGCAGCACCGAACTCTCAGGACTTTCCGCACCAGACTCGTCTCGTCGTTGTATCTCGTCAAGAGCTTCGACTTCCTCTTCGATACGGTTGCGACGGCTTGCATCGCGATATCCCTGATGCGTCGCCTTGTTCTCTATAGCAAGTTCCGCGGCCTTGAGATCATCGATCCTTCTCTCCACTTCCGACGGTTTGTTGATCACGGCGTGCACCTACCTTTCCTGCAAGCTGAAGGGCCTTTTAAGCATACGGAGACGTTTCCACATCGCAGTGGCATAGTACTGAGCAATCCGATACATGATCCCTCCTTAGGTAAGAAGAGAATGATCCTGTACTGACAGGTCTGGCTTCACTCAATGCGAGCTGCGATGTAGGTAGAACAGCAGATCGCGGCAGAGTCGCTCGTCAGATTGACCGAAGAAACGACGGCAAAATGCAGCTTCAGAGGTTCAGCTCAAGAAAATTCGCGTTTCTGCCCTCAGGGATATTGATCGTGGAGCCCGATCCGACCCTGCTCGGAGCCAGAGCCCAATTGCTGCTGGCAGCTGACAACTATGTCGCTACATCGAACGACGCTGCGCCAGGTAGCGAACTGCAGGAACTAAAAGTCAGAGTGGCCATTCTTAGCCAGAGTCTTGGAGATCCGATGGTCGAGAAAGTGGCCCAGGAAGTTCGACTCCGTTATCCGTCCGCAGCGATCCTGATCTTTGGACGTTGTTCCCCAGAGCTAAACGATCAGCTGTATGACGAAGCGATCGACGCCCACAGCCGTCCCGAGCAATTACTCGACGCCCTCTTTCGTCTCGCGCAGCGGTTCTCGAATCGGCTTACGCCTTCGCACGCGCCGACCGGGTCGCATTGTCTTGGTCATGCTGGATTGGGTCGGATCCCGTTACACAACACACCGGCCGAGAGCGACCCATCGAAGGAGCCAGGGGCCGAGGTGGAGAAGTCAACGACTGATGCTCGAGATGTGCCATCCGACGAGACCTTCCCCCACTTGGTCTGAAAAACCGCGAATCTTCTGTGATGCCCTTGAACCACCGCGAAAAACCGCATGCCGTTATCGCGGAAATATGGAGTGTGAATGAAAGAGCGAAGATCGAGGCTGAGATTAGCTGTGGTGGTTGCTGCGGGTCTTCTGTCATCGGCGTATGCGCCATCTGCAAGGGCGCAGAGCTCCAGTTCTTTGACTCCGAACATCGCGAGTGGCGTCGAAGCACTCATGCCAGGACAGTACCTTTGGGCCCCGATGGTCTCGCCATCTGGACCTGTGGTTGCTGTGATTAGCCTCACAAAGCAGCGAGTGTACGTCTATCGCAATGGTGTTCTGATTGGTGTAGCCACTGTTTCGACCGGAAAGCCTGGCCACCAAACACCAACCGGCGTGTTTACGGTCCTGCAAAAACAGGTGCATCACGAATCGAATCTCTATAAGTCGGCCCCCATGCCGTTCATGCAACGTCTGACCTGGTCAGGCGTTGCGATGCACGCCGGAAACTTGCCCGGGTACCCAGCATCACACGGTTGCATCCGCATGCCTATAGCGTTTGCGAAGCTCTTATATGGGACGACAGATCGGGGTATGACGGTCGTGATCACTGACCTGAACGGAGTGCCCCGAGTCGCTCCGACGCCTGACTTGTTGCAGAGCGAAGCCGCGACGAAAACTGAAGAGGCTGGCGGAACGATGTGGGAACCGCAGAAGGCGCTCTCAGGGCCTGTGTCGCTCATCTTGAGTGCACCCGATCGTCGACTTGTCGTTCTCCGAAACGGTGTTTTGATCGGATCTGCTCCGGTGACTGTGACCGGTGCCGTGTCTGAAACAACGGCTTACACCCTTTCCAAGGTCGATCAACAAGGATTTCACTGGTTGCAATTGCCCCTTCCGGGACAATCGTGGGAGGGTAACCGGGAACTTCCGGCCGAGGAACGCGCACGAGTGACAATGCCTGATACATTCCGGAAAGCTTTAGACGGTGTACTCACTCCCGGTGTGACGCTTGTGGTGACCGCGGATTCGCTCCTCGCAAGTTCTGCAGGTAAGAGCTTGACAGTGCTTGAATCCAAGCGTTAGCCAAGGCTGTGGTCTCCGAATGGTAACCGGGTCAGTGTGTACCGACCATTCGCCCCAAAGCGACCCCTATGGCGAACGTGATGACGCCCTCGACAGCTCCGAAGGCTGCTAGTTCAAAGCCGGAACGCCACCAGGACTGTATGGTCATGAGAGATTTCGTTGCCCCAACAGCAAAATGTGCGGCTAACGAAACCACTGCTGCAACGGCAATAGCTGGAACACCTGACATAAAGAAGAAGGGGATAATCGGAACGAAAGCGCCAACTGCCGTGGCCGCGAACCCCGTTAGCGCCGCCACCCAAGGGTTGCTGAGGTTTTCTTCTGACAGGTTGGCGCTGATACGCGCGAGGGCTTTCACGAACCCGTCTTTGTCTTCAGCCAACAGGTGTGCCAGCCTCTCGGCAACATCTTCTGGAAGCCCCCGAACTTGCAGGCTCAGCGCCAATACTTCACGCGCTTCCGCTTCGTCAAAGTCTACGGCGCGGCGTTCCCGGACCAGCCCAGCATCGTAGAGTTCTCGCTCACTCCTGGAGGTTAGATAAGCTCCGGTGCCTGTAGAAAGGGCGCTACCCACCATGCCCGCGAGTCCCGCTATAAGCACATAGTGACCTTTACCGAGAGTTGCCCCAGCCACTCCGGACACGATGCCGAAGATGGAGCCGAGTCCATCATGAGCGGCATAGATGGCGTCGTTGAGCCAACCGGCAGCCTCAGGATGTCTCTTTGCGCGAGCGGCTAAGAGGACATCGAGCGCCTTCTTAGCCTGGGAACCATCCATTGTGGGCAGGGGCGGGCGGGCACGGATCAGGCCACTCAGAGTCTTGTAGTGGTCGTTCTCGTCCGCGATCACTTCGAGCAATATCTTTTGGCAAGCGGCGTCAGTCAGTTCTGCGGATTGCTTGCTGTAGCGCTCAATCTCGCTTCGTTCGTGAATTCTAAGCTGACGGAGTTCCGAGTCGACTCCTCCGGCTTCACCCGAAAGGGTATCCGCGCGCCCGTTTGCCGGACCACTATAAATCAAGGGCGGACCGCCTAGAGTACTGATCTCCTCGGCCCATAGGAGGGCGTGATGTCTTTCGGCTGCTGCAAGGCCGCGGAGAATATTTCGCCGTCGTGAATCAGATTCGCCTAAGGCTAGAGCCTTGTAGGTAGCGTGGTCTTCCATCTCGGCCTGCCAGTTGGCTTCGAGTACAGCCAGCAGACCGCGTCCGCCATCGATGCTGAGCTTAGGCGTTTGACTCAGTGAATTGTCCTCTGACGCTGCAAGTAATGATCGACTACGTCTGTCAAACGAGCGTTCCACATACTGCAGCCCGCCACTGAGCAATCGGACAAAGCACTATCGACGCTACGCCGCTGCGTCGATTGGGACGACACAAATCAATTTCTTGTTCACGAACTCCTGAATGCCGAGACTCGAGAGCTCACGACCATACCCCGAGTTCTTGATTCCGCCGAACGGGAGATCCGGCGCCGTCCAGGTGGGGTGGTTTACGAAGACCATACCCGTCTCGATAGCTGCCGCCACTCGCTCGCCGCGCTCCAGGTCAGCGGTGAAGACCGATCCACCAAGACCGTACTTCGAATCGTTTGCAAGCGCGATTGCGGCCGCTTCATCCGGTACGCGGAAGAACAATGCCACCGGACCGAAAAACTCCTCGACGTACGCTGGAGTCCCGGGCTCAATGTCTGTAAGGATCGACGGCTCCATAAACGAACCCTTACGATCCAGTCGGTGTCCTCCGAGGACGATCCGCGCGCCCGCCTTGACCGAACGGCTGACCTGATCGAGTAGGTTGAGGAGCGCTTTCTCGGAACAAAGGGGTCCCAGGGTCGTTGTGGGATCCATCGGATCGCCGGGTCTTAAAGCTCCCAGCGCCGCTTTGAATTTTGCCAAAAAACAATCGGCTAGCGGCTCTAGGACGATGAAGCGTTTTGCTGCGACACAGCACTGGCCGGTGTTGTTCATTCTGCCCCAGACGGCCCATTCTACTGTCTTATCAAGCTCTGCATCATCGAGTACAATAAAGGCATCGCTCCCACCCAGTTCCATTGTCGACTTCTTGAGATTCTTTCCGGCTTGTGCAGCCACCACTGAGCCCGCGCGTTCACTGCCCGTCAACGCAACGCCCTTAATTCGTGGATCCTCCACAAGCTTGTCCGCCTGCTCGTCGGACAGGAACAAGTTGGTGTATGCACCTTCCGGAAGGCCAGCTTCGTGAAATAGCGCGACAAAAGCCAGCGCGCACTGCGGTACGGATGGAGCATGCTTGACCATCACGACGTTGCCGACCATAAGGTTAGGCGCTACAAAGCGTGCGAGCTGGTAGTACGGGAAGTTCCAAGGCTCAACACCAAAAAGCACACCTAATGCGGTGTTGACTACAGTCGCTTTCCCAGCAGAGCGTGGAAGTGTTTGTGGAGCCAGGAATGCCTCAGCGTGATCCGCATAATAGTCGATAATGTCCGCGCTGAGGGCGACCTCACCTCGGCTTTCGGAGATCAGCTTGCCCATCTCCAGCGTGATAAGGCCCGCGAACTCTTCCGAACGCGTTCGGAGTAGCTGAGCAGCTTGCTTCAATACGCCGGTTCGGTCAGCAAAGCTGGTTTGCTTCCACGCACCAAAGCAGGCATCTGCCGCTGCGACAGCTTGTTCGATCTGTGCATCTGTGTGTTGAGCAAAATCCTTCACGACATCGCCTGTGTACGGATTCAGAGACTGATAAGACATGGCTTCCCCATTTCAACGAACATACCGAGCTTGAGCCAAGAGCACCTACAATACTGTGCAATAAGGCACTACCGGGCGGAGCTGACGTCCATTCCGATTCAAGCCAGATTTACGCTCCTAGGGCTCCTGTGATGAGAGCCCGTCATACCCTGGTATGTCATTGAGTGCATCCCTTCTTGATCTGCAACGCTGGGTCGTGTCTTCATAAACATGTTCTAGAACGAACAGAGGGAGCGCCCAGCATAGGGCTTTCACTTCTTCCCAGACATATCCACGTTCCTCTCTAACCGGCAGGAAAGCATTTGTCAGAGCGGTTTTGCAAAGCGACTGAGTGTGAGGAAGTCTCCTCCCTGTCTTCGGCCCAGTGGGCCTTCGCCACCCACCTCTGCGGGCCTGTTCGTGCCCGCAACGCCGACCCTAAAACTTCTTTTGCGCTTTGCGCCCTGCTAGGAAACCAAACCTGCTGATGGCGCTGCCCTGGCGCGTGCAAGGGGTTTCCCGCAGTCTTCCGCGCTGCGCTTGTCCTTTCCACTCGGCTTCACTCCGTTCCCAGGATGGGAGATACCCCTCCCCTTCTACCGTTACGCCCCATGCACCATGGCATCGTTATCCCCCCGGAGACTGGAACGATTCTTTGGAGCGTTGGCGGGTAGCGCTGTTGCCGAAGACTGGGCGAAGAACTGACAGGAGACTTGGGATTCGAGGCGCGGTGGGGTGAAACCGGAGACATCAGCGCACACAGTGGAAGTTTCAACGGGCCCATGAGCACTCAGGACATGAAGGTTCGTGCTGAGAAGGCAACGGTACGTGATTTGCCGCCGACTGAAGTAGGTCAACTCCAATAGAAAACGATCCCGACCTGAGTGATCCCAACACTTTAGGGTACTTACGAATAGTTGAACGGTCGCACGAAGCGGCTCTTCCAAAAGTAGGCGAGGATGATTGTGCTCGCGATTGCGGCGTAAGCGCACCAAAGCGAGGTAAACGCGTATCGCTTAATAGCCATGACGCCGAGCAGAATGAGGACGTTTGCAATTCCGAATATGACCAGGTCGCGCACCTTAGAGAAAAGTAATGAGCCGCAGGTCGCGATAACGTACAGGACGGCAAGAGTGGTGTAGTACGTACCCTGATTTTGATAGACGATGCTGTTGCCACGGATATAGATGGAAAGCGGGAACGTCATGAGGGCCCACAACATGTACAGGCTCGTCCCTGCCCCAAGGATTGTGAACGGCAACATGCGACGCCTGCTTTTGGGGCTGGACTCGAAAAGCATCACGCTAAGAGGCATCAAGAAGGGCAGCAGCCCTTGCGCGTAGAGGACATAGGCTTCGCCCGCTTTGTGAGTGACCGCCGAGGAGAAATCACCATTCAGGCCCAGCCAGACAAATCCTTCGATGAATTGATGGGCAGCGAACATAGTGGGTAGAGCCGCGAAGAGAAGCTCACGGCGATGCCTGACTTTCGTAAAAGTGACGACACCGATCACCCCGAGAAGCCCGCTGCCTACGAAGTTCGCCGTAGCTGAAAAGCACATAAGTCCGATCATACCCGTGCAAACTTGAAGAGGCGTGGTGCTGGCTATGCACAATCGGAGCCTTTCTCTTCATGTCTGCGGGCAACAAGCATAAGCTCGATATCGGTTGGTATGTTTGAGCTTCGGCTTAGTGGGCCGTCGCCACGTAGTCAATGATGTCCGCGCTGAGGGCAACTCCCCGTGGCTTTCGAAGATAAGCTTGCCTCTCTCCAGCGTAGTAGGCTCGCAAACTTTTCCGAACGCATTCGGAGTAGACGAGCCGCTTGCTTCAACAAGCCGGTTCGAGCAGCAAAGTTGCTTTGCTTTCACGCACCAGAACAGGCATCTGCCATGGATACAGCTCCGATCTGTACATCTGTGCGTTGAGCAAAATCGTTGACGACCCGCCTTTG
Organism: Granulicella arctica; assembly: GCF_025685605.1. NCBI lineage: Bacteria > Pseudomonadati > Acidobacteriota > Terriglobia > Terriglobales > Acidobacteriaceae > Granulicella > Granulicella arctica. The sequence continues at coordinate 4,602,919 of NZ_JAGTUT010000001.1, forward strand.
TACGTATTTAGGGATTGCTAAGGCGTGGCTTCCGCACTTCAACGAACACAGCGAGCTTGGGCCAAGAGCACTTAGAAGACTGTGCAAAAAACACTGCCTAGCGTGCCCGACCTCCCTTCCATTCGAGAAGAGACTACGCTCCTATCTTTCTGAAAGAATGTTTAGACGGTTCACTGTTAGCGTTCCGATGGATAGCGTTTCGATACGGGCTTCTAGGACCTTCAACCGTCTGATGCTCATAGCTCCGACAGCCAGCGCGCCTATGGCCGCTGCCCCGAATGCGACCGCCCCCATCGCAACTGCGCCGATTGCTGTACTGCCAAGTTTGACCTTGCGTATTGCATTTTCTGCTTGGATCATAATTGTTCTCCGTTTGGCTGCTACTTCTGGTTGAGTTTCTTGGTGACCCCTACCGCGAGACGGAGGATCATTTTGCGAGGCAGAAATCGAGCTCCCCAAGTACTGAGACGATTTGTCACTTTACCCGGATAAACCACATTCTTGCCTTGATCAAAGCCGCGTAAGATGTCCAGGACGACAGAGCCGGGCTGATCCATCTGGCTGGTTTTGAGCGTAGGGCTCATATTGACAAAAAAGTGGGTCGCGACAGGCCCGGGACAGGCTGCCATTACTTGCACACCCGTCCCTTTCAACTCCAATCCGAGTCCTTCGCTAAAAAACAGGACAAACGCCTTGGACGCTGCGTAGACACTGGCACCCGCAAGCGGCTGGAACGCCGCTGTGGACGCTAGGTTGATGACCCCGCCGCAATGGGCGGAGACCATATCCGGCGCGAAGGCATGGGTCAGGGATACGACAGCCCGTACATTGAGATCCACTTCCTCCAATTGCTTGGCCAGCGAAGTGTCGAGGAAGTTCTCAAAGACTCCGAGTCCGGCATTGTTGATGAGCAGGTCGATGCGAAGATCACGACGCTTCACCTCGGCTATCAGGTGCTGAACTCCCTCAGCCGAGGACAGATCCGCTGAGATAACGGTAATGTCGACGCCAGCATGTACCCGCAAAGCTTCTGCCATCCCAATAAGTTTGTTCTCAGAGCGTGCCACCAGTACGAGGTGTGCACCCCTCGTGGCCAGTTCATTCGCGAAAGCCTCGCCTAAGCCCATCGAAGCTCCTGTAATGAGAGCCGTCATACCTTGGTATGTCATCAAGCGCATCCTTCCATGGTCTGCGATGAGAAGAAGGCCTAAAAGGAACGGCTTTATTTTTCCAGACATATTCACTTTCCTCTCTAGCCATTACGAAAGCTGTGCAAAAGCGCACTGCCAAATGACTGAGTGGGAGGAAGGCTCCTCCCTGGCTTCAGCCGGCAAGCCGTCTTCCGGCCACCCACCTCTGCGGGGCCTGTTCCTGCCCGCAACGCCGACCCTGAAAGCCTCTCCTGCGCTCCGCGCCCAGCAAGGGAACCAAACCTGCTGAGGGGCTCCGCCCCTGGCGCGCGCAAGGGGTTTCCCGCAGTCTTCCGCGCTTCGCTTGTGCAGACCTTCGCTCCGCTCGTCATTTCCACTCCAGCTCCGCCTCCGTTTCAAGGATGGGTGATACCCCTCCCCTTGCACTTGCCGCCCCCGCTGGCGTGGGCCAGGGCCAAGGCGTGTTTGTGAGCAAACACAGCACAGCCATTAAAAACGGAGGAACCACCCATGAACACCACTCAGCCCACCACGAACGAAACCAGCAACATCGCCACCCTTCCCGCAACCCCCAAGCCTCAGACTTCCCGCGAAGTCATCCAGGCCAATGTGCAGCTTCTCATCGAGCAGTTGGAAGCGGGACACAGCGAAGGCCTCACCGCCTACCTCACCGCGATGGGCCGATTCCACAACTACAGCTTCGGGAACATTCTGGAGATTGCACGGCAGAGGCCAAATGCAGCCCGCGTTGCAGGTCTGTATGCGTGGAACCAACTTGGACGCAAGGTGATGAAGGGCCAGAAGGGAATCCGCATTCTTGCCCCAATGATTGGAGCCCGCAAGAAGAAGGACACCGAGGCTAACAAGAGCAAAGACCCCGCAGCCGTCAACGCTCCCGTGTTGGTCGGATTTCGCGCCGTTTATGTGTTCGACGTGAGCCAGACCGAAGGCGCACCGCTTCCCGAGTTCACCGAGCGCACCAAGGGAGAAGTAGGGCAGTACCGCGAACGCCTTATCAACTGCACCATCGATCAGGGTATCCAGCTTGAGTTCAAGGATTCCATCGCGCCCGCGCTCGGAATGAGCTACGGCGGGAAGATTGCCATTCTTCCCGGCCAGGAACCAGCCGAGGAGTTCAGCACCCTTGTTCACGAACTCGCACACGAGATGTTGCACAAGGCAGAACGCCGCACCGCCACCACCAAGACCGTACGCGAGACAGAAGCCGAGGCAATCGCCTTTGTTGTGTCTCAGACAATCGGCCTGGACGCTGGACTCGCATCAGCCGACTACATCCAGCTTTACCACGGCAACGCCGCACTCCTCACCGAGAGCTTGGAAGTCATTCAGCGCACCGCCGCCCTGATTCTTTCCGCACTGGAAACCAAGGAAGAGGCAGAGCAGCCCGAAGCCGCACCCGCAACCGAGCAGCCCAACACCGACACCGTACTCGCGGAGGTGGCCTAGTGCAAACCATTCTCGACATCCTCAAGAAGGCCGGCGGGTGGCACCCTGGCCTCTACCTCAAGATCGACAACGCGCCATTTATGGAGCTTGTCATTGAAGCCCTAGACGAGTCAGGTCCCATGGGTTTGCCCGCCCTTTCAGTCGCCCACTACGGCACACAGAACGGCGATGCGATGCGCGACCCCGAGATGTATTTCGAGCTTGGCATCGGTGGAGGGTCGCACCTGAACCCCTTCTACTGGCGAAACGACTATGCCGGGGTAGAGCAGTGGAGCCGCAATATCGTCGGCACCAACTATGTGCAACTTGTGGAACTGCACCAGGAACACAAACGCTTCGCCGAGTTGTGGGACAGGAACCTGCGTCAGCAGGGCTTCGCCGAAGCCTACGAGCAGCACCGCAAGAACCGCCACTAACATTTTCCGTTCCGTCACGGAGCGGAAACCGATCCAGGGCGACCGCTCCGCAAACTCTCACCCCAACCATGCTCACAGGAGAACTACCGTGCAAAACAGCAGCGAATTCCAGTACATCGCCATCGACACGATTCACGAATCAGCCACCAACCCCCGCCGTACCTTTGATGAGTGCAAGCTGGGCGAGCTCGCCGAGAGCATCCGCACTAACGGCCTCATCCAGCCAATCACCGTTCGGCCCAACCCGGAAGGATTCGAGATTGTCGCAGGAGCCAGACGCTTTCGTGCCGCGCAGCTTGCCGAATTGTTTTCTCTCCCCGCCCGCATCGTCGATATCACCGACGCCCAGGCGCTTGAGTGGCAGCTAGTCGAGAATTCGCAGAGGGTAGACGTTCACCCTTACGAAGAAGCACAGGGCTTTCAGCGGCTTTTAGACATGCCCGGTTATGACGTGGCAACGCTGGTCGAGAAGTCAGGCAAGAGCCCCGCGCACGTCTACGCCCGTTTGTCTCTGCTGCAGCTCATTCCGTCGATTGCCGAGGCGTTCAGCGCCGAGCGCATTACGGCTTCTCACGCCAACCTACTTGCCCGCCTCCCGCAGGATGTGCAAGCCAACGCTTATGAGCAGTGCTGGCGCAAGGACTGGCAGGACAAAGAGCCGCACCTGCTACCCGCCAAGCACCTTTCCGCATGGATACAAACGAACCTCTATCTCTCTCTTGCCGACGCGCCATTCAACAAGGAAGACACCGCCTTGAACCCGCCTGCCGGAGCCTGCGTTACCTGTCCGCGCCGCAGTGGATTCAATACATCACTGTTCGCCGACGTTCAGGGCGACCAGTGCCTTGACGCGCCTTGCTTTCAAATGAAGGTAAACGCCCACATCGACCGCGAGATCGCAGCCCATCCCGAACTCATCCAGATAGAGAACGGATTCCGCGCCCCCAAAGAGCAGCGACCCGGCGCCGTGCGCGGCGGCACCTATCGCGAAGTCGACACCACCAACCAGAACCCCGACGCGGAACCCGTTGCCCCCTGCGAAGCCGCCAAACCCGCCATCATCGTTTACGGCAAGCGCGTAGGCACCACCCTCACAGTTTGCACCGATAGCAATTGCCCCATTCACGATCCTCGCGCCGCCGCCAAAGCCGCTGAACACCCCGCCCCGGTTATGCCGCCAGCACCCCCAACAGAAACCGAGGAAGAGGCAGAAGCCCGGAGGCAGCAGCACGAACAGCAACAGAAGAAGTACGCCGCCGAGCAGGAGCGCAGGACCGAGGAGTTCCGGCAGCGGCAGGAACGCGAACAGCAGGAGTACGAGGCGGAACAAGCGAGGCGCGAAGAGCGGCGCACGGCACGTGTCGCAACGTTCGACCGCATTATTGCTGCAGCCCCGGCCAGCTTCACTGCGCCTCAACTGCGGGTGGTCCTCCGCGCCATCGTCAACCTTGACCCGTACACCTTTGCTGATGATCTGGCTGAGGATATCGCCGCCAAGAATGAGAACGAGCAGCGCAGCGCGGAAGAACTTCTGCTGGCCACCATCGACGCTACCGCCGATGAAAGACTGACAGTGTTTGCACTTCGCCTTGCCCTCTCCGGTCACGTCGGCATTCCGAGCGAAAACGAATTCGACTTCCTCACAGAAGCCGAAGCGGTCTTCGCTCCGCTCAAACCCCAGAAGAAAACGAGCGCGGCGAAAGCCAAGAAACCAACGCTGGTGAAACCTCAGGGAAAGACACCCAACAACAAGAGCAAAGCAGCAAAGAAGCTGATCGCCGCCTAGACCAAGATGGGGGCCACACGGCCCCCGTCATTTCTTATCGTTTGCAGAAAGGAGCCAGGTGCAACCGTGGATAAGACAGAACAAGCCATTCGCAGGACCCTTGCCGCCATCGATGCGCCTCTGTATGACATCGGCATCCTGAGTGAACGCGGCATGTTTCCCCGCATGGATGCCCTCGCGGCCTCTCAGGTACTCTGCCGCATACCTTATCTCAAGTTCCGAAACGTGCAAGGAGCGCATATATTCTTCCGGCCCAGCGGAGAACACCGCTTCACCGTACTGGACGATCTCGACCGGCCCACCGTCATCCGGCTCTCCGCAGATGGTTTCGCGCCTTGCAGCTTGGTCGAGACCAGTCCCGGAAATTTTCAGGTATGGCTCAAACACGCTCAAGTCCTCTCAAAAGCTCATGGCAGCTTGGCAGCCCGAACCCTCGCCGCTCGCTATGGGGCCGATCCTAGCGCGGCTGATTGGAGAAGATTCGGACGGCTTCCCGGCCTAACAAACCGCAAGCCAGTTCACCGCAAGCCAGACGGACAATTCCCATTCGTCCGGCTTACCGCTTATTCCGGAAGCGTCTACGTCAAGGCTGAGGCCTTCACATCCGAAATCTCATCTCTCTATAGAGAGCAGGAACAGCAACGGAATGCCTTGAGGCAGAGCTTCCGGCCGTCATACCACCTGAGTTCCAGCCTCAGTCTCAGCCGATTCCGGAATGCGCCTAGATATGCAGGGCGTCCCGCAGCGGCAGATATGGCCTTCGCCATAGCCGCCTGTGCCCACGGGTGGCCTGAAAGCGGTATCGCCGCCGCTCTCACTAGCGACTACCTCTCCCGCAACGTCAGTCAGTCGCGGCGCAATGCTTACATCCGCAGAACTCTCGCAAAAGCAATCCTTTGGGCGGCTCGCTGATCCAGCGCGGGAGAACCCCCTTCGGGTTCTCCCCATCCCTCATCCCGCCCTCTCCGACACGCTCCACCTTGAGCGCATTCTGGGGCCGTTCCCTCCCCGCACCCCTCCCTTGCGGTTGTTGAGAGCTAGATTGATGGACCGCCAGCCTCCAAAGTTACGCAGGCCTGGTCTTAGCGGGCCATGACCTTCTCATCATGACAGGTGTAGGCGACGTGGTATCCGCCGTTCTGCAAGACTTCACGCGCAATGGCAACCTCTTCGGTTGTCCCATGGACCACGAGGAGGAACTTGTCAGTTTTCAGAGCTGTCTCGAACTCGATGATGCTGTCTTTGGGAATGCCAATACTTGCCAGCGCTGCGCCAAGCGCGCTCAATCCGCCTACAACGGCTGCGCCTTCCAGGCCCCCAACGATCCACGCCACCAGCGGACCGGCAACGAGAAGCGGTCCGATGCCGGGAATCGCGAACATCGCAGAACCGAAGAGCAACCCCCAGAAACCGCCCCAGTACGCACCCATCTTGCCCCAGTACTGCATCCGATCGCCGATATTGTAGTAGCCGACCGCATGCTCCTCGGTGTGCGTATCTTTAGCTGCGATCGAGAGACTCTTCAGACTCACACCCGCATCCTGCAGTTCCTGTATGGCTTTCTCTGCCTGTTCATGAGTGTGGTAAACGGCAACGACGGTATCGGTTTTCAGCATTGGTACTCCTTTTGAAACTCAAATTCGCTCTCGCGCTTTCACTAAGCCTCTACCCTGCAATCCGTGCTCGCTGTGCAATCCGATACAACTTGGAAAGCTCGTGAGACGGACAATCGGAGTCTGGGTTCCGAAAGCCCCAAATTCCTCGTGACTGCGCATGAAAGGAAGTTGCTTACGAACGATAGACACGCAAGTGCAAACTCCCAGTTCTACCTGGTAGGCGCCGGGATCGCCTCCCTTGCCGCCGCTGCCTTCTTGATCCGTGATGGAGGGGAAAAAGGCCACAACATCATCATTCTCGAAGCGTCCTCAATGATGGGCGGCAGCCTGGACGCGGCTGGAACGCCGCAGGATGGTTACTCCATGCGGGGCGGCAGGATGTTTGAGAGCAAGTACCTGTGTACTTTTGATCTCTTCTCTTCCATACCCACTATGGACGATAGTCGCACGGTGACAGAGGAAACGTTCGCCTGGAATAAGACCTTGAAAACGTCTTCCAAGTCGCGGCTTGTTAGGGATGGCAAAGGGATCACAGCTCCTGCCTTTGGACTGAGCGAAGCGCATATTCTTTCAATCGAGCGCCTCAGTATGGAGCCCGAGGCGATGCTGGGCAGAACAAGCATCGCTGAGCAGTTCGAGGCAGACTTCTTCCTCACCGACTTCTGGTTCATGTGGTGCACGACCTTCGCTTTCCAGCCTTGGCATAGCGCCGTCGAGTTCAAGCGCTATCTCGTTCGGTTCACGCACATGGTGTCTGGCTTCAACACGCTTGAAGGCATTATGCGCACGGTCTACAACCAGTACGATTCGCTGGTTAGACCCTTATGGAAATGGCTTGAAGAACGCGGCGTACAGATTCGATATGACGCCTGCGTAACTAAGCTCGACCTGACGCATGACTCTGAAGGATATAGCGTAAGCCGCATCCTGTTTGATCAAGCAGGCGAAGAGAAGCAGATCATCGTCTCCGATGACGCGTTTGTTCTGGTGACGCTCGGGTCAATGACCGAAGGATCTTCGGTGGGGTCGAACGATCGGGCACCTTCGCTCCTCGGCAAAATTGGCCGCGGGTCGTGGGCTCTGTGGGAGTCGATAGCAAACGGCCAGACTGACTCCGGCAACCCAACAAACTTTGCCGCGCATGTGGATGAGTCAAAATGGCTGTCCTTCACGGCCACCCTGAGCAAACCTGACCTTTTCGACTTCATACGCGATCTAACGGGAAATGCGCCAGGCGAGGGCGGACTTATCACGTTTCCAAATTCAAGCTGGCTAATGTCCGTCGTTCTGCCGCATCAACCGCACTTCATCGGTCAGCCCGAAAACGTGCAGGTGCTCTGGGGCTACGGCCTCTTCGTAGACAAGCCCGGCGACTTCGTTAAGAAGCCGATGGCGGAGTGCACCGGCCGGGAAGTTATGATCGAGTTGCTAGGCCATCTCCATGTGCAATCAGGATCGAAGCACATCCTCGATACCTGCCAGTGTATTCCATGCCTAATGCCGTTCATCACAAGTCAATTCTTGCGGCGAAGCCACGGCGACCGGCCCAACGTGATTCCTAAACGATCCAGGAATCTGGCATTTATAGGCGAATTTTGCGAGATGCCGGACGATGTCGTCTTCACGGTGGAATATTCGGTTCGTTCAGCTATGACCGCCGTCTACGGTCTGCTGGGTTTGGAGCTCAAACCGCCTCCAGTCTACAAAGGAGCCTACGACCTCAAGGTCCTGGCCGAAGCCTACCGCGCTCTGCATCAGTAACCCTTATCGATATTCGTGCTTCCAACGCGCGGGAGCATACGTATCACCTCGACCGGAGTTCGATGCGAATGACCGTAAAGACGCCTTTGGACACTTCACAGCTGCTAATGCCAGGGAGGCCTTTCCCTCTTGGTCCCACCATCTGTAAGAAGGGAACTAACTTCAGCCTCTTCTCAGCAAGTGCCACGATGGTTGAGCTTCTTCTCTTCAAAGGAGTCGATGACCTGGGGCCGTCAAGAACTATAGAACTCGACGCCCAGCGCAACCGCACTTCTCATTACTGGCATATTCTGGTCTGCGGCGTCGCAGCGGGACAGCTATACGGCTTTAGAGTTCACGGCCCGGACGACCCTGCGGCAGGTCATCGCTTTGACAGCCAGAAGGTTCTGCTGGATCCGTACGGCAGGAGCGTAGCCGTAGGCGAAAACTATAGCCGAGCCGCCGCCTGCAGACCCGGGGATACCGTCGCAACCTGCATGAAAAGCGTTGTCGTTGACCCAAGCCGGTTTGATTGGGAGGATGACTGCCCACTCAACCATCCGTTTCGGCAGACGGTTATTTATGAAATGCATGTTGCGGGCTTTACACGGAATCCGAACTCCGGAGTACCGGCCACCAAGCGTGGCACGTTCCTCGGTGTGGTGGATAAAATTCCGTACCTTCAAACGCTCGGAGTTACTGCTGTGGAGCTTCTACCCGTATTTCAATTCGATTCCCAGGATGTGCCCAACCGTCTGGAGAATTACTGGGGGTATGACCCGGTTTCGTTCTTCGCGCCACATCTGGCGTACTGCACGGACCGCGATCCGCAGCACTGCATGGACGAGTTCAGAATGATGGTGAAAGCACTTCACAAGGCAGGGATAGAGGTCATCCTCGATGTGGTGTACAACCACACCTCTGAGGGAAACGAGCAGGGCCCAACCGTCTGCTTTCGCGGCTTTGAAAACAACGTCTACTACATCCTCAACCAGGACAAAGCCCAGTACGCCAATTTCACCGGGTCTGGCAATACGTTGAAGGCGAACCAGTCCATTGTCAAACGCCTCATTCTCGACAGCCTGGCGTACTGGGTGACCGAGATGCATGTGGACGGGTTCCGATTTGATTTGGCATCTGTGTTTTCAAGGAACGAAGCCGGAGAGCCCATGATCAACGCTCCCATTATCTGGGAGATTGATTCGCACCCCGCACTCGCCGGCACAAAGCTCATTGCAGAAGCCTGGGATGAAGGAGGTCTGTATCAGGTCGGTAGTTTCGGACCTGATAAGTGGAAGGAATGGAATGGGCAGTTCAGGGATGACATACGAGCTTTTGTAAAGGGCGACCAAGGCACGGTGGTGAAGCTGAGGGAGCGAATCACGGGGAGCCTGGACCTCTACGGAGTAGGGGACCGACCGACAGGCCAAAGTATCAATTTCGTCACTTGCCATGACGGATTCACGGTCAACGACCTCGTGTCATATGACTCAAAGCACAACGAAGCCAATGGGGAGGGCGGCCGCGATGGGACGGATACCAATCACAGCTGGAACTGCGGGGCCGAGGGTCCGAGCGGAGATCAGACCATCTCACTTCTGAGATCGCGGCAGATCAAGAACCTGCTTGCTCTTACACTGCTTTCGGCAGGCACGCCTATGCTGCTGATGGGCGATGAAGGCCGTCGCACCCAAGGTGGGAACAACAACGCCTATTGCCAGAATAATGCGGCGAGCTGGTTCGATTGGAGGTTGGAAACTGGCAATCGGGATTTGGGCCGCTATGTTGCGCATCTGATCCGGTTGCGTTTTGGAACCGAGGTCTTAGGCAATGGTGGACGCTTCACCCTGGAGCAGTATCAGACCGAAGCGCAGTATGAGTGGCACGGGATCGAGCTCGGAAAGCCAGACTGGAAGGCCGATTCTCACTCAATCGCCTTCACGTTACATACGGCCTCGCAAAAGCGTCTGCTTTACGTGGCAGTTAACGCTTTCTGGGACACTCTTTCCTTCCAGTTGCCTAGCGGTGGAGCAGCCGGCCCGCTTGGCTGGCGGCGAATCGTGGACACCTCTCTCGCTTCGCCCGACGACATCGCCGATGCTGGAAGGGGAGTTCCGGTCACGGATGCCAGGTATATCGTCAACTCGCGCTCATTGATTGTTCTCGAGACCAGCCTGAGCTAAGTGAGCAAAAGAGCACAGCCCCATACTCTTGGGCGAGATACTGTTTGATAGGCCAGCAGTTGGCCATGTCCCCGATCCTGGGCGGCACATTGGCCAAGACTAGGGAGAAAAGCGATGTCAGACGAACATGAGGCATCGAACTTCGGCGTCATATCTTCCATCCGGGGCAGTGTCGTGGACGCGCACTTTCCTGGCTTACTACCTTCTGTATTCTCCATCCTGCGCTGTGGCACCAAGGAAGCTATTGTCGTTGAGGTGATGGAGCAGATCGATCAACATCGGGTCCGGGGCATAGCGCTCACAGCTACCCAGGGACTCGCTCGCGGAATGGTGGTACGAGATACGGGTAAGCCTCTTCAAGCGCCTGTAGGCAAGACAATCATCTCGCGCATGTTCGATGTGTTCGGCCGCGCGATCGACCGTCAGGCAGAGCCGACAGAGACGGAATGGCGCAGTGTGCATCGGTCTCCACCGTCAATGGCAGATCGTCTTACCAAATCCGAGATCTTTCAGACTGGCATTAAGGCAATCGATGTGCTGGTACCGCTGGAGCGCGGAGGCAAAGCGGGTCTCTTCGGAGGGGCGGGTGTAGGCAAGACCGTGCTGCTGACCGAGATGATCCACAACATGATCGGCCACCAAAAGGGGATGAGTATTTTCTGCGGCATCGGCGAGCGTTGCCGCGAAGGGGAAGAGCTCTACAGCGGTATGAAGGATGCCGGCGTTCTCAAAGACATGGTCATGGTCTATGGCCAAATGAACGAGCCGCCCGGCGCTCGTTTTCGCGTGGGCCACGCGGCACTTACCATGGCGGAATACTTCCGGGACGACGAGCATCGCGATGTCCTCTTTCTGGTCGACAACATCTTCCGCTTTATCCAAGCGGGTATGGAGGTCTCCGGCCTGCTCGGACAGATGCCTTCGCGGCTTGGATATCAATCCACCATGGGCACAGAGTTGTCCGGACTGGAAGAGCGCATCGCCAACACGCGGGCCGGTGCGATCACGTCGATCCAAGCTGTCTACGTGCCTGCAGATGACCTTACGGATCCCGCTGCGGAACACGTCTTCGGACACCTGTCCGCATCGCTTGTGCTTTCGCGAAAGCGCGCCAGCGAAGGACTTTATCCTGCAATCGACCTGCTGCAATCAAACTCTGCCATGGCGACCGCCGGCATTGTGGGCAAACGTCACTACGGGATCGCGCAGCAGATTCGCAAGACCCTCGCCGAATATGAAGCACTGAAGGATATCGTCGCCATGTTGGGGTTGGATCAACTCTCCCCGGCCGACCGCCTTACGGTCGGCAGAGCGCGACGACTTGAACGCTTTCTTACACAACCGTTCTTCGCAACCGAGCAGTTCAGCGGCTTGAAGGGCAAGCAGGTGAGCCTGGAAGATGCGCTCGATGGATGCGAACGTATCCTGCGGGATGAATTCAAGGATCTTCCTGAGAGTGCGCTGTACATGATCGGGGCCATCAGCGAACTAAAGCAGGCTGCGCCGAAGCCGCAGGAGCCTCAAACCGCACCGGCTTCCATGCTTCCGCCAAGCGTTCCTGCGGGGGCAGCCCATGCAGCTTAAGGTGCTTTTGCCCTCCCAAGTTTTCTTCGAGAACGACGATGTGGAACGGATTGTGGCTGAGACGAGCGAAGGCTCCCTCGGCATTCTTCCGCACCGGCGTGACTGTGTTGCGGCACTAGCACCGGGCATCCTCACCTATCAGGAGAAGAATGGTTCCCCAGCTTATTTAGCCGTGGATGAAGGCGTGCTCGCAAAGGTTGGGACGAGGGTGCTGGTTTCGGTCCGCCGAGCCGTGCGAGGTGCCGACCTTGGCCAGTTGCACGATGCCGTCAAACGGCAGTTCCTGACCCGTAACGATCAGGAGCGGCAGGTTCGCGAGGCTCTACACAAGTTGGAGAGCACGTTTGCTGGCAAGCTCGCGGAGTTCTCTCGTGAGCGATAAGCAACTTGGGTCACCCGGAGCATCGCCCAGCGAAGAAGATGTCTTCGCCGGGCGTATCAATACGAAAGCCGCGAGAAAACAGCGGGCTCTGCGTGCAGGAGACCAGGGTGTTTGGTTCGGCTTGGGAATGTCGGGGCTTATCGGCTGGTCTGTGGCGGTACCAACGGTTCTGGGCTCAGCTATCGGCGTTTGGCTGGATGATCGGCATCCGCAGAAGTTTTCCTGGACACTTACGCTCCTCTTCGCTGGCCTGATTCTTGGCTGCTTCAACGCGTGGCATTGGGTTGCTCAACAAGATGCGTCTATGCGCGAGGAGAACGCTGATGACTGAGGTAGCCAAGGTCATTGGCGCTCTAATCGGGGGCTTGGCTCTCGGAGCCTTCTTTTTCGTCGGGCTATTGTGGACGGTGCGCAGAGGAGTGATGGCCGCGCAACCGGCCGCCTTGTTTCTCGTCAGCATGGTTCTTCGCACGGTGGTCGTCATGGTGGGCTTTTACTACCTAGGCCGCGGTGACTGGCGAAACATAGTCGGTAGTCTCACTGGCTTTGTTCTTGCTCGCTTCATTGTCACGCGAAATGCTCGATTTGCCCCTCAGGCTCAGGCATTCGAGAACTTGGAAGGGGCCGAATGAATCTGACCTCCGATCAGCTGATCTTCTGGCAGCATGGATTCTTCAAGTTGAACGAGACCATTGTCACGACTTGGGCCATGATGTTGCTGATGGTCGTCGGCGCAATACTCATCACCCGCCGCCTCGCGACCGAGGGAAAGATCTCTCGCTGGCAGGGTGCTCTCGAGATCATCATCACGACGCTGGAGTCACAGATCAAGGAAGTTGGCCTGCCGCAGGCGCGCAAGTATCTTGCATTTCTGGGGACGCTGTTCGTCTTCGTCGCTACATGCGCCCTTTGCATCATCATCCCGGGCTACAAACCGCCCACCGGCTCTCTGTCGACCACGGCGGCGCTTGCGCTCTGCGTTTTCATCGCGGTGCCGCTTTTTGGCATCCGGGAGCAGGGCCTGCGTGGCTACCTGAAGTCTTATACGCAGCCAACCATCATCATGCTTCCATTCAACATTATCAGCGAACTGTCACGCACCCTTGCGCTGGCGGTACGCCTGTTCGGCAACATGATGAGCGGCGTTATGATCGTTGGCATTTTGCTGACGATCACTCCTTTTATCTTTCCCATCGTGATGACTGCGCTCGGACTGCTCACCGGGATGGTTCAGGCCTACATCTTCACCATTCTTGCTGGGGTCTATATCGCGGCTGCAACGTTAGTCCCAAAACGGCAAAGCGTCGTCGTTCCCGCTTCGAAACCGACTTCCTAAGCAAACCTGTACCAAGGAGACTTCATGGATAGCACAACCGCAATTGCAATCGCGTCGATCGTCACAGCCGGCCTGACGATCGGTATAGGATGCCTTGCTCCGGCTCTCGGTGAAGGAAAGTCCGTTGCCACGGCACTCACCTCGCTTGCGCAGCAGCCGGATGCGTCGGCCACCATTACGAGGACTCTCTTTGTCGGGTTAGCAATGATCGAGTCACTGGCCATTTACTGTTTCGTGGTCTCCATGATTCTGATCTTCGCTAATCCTTTCTGGAAGTTCATCATCGCGCATGCGGCTCAGGTGAAGTAGCTATGCTCATCGACTGGTTCACGGTCATAGCCCAGATGCTGAATTTCCTGATCCTTGTATGGCTCTTAAAGCGCTTCCTATACCAGCCGATTCTGGAAGCAATCGACGCTCGTGAAAAGGGCATCGCCTCCAAGCTGGCGGATGCCGAAGCGAAGGAGGCTGACGCACAAAAGCAGCAGCATGACTTCGAAGCCAAAAATAAGATCTTCGATGAGCAGCGGGCTGCGCTGATGACCAAGGCCGACGGTGATGCAAAGGCAGAGCACGACCGTCTGGTCGATGACGCTCACAAGCAAGCCGATGGCATTCGTGCCTCTGAAGCCTCCGCGCTCAAGAGCGATCAAGCACACCAAGCGGTCGCGATCCGGCGAATGGCTCAGGACCAAGTCTTCGCGATGACGAAGAAGACCCTGTCTGATCTCGCGACTGTGACTCTGGAGGAGCGGATTGGAGAGGTCTTCACTCGTCGGCTCCGGCTAATGAACCCAAAGGATAAAGATGAGATGGGCACCGCGCTCAAGACCTCACCCGAAGCTTCTCTTGTTCGCAGCGCCTTCAATCTCCCCGACGAGCAGAAAGCCGCCATTCAGAATGCTTTGAACGAAACGTTTTCCGCAGCGATCCGAGTTCGATATGAGACGGATGCGAGTGCCATAAGCGGCATCGAACTTGTCGCGCAAGGGCAAAAGCTATCCTGGAGTATTTCCAGTTATCTTGATTCCTTTGATCGCAGCCTTGCTGAACTGGTAGCACCCCCGACGAAACCGGGGCCTGCACCCGTGTCAGTTGCAGAGGCCAAATGAGTGAGCCATTCGGGGCTCTGCTGACCGCCCTCGACGCCGCGTTTGATGGCCTCACGGATGCGTGCGTGACGTTTCTGCCAAGCATGGTTCCTGAGGAGATAGGAACCATCACCAGTCTATCGACGGGCATCGCCACCATCTCCGGTTTGCCGAGTCTCGGCAACGAGGAGCTAGTCAGCTTCGCAGATGGTCGGCTGGGCATGGCCTTCAACGTGGATGAAGATGAGGTTGGGCTAATCCTGCTCTGCGATTACCAGGCCCTGCACGTCGGCGACGAGGTAAGGCGCACCGGGCGTGTGATGGATGTGGGCGTAGGCGATGCGTTGCTGGGCCGAGTGCTTGATCCTCTGGGCAGACCGATCGACGGTAAGCCACCGCTGACTACCGAGCACCGCCTTCCTGTGGAACGATCCGCGCCTGCCATCATGGACCGCGCGCCGGTAGGTGTTCCTCTGCAAACAGGTTTGAAGGTCGTCGATGCCATGCTTCCTATTGGCCGCGGTCAACGCGAACTCATCCTCGGCGACCGCCAGACGGGTAAAACCGCGATTGCGATCGACACCATTCTCAATCAGCGCGGGCAGAACGTGGTCTGCGTCTATTGTGCGATCGGGCAGCGAGCGTCTTCCGTAGCCAAGGTAGTAGCCGATCTGCAGGAGAGCGGTGCAATGGAGTACACGGTCGTTGTCGTGGCGGAGGGCAACGATGCACCCGGCTTGGTCTATATCACGCCGTACGCTGCAACCAGCATCGCCGAGTGGTTCATGGAACAAGGTCGCGATGTCCTCATCGTTTACGACGACCTCACTCAGCACGCTCAGGCGTATCGTGAGCTGTCCCTGCTCCTGCGCCGGCCGCCTGGCCGTGAGGCTTATCCCGGCGACATCTTCTACATCCACTCCCGCATGTTGGAGCGTTCCACCCATCTAATCAAGGAGCTTGGCGGTGGCTCCTTGACCGCTCTTCCAATCATCGAGACCGACGCGCAGGATATCTCGGCCTACATCCCAACCAACTTGATCTCGATCACTGACGGTCAGGTCTACCTGTCTCCGACGCTTTTTGAACTTGGAATACTCCCTGCGGTGGATGTTGCCCAGTCCGTCTCGCGCGTAGGCAGCCAGGCGCAGAAGCCCGCCTACCGTGCTGTCGCCGGTGATCTGAAGCTTGCCTATTCTCAGTTCGAAGAGTTGGAAACCTTCGCAAAGTTTGGAACTCATTTGGACGACGCTACGCGTAAGACCATCGATCATGGCAAAAGGATCCGAGCCTGCCTGAAACAGCCGCAATCGCAGCCTGTTGCGGTCGGAGAACAGATCATCGTGCTCATCGCACTGCAGGCTGGTCTGTTTGATCAAGTGCCTTTGGAAAAGATACCGGACGGCGAACTCGCACTTCAGAAGGCGCTCGCAACTCTCTCCAAAGATGTTGCAGGTCGGCTTCTGTCCGAGAACAAGTTAAGCGATGGCGACCACAAAACCATCGTTGACCTTGCGAAATTGGCCCTTGCAAGCTTTCAGCCAAGGCTGGATCCAGAACCGCCAGCCAAGGACGGCAAATGAGCGGTTCAACGGAACAATTGGGTACAAAGATCAGTGGAGCAAAAGATCTAGGCGGGGTCGTGCGAGCGATGAAGGCCTTGGCGGCATCCAGCGTTGGCCAGTACGAGAGGGCAGTTGAAGCTCTTGATGACTACCTGCGAACGGTCGAGCTTGGCTTGATTGCTTGTCTACACGGAGACGGCCAGGGGATTCGCACCGACACCGTCAAGCCACAGCACGCACCTCAGATTGGCGCTGTTATTTTCGGCTCAGATCAGGGGCTTGTAGGAAGCTTCAATGAAGTCATTGTTGAGTTCAGCCTGCAGGCACTCCGTGCCCTCCCAGGGAAGGTCAATCGGGTATGGGTTGTCGGCGAACGTGCCAAGACCTTGCTGAATGAGACCGGGTCAACTCCGGCAAGAGGACTTGAAGTTCCAGGTTCTCTCGATGCGATCACACCCCTGGTGGGGCAGATCCTGCTCGAACTCCAGGCTGCTCGGCAAAAGGGCGAGATTTGGGAGGTTCATGTCTTTCACAATCATCCGAAACCCAGCTCAGCTTACGAGCCCGTGGCCAGGCGTCTGCTTCCGCTGGATGCCGTATGGGAGGGAAAGCTTCGCGCTACGCCGTGGCCGACGAAGATGCCTCCGCAGGTGATCGACGGGGACGCGTCCGCATTGCCTGCATTCATTCAGGATTACCTATTTGTCGTGCTGTTCCAGGCCTGCGCGGAGTCGTTAGCAAGCGAGAACGCAAGTCGTCTTGCTTCCATGCAACGCGCTGAAAAGAGCATCGACGGCATGCTTGACGACCTGAATCGCAAGTTTCATCGACTTCGGCAGGAGGGTATCGACGAAGAACTTTTCGACGTGATTGCCGGGTTTGAAGCGCTCACCAACAACAAATCTCACGGAAAATCTGGGACCGTCACCAGTAGTTGAAAGCGAGAAAGCCACATGAAGTCGAAAGCAGCGAAAGCACCTCAGATGAGCCAGCCCGAAATGGACGGCGCTGCAAGCCTGGCTGAACTGGCATTAAATCTTCATTGGACATGGAACCATGCGACGGACGAGCTATGGCAGAGACTCGACTCCGAACTTTGGCAGGCGACTCAAAACCCGTGGGTCGTCTTGCAGACAATCTCGAAAGACGCGCTTGGTGGAGCTCTCGCGCAGCCCGGGTTCCGCCAGCGCCTCAATACTGTTCTTCAGCGGAACAGGGATAATTATGCGGCCGAGGCTTGGTTTCAGGATGGCCAACGGTCAGGCAAGCTGACCTCCGTCGCCTATTTCAGCATGGAATTCATGCTGAGCGAAGCGCTTCCCATCTACTCAGGCGGTCTCGGCCAAGTGGCCGGAGATCAAATGAAGGCCGCAAGCGACCTCGGCGTGCCCGTAACGGGGATCGGATTACTCTACGGCCAAGGCTACTTTCGTCAAGACTTCGACGCTGCCGGGCGCCAGCAAGTGCTGTACCCGGTTAATGATCCTGGGCAGTTGCCAATCAAGCCGCTTCGCCGAGCGAACGGTGAATGGCTGCGCATTCCTATTCAACTGCCAGGCTCGAAAATCTGGCTTCGCTGCTGGGAGGTCTCCGTTGGCAGGAACAAACTCTACCTACTCGATACCAACGACTTCGCCAACACGGCCGCACAACGCGGCATCTGTAGCCAGCTATACGGCGGTGACGCCGAGATGCGCTTGAGGCAGGAACTGGTACTCGGCATCGGAGGCTGGCGTTTGCTGCGTTCGCTCGGCGTGGCGCCTGAGGTTTGCCACCTGAACGAAGGACACGCTGCATTCGCTGTCCTCGAAAGAGCGCGCTGCTACATGGAAGACCATTCCGTGCCCTTCGCGCTTGCGTTGGCGGTCACCCGCGCCGGCAACATCTTCACGACCCACACCGCAGTCCCCGCAGGATTCGACCGCTTCGCTCCCGACCTCATCCGCAAATACTTGACCCACTATGCAGTCGATGAACTGAAAATCTCGACCGATGATCTCTTCGCTCTCGGACGGCAGTCGCCAGGCGACTCTTCCGAACCCTTGAACATGGCTTACCTCGCCATGCGTGGCAGCGGTGAGGTCAATGGAGTAAGCAAGCTGCACGGGCAGGTCAGCCGGCAGATCTTCCAACCGCTCTTTCCTCGCTGGCCAGAGGACGAAGTGCCTGTGGGCTCAGTGACCAACGGCGTGCATGTACCCACCTGGGACTCACAGGCTGCCGACGCCCTTTGGACCGCGGCCTGCGGCAAGGACCGTTGGCGTGGCGGCGAGCCTGACTCAAACAAGATCCGCCAGCTCACCGATGCGGAGCTATGGCAGATGCGGACGCAGGCCAGAAAAACATCGATCCAGCAGATTCGCCGTCGGTACCAGATTCAACTGGCCTCGGAAGGGAAAGATTGGTCCACGGCGATGACCATGCTCAACGATGACACGCTTACTGTAGGATTCGCACGTCGTTTTGCCACATACAAGCGCCCGAACCTGCTCCTGCACGATCCCGCCCGGCTGGTCCGTCTGCTTACCAGCAAAGAGCGGCCGATGCAGTTGATCCTCGCAGGTAAAGCTCACCCGCAGGACCTGCCGGGACAGGCTCTCATAAAGCAGTGGAACGATTTCATTCGAGTTGAGGGACTAGCATCTCAGGTGATCTTCTTGAGCGATTACGACATGCGACTGGCTCAGGAGCTTGTAGGCGGGGTCGACCTCTGGGTCAACACGCCGCGCCGACCCTGGGAGGCCTGTGGAACGAGCGGTATGAAGGTCCTCGCCAATGGCGGCCTGAATCTTTCCGAGTTGGACGGGTGGTGGGCAGAGGCCTACTCCCCTGAGATCGGCTGGGCCATTGGTGATGGAAGGGAACACGGCGAAGAGCCGGCCTGGGATGCGGCCGAGGCTGACGCGATGTATCAACTACTTGAGAACGAGATTGTGCCGGACTTCTATGAGTGTGCTCAAAGGGGAGATCCACCGGCTAAATGGCTGGCGCGTGTCCGCGAGAGCATGACGGCGCTCACCCCTGAGTTCTCCGCCAGCAGAGCTGTGCGCGACTATGCAGAGAAACACTACGTTCCGGCCGCAGCTTCCTATGTGAGCCGAGCCGCGAACGATAGCCTCGTTGCAAAGGAAATTCTGAAGTGGCAGAACGATCTGGCACAGCATTGGAGTTCACTACGTCTTGACCCGGTCAACGTCACGACGCAACGTGAGAACCATCTGTTCAAGGTCAAGCTTGCTCATGCGGACCTTCCGCCCAATTCCTATCGGGTGGAGCTTTACGCGAATCCTGAACAGGACGGTAAGGCTGATGTCTACACCATGTCGGTGTCGCAGGATACTTCGAAGCCGGAGGAAGATCACATCTACTCGGTGGAGGTCCCAGCGTTGAGATCGGCTGCCGATTACTCAGTCCGCGTAGTTCCCGAGCATGCTCAAGCATTCGTGCCGCTCGAAGCCGCTGCCATACTGTGGGCACAGTAGAGAACTGGACTAAGCGGACCATGCCGCTAGCCCGTTCAGGTTATATCCGCACTTTCTATGTCGGACATTGAGTTAACGTCTTTCGGGGATGGTCGGGAGAGTTCAGGAGAGATGGGAACCGAACTGACGCTTCGTACTCCGCGATGACTCGGCTGATGAATCCTGCTGTTCCGCTAATCATGATGTCCGTCAGTGCCGCCATGTGCGGAGTAATCAGAGCCTGCGGGAACGTGAGAAGCCGGTTGGCAGCCTCAAGCGGTTCGTGCCGTACCACATCCAGGCCAACGGCGGCGATATGCCCGCTTTCGAGAGCGGCGCAAAGAGCATCTTCGTCCACCAGCATGCCACGAGCAACGTTGACGATCACCGCACCGCGTTTCATCCCGGCGATGACCGCAGCGCTGATGAGGTTCTGGTTCTCCGCGCTTGCTCGGACGCAGATGATGATGAAGTCCGCATCTGCAACGGCAACCAGCAGCTTATCTGCAGCGAAGGCGGTGACCCCGGCGGGTGCGTGCTCCGGGTGCTCATCCGTAGCTAGCAGTAGCATACCGAAGGCACGTAAGCGCTCAGCAACCTGCAGACCGATGCTTCCCAGGCCGACGATGCAAACAGTCTTTCCGTTCAGAGCGGAGTGAAGCCTCGGTGCCGCCGTCCCACGGCCATCTGAATCGATGACGCGGCCAAGCTGCCGTGAAGCACCTAGAAGCAGGAGCACGGCAAACTCGGCCACTGAAGTTGCATTCCCGGTCAAGTCGGATGGCGCGTACGAAACCCATATGCCCAACCGATTAGCAGCCGCCAGATCGACTGTTTCATAACCTGTGCTGGTCGTTTGTATTAGTCCGAGCTTCGGCTGGCTCTCGAGTTGCACACTCGTCACGGCTCCGCTGACGAGGAGGACATCCAGGTCTTCACAGGGAGGCGTTTCGCCCTCCGGCCAAAGCAGCACTTCATGAGGCGACAGGCAGTCTCGCAACTGATTGCCCATCTGTAAGGTCATATCGTTCTCTTTACCGTGGAGAAAGCCAATCTTCATTTTGTCCTCAAGAGTCCCGCAAAGCAGCCTAATCAGTGGAAGGTCAGTTGCCGGTCAGAGTAGATGGTAGGTCGGGCGACTTCTCAGAACTGTTCCGTTTTGCTCAGCTAACTTCATCGTTGCGGTTGAGGGTGAATGCAGCGGATGTTTGCGTCGCTCATTGCGAAGAAAGGGGGCTAATCATCAAGCGACTCATCGTGTTCGATTTGGATGGCACTCTCGCACAAAGCAAGTCGCCCATCGACCCCCAAGTGTCGGCCCTCCTCCAGGATCTGCTTGGCTTTATGAACGTGGCCGTGATCTCCGGAGGAGACTGGCCGCAGTTTGAGAAGCAAGTGCTTTTGCACCTTCCTCCAGGGGATTACCTTGCAGGTCTGTCCCTCTTACCGACGTGTGGCACCAAGTTTTTCCGATACTCCGGTCAATGGAAGAAGCTGTATTCGGAGGACTTCACCCAGGAAGAGAAAAGCAAAATCATCGCGGCGTTCAACGAAGCAGTGGATGGGGCCGGCTTCAAAGCGCAGAAACTTTGGGGAGATGCGATTGAGGACCGGGGAAGCCAAATCACCTACTCGGCTCTTGGGCAGCAGGCTCCGCTGGCGGAGAAGGTGAAGTGGGACCCTGATTACGTGAAACGGAAGAAGATCAAGGCCTCCTTGGACAAGTTGCTGAGCGGCTTCTCCGTCCGCATGGGAGGCGCGACTTCGATCGATGTCACGAAGCCTGGTATCGATAAGGCCTACGGGATCGCGAAGCTTACCCTAATCCTCGACATAGCCAAGACTCAGATGATCTACGTCGGCGATGCAATCTTTCGGGAGGAAACGACTACCCGCCCAAACAAGCCGGGGTTCCGTCAATCGCAGTACAACACCCGAACGACACGAAGCTAGTCATCCAGACAGTCATCGCTTGTCTCTCGTAGATCAGTACAGACCTTACACAAATTCGCTTTGTATAGATTTGCTCATCCTCAAGGCGTCACTTCCGTCAGGATAGGAAGACTGCCGCTACGCAGTCGGCTCGAAAGTCAGGTGCAGATGAAACGCCAGTCACCGATCACGACACTGTTTGTTGATGTCGGCGAGGTATTGCTGACGAATGGCTGGGATCATCTCGCTCGCAAACGTGCTGCCAGGCATTTCCATTTGGATTGGGCAAGCATGGAAGAGAGACACCGGCTTGTCTTTGAAACCCATGAAGAAGGAAAGCTTACCTTCGAAGAGTACCTGCACTGGGTCGTGTTCTTTGAAAAGCGTTCCTTCACTAGGGCTCAATTCCAGGCGTTCTGGTTTGAGCAATCGAAACCTTATCCGAAGATGATTGATCTGATCGGCAAACTCAAGACTGAATACAAGCTCAAGATAGTGGTCGTGAGCAATGAATCGCGTGCCGTGAACGCCTTCCGTATTGAGAAATTCAAGCTGGACCTGCTGGTCGACACCTTCGTCTCTTCTTGCTTCGTCGGCATGCGAAAGCCCGATTCGAACATTTTTAAGCTTGCTCTCGATCTCGCGCAGGCGAAGGCGTCGGAGACTCTTTTTATCGACAACACACTTATGTTCACGCAGGTCGCGCAAAAGCTGGGGATTAGAAGCATCTTGCATACAACGTACAACTCCACCTGCACTGCGTTGTCAACCTACGGGCTGAAAACCGGCAAGAACCTCTCTGTCTAGTCGGCAGCTCTCCGGACTTCGAAGCATAATGTTCCAGCTTTCACGACCATCAGGAGAATCGAAAGATGCCCACGAAAACGCTCACTCAGGATCTCTTATTGCACGAGACGGTTGCCGTCATGGACGGGGAAGAGACCCTCAAGATTCCTACGCCTCTCGATCCGGAGCTGCTTCGCAGGATGAATGCCTACTGGCGCGCAGCAAACTACGTGTCTGTCGGCCAAATCTACCTCTATGAGAACCCGCTTCTGAAAGAGCCGCTAACACTGGCGCATGTCAAGCCGCTAGTGGTCTCGCATTGGGGCACCACACCCGGGCAGAACTTCATATACGTTCATCTGAACAGGGCCATCAACAAGTATGACCTGAACATGTTCTACATTGCGGGTCCCGGGCACGGTGGCCCGGCGATCGTGGGGAACGTTTACCTGGAAGGAACCTGGACTGAGACTTACCCCAACGTAACGCAGGATGAGGCGGGGCTGAAGAAGCTCTTCAAGCAGTTCTCGTTTCCTGGCGGCATCTCCAGCCATGTAGCCCCAACGACCCCGGGATCGATCCACGAGGGCGGCGAATTGGGCTACTCGCTCAGCCACGCCTTCGGCGCGGCGTTCGACAACCCTGACCTGGTTGTCGCCTGTGTGATCGGGGATGGAGAGGCCGAAACGGCGTCGCTCGCAACCTCGTGGCACTCTAACAAGTTTCTCGATCCAAGAACCGATGGAGCCGTGCTGCCCATCCTGCACCTGAACGGATACAAAATCAGTAACCCGACCGTGCTCGCTCGCATCGAGCATGAGGAACTTGACCAGCTGCTGAGAGGCTACGGATGGAACCCCTATTTCGTCGAGGGAGACGATCCAGAAACGATGCACCAGCTCATGGCTGCCACCCTCGATCACGTGATCGAGGAGATCCGCGGCGTTCAGGAGGAAGCACGTACCAACACGACCACAACACGGCCTCGTTGGCCGATGATTGTCTTGAAATCGCCGAAAGGCTGGACCGGACCGAAGATCGTGGACGGCCTGCAGATTGAGGGGACTTTCCGCTCTCATCAGGTGCCGCTGCTGGTCGATGCCCAGCATCCAGACCACGTTGGTCTGCTTGAGGAGTGGATGAAGAGCTACAAAGCAGAAGAGCTCTTCGATCAGAACGGCCGGCTCATCCCGGAGCTGGCGGAACTGGCGCCCAAGGGCAATCGCCGCATGGGAGCGAATCCTCACGCCAACGGTGGAGTTCTCTTGCACGATCTGGAGATGCCAGATTTCCACGAGCACGCGGTGATCGTCACGTCACCTGGCGCAGTGCAGATCGAAGACACCCTCATCTTGGGGGCGTTCCTCAGAGATGTAGCGAAGCTCAATGAAGACAAGCACAACTTCCGTGTCTTCGGTCCAGACGAAACGATTTCCAACCTGCTGCAGGCGGTCTTCGAGGTCACGGATCGTCAGTGGGACGCACGCGAGTTCGGCAACGACGAGTTTCTGGCTCCGGCGGGTCGTGTTCTCGATTCAATGCTGAGCGAAAACCAGTGTGAGGGTTGGCTTGAGGGTTATCTGCTCACCGGACGGCACGGCATTTTCAATAGCTACGAAGCATTCATCCGGATCGTCGATTCGATGTTCAGCCAGCACGCGAAGTGGCTGAAGGTCTGCCGCGAGCTGCCGTGGCGTCGCGACATCTCGTCGCTGAATTATCTGCTCGCATCCCATGTCTGGCAGCAGGACCATAATGGCTTCACTCACCAGGACCCCGGCTTCCTCGACCATGTCATCAATAAGAAGGCAGACATCGTGCGTTGCTACCTGCCAGCCGATGCCAACTGCTTGCTGTCCGTGACAGACCACTGCCTCAGAAGCAGAAACTACGTCAACGTGATCATCGCCGGAAAGCACGCGCTCCCGCAATGGCTGACCATGGATGCCGCCGTCGTGCATTGCACGGAAGGCATCGGTATCTGGCAGTGGGCCAGCAATGACCAAGAGACTGAGCCGGATGTTGTCATGGCATGCTGTGGAGACACGCCCACGCTCGAGATCATGGCTGCAGTCTCGATTCTGCGGGAACACCTGCCGGAACTGAAGATCCGTGTCGTCAATGTGGTCGACCTGATGAAGTTGCAGCCCAGCACGGAACACCCACACGGACTTACGGACAAGGACTATGACTCGCTGTTCACTAAGGACAAGCACATCATCTTCGGATTTCACGGATATCCGTGGCTGATCCATCGCCTCACGTATGCCCGTAACAACCGCAACCTGCACGTGCGCGGGTACAAGGAAGAGGGAACAATCACAACACCCTTCGACATGAGGGTGCAGAACGATTTGGATCGCTTCCACCTGGTGCAGGATGTAGTGGATCGTGTACCCAATCTAGGGTCGAAGGGGGCTTATCTGAAACAGCAGATGAAAGACAAGCTCATCATCCACAAGCACTACATTGATGCGCACGGCCAAGACATGCCAGAGATACTGAATTGGAAATGGGACGGTGCGAAATGAACACCCAATCTCTCATCGATACTTCAAATAAAATGGTCGCTGACGGAAAAGGTTTGCTGGCGATCGACGAGAGCACCGGCACCTGCAATGAGAGATTTGAGCAGGCCGGCATCCCGCAGACTGAAGAGATGAGGCGCAGCTACCGAGATCTCATCGTCAGCACGCCTGGCATTTCGGAATCGATCAGCGGCATGATCCTCTTCGATGAAACGATCCGCCAGCGAACCGGTGAAGGGATCCCATTCGCTGAAGCTCTTACCCAGAAGGGAATCATCCCCGGAATAAAAGTGGACGTGGGTGCAAAGCCTCTGGCCGGATTCCCCGGAGAGAAGGTCACCGAGGGTTTAGACGGCTTGCGCGAACGCCTCTCGAACTACTTCGCAATGGGTGCACGGTTTGCCAAGTGGCGTGCAGTCCTCACCATCGGCAGGGAAATCCCGAGCCGCGGGTGCATACAGGCCAATGCAGACGCGCTTGCCCGTTATGCAGCGCTATGCCAGGAAACGGGTCTCGTCCCGGTCGTCGAGCCCGAGGTGCTCATGGAGGGCACGCATACCCTGGAGACCTGTCGCGTCGTTACGGAGCAGGTGCTGCGCTGCGTCTTTGAAGAACTTGTCGCGCAACGGGTACTGCTGGAGGGCCTAATCCTCAAGCCCAACATGGTGCTTCCCGGCCTGGACTGCCCCATACAGGAATCGGTCGACGAGGTGGCGGACGCTACGATGCACTGTCTCCGCCGCACCGTTCCGGCCGCCGTTGCAGGGGTGGCGTTCCTGTCGGGTGGTCAGTCCGGTGGGCTTGCCTCGGCGCGTCTTAACGCTATGCACCTCAACCACATGGCAAGATTGCCCTGGGCGGTCGGATTCTCTTTCGGTCGCGCAATCCAACAGCCCGCGCTAAGTATCTGGGATGGTTCTCCGGCAAACTCGCGGGCTGCTCAGCGAGCTCTTTACCATCGCGCTGCGTGCAACCGCGCGGCGCGGTTTGGGGAGTACACGCTGCAGTTCGAAAGCGACGCCGCGCAGGTGCTTCCGCCTGCCATACCTGAAGCCGTATTCGCGGGTGTTGTGTAGTGGGGACCAACGTCCGTCGCAAAACAATCGTAGCCAATTGGAAGATGCACACGTCGACAGCCGAAGCCGCGCAATTAGCTAATGGAATCGTCAAGGGGCTCAGTCCTGAAGAGCGCGTATCGGTGATCCTTTGTCCCCCGTTTCCCTATCTCGCGCTGGTCGGCGAACTCCTGAGAAATACTCAGATCCAGCTCGGCGCTCAGAACATGTACCCGGCAAACGACGGCGCCTTCACCGGCGAGGTAAGCCCCACGATGCTGCTTGACCTCGGTTGCAAGTATGTGATCCTCGGCCATAGCGAACGCCGACATGTTCTAGGGGAATCGGATGAGTTCATCAACAATAAGGTCAGGTTTGCGTTGGCGGCCGGGCTGGATGTGATCCTATGTGTGGGAGAAACTCTGGACCAGCGCAACAGCAAACAAACGGAAGTAGTGATTGACCACCAACTCAACTCTGGGCTGGCCAACGTCGCCGAAGCCGAGCTGCTCCGCATCAGTGTCGCCTACGAGCCGGTCTGGGCCATCGGCAACGCGGAGCACCATGCCACTCCGCAGCAAGCCGCAGAAGCGCATGCGATGCTGAGAACCCGCTTTGCTCAGATATTTGGAAAGTCGGCTGCGGGAGCGCTGACAATCCAATACGGCGGGAGCGTTGTACCCGCAGACGCAGCCGCAGTCCTAAGCCAGCCCGGCGTCGACGGCGCTTTGATCGGCGGTGCCAGTCTGAAGGCTGAGGATTTCTTATCGATCTTAGGTGCAGCCGTGGGTTGTTTCCGGAACGACTTCGAATCGGGCAGCTACTCCTAGCTCCACACGATCGGGTCCGGCGTTCAGGCCTTTCCTTATTTCAAAGAAGGAGGAACCATGAGCTCTGACACAGCCTCTACCGGTGCGGAATCTGACATCGGCTCGCGGAGCAACGCGCCGAACCTCCCGCCTCAGGCCGAACTCGATCCGGTTTGCGGTATGAAGATTGATCCGAGCAGCGCAATGCACTTGGAATACTGCCGCAAGACTTACTTTTTCTGCAGTTCGGAATGTGCCGCCAAATTCCGCGAGATGCCTGAAAAATACATCCAGCCGAAGATGGCGACTGCGAAACCGGCCACGCCGGTTTCGCCAGCGAAGACGAATGGCTACATCTGCCCTATGCACCCCGAGGTGCATCGAGATGATCCGGGCGACTGCCCGCAGTGCGGCATGGCGCTCGAACGGGAAACGTTGACCGCCCCTCCAAGCAGCCCGCAATACACCTGCCCCATGCATCATCAGATTGTTCGAGACGAGCCAGGGAACTGCCCAATTTGCGGCATGACGCTGGAGCCCGTGACGGTCACGGTAAACGAGGCGAATCCCGAACTCGACAGCATGACGCGGCGGTTCTGGATTGGTGCAGTCCTGACGCTCCCACTGCTCGCCATCATGGTCTCTGACCTCCTGCCTACCCATCCGATCCAAGGGCTCTTAAAGGGTTCGTTACTTGGCTGGTTTGAACTTGCCATCGCTTCACCGGTCGTTCTCTGGGGAGGCTGGCCATTCTTTCGGCGGGGCTGGGCGTCCATTGTGAGCCGAAACCTCAACATGTTCACCCTCATCTCGATTGGGGCCGGCTCTGCCTACCTGTACAGCGTCGTGGCTGTCTTTATGCCACAACTCTTCCCAGGATCGTTCCGCGACATGTCCGGTCAATTGGGCCTCTACTTCGAGGCTGCAGCCGTCATCACGGTACTCGTCTTGCTGGGCCAGGTCTTGGAATTGAAAGCGCGTAGCCAGACCAGTAGCGCGATCATAATGTTGCTCGGATTAGCACCCAAGACGGCACGACGCATCTCGGCAAACGGCCAGGAGCAAGATGTAAACCTGAATCAAATTCAGGTAGGCGACATTCTGAGAGTCCGCCCAGGTGAAAAGGTTCCAACGGACGGTGTCTTGACTGATGGCAGTAGCTCCGTGGACGAGTCGATGGTCAGCGGAGAACCCATCCCTGTTGAAAAGACCAAAGATGCAAAGGTCATCGGCGGCACGATCAACGGCACGGGCAGCTTCGTCATGAGGACTGAGCGCATCGGCGCTGACACTCTCCTCGCCCAGATCG
Source organism: Granulicella arctica (assembly GCF_025685605.1). NCBI lineage: Bacteria > Pseudomonadati > Acidobacteriota > Terriglobia > Terriglobales > Acidobacteriaceae > Granulicella > Granulicella arctica. The sequence continues at coordinate 4,631,116 of NZ_JAGTUT010000001.1, forward strand.
TAAAGATGGTCAGCGAAGCACAGCGAACCCGCGCGCCCATCCAGCGGCTCGCGGATACCGTCGCCTCCTACTTCGTTCCAGCCGTACTTGTCTCTGCGGTCATCACATTCATCACATGGGCGATTTATGGGCCGCAGCCTCACTACGCCCATGCACTCGTAAATGCGGTGGCCGTGCTCATCATCGCCTGCCCGTGTGCATTGGGACTCGCAACGCCGATGGCGATCATGGTGGGAACGGGTCGAGGCGCCGGAGAGGGCATCCTCATCCGCAACGCTGAAGCACTGGAGATTCTGGAGAAGGTGAACACGCTTGTAGTCGATAAGACCGGAACGCTGACAGTCGGCAAGCCGGTACTCACCGCCCTCATCCCAGCCGAAGGCTTCGACGAGGCCAATCTCTTACAACTTACGTCAAGTCTCGAAAAGGCAAGTGAGCATCCTCTGGCGGCAGCCATCCTTGCGGCGGCCCAAGACAAGAAGGTTGAGCTGCTGACCGTCGATGCATTCCAGTCCGTGACCGGAAAGGGCGTTACCGGGACAATTCAGGGTAAGAAGATCTCCATCGGAAATGTAACCCTTATGGGTGAACTGGGAGCTTCCATCGAGACTTTGCGCGAGAAGGCGGAGGTTCTACAAGCCGAAGGGCAAACCGTGATGTACGTCGCATCAGACGGACGTGTCGCAGGTTTCGTCGCAGTTTCTGACCCCATCAAGGATTCGACAGCGGAGGCAATTGAACAGCTCAAGAAAGAGGGAATCAAGGTCGTTATGGTGACGGGCGACAATCACAAGACAGCCGCGGCCATCGCGAAGAAGCTGGGCATCGACTTCGAGGCTGACGTTCTCCCCGAGAAGAAGGCCGAGGTGGTGAAGAAGCTCCAAGCGGCCGGTGCAATCGTCGCAATGGCCGGGGACGGCGTGAACGACGCTCCCGCTCTCGCGCAAGCCCAGGTCGGCATCGCGATGGGGACGGGCACAGATGTAGCAATGGAAACAGGCGGCATCACCCTCATCGAGGGAGACCTTCGAGGCATCGTCAAAGCTAGAAGGCTAAGCCAGCACACGATGAGCAACATTCGGCAGAATCTCTTCTTTGCCTTCTTCTACAACGCTCTTGGGGTCCCGTTAGCTGCCGGAGTGCTCTACCCCTTCTTTGGGCTCCTGTTGAGTCCTATGATTGCCGCTGCTGCGATGAGCTTCAGCTCAGTTTCGGTAATTGGCAATTCTTTACGGCTTCGAAGCGCGAAGCTCTGAGGCCCTATTCGAGCGCGTAGCGAATTGCGAGAACAGGGTAGCTCCTTGATCGCAGGAGTGGCACGCCTGATCTTGATCCTTGCCGCCGAACGCTTTTACGAAGGCCCTTTCTCCTTAGACCATCGGAAATCTCTGAGTGGTGGAAACTTTACAGATCATCGCTCATAACAATGCGCCACTCTTCGCCATCTCGGGCGAATGCCATTCCGTGAAGGGCAATCAGTTCACAGAGGAGATCGTACACAGGCGCAAAAACTTCGAGAGACTCCCAAGCAAATTCCGATAGCCAAAGTTTGTGGAGCACCCGCTCCAACTTCGTAAGCAGTTTTCCAAGGGGAGGATCATTTTGGACAACCTGGCGAGTTGCTGGGGCCTCATCTATCCCACAGAGTTCGATTCCGTGGAGGTGACCAAGCAGGTAACCTGCGGAAATAAAGACATCCCCAAAAACCTGCTGTATTTCCCGGAACGAGTCGTATGCCTTTCCGCTTTCTCGATAGTATTCGATCCACTTCTGAGAGGCCGCACGCCCCGATGTGAGAGCCTGACAGAACGCCTTGTCAAAGTCTTGTATCGCCTCTGGTCGGAACTCTGCTGAAGAACGACAGGCCGCGTATTCACTCCAGACATCAAGCGCCTTGATAAAGGTTTGTCGCGATCGATCCCCACAGTCCAGCTTGCGTCCGTAGAGACCAGGAAACTTCCTGTAAAGTAGCCCCTCGTGCTGGACGTGGGCGGCTTCATGAGCCACGCATCCACAGGCTAGCGTTTGTTCTTTTAGCTTCGACGAAAGCACCAAGAGACCGACGCCAGCACGAAGAACAATGTGGAATTTGAATTCCGATCCGCGTTTGACTGCGACTGTTCGAGCCAACTCCATCGTTTCCGGCCGTTCGTTCATCTCCAACGGAATAACCCCATCGGGTAGCTTCTGCAGTCCGCAAGCTGCGCGTCGGGCATCGAGGGCGAGGGTCACGCCGTCCAGAGCACTCAGGTCCATTCCGGTGAGTGCAAGCGCATAGAAAGCCTCTTCGAAAAAGCTCACGATGGCTTGTTGGATTTGCGTCGATTCAAAGCAGCCAACCGAAACAGAGCATTCTCGGGGCAGGGGCAGCGGCAGGTGTCTTTCTCGATCCTGTTGAAAGTTCAGGAGGTATTCACCCGACATTTCTAAGCCTCATAAGCCGTCCGCGTTACAGCGTATCGGAAGAGGATGTCTATCGCATTAGCAAAAGCAACAATGAGCGACTGATCCGCAGATTGTATACTTCGCCAATCCCATTCTCACGAGATCTACGACGTTTCATCCAACTCGTTCAGGGAAGACATTTCTGCGGTGCACCCCCGCAGACAGCCCTATAGACCCGTGATCGGGGAGTTGGAAAACCGAACAGAGTACGGTTCCTGTGACCTTTAGCTTTAGGGGCCTGGACATACGTCGCAGGCTCCCCGACCGCAAAGGCAAGGGAATCTCTCGCGCTGATTCAGCACGATTACTCTGTTAGGGGTTTCCACACCCCAGGGCGGCGCGTCACCGTCCCGACTCCATGATCGGACATAGACCAGCGAATGGCAATGGGCCTCGCCGTGTCGACCTAACAACGACTCGTTCAGGTCGGAAGTTTGCTCCCGGAGGAAGGCTCCTCTCTGGCTTCAGCCGGCGAGGCGTCTTCCGGCCACCCACCTCAGCGGGCCTGTTCCTGCCGGCAACGCCGAACCTGAAAGCCTCTTGTGCGCTCCGCGCCCTGCAATGAAACCAAACCTGCTGAAGGGTGAATGTAACCGGGACATGCGTTAGGTTGTGGACCTGAGACATCCGTTACAAGCCCTTTGCGGTGTCGATGCTTCAAGTTGAGTGGGCACGAGAAGACAAATAACTCCAGTCGTCGAGGCCGTGGAAATATGGAAATCCCGAAGGCATTTCCAAAGAGTGTGGGAAAGGGTGGGAAGCCGGCATCATGGCTTTCCATGATTTCCACACTCTGTCATTTCCATGGCCTGCTAAACGCTGGCATCGGCGATTTGTCGCTCACCGAGGTCATCACCTGACGAGAACGGCGTTTAGCACGATCTATCAGGGCGCAGCGCGATGAGGCGAAGTGAACCTGCATTGGCGGCGGCGTAAGTCACAGCATCGTTGGCTTTGTCCAGGGAGAACTCGGTCACATCAAACTGGGCGAGGTCGATGAGGCCGGCTCGAACCAGTCGCACCATCTGAGACACAGCAATACGCGGGTACATCCATTTGCCACGCACGGTGATGTCGTTGCGCATGAACCAAGGATATGGCGGCGCAAGACCGTCACCGCCCTGCCTGCCCACGCCTCCCATCAGCACCACTCGGCCGCCCGGACGCACAGCAAGAACGGCGGCAAGCACCTGCGAGGGAGAGGCCTCTCGCGGCAGAAGATCGAGCACGAAGTCGATCGGCCCGCCGGCGACCTTCCCGATTAGTCGGCGATCGTCTTGCTCGAAGCCGGTCATTCTGGCAGGCTGCACGCGCGGACCAAATCGGTGGGCTAGGTCCTCCAGCGCCCCTTCGCTGCGGCCGGTTGCGACCACTTTTCCTGCACCCATGGCGAGAGCCACAACAATGCCGGCGCTTCCGAAACCGCCAGTGGCCCCGTTGATCACCAGCGTTTCTCCGGGTCGCAGATCGCCGGCCAGCAACCCTCCATACGGAACGAGCAGACTACTCAGCGCACACCAGCGCCCCGCGTCCGCCGCTTCAATCTCACCGATAGGCGTCACGTTCTCGGTCGGAAGCAGCACCTGCTCGGCGAAGGTGCCGTTATGAAAGTAGCGGTGCAGCGGCAGAGCGGCGGGCCCCACGGCGGTCCAGCCTAGAAGCATCATGTCGGGCCGAACCGCGTCGTCGCGCGAGCGGATCGTCGGGTCGCAAAACACCCATTCGCCGATCACGAGTTTTGTTGCGTCCGGCCCGGTCGCGCGCACCCGGCCTATACCTCCCGGCCCGGGCACTACCGGCAGCTCCAACAGGTACTTGCGAGCGCCGGAAAGAACACCGCCTGTGTAGCTCGCCACGCCCGCAGCGACAACATCGACGATCACTTCGCCAGTGCCGAGTACCGGATCGGGGAGAGTTTCGATTGCGAGCTTCTCGCCGAACGCATTCAGGACTGCAGCTTTCATAGAAGCCTCCAAGCTGACTACAACGATCCTATGCTCTCGCCGCTACGCTCTTTCTAATCGCGAGCTACGGCTAATGGCTCGACAAAGAGTGAATACGCATGCGCTCCTTGGTCTTGAGCACAGGTCAGTCCTGCGAAGTCGCACAGTGATAATTAATTGGACATGGCCTGCCCCCTGGAGGCAAAACCTAGGCCAACTGCTGCTCAGCGCGTTTGTGGGGCGGACCCCACGCGTGACTTCGGCGTACTCAAGAGCTATCGACAGACGAATCTTTGAGTCAATCCACAAAACCAACCCTCCAATACGGGAGGGTCACAATGAAGTTCGTCGCGATTATTGAATACGGGGATACAGAGAAGGTTAGGGAATTGCATCCAGTACATCGCGAATATCTGCGCCGATTTCTGGAGAATGAGCAGTTGCGTGCCGCAGGCCCGTTTGCTAATGATGAAGGTGCATTGTGGGTTCTTGACGCGGAGACTGCCGAAGCGGCGGAAGAGATCGTTAAAGGCGATCCCTATGTGGAGGCAGGAGCGATTGTCAGTTGGAAGATTCGCCCACTCGCCTATTGGTCTGCACAGCAGGCTAAGGGCTCGCGGTAGGTCCTACCCTCTCCTCGCTGCACACCTGAGGCTGCGTCACTGACGCAGCCACAGGCCTGCGACCTTGCACGCCACTCGCTTCAGAAAAGTTTGCGGGCTTCCGGGCCCGCCGATGAGTTCCATTTCAGCAAAGGGACCGCGAGTCGAAGTACCTGCGAAATCATGACACTTTCGCAACCGTGACAAAAACCGTGACAGTCGCAAAATCGAAAGGCCAGCCTGAATGGGCTGACCGTCCGTAAGGTATTGATTCTAAGGATTGGTGCGGAGGAGGGGACTTGAACCCCTATGCCTTGCGGCGCTAGCACCTCAAGCTAGTGCGTCTGCCAATTTCGCCACCTCCGCATATGTCTTAAGCCCCATCGATGACGATGTTTTTGCGGGTCAAGTGCGGTGAACAATCCGAAGCTTAGTGTAGCATCCGGCGAGGGTTATGGGTGCACCGAATTTGAGGCCGCGGGCCTGGGCGTGTAGACGGGATCGGGGACGAGGCGCGTGGACTCATAGGTAATTTTTGCGGGTGTGGGTCCGCAGAGATGGTAGTCGAAGGCCGTTGTAAGCTCCGTGCCGCCGATGTTGATGGAGAGGGTTGCCGGGGTGAGGCAGGTGCCGTGATCGAAGACGTCTCCGGAGACCCAGCGGAGGCTGGCAGTGACCTCTGCGTTGGGAGCGATGATGGCGGGGAGGATGACGGGACCGGGGTGCATGCCGGGCGGGACCTGGCGGGTGATGGCGACGGTGGCTTTGGCGGCGTCGCGGAAGATGAGGACGGGGAAGCCGGGGACGGAGCAGGCGTCTGGGCCGATGTTGCGGAGGATGAGGAGGGTGCCGCCATGGGACATGCCGTCGAAGTTGCCGCCCTCGCTGTCAGTTGCGAGCGAGATCTGGTTGCTGGCGCAGGCGGGCACGGCTGCGTGGGCGATGGGTGCTATGAGAGAAAGCGTTAGAAGGAGAAATTTCATGTGATTGCTCATCATTTCCTTTGTGATGCCTGGAGCGCTGCCCAGTGCTGGAAGTGTATCGACATAACGTACTTCCCTAGGGAGTTGCAGACGCCGGGGCTCGATGCAACGGCAACGACAAGGGCAGCGGCCAATGAGGGGGTCTCCCCACTTCGCGTTGATCCGGTCGAGATGACGGGTGTTTTTGGAGGTGGCCGGAGTGCAAACGCAGGTTCCCTTCGGGAATGACAACCAGAGGGCAAACGCAAATGCAACCGCAGGTCCTTCGACTTCGCTCAGGATGACAGGTTCTGGGGTGGTGTGACGAAAGGCCTAATTTCGATCAGTGCGATGGATCTTAGAAGTGCTTTGTCAGGTCGGCGAAGCAGGCTAGTTCGAGAAGGGTTTGGCCGGTGGGTGGCGGGTTGACGACCTCATGCTCGAGGACCCATGTGAAGTCGTGGGGGATGAAGATGGCGTGGAGGCCGGCAGCGAGCGCGGGGTTGATGTCGGACTTGGGGCTGTTGCCGATCATCCAGGTGGTGGCTGCTTCGCAGGCGTGGTTGGTGGAGAGGGAGCGGTAGGCGTCCTCGTGCTTCTCGGGGAGGACCTCGACAGCGGCGAAGAACTTTGCGAGGCCAGAGCGGTGGAGTTTGTCCTTCTGCTCCACAGGATCGCCCTTGGTGACGAGAAGGATGCGGTGGCGCGTGGCGAGGTCGGCGAGGGTTTCGGAGACGCCGGGGAGGAGTTCTATCTCCTGATCGGCGATGGACTGGGCGAAGCTGTGGATGCGGTGGCGCTTGGCGTTGGTGAGGGGATCGTCGGCCAGCTGCTCGAAGCAGGTGACGAGCGACTTGCGGAAGCTCTCGAGGCCGTAGCCGTGGGCAGCCACTGTGGCGTGCTCGACGACGTTGAGGTGACTGCGGACTTCGGCGGGCGTGTGGACGCGGTGGTCGAGGTAGGAGATGAACGCGGTGATGGCGCGTTCGAAGTAGATGTTGTTCTCCCAGAGCGTGTCGTCCGCGTCGATGAGGAGGGTCTGGCTGCTGGTAGTGGTGTTTGGAGAGGGCACGGGTTGATTGTAAATGCTTCGGTGTGGTCAAAGGCATCGCGCGTGGGCTATAACTCAACCGTGAATCAATTTCCGATTTGTGAATGCTCTGAGAACGGTACGGAGGAGATTGCATGGCTGTGAATTCAGATCGACGTGAGTTTTTGAAGGTTGGCGGCGCTGCGCTGGCGGCAACGGTGGTTTCGCGGAGTGCGACGAGCTATGCGAGTATCCTTGGCGCAAATGATCGGGTGCGGGTGGGCGTGGTCGGATGCGGGGACCGGATGAAGCAGGCCCTGATTCCTTCGTTCCAGCAACATGCGAAGGAGTTGAACTTCGAATTCGTAGCGGTGTCGGACATCTGGAATCGGCGACGGGATGAGGGTGCGGCGTTTGTCCAGAAGATGAGCGGATCGCCGGTTGTGGCGGTGCGGAATAACGATGAGCTGTATGCGCGCAAGGACATCGACGCTGTGCTGATTGCGACGGCCGATTTCCAGCACGCGCAGCATGGGATTGAGGCGGTGAAGGCGGGGCGCGATGCGTATGTCGAAAAGCCGACGGCGCACAAGATGGAGGATGCGCGGAACTTTCTGGCTGCGGTGAAGCAGACGGGAAAGATCGTGCAGGTGGGAACGCAGCGTCGGAGTACGCCGAGCTATCAGCGGGCCTATGAGTACATCAAGTCGGGCAAGTTCGGCGACATCGTAATGGTGGAGATGACGTGGAATGTGAACCAGCCGGGTCGGTGGCGAAGGCCGGATGTGGTGCCCCTGTTGAAGGAGCAGGATACGGACTGGAAGCGGTATCTGCTGAACTATCCGTACGAGCCGTTCGATGCGCGGAAGTATCTGGAGTTCCGGCTGTTCTGGCCGTACTCGTCGGGGATTCCAGACCAGTGGCTCGTACACCAGATCGATACGGTGCATTGGTTCAGCGGCTATCCGCATCCGCGGAGCGTGGTGGCGAATGGCGGGAACTATCTGTGGCATGACGGGCGCAAGAACTGGGACACGATGACGGCGGTGTTCGACTATGGTCCGGAGGATGACCTGACGAAGGGCTTCCAGGTGCAGTACTCGTCGCGGTTTACGAACTCGGCGGGTGGGGTGAAGGAGCTTTACTACTCGAACGGCGGGATGCTGGATATGGATAAGCAGCGGGTGACGCCGGAGGGTGGACTTTCGGCGAAGTCGGCGGCGGAGATGAAGATGCCGGCGAATGAGCTGGCAAGTTTCTCGCTGAGTGAGAACGTGCAGAAGGCGGAGACTTCGGCGAATACGGGAGCCGATCCTGAGACGTCGGCGAATATGCGGAACTGGATGGAGTGCGTCCGATCGCGTAAGACGCCGAATGCGAGCATCGAGGCGGGCTATAGCCACTCCGTCGCGCTGTGCATGAATATTGCGGCGATCCAGACGGGGCAGAAGGTGACGTTCAACGACAAGACGCAGCAGGTGATGGTGGGAGGGAAGGTGTATGCGTAAGGCGCTCCTCGGCTGTGCGGTGGCGGTGATGGGGATGCAGATGATGGCGCAGGGAGTGAAGGTGGTTCCGGACGAGGCGCGGAAGAGGGTGGATGTGACGGTGGATGGTGCGCCGTTTACTTCTTACCTCTGGGGGACTGCGCAGAAGAAGCCGGTGCTTTATCCGCTGATTGCGCCGGGTGGCGTGGAGGTGTCGCGCGGCTATCCGCTGGCTCCGCGGGAAGGGGAGCGGACGGATCATCCGCATCATGCGGGGATGTGGTTCAGCTATGGGAACGTCGACAACTTCGACTTCTGGAATAACTCGGATGCGATCAAGGTAGAGGATCGCGGGAAGATGGGGACGATTCATCACCAGAAGATTGTGTCGACGAAGAGTGGGCGCGATCGGGGTGAGTTGACTGTTGAGTCTGTGTGGACGAATGGAGCTGGTGAGGACGTGCTTGCACAGACGACGCTTTATGTTTTTGGTACCAAGGCCGGAGAGCGGAGCATCGATGAGGTTGTGACGCTGAAGGCGCTGCGGAAGGTGGTGTTTCACGACGACAAGGAAGGGATGCTGGGGATTCGGGTGGCTCACTTTCTGGAGTCGGCGAATGAGAAGGGTGGGACGTTTACGGATGCTTCCGGACGGCCTACTCCGGTGCAGACGAATAATGTGCCGGGGGCTACCGGCGTTTATTTGACCAGCGAAGGCAAGCAGGGTGATGCGGCGTGGGCGACGCGGGGGCGATGGTGTCTTCTGACGGGAACGACGGGCGGTCATGCGATGACGATTGCGATTCTGGATCATCCGAAGAATCCGAACTATCCGACTTTCTGGCATGCGCGGGGGTATGGGCTGTTTGCGGCGAATCCGCTTGGGCAGCATATCTTCGATCCGAAGGCTCCCGAGTTGGATTTCATGCTTGAGAAGGGGCAGAGCGCTACGTTTCGGCACAGGGTTTTGCTGATTGATGGTGCTCCCGGGGCTGCGGATTTGAATCGGGATGCGGACGCATTTGCGGCGGAGTATCGGTAGGGTGAGGGTGACTTTGTTTCGATGGATGCGGGTTGCTGGGGTCTTGTCGACTCTTCTGCTTGCGGTGAACTTGTGCCGGGCTGCGGAGCCTCATGTTTATTTGTTGTCGGGCGATGTTGCGGGCACGCATGATCCCTCGATCATGAAGGAAGGGAAGACCTGGTATGTCTTCGCGACGGGGAAGGCTCCCGATGGTGGGCAGTTTGCGGTGCGGTGCTCGGATGACCTGGAGCATTGGAAGCTTTGCGGGCATGTCTTCGATGCGGTGCCGGACTGGATCAAGGAGCGGAGTCCGGGCACGAAGGACCTCTGGGCGCCGGATGTTTCGTACGTGAACCATGAGTACCGGCTGTATTACGCCTATTCGCTTTTTGGGAAGAATACGTCGGGGATTGGGTTGGCAGTGAACAAGACGCTCGATGCAAAGAGCCCTGCCTTCAAGTGGGTCGACAAGGGATTGGTGTTCGAGTCGAAGGTTGGGGATAACTACAACGCGATCGATCCGAACTTTATTCTTGATGGCAAGGGTGGAGCGTGGCTTTCGTTTGGGAGCTTCTGGGATGGGATCAAGATGTGGCGGCTGGATGATGCGGGGATGTTGTCGAAGACGGACACGACGCTCTACTCGCTGGCGCGGCGAGCGAGGCCGGAGAACGCTGAGCCTGCTCCGCCGAACCTGCCTGCGAACTGGGAGGCAGTAGAGGCTCCGTTCATCGTGCGGCACGGAGGGTACTTCTATCTGTTTACTTCATGGGACCTTTGCTGCCGTGGGGTGAAGAGTACGTACCGGACGATGGTGGGGCGCTCAAAGTCTGTGACCGGACCTTATGTGGATATGAGTGGGAAGGCGCTGACGGATGGGGGTGGGACGGAGGTGCTGGTGGCGAATGCGCGGTGGCTTGGTCCGGGTGGGGAGAGTGTTTTGGCTGGTGGGAAAGACTTGATGGTGTTTCATGCTTATGACGCGGCTACGGGGAAGCCTTCTATGCAGCTTTCCACGATTGAGTGGCGCGGTGGGTGGCCGCGAGTTGGGTTGGGGCGGTAAGAGTTAGTGGCGGTGAGGGGCCAGATCCGAAGATCCTTTGGTTGACGACGTGGCGAGGGAAAGCGCAGTTCGAGATCGGTATGTGAGGAAACCGAAGGTCCTTCGACTGCGCCTCTCGCGGCAAGGCTGCGAGAGGCTTCGCTCAGGATGACATATTTTTATTGGAACTCAGAGAGACCGCTCAGGATGACGGCTTTTGGGTTGGAAATGAGAGAGTGGCTCTAAAAGGAGAGCTTGCCTCCGAACTGGAGGATGCGGTTTTCGCGGGCTGCGGTGACTTGCCCGAAGGTGGATGGGGTGGTGGCGGCTACGGCGATAGAGCTGAAGTTGGTGTGGTTGAGGGTGTTGAAGGCTTCGCCTCGTAGCTGGAAGGCGGCTCGTTCGGTGATGCGGAAGTTGCGGAAGATGCCGGTATCGAGGCGAACAAAGCCGGGGCCGATGATGGTGCCGCGCTTGGCGTTGCCGGGCTGGCCGAGGGTGGCGCTTGGCGAGGCAAAGGCTGCGGTATTGAACCATTTGAGGCGGGTCTTGAGGCCGGTGCCGTTCTGGGGGCTGGAGATCTGGTCGGGGCGGAGGCCGGCGGGGCTGGCTCCGATGATGCCGAGGCCTGCTACGTCTGCATTGACTACACCGTTGATGAGGCCTCCTGCGGAGGTGCTGACGCTGAAGGGTAGGCCTGAGTTTGCGGCGAGGATGCCGGAGGTCTCCCAGCCGCCGAGGACGTGGCCGACGATGCCTTTCTGATCGTGGAACCAGGGAAGCTCCCAGACGCCGTCGATGGTGGCGATGTTGGTGCGGCTGAGGATGCTGCGGCCGTACTCCCCTGCGATGTTGTAGATGTTCTGGGGCGCGCCGCTGCGGTCGGCTGGGCTGTTGGTCATGGAGTTCGACCAGGTGTAGTTGCCGTCGATGAGGCTGTTGCCTTTGAAGCGCTTCTTGACGGAGATCTGGAGGGAGTTGTAGTTGGAGCTGAAGATGGTCTCGTCGCCGTACATGCCGCCGTAGCCCTTGTAGGGGCGAAGTTGATTGGCGAGCTTGGTCTGGGTGGAGTTGATGAAGCCGCCCGCGGGCAGGATGCCTGCGGCTGCGGCTGCGCCCGGACGCAGAGCGTTGATGTCGATGTAGCCGAGGAGGTGGGTGTCATGATCGCCGAAGTAGCCCATGTCGAGGACGAGGGTGGGAGTGAGCTGCTGCTGGATGTCGACTGAATATTGCTGTGAGTAGGGGGTGTGGAACTGGGGCGACTCGGAGTAGATGGTGGGGAGGGCGGGTGCGGCGGTGGAGACGGTGCCGCCGGTTGGGTTGTCGAGGGTGGTGAGGGTGTAGGTTGCGGTGCCGACGTAGGGCGGATTGTAGAAGACGTTCTGCTCGTAGTCGCCATAGAGGGAGGCGTCGTAGGCGATGCCGTAGCCCATGCGGAAGGCGGTTTTGCCATCGCCGAAGAGGTCGAAGGCGAGGCCGATACGAGGGGCAAAGTTCGCCTTATCCGCTGTGCCTACCTGTGCGCCGTAGGGGGAGGCGTGGCCGAAGTTGCCGGGAGTTCCGAGAACGATGCCGTTGAGGGGATCGTAGGTGGGATTAGGGACACCGGTGTTGAGGTGGGCGGTGTTGGCACAGGGTGCAGCGGTGCAGAGGTTGCCGTTCGAATCGATAGTGGGTGCATTAGCGGCGATGTAGGTGGCGGGGTTGAAGTTCGAGAGCTGGTTGTTGGAGTCGGTGGGCTGCTGGAAGTAGGAGTAGCGGACGCCGAGGTTTAGGGTGAGGCGGTGGGTGGCCTTGTAGTTGTCCTGCGCGTAGACCTCGATCTGGTTGGCGTGGAGGTTGGGTGTGCGGGAGCTTGAGTTCTGCACGAAGCCACCGGTCGCAGTGCCGAGGAGGAAGTTGGCGAAGGACTGCTCGAAGATGTTGTCGACGTTTGCCCCGGCTTGCGAGCTGGTGGGCAGAGAGCCTACGGCTGCTGTGAAGGTGAACGATCCTGCGTTGCCGCCGGTGAGGTTCTCGGTCTTTTGGTAGCGGTTGTAGGTGACGCCGAAGATGAAGGTGTGGCTTTTCACAAGCTTGGTGACGTTGCCGAAGATGTTGTGATTGCGGTTGTAATCGTTGTAGATACCAGCGTTGTTGATGCCGGTGAAGCCGGTGAAGGACAGGTTGGGGACGACGCCGAGGGTGGAGGTGTAGGGGAGGGTTGGCTTGATGTCGGGGGAGTTGGTGCTGAGTCCGGAGCCGACGGGGGTGCTGATGATGGCTCCGGAGGAGTAGGCGTAGCCGACATCGGCAAGGAGTGTGGCGGATTGAACGTAGGTGGCGTGGCCGAGGTGCTGGGTGCCGGGGGATCGGGTGTTGGTGATCTGGACGCCGGGGAAGCCAGTGCTGCCGCTGCCGTAGCCGTAGGGCTCCTGCGTGGGGATGCTGTCGTGGACGAGACGGTAGAAGACGTTCAGCTTCTGACCGAAGGCCTGGTCGATACGGACGACTTCCTGGGTGTCGTTGTAGACGTTACGGCCGTTGTAGGTGAAGGCGTGAGGGTCCTGACCGGCGCCGGGGTTGGGGAGGGGAACCTTGGAGCCGTCGAGGGAGTAGATGTCCTTGAGGTAGGCCTGCGCGAGTGGCGATAGGCGGGCGGCGGGAAGTTGAGTGACGCCGGCGTCGTTGCACTTCGAGGCGGAGGAGTTGAGGTTGGCGCAGACGGCGAAGGGGAAGATGCCGGCGCGCTCGGAGGCAGAGGGCACGTTGAGGGTGACGGGGGAGTAGGTGATGACGCGGCGGAACTCCTGCGAGAAGAAGAAGAAGGTGCGGTCGTGCCCGTTGTAGATCTTCGGGATGACGACGGGGCCGCCTGCGGTGTAGCCGAAGTCGTGATAGTGAAGGGGAGCGAGGGGCGTGGGGATGGCGGTGAGTTTGTTGAAGTAGGCGTTGGCGTTGAACTCGTTATTGCGGAAGAACTCGTAGGCGCTGCCGTGGATCTGGTTGGTGCCGGAGCGGGTGACGAGACTGACCTGACCGGCTGCGGCCCGACCGTACTCGGCGGAGTAGGTGCCGCGAAGGGTTTTGAACTCGGCGATGGCGTCGACGCTGGGGAAGGAGAGGAGGGTGAGGTTGGAACCGCGGTCTACGTTGTCGGCGCCGTCGATAGTCCAGCTATTGGCGCTGGTGCGTTGCCCGTTGACGGAGAAGGCTACGGTGTTGGCGCCGCCGAGAGGATTGGTGGGGCCGAGGTAGATCTGGTCGGAGGTGCCGGTGTAGGCGACGCCGGGCTGGAGGCCAAGGAGCTGTTCATAGTTGCGCGTGTTGAGGATGAGTTCGCGCATCTGAGTGCCGTTGATGAGGCTGGCGGAGGTGGCGTCTTCAAGGTTGAGCTGGAGGGCGTCGGCGGTGACGGCGATCTGCTGGTCGGAGCTGCCAACCTGGAGGGAGCGATTGATGGTGATGGAGTCCTGAACGTGAAGGACGAGGCCCGTGATGGACTCACTCTTGAAGCCTGCGTCTTCGATACGGATGGTGTAGCTGCCGAGGGGGAGCGAGTTGGCGGTGTAGAAGCCTGCGGCGTTGGTGGTGAGGGAGCGCTCTACGTGGCCGCGATCAGCGTTGGTGAGGGTGACGATGGCACCTTTGACGCTTGCACCGCTGGGGTCGATGATGGTGCCGCTGATGCTGCCGGAGACCTCCTGCGCGGATGCGACGCTGGTGAGGGTGAATGCGGCGATGAGCAGAGCGACCCTGGCGAGGCGCTGGCGTGGAACATCTGTGACTGGACCCATGGTGTCTCCCGTGCGACGGCTGTGCATTATGTGAAGCTTGAGTTAATTATGTGGAGGGAGGGTTGTCAACTCTTGACGAGCCGAAGGAGAGCGGGTGCTTCACGTCATGGATAATGATCAGCGTGGAGTGAAGGCGATTGGCAAAGATCCCGGGGAGATTTAATGAACGGCAAGCAGTTGTTTGAAGTGATTATGTTGCGCGGGTTCGCGCTCGTGTTGGGTGGGTTCAGCGTTCTTCCTGTGATGGCTGCAGGTGCAACGAAGCCTGACTTCGGCCCGAACGTTGCGGTGTTCGATCCGGGTATGTCCTCGGCTGTCATTCAGCAGAAGATCGATGCGGTGTACGGGGTCCAGCGACACAATGAGTTTGGGCCGGAGCGGAATGCGCTGCTGTTCCTGCCGGGGACGTATCACGTGGATGTGCCGGTGGGCTTCTACACGCAGGTGCTTGGCCTGGGCGCTTCGCCGGATGAGGTGAGCATTGCGGGTAACCTGCATGTTGATGCGAGCCTGAAGAGCAATAATGCTACGACAACTTTCTGGAGGGGCGCTGAAGGAGTTGCGGTGACTCCTGCTGGAGGGACGATGCAGTGGGCTGTGTCGCAGGCGGTGCCGTTTCGGCGGATGCATGTGCGCGGGAGTATTGTGCTGCACCAGAATGATGGGTGGGCCAGTGGCGGATGGATGTCCGATGATCTGGTCGATGGAAATGTTGGGGCTGGTCCGCAGCAGCAGTGGATCTCGAGAAACAGCGAGTGGGGAAGCTGGACGGGATCGAACTGGAACATGGTTTTTGTGGGGGTCCCAACGATGCCGGTTGGGGAGTGGCCTGCACCACCGTACACGAAAGTGGCGAGGACGCCGGTCATTCGCGAGAAGCCTTTCCTGCAGGTGGACGGTGTGGGGAACTATAGTGTGCGGGTTCCGTCATTGCGGCGGGATGCCGTGGGGATTACGTGGCGAGGTGGGGTTACTCCAGGTAGGTCGATTGCGATTGAGAACTTTTACATTGCGCATGCGGGAGTGGATACGGCGGCTGGTATGAACAAGCAGCTTGCACGGGGAAAGAACCTCTTGTTTATGCCTGGGGTGTATGAGCTTTCTGAGCCGATCCGTGTAAGTCGCCCGGACACGGTGGTGCTTGGGCTGGGGTTTGCGACGCTGCGTCCTGTTACGGGTAAGGCTGCGTTAGTTACAGCGGATGTGGATGGGATCGTTCTGGCTGGACTGCTGCTGGATGCGGGTCTGGATAAGTCGCCAGTGTTGCTACAGGTGGGGCCGATTGGGAGTACGGCGAGCCATCGCGATAACCCGGTGTCGCTGCACGATATCTTCTTTCGGGTAGGTGGTGCGGGACCCGGAAGCGCGGGTGTCAATCTTGAGGTGAACAGCAACGATGTGGTGATCGACCATACGTGGATCTGGCGGGCGGATCATGGGGCGGGTGTCGGCTGGGCAACTAATCCGAGCGCGAACGGTCTTGTTGTAAATGGTCAAAATGTAACTGCGTATGGATTGTTTGTCGAGCACCAGCAGGAGTTTCAGGTGCTTTGGAATGGTGAGGGAGGACGGACTTACTTCTACCAGTCAGAGATACCGTATGACCCTCCGACACAGGCGAGTTTTACGAGCGCTGCAGGTACCGATGGCTGGGCGGCGTACAAGGTAGCCGATGCAGTGAAGAGCCACGAGGCGTGGGGTCTTGGAATCTACAGTGTCTTCACGCATCCGGATATCAAGCTGAGTCGAGCTATTGAGGTGCCAACGCGACCGGGCATTCACTTCCATCACATGATCACGGTCTGCCTTGGGAAGAACGGCGGGATCCGCAATGTGATTAACAAGGCTGGCGGAGCTACAGAGATCGATCCGAGAGTTACGCCTAAGGTTGCTGAGTTTCCGGTGGAGTGAAAGTTTTATATTGAACTGGATTAAGGAGCGTGGGTCCCTTGTGCATCTTGGGAATCCAGTCGGTGCCGGCGCGCTCGGGATAGGTCTTAATGCCGCACTTCGGACAGGCCTGGGGTGACATCGTAGAAAGTGGGAAGCCAGAGAAGAGGCGCTTCTGTGTATCGCTAAAGGTTCCGTTACAAAGACTAAAGCTTGCAGCCATTGCGTTACCTCCTATTGCTGAGAGTGACTTTAGACGTTGTGCCCAGCTTTCATTGTCCGATGGGCGACTTAGTCCGCAGGTTACTTGCGTGGAGTCGATACGTTTGAAGTGAGTCGACTTGTGCGTAGGTCGTTTCATTTAGGTCTGCTAGCGTGCGGTGAGA
Source organism: Granulicella arctica (assembly GCF_025685605.1). Classification (NCBI taxonomy): domain Bacteria; kingdom Pseudomonadati; phylum Acidobacteriota; class Terriglobia; order Terriglobales; family Acidobacteriaceae; genus Granulicella; species Granulicella arctica. The sequence continues at coordinate 4,647,706 of NZ_JAGTUT010000001.1, forward strand.
AAGTTGATCTTCAACTTCTTGTCACCTGCGGAGGCGAAGTGGACGAGCGCTACATCTCCGTAGCAGTCTTTGACTTCACCTTCGCCGAAGCGTTTGTGTCTTACTTTGCTTCCAGGCTTATAGTTGCCGGTGACTTCTTCGTGGGCCTGGTAAAGTTTCGGGCGCGGCCGTGACGATGGGAGTGACATGACTCGTACGTGTTTTCGTTGCCGCTTCCGCACTCATAGTAATGACGTTCTCCCACTTGCTGCGCCTGCATCACTCCCTTGGATGCGCATGACGTAGTGGCATCATCCCGAGACGCGATGATGCTTCCTGCTGTGAATCACAGGACTCCTCATAAATTTGATTGGTTCGAAATAATGTTGCTTCTTAGTGGGTGGCTTGCGTGGGTAGCGGCTTTCCTGCGCGAGGTTCTTGTGCGTTCCAATCCAGACCAAGGTACTGTGCGACGGTAGCGGCGACCTGGTTCTGCGTTACTTCGGCAACGTTCTTCTGGAGACCCGTGGCTGGGACGCCGGCACCGAAGAGGCCGATGAAGATGTTCTTTGAGTCGGGGGTCTTCTGGCCGTGGCCCTTCCAGTCGTCTGGACCGCTGCCGCGACCATGATCGGTGAGGAAGATGAGGGTTGTGTTGTTGCGATACTGCGGCATGCTTTGGATCTGCTTCCAAAGTTGCGCGAGGTCAGCATCGACACGGTTGGCGGAGTCGAGGTACTCGCCGTAGTTGCCACCGTGAGCCCAGTCGTCTGTCTCGCCGAGAGAGAGGAACATGACGCGTGGCTGCTTGAGTTTGAGGTAAGCCATGGCGGTGTAGAAGGTGGGCGCGTCGAAGGCTTCGTCGTCCCAGATACGAGGGGACTCGGCTTTCCATTGATTGAGCAGATCGATCTCGGGGGTCGATGGCGTGAGGAGCAAGGGGTCGTAGGAGACGGCGACGGGGAAGTTACAGCGCGCGGCGTTGACGATACCGCCAATGACCTCCCATGCTCCGAAGGCGGCTACTTTGCCCTGGAGGCCGGGCTGCTTGTTGAGCCATTCGAGGACGGTGACGTTGGGGTTGGGCTTGTTGTCGTTCGAATTGATGTTGGGGTCGGGATGGCCGGTGAGGGTTTCGCTGTAGCCGGGGTACGAAAAGTTGAAGCCGTTGGTGACGTGGGCGTCGGAGCCGGCGTCGAGGTCGCCGTAGAACTGGCCCTGCGGGATGAAGGTGCTCCAGAGGAAGGGGAGCAGGCGGGCGCGGCGGTCTTCGGGGGTCGGTGCGAGGAACTTCTGCTGGAGCTTCTTGACGTCGCGACCATCGTAGTAATTTATGGGGGTAAGGAGGGTTTCGTCGGCTCCGCGGAAGACCTCCTGCCAGCGAAGGCCGTCGGTCATGACGATGATCACGTTGCGGTCTTTGACGGAAGGCTTTTGAGCACCCGCATTTTGGAGTGGGCTGAAGCACGAGAGACCCAGAGCAAAAATACTTACTAGATTGCGGATGTTCATGATAAGAATCCTCTATCCGGCTGATGTTACACAGGTTTAAGGCATGCACCGATAAAGACACTATTTATCGGCTGGTCACATTGCATTCTTGGTACGTTCGCAGTCCTTTTATATATTGAGCAACAACCAACATTAGTCGAGCTTCTACAAGATTGATTGCCACTCAACCATTGCTGTTCTTCAGGAGCCCATTCATGCAGATGTCCATGCGCCGATCGTTGATGATTATTGTCTGTCTGTTCAGTGTTACTAGCGGGATTGGCTTGAAAGCGCAGTCGACGCAGGGGTTGATTGTGGGCACGGTTCAGGACCCAACCGGAGCGGCGATCAGCTCTGCAACTGTGAAGGTTACAAACACGGATACGGCTGTGGTTCGGACGACGCATGCAGACGGTTCGGGGAACTACGAGGTCAACAATCTTCCGCCGGGGCACTACGTCGTGCATGTGGATGCTGCCGGATTCAAGTCGACGGAGGTGCAACAGCTTGTGCTGGCAGCGCGCCAGCAGTTACGCGCGGATGTTGCGGTGCAGCCCGGTAGCGTGTCGGAGCAGGTGACGGTCGATGCTTCGGCCGCTGGTGTGATTGACACGGAGACGGCGTCGATTGCGGCCAGTCTGGATGCGGCGGATGTACGAAATCTTCCGGCAAATTATCGGGCGAGTTCGAGTGGGACGAGCCCGTTGAACCTGATCCAGACGCTGCCGGGGGTGCAGACGGATACGGCTCCGAACAATGGAACGGGTGGAGGATTTTCGATTCAGGGTGGGCTGCCGTTCCAGACGGAGGTGACAGTGGACGGTATTACTTCGCAGAATGCTACGTCGAACTCCCCGCTGCCGAATGCGTTTCCTTCGGGCGAGTCGATCGCGGAGCTGCGTGTGGACGGCGTGCTGAATAATGCGCAGTTCGGGCAGCCGGGTGAGGTGACGACAGTGTCGAAGTCGGGCACGAACAAGCTGCATGGCGGTGTGTTTTGGTATCACCAGAATGCGGCGTTCAATGCGACGCCGTTCGGTGCGGCAACGAAGCCGCGGCTTGTGGGTAATGACTTCGGGGCGAGCGTTGGCGGGCCGGTGACGATTCCGCATCTTTATCATGGGCGCGATAAGACTTTCTTCTTTGGGACGTTTGAGGCGTTCCGGCTGCCACAGAGTACGCCGAACCAGTACATCGTTCCGAGCACGCTGATGAAGACGGGAAACTTCAACTACCTTCCGGCGAACTCCCTGAGGAATCCGTTTGCTCCGGGAACCTTCTATGCGAATAATCAGCTGCCGAACATCAATACGGCTTCGCAGAAGTTTCTACAGTTCTTTCCTGATCCGAACCATGGCGATCCTACTGTGTTTCCGAATGGGGTGCCGAACTACTATGTGAACCAGGCGGCGGATCAGTCGTCGAACCAGTTCGATGTTCGTGGCGACCAGTACGTGGGCCAGAAGGCGCTGTTCTTTGCGCGGTATACGTGGAAGAACTACAACATCGGCCTGCCGGAGCCACTGCTGGTGCCGAACAGCCAGGAGACGATTCAGGATCGCATCCTTGTGCTTTCGGCGAACTACAACATCACGCCGAAGCTGATTAATGAGTTTCGATTTGGCTTTACGTTCGACAACACGGGCCAGACGAACGGCTTCAACGGGCCGGGGTTCGCGCAGTCGACGGGGCTGCAGGGGCTGACGAATCTCTTCTTCAACGGGGTGCCGGAGCTGGACTTCAAGGCGCTCTCTTCGCTTAATGCGGATAGGCTTACGTCGATTACGAAGTCGCGGACGATCCAGTATCTCGACACGGTGAGCTGGCAGGTTCGGAGCCACATGATGAAGTTTGGTGTCGACTTCCGGCATGTCGAGGCTTTGACGCCGCTCGGATTCTTCGGGGCGGATAACTATGGGACGTTCGACTTTACGAGTGCGCAGTTTACGGGGCAGGAGTTCGCCGACTTCCTGGTAGGTACGCCGAACGTGACGGAGTATGACCAGGTTGCAGCGGATAACGATGGCAAGTCGCTGTACTCGAATGCGTTCTTTCAGGATGAGTGGCATGCGCGACAGAATCTGGTCGTGAGCTATGGTGTGCGGTATGAGTATCACCCGGCGTACCACGATCCCTCGGGCAACATCGGGAATTTTGATCCATCGGTGGCCAAGTCGGGCCGGGTGGTGTATCCCGCTGGAGGCGAGGGTGTGCTGTCGCAGGCGTTTCTGAATAGCTTCAATGGGTGTGCGATCGGAACCTCAACGGGCGGATCGACGGTGAATGGTGCGGCATGTACGCCGGTGGTCTCGAACGCGCAGGCTGGCTTGCCGTCTGGCCTGCGTGAGGTGCCGACGAAGCGCTTCATGCCGCGATTTGGGGTGGCGTATCGGCCGTTCGGCAACGACCGGACTGTGTTGCGCGGCGGCTTTGGGATGTACGACATTACGCTGCTGGGGCGGAACTTCTACTCGCTGACGGGAACGCTACAGTCGTACACGGTGGCGTTCCCGAATGTGCAGACGGCGACCGGGCCTGCGTTTGCGTGGCCGGCGATTGGGGCTGGTTCGGGGATCAACAGCAACACGGCATCGTTCGGGCAGGCTTACTTTGGAACGGCGAACGATATTCATTGGAAGGACCCGTACTCGGAGCAGTACTCGCTCTCGATTGATCGAGACCTGGGGCATTCGTTTGGGCTGCGCGTCTCATATATTGGCCTCGAGACGCATCAGCTGGTGTGGGCTCCTAACTTGAATGACCTGGCTTATTCTTCGACGACTTCGGCATATGTACAGCCATTGACGGCGCGGCCTTTCCCGAACTGGGGACGCATCAACACCCGGTCAACTGGCGCGAATGCGAGCTACCACTCGGGGCAGGTCGAGTTCTCGCACCACATGAATCGCGGGCTTGAGTTCGACTCAACCTATACCTTTGCGAAGAACGTCTCGGACAACCAGGGGCCGAACAACACGGGCTTTGCACTGGAGAATGGTGGAGCGCGATCTTCGTATGCGGGTGATCGATCGGTGGACTTTGGCAACGTGTATGGGACGCGTCGCAATCACTGGAGCTCGACGGTGCTGTACGATCTGCCGATCGGTCGCGGCAGGATGATTGGGTCGAATATGAGTAAGGTTGCGGACCTGCTGGTTGGAGGATGGCGGACGAGCAACATCTTCCTGATCCAGACGGGGCCGTTCCTCTCGGCTTACATACCGAGTGGCGAGGCTGACCCTTCGGGCACGGGGTCGGGGCTCAACGGCGGTCAGTTTGGCGACCTTGGGCATCGTGCACAGAAACCGGACAGGGTGGGTGCGACGAAGCCTTCCAACCAGAGCCGGAGTAACTGGATCAACACGGCGTCCATTGTGTGTCCGGGTGCTCCGAACTGGACGCCGGGAACGAATTGCTACACCGGTGGCAATCCCGCACAGGCTGGGGCTACGCCGCCGATTGGACGATTTGGCAATGCGCAGATCGGGTCGATTGTCGGGCCGGGAACTGTAAACCTATCGTCGGGTGTATCGAAGGAGTTCGCGCTCATCGAGGGTGTGAAGTTCCGGGTGGAAGGCACGTTTACCAATGTACTGAACCATACGAACCTGAGTGATCCGGCGTTGGATATCACGACTGCCAACTTTGGCAAGATCACGCAGGCGCGTGGGTCTGACTTTGGTGGCAGCCGTACGGGGCAGGTATCGGCTCGGCTTGATTTCTAGAGCGTCAGCAGGAGCAGGCTTGTGCTGGTTGCGAGCCTGCTCGATGCCGTAGTCTACAGGCATGAATGTACGAGCCACCTCCGTGTTTTCCCGCCTGCTGGTTGGCGGACTAATGATTGGCACTGTCGCCTTTGCAGCAGCTCTAAGCGATGCCCAGGATCGAGCTGCGCTGGTCAACCCGCTGATTGGGACTGCCAACGGCGGGAACGTGTTTCCCGGCGCGACGATGCCGTTCGGCATGGTGCAGTTCAGCCCTGAGGCGACGCCTGTCAATGCGAAGCGGATGATCGCCGCGCCGGGTGGCTACGAGTTTCGCGCAGACAAGATTCGCGGGTTCAGCCTGACGAACGTTGAGGGCTGGGGGTGTGCGGGAGGATCGGGCGACGTGCCGCTTATGCCCGTGACAGAAGCGATTGGGCCTTCGCCTTCGAGCGACTTCAGACATAACTACGCTGCTGGGTTTACCCATACCGATGAGAAAGCGGAGCCGGGATCGTATCGGGTAACACTGGCGAATGGCGTCGAGGTTTCGCTGGCTGCAGCTACGCGGATGGGTGTTGCGACCTTCCGCTTTCCGGAGGGGAAGCCGGCGCGATTGCTGGTGAGGACGTCAGACTCCGAGGTGGGGTCGACGGCGGCGGAGAGCCGGGTTGATGCGGCTTCGGGAACGATTACAGGGTCGGTAACGAGCGGGAACTTCTGTGGCTACCTGGGGACGGAAGATCGACGGCCGTACTACACGCTGCACTTCGTGGCGCGATTTGACCGACCGATGACGGAGACGGGTGCTTGGACGGATGAGAAGGTGACGCCTGGGGCGACGGCGGCAACGGGTGGAACAGGATTTGGGCCTAAGGGTTTTCCGGAGGCTGGGCACGGGTCTGGGGTGTGGGCTGGCTTCGGAACGGGTGGAGAGGTGCGAGTGCGGATTGGCATCTCGTATGTGAGCGAGGCGAATGCGCGGGCAAATCTTGATGCCGAGAGCATCGCAGGGGTTCGCTATGAGGAGGTTTCCGCGAGGGCACGGGCTGCGTGGAACAAGCGACTCAACCAGATCGAGATCGAAGGTGGAACGGACGAGCAGCGAACGGTCTTTACGACCGCACTTTACCACTCATTGATGACACCGACGACCTATAGCGATGCCAACGGCGAGTACACCGGCATGGACGCGAAGGTTCATCGGGTTGGCAGCGGGCAGGCGGTGCAGTATGCCAACTTCTCGGGATGGGATGTGTACCGGTCACAGTTTCAATTGCTGACGTGGCTCGATCCGAAGCAGGGAAGCGACGTGGCCCAGAGCCTCTATAACCAGTCGGAGCAGGATGGTGGCAGATGGGATCGGTGGACGCATCTTGGTGGCGCTACGCATGTGATGAACGGTGATCCGGCGGCAGCGGCGGTTGCGGATATCTTGGCGTTTGGCGGGCGGCAGTTCGATGTAAAGGCGGCTTTGGCCTCGCTGGTGCGCGCGGCGGATGTGCCTACGAAGGAAGACCTGAGCCATGATGGGTGTCCCGTGGAGTGCGTTGGTCAGAGGCCGGGGCTGGACCAGTGGTTGAAGCTGCACTACATTCCTGTTGGTGCTCCGGCGTGGGGGCCGGCGGCGGATACGTTGGAGGATGTTTCGGCGGAGTTTGGGATCTCGGCGCTTGCCGGTCACCTGGGTGATGAGGCGGTGAGGAGCAGGTTTGCGGAGCGGGCACAGTACTGGAAGAACATCTGGAATCCCAAGGCTGCACCGGATGGCGGGTACTTTATGAATCGCAATGCGGATGGGAGTTGGCCGCTGGTGCAGGATGATGACGATAAGGCTGCGAAGGCGTTTACCCCCGCTACCGAGGATGGGTTTGTGGAGGGTAGCGCGGCGCAGTATGTGTGGATGGTTCCGTTCAACGTTGCCGGGTTGTTCGAGCAGATGGGTGGGCGGGATAAGGCGGTTGCGAGGCTCGATCGTTTTTTCTATGACGAAAAGGGTGCGCCGGCGGTGACGAAGTCGGGACCGCTGCATGCGGAGCTGGACAATGAGCCGTCCATTGAAACGCCTTGGCTTTACGACTTTGCCGGGCAGCCCTGGAAGACACAGCAACTGGTGCGGCAGGTGCTGAACACGATCTGGAAGAATGAACCGAAGGGTGTTCCGGGTAATGACGATCTTGGCGAGATGTCGTCGTGGGATGTGTTTGCGTCGATGGGGCTGTATCCGGAGATTCCGGGCAGGGCGGAGTTTGTGTTGGCTAGTCCGCTCTTCTCGAAGGTGACGGTTCACCGGGCTGGCGGGGATGTGCGGATTGTGGCGAAGGCGGCTGGAACGGATCATCCCTACGTACATGGCTTTAAGGTGAATGGCAAGTCGAGTTCGAAGACGTGGCTGCCGGAGAGCTTTGCGTTGAAGGGCGGGACGCTGGAATTTGACCTTGGTGATGCGCCCGATAAGACGTGGGGCGTGAAGAAGGGCGATGAGCCGCCGTCGTTTGGCGCGCAGTAGAGGTCAGGCCCAGTAGAGGATGCGGGCTGTGGGCAGGAGGGTGGCGATGGTCTGCTCGAAGAAAGAGCGCATCTCGCCCATGGAGTCCTTTGGGTAGACGAACTTGAAGCCGCCGAACTTGGTGCGCTTCTGGGTGCGGGCCTCTTCGCGGAGGTCGAGGCTGGTCTTGGGGTACCAGCCGATGAGGACTTCCTTCGAGCCGGGCGTGAAGCGGTGGGTGATGAGCTCTACGGTGAGGTCGAGGGCGGCTACTCCTTCGACGGCTTTAGCGACGGCGGTCAGGAGTTCGGTGTACTGGGATTGCCAGTTCTCTACGGGCATGATTGGGGCAATGGTGAGACCGATGGGGTAGCCTGCGAGGGCCATGCGCCGCAAAGCTCCGAGGCGTTGGGCGATGCTTGCGGTTCCGCCCTCGAAGTCGCGGGTGACGCTGGCGGCGTTGATGGAGAAGCGAACGCGGGTGTGGCCGCGATGCTCGAGGGCGAGCAGAGGGCTGACGGCTGCGAACTTGGTGGTCCAGCGTAGTTGGACGGCGTCGTCCCACTGACCGAAGAAGCGGATCGACTCGGCGAGCGCGCCAGTGAGGTGCTCGATGCCGAGGGGATCGGTGTAGCAGGAGGCCTCGAAGGTGGTGCCTTCGTGGGCGCGAAACTCGGAGCGCGAGGTGACCTGGCCTGCGCCCGCGTAGGATCGGAGGCCTTCGAGGATCTCGGGCAGGTTGGCGTAGGCGCGGGTGACAGGTGGGCCGCTGAGCGATCCGGCGAGATAGCAGTACTGGCAGTGCGCCGGGCAGCCCTGGGCGATGTGGAACTGCCAGTCGGCGGATGGTGGGATGGGCTGGAGCTTGCGCTGGCCGGGAGGCGATACGACGATGGCGAAGGTGGTCTTGGCCAGGGCGTAGCTCTTGCTTTCGCTCTCTGCCTTGAAGCCGGTGAGCCGATTGTTGGGGAGGCGGATGACCTCTGCGCCGTGTGAGGCGGCACGGTCGAGCATGGCACGGCCGTAGGGGAGGGAGAGGGCGTCGGGGGTGATGAGGACGCGGCGGGGTCGCCAGAGTCTGCCGTCTGTTTCGATCGGGCCGATTTCAGCTTGCGCCGTGTCTAGTTCGCAGGAGGAACTTGCGGTTGCCATGGGAATAAGAGGCATCTGCCTGCTGTCAGGATGCGTGAGGAAGGTCGAAGTGATTGAGTTTGTGAAAGAGGCTCGAAATCTCGGTGACGGGGCAAATTTACTACATTGTCTCGGTGGTGCTACGCTGCTTGTGGCTATTCTTCTGTCATTCTCGATCGACGGTGGAAAACGCTTACTAGAGTTTTGTTGGATGTCTTGCCCGATGGAGTTACTGCATGCAGAAGACCTCTCGTCGCGCCTTTGTTAGAGGAAGTGCTGCTCTTGCTGCGGCCACAGCCGTTCTACGCGATGCCCATGCGTTCCAGGCAGCCGGGGTGATGGCGAAGCCCTCGACGCCTCTGATGCAGTTTGACTATAAGGATGTCCGGCTTCTTGATGGTCCGATGCTTATCCAGTTCCAGCATAATCATCAGCTCTTTCTGAATTTGAATGAGGACAGCCTGCTGAAGCCGTTTCGTCAGCTTTCGGGGCTTCCCGCACCGGGGGAGGACATGGGCGGCTGGTACTCGCCGTCGCCACTGTTCGATCCGCCGAAGAATATGACGGGCTACATACCCGGGCATACGTTTGGGCAGTATGTCTCCGGGCTTTCGCGGGCGTATGCCGCCACGGGTGATAAGGCTACGCAGGCTAAGGTGCAGCGATTGGTAGCGGGTTTTTCGCCGACGATCAGTGAGAAGTTTTATAGCGATTACTGTATTCCGGCGTACACATTCGACAAAACGAACGTCGGCTTGATCGATGCTCACGAGTTTGCGGGTGATCCGCAGGCGCTTGCTGTGCTTAACCGGGCCACGGATGCAGTGCTGCCGTTCCTTCCTCCGAAGGCGCTGAACCGTGAGGAGATGATGGCTCGCCCGCACAAGAACGTCTCGTTTACGTGGGACGAGAGCTATACGCTGCCGGAGAACTTCTACCTGGCCTACCAGCGCGGGGCGGGGGCGCGGTATCGCCAGCTTGCTCAGAGGTTTTTAGAAGATGACACCTACTTTGGACCGCTCTCCGAGAACCGGAATGTGCTGCCGGGGCAGCATGCTTACAGCCATGTGAACGCGCTGTGCTCGGCCATGCAGGCGTATCTAACGGATGGCAGCGACAAGCATCTTCGTGCTGCCCGCAATGGATTCAGCTTTGTGCAGGCACAGAGCTACGCGACGGGAGGGTGGGGTCCCGATGAGGGCTTCCGCAAGCCGGATACGGATGAGCTTGCTGCTTCGCTTGGGAAGACACACAACTCCTTTGAGACGCCGTGCGGGGCTTATGGTCACTTCAAGATCACGCGGTACCTGATGCGCGTCACAGGCGATTCGCGCTATGGCGACTCCATGGAGACGGTGCTGTACAACACCATTCTGGGAGCAAGACCAATTCGCACGGACGGTGTGAGTTTCTACTACTCGGACTTTGGCCAGGATGCGAAGAAAGTCGACTATGAGCAGAAGTGGCCATGCTGCTCCGGTACGTTTCCGCAGCTTACGGCGGACTACGGCATCAGCTCCTACCTGCGGAGCGCGAAGGGGATTAACGTCAATCTCTATGTGCCTTCGAAGATTATCTGGCAGCAGGGTGGCGCGCGTGTCTCGCTGACGCAGCATACGCAGTACCCGGCGAACGGGGAGACGAGCATGCAGCTTTCCGTGTCGAAGCCGGAGCGGTTTACGATTGCGCTTCGGATTCCGGCCTGGGCGGGTAGCGGGACGAGGGTTGTGGTCAACGGCAAGGCCGCGGACGTGCAACTGACGCCGGGAACGTGGGCCAGCATCGACCGTACCTGGAAGGAGGGTGATCGCGTGGAGCTTTCCCTCGATATGCCGCTGCGGCTGTCACCGCTCGATGCGCGTCACCCGCAGCTTGTGGCGCTGCTGTATGGTCCGGTGGCGCTGTTTGCGATCGAGCCTGGCTCTCGGGCTATGACGCAGAAGCAGCTTCTCGCGGCACAGCGGGTAGGATCTTCTCCTGCTTGGGAGGTGGCGACGGATGGAGAGAAGGTCCGCATGCTGCCTTACCCCGAGATCAAGGATGAGAGTTACCGGCTCTATCAGCAGACGACCTGACGGGTGGTTTTCTACGAGCGAGATCAATGCACAAGCGGATCTATGACACAGGCGTATAGTCGGGTTGGGAGTTGCATCCAGCCTACTTCCATCTAATCAGAGACGTGACCCGCTGCCGTTTTCCTGTAGACGGCGGTCCTTTGCGAACTGAAGCAAAGGAGAGTCTATGTCTACTCCCGTAGCAAATCTGTTTTTATCGAGCCTGTCCGCACCGAGCCGTGAGCTGCTGCTGGCACATTCGACGGCAGTGCACCTTCCGCTGCGAACGGTGCTCTACGAGCCGGAGGTGACTCCGCCTCATGCATACTTTATGACCTCAGGCATCGCCTCGGTCGTGGCTTCGATGGTCGAGGGCGGGACGGCGGAGGTAGGCGTCATCGGCCATGAGGGCGTTGTGGGGAGCCTGCATCTGCTTGGTCCGGCGAAGGTTCCGACGCGCTGCTTTATGCAGCTTGAAGGGAGTGCACTGCGCATTCCATTTACGGAGCTGCAGAAGGCTTACCGGTCGACTGGCGAGATTCGCGATCGCATCCTTGAGTTTGTTCAAGAGCAGGCGCTCAGCTTGAGCCAGGTCGCGGCATGTCATCGGCTTCACGACGCGGAAGAGCGGCTTGCTCGATGGCTGCTGATGGTGCAGGATCGAACTCAATCCAATGTACTCAACCTTACGCAGGAGTTCCTGGCGGAGATGCTTGGAGCGCAGCGAACGACGGTCACCATGGTCGCGGGTGCGCTGCAACGTAGTGGGCTGATCGAATACCAGCGCGGCCACGTGAAAATCCTGAACAGGGAGAGCCTGGAAGCTGCTGCGTGCGACTGCTACCAGGTGACGAAGAGTCTCTTTCTCAATCTCTATAAACAGGATCTTCCGTAGAAGGTGCATGCCGTCGCTGACTTCAATTAGCTGGCGACTTCTACTCCAAGTTCCTTGCGGATGGCGGGAGCTACCTGCATGCCAAGTAACTCGATGCTGTGAAGCATTGTGGCGTGAGAGAGCGCTACATTGGTCATTTGGAAGTTGATGCGGGCAATGCCGCCGAGCGCTTCGTTCACGTAGAGGATTTTCTTAATGACGGTCTCCGCATCGCCTACCAGCAGTGCTCCCTTTGGACTGCGGGTGGCATCGAACTGGGCTCTGGTTGTCGCTGGCCAGCCACGTTCCTTGCCAATTTTGGTAAAGAGCAGGGCGTATCCGGGGAAGAAGTCATCGGCGGCCTGGGCGGTGGTGTCACCGACGAAGCCGATCATATGGAGGCCGACCTTCAACGTCTCCGGGCTATGGCCGGCGCGGCGCCCGGACTCGCGGTAGAGATCGACCAGCGGACGGAAGCGGTGAGGCTCACCACCGATAATGGCGATCATCAGGGGCAGGCCAAGCATGCCAGCGCGCACGAAGGACTCCGGCGTACCGCCGACACCGAGCCAGATGGGCAGGGGATCCTGAAGAGGTCGCGGATAGACGCCCTGGCCAGTCAGCGCGGCACGATGTTTGCCGGACCAGTGGACGGAGGTGCTTTCGCGGATGGTGAGCAGTAGATCGAGCTTTTATGCGAAGAGGGAGTCGTAGTCTTCCAGGTTGAGGCCGAAGAGCGGGAAGGCCTCGGTGAAGGAGCCTCGTCCTACGACCATCTCGGCACGCCCCGCGGAGAGGAGGTCGAGGGTGGCGAACTCCTGAAAGACACGGACGGGATCGGCTGCGCTCAGGACGGTTACGGCGCTGTTGAGCCGGATGCGTTTGGTGCGCGCTGCGGCGGCAGCAAGAATGATGGGGGGCGCGGCATCGAGGAATTCGGGGCGATGGTGCTCGCCAACGCCAAAGGTGTCGAGACCGACCTGGTCGGCATGTTCAATCTCGTCGAGGAGGTTACGCAAACGCTGCGAGGGGCTTAGGGTGATGCCGGTGGACGGGTCGGTGATGGTCGCAGCAAAGCTGTCGATGCCGATTTGCATCTGGATTCTCCTAAAAGTGCATTGTTATTTCTATTTTGATGCTTTCGGAGTTGACCTGATTCAGCGGAGTCTCTTTTGCATCGTAGAGTCAGCCGAAGATGACGATGGCTTTTGTGCACTGCGGGGGTAAAATAAGGTGTGCTGAAATACTCTATCGTCGTTCCATTTCATAACGAAGAAGATAACGTTACGACGCTCTACGACCGCTTGAAGGGGGTTATGGATCAGGTCGGCGAAACGTTTGAACTGGTGTTTGTCGACGACGGTTCGCGTGACCGTACGTACCGTTTGCTTGAAGAGATCGCCGCGGTGGATAGCCGGGTTATGGTGATCAAGCTTCGACGGAACTTTGGTCAGACGTCGGCCCTTGCTGCGGGCTTTGACCATGCGCAAGGCGAGTTCATCCTGGCGATGGATGGCGATCTGCAGCACGATCCGCAGGAGGTTCCGACGTTCCTGGCAAAGCTTGAAGAAGGTTACGACGTCGTCAGCGGTTGGCGTGTCGCGCGCGTCGATAACGTGATGTTGCGCCAGATTCCGTCGCGTGCGGCGAACTGGCTGATGGCGAAGCTTTCGGGTGTGGACATCCATGACTTTGGGACGACCTTCAAGGCGTACCGTCGCGAGGTGATCCAGAACATTCCGCTGTATGGGGAGATGCACCGGTTCATTCCGGCGCTGGCCTCCTGGTATGGCGCGAGCATCTGTGAGATTCCGATCACGATCGTTGAGCGGGAGCATGGCAAGAGTCACTACGGCATCTCGCGGACGTTTCGCGTCTTCTTCGATCTGCTCACGATTCGTTTTTTGCTGAAGTATATGACCCGGCCGCTTCACTTCTTTGGAACGATCGGCGCGCTGGGCATGATGGGCGGCACCTTTATGGCGATGTGGCTGCTGGTGCTGAAAGTCGCTACAGGGCAGAACATCATGCTGCTGCATGGTCCGCTCTTTGTAATCGCTGGTGTGCTGATTCTTGCGGGTGTGCAGATGATGGGGATCGGCCTGCTGGGCGAGTTGCAGGTTCGTCACTTCCACACGGCTAACAACCGGGCACCGTATGCGGTGGATCGGATACTGCGGCTGCGTTCTTCGGAAGAGAGCCTGCTGCAGTAGCTAGTGCTTTGTGGCGGTTTGTTTCGCTAGTTCTCTGCGGTAAGCCTGCTCGTGGTCTTCTACGAAGGATGCATAGCCTTGCGGATCTACGAAGGGATTGGCGCTGCCTTGTCTGATCTGTGCAAACTTTTCGTTGAGTGCAAAGTAGCTGCCGTGTGCGCCTAAAAAGATGTCGCAGGGTAGCGACTTGAGAGTGCGGAAGGTGCGGGCGTAGTCGGCTGACATCTGAGGGTATTTTGGATCGCCTAGGAGCTTATAGCCGGGATTGATGCCCGTGCTCCCAATGATGACTACGTTGTAGGTTCGGCTGGCTTCGGTGATGCGCATGGTCCAGGTGGTGCAACCCTTGGTATGGCCTGGTGTGAGGTGTGCGGTGAGGATCGATCCGCCTAGCTTTACTTCGTCGCCGTCGTGCAGGGTGCGATCTACCTTGGCGGGAGTGTAGGAAAGGGACCTTCCGCCGTAGAAGAAGTCGGCTTTGCCGCCGCTCTCGACTACGGGAACGTCTGCGTCCATGACCTCATACTTTGCACCGGTGAGCTGCTTGATGGAGGCGCTTCCAGCGTCGTGGTCACGGTGTGCGTGGCTGATGAGCAGGATCTTGACGTCGTTGAAGTGGAAGCCTAGGGCTTCGACGTTGTGGCGAATCTGCGGGACGGAACTTTGCAGGTTGCTGTTGATGAGGATCAAGCCTTCGGGTGTCGCAATGAGATAAGAGGCGAGATCGTTGCTGCCAACATAGTAGAGGTTGCCGACGATGCGAAATGGTTGATGGTTCGCTGTCCACTCGGGATTATTCTGCGCTTCAAGCTGCGGGACGAGCAGGAGGCAAAGGATGAGGTATCGAAGAATCATTGGTTCAGGGTAATCGGTGCATCGCTAATCATCGTCGTGGAGGATCATTTCGGCTATTTGCTGGACGCGCTGGAGCGTGATGCCATGACTCTGCTCAATGGCGAGGGGATGTTCCTGATCGACGACTTCAAAGTGTGGTCTGCGTCCGACAACCTGGGTGTGGACGCGAACCTCGAGGTTGAAGGTGTCGCCGAAGGGGAAGATGTTGGTGTTGAGCCAGCCTGGAAATGGCGGCGTCTGCTCGCGGCCCTCTGTGCTCCAACGTTCGGTGGTGAGGAGAAAGCTCTTGGGGCTGACCTCGGCCCAGACTCCCCAGATGAAGGGATCTTCAAAGCCTTCGACCGGGATCGGTATTCGGCCGCGCAGGTAGAAGTCCTTGCCATCGACGACACATTGATCCACGGTGTAGACGACCCGCTGCTCGAACTCTTCCGGCGGAATTCCGGCTACTGCGAGCGGTGCCTTGACGCTATAACTCATTGGGAGCGGGTCGTGCTGCTCGCCACAAACGGTACACAAAAAGCCCATTCGCCTATTGTTCCATAGAGCGATGGCTGGCTCTGCTGCTTTGACTTGGACATGGCGAATCCCATACAACTTAAGCTATATCTGTGAGTCCTTTGCGACCTGCGTCTGCGGCTCTCGTGCCGATTCCCGAGAGAAAACGGAGTACTTTCACCATGATCTCTACCTTCCGCCGCGCTGCACGATGCTTTACTTTGCGGGCGATTGCGCCGCTTATGTTCCTTTCTCCAGTTGCGGCTCACGCTGTGATCGTGCGGGGGACTGTAACCGATCCGCTTGGAGCGGCTATTCCGTTTGCCAAGGTGGAGCTGGTGCAGGGTAAGCGTGTCGTCGCTATCGCGCTGAGTGGCCCTGAAGGATCGTTTGAGATTCTGACGGATGCCCATGGTCGTTTCCTTCTGCTGACCTCGGCACAGAGCTTTGCTGTGGGGATTGGGCAGGACTTCTATGGCGGGCGGACGGAGACCATCTCTCGGAATGTCGTGTTGAGTGTGGCGTCGATCACGGAGCGGGTGACGGTCACGGCGACTGGAGCGCCGACTCCGCTGGAACAGGTAAGTTCGGCGGTGACGCTGATCCCAACCCGCGATCTTGAGACGCGGGTTGGGCTGCTGGATGACCTGCGGCAATCGCCGGGGACTGTGGTCGTGCAGACGGGACAGCTTGGCGGCGCTACCTCGCTGTTCGTGCGCGGTGGCAACTCGGATGCGAACAAGGTGCTGATCGACGGGATTCCGGCGGAGGATGTTGGCGGTGGATTCGACTACGGGACGGTGTCGACGACGGGTTTTGGCAGCACGACGAACCTTGGGACGGCGATCGAGCTGTATCGCGGACCAGATTCGGTTCTGTATGGATCGAACGCGGCGGCTTCGGCGCTGAGCCTGACGACAACTCGTGGGACCTCGCTGCGGCCGGTGTTCAACTACTCGGGCGATGCGGGGAATTTCCATAGCTATCGGAATGAAGGGACGCTGAGCGGCGCGTTCCGCAAACTGGACTACTTCGGGGGGTTCTCACGGTTTGACACGTCGAACTCTATCCCTCTGGAACGGTTTCATGCGACGACTTCGGTGGTGAACATTGGGGCTGACCTGATCGCGAATACGCAGATGCGGTTCACGCTGCGGAACACGGATTCGGCTTCGGGACTGCCGAATGCTCATGACTTCTATGGTGTTTCGCAGGATGGTAAGCAATCGGATCAGGATCTTTATTCGGGTGTGACGGTCGAGAATCGGTTGCTTGGGAATCTGCATACGTTGGTGAGCTATGGGATTGCGCGGAAGCGAGAGCAGGCGGCTTACTACGGGAATCCTGGGACGCTGGTGACGATTCCGAGTGCGTTTGGGCCGTTCCAGGCATATGTCGGCGATCTGGTTACATTTACCGGGGCGAATGGCTATTCGGCTACGGGACAGGCACAATTTTTCAGCACGGATCGGGATCAGGATTCGAATCGCGATGAGCTTTACTATCAGACCGACTACACCTTTCCGCATCGCATCTTTGCGCTGTTCGGCTTCCGGTATGAGAACGAGCGTGGCGTCTTCAACGCGCCTGCGTTTGGGGAGAGTAATTCTATAAAACGAACGAACTTCGAGTACACGCTACAGTTTCAGGGCGACATCAAGAACCGGCTGTTCTACTCGGCTGGTGGAGCGATTGAGAAGAACCATCTCTATGGCGTTGCGGGGACGCCACGAATTGGGCTGGCTTACTTTCCGGTTCGTCCAGGCAGCAAATGGTTTCGTGGGACGAAGCTGCGGGCCAATGTTGCTACGGGGGTTCAGGAGCCGAGCCTTGCTACCGAGTTTTCGAGCCTCTATCGCGAGCTGTTGCAGGCTGGCGATACCGCGGATATTGCGAAGTTTTCCATCGCTCCGCTTGGCCCTGAGCGGTCACGGACGCTTGATATCGGTGTCGACCAGAACATCCGGGGAGAGAAGCTGATCTTCAAGGGGGGCTACTTCCATAACCAGTTTTCGCATCAGCTTGAGGGCGTTGCTCCGGGTGATCTGCAGACTTACTTTGGGGTTACGATCAGTCCGGCGAATGATGCGGCGTTCCTTGGTGCGGAGCTGAATTCACTGGCGTTTCGAGCGCAGGGGATTGAGACGGAGTTGCAGTACCAGCCGTTCAACCGGCTGTTTCTTCGCGGTGGCTACACGTATCTTGATAGCGTGGTGAGCCAGTCTTTCTCGGGTGATGCGGCTGCTGCTCGGCAGGGGGTTCCGGAGATGAACCCGAATCTGCCGGGGATTGCGATTGGAAGCACCTCGCCGCTGATTGGGGCGCGGCCGTTTCGGCGTCCTCCGCATACTGGCTTCTTTGCGGTGCAATATAGCGGTTCGAGTTTTACGTGGGCCTTCAAGGGCGCGCTTGCGAGTCGTGCGGATGACTCTACATTTCTGGGTGCGCTTGATACTACTTTGAATGGCAACACGTTGCTGCTGCCGAATCGAAATCTGGACTACGGGTTTGCGAAGCTGGATACGAGTTTCACGTATCGAGCTACCAGCCATGTGAGTGTTTTCTCTCAACTGGATAATTTGCTGAGTCAGCAGCATATCGGTCCGATTGGTTATCCAAGTTTGCCGTTTACGTTTCGGACGGGATTGAAGATACGGCTCGGCGGAGAGTAGTTCTGGGGACTTACAAGTTTTTTCTCCAAGTCCAAGGTCTAACAAAACATTGGACTTAGGCTTGGACTTCAACTTGGGTCGGTGAGCGTTTCGAGACTTATCTGCGCTGAGGGACCTCTTCTGGAGGCGATGTTTGTCAAACAGGGCACTTTTATTCAGGACGTGTTTATCTGAAGATTGTCTTCCGCGCCCGGTTGGCGTAGATGAGCGTCTAATGGGTAGAAGCTATTTTGAAATGACGAAGATACAGATAGAAGGAAGACTCATGAAGAAGTACCTCCCCATCGCCCTGCTTTCCCTTGGACTACTTGCTCACGCGCAGGAGGGTCCGCTGCCTACGCAGGTGCTTGTGACTGCCGACTCGAAGGACGCTCCGCCGCTGACGGCAAGCAGCCTGATCTTTGAAGTGAACCGTATGAAACAGCCACCTACCAGCCTGGTGCCGGTGACACCGGCTACGGCACAGGTCGCCCTGCTCATCGATGATGGTCTGCGCGAATCGGTTGGTCGCGAATTGAATGCGCTTCGCGCGTTTGTGACGGGGCTGCCTGCTGGAACCGAGATATTTATCGGGTATATGTCCAACGGTGCGATTCGCCAGGAGAGCTTCTTTACGACAGATCATGAGGCGGCGGCGGCCAAGCTTCGGTTGCCGATTGGCCTGCCGGGCGTGAGTGCGAGCCCTTATTTCTGCCTCTCCGAGTTCGTAAAGAACTGGCCGACGGAGGGCTTCAACGGTGGCGGTGCAACGCGGAAGGCTCGTTTTGTGTTGATGATTACGAACGGCGTCGATCCGTATAACGGCAGCACGAGCATCCTGAACCAGGACAGCCCCTATGTCGCTTCGGCGATTAAGGACGCGCAGCGTGCAGGAGCTTCCGTTTCCTCCATTTATTTCGCGGATGCGGGATTTCGTGGCGGTCGTGGAAGCTTCAGCGGACAGAGCTACCTGGCGCAGATGGCCGAGGGAACAGGTGGCCGGTCGTACTGGCAGGGAACTGGTAATCCGGTTTCGATGGTGCCGTATCTCGAGCAATTCCACAAAGATATTCTCGAGACGTACGTTGCGACGTTCCCGGCTGCAGGCAAGGACCTTGTGGATGTGCGGGTGAAGACGACGGTTCCTCACCTGAAGGTGCGGACGGCAATGCTGGTGCGTCCGGGTAATGTTGAGATTTCGCAGTAGGTAGTAGAACAGCAGTCGTAGGATGAGGGCCATGCGCGTGCATGGCCCTCGCTGATTGCACCGTCATGCCTCAGCAGGAGCAGTTCTGGACTGCGCTTGCGATTCCGTTGAAGTAGTCTGGCGGAAAGGAGAACTGCGCCACCCAGCCATACCGGGGAGGAGGATTACCGTCCTGCATGTGCGGGCTGTCGAAGGGACCTACACTGAAGAGGGTCGCTCCGTTGGAGCCCTTGATCTGGAATCCTGCGTGCCAGATGTCGCGGTTGGTGGTGTGGTAGGTGAGGACCGTCGCGGTCCATGTCCCGGTGCCATCGGAGTGGAAGGTGAGACGGCCATTATCCTGCTGGCAGTCGCCGCGGTGTAGCTCAGGCCAGGTGAGGACCTTGGTCTGCAGTGCCTGCATGTGAACGTCGGACGCTGTCTCTTCCAACGGTTTTACTGCGGTTGTTGTGCTCATGATTCATCCCTCTTCAGCTTGATTTGTAGAACCTTGTCCCGTGTTCAGGGAACGCTACAAGGTTTGCGCACCCTGCCAGAGATGTTCTGGCGATGAATGGTGCAGCGCTGGACCGGATCGTTTCATGCGAAACGACGCCTGAAACAGGGCCAGGGCTAGAACCTTGGGTTACGCTGAAGCTGGGTGGTCAGGTTCGACTTGTTTTCGGGATCGCTCTCACGAGTTGGACACAAACATAGGCCCCATCGGGTGGGCGGGATGAGAGCAAGGGCGACCGCAGGTCCTTCGGCTTCGCTCAGGATGACAGGTTTTTGGGGGACGAAGAAGAAGCAGCGGCTGTTTGTACCCTTTACGATGACAGTCTCTGGGGTGGGGATGAGTGCGAAGGCGGGCGGAGGTCTCCCTCGGGAATGATCACCTGAGGGCGAAGAACCTACTAAATGGATGCAGCAACAGGAAGGCCCCGGATGATCTCGGGGCCTTTTGTTTTGTTGCGTGATGGTGGAGGCTTAGTACATGCCGTCCATACCGCCGCCGCCGCCGTGCTGGTGACCGCCGCCGCCCGCTTCCTTCTTCTCGGGGATGTCGGCAATCATGGCTTCGGTGGTGAGCATGAGACCGGCGATCGAGGCTGCGTTCTGCAGAGCAGTGCGCGTTACCTTGGTCGGGTCGATGACACCGGCAGCAACGAGATCCTCATAGGCGCCGGTTCCGGCGTTGTAGCCGAAGTTCGGTTCCTTGGACTCGTGGATCTTGCCGATGACGACTGCACCCTCTTCGCCGGCATTCGAAACGATCATGCGAAGTGGCTCTTCGATGGCGCGGCGAATGATCGTTGCACCGATCTTCTCGTCACCCTCGAGGGTCTTGATGACCTCCTCGACTGCGTAGGTGCAGCGAATGAGAGCAACACCGCCGCCGGGGACGATACCTTCTTCGACAGCCGCACGGGTTGCGTGCATGGCATCTTCGACGCGAGCCTTCTTTTCCTTCATCTCGGTTTCGGTAGCAGCACCGACCTTGATGACGGCTACGCCGCCGACGAGCTTGGCGAGACGCTCCTGGAGCTTCTCACGATCGTAGTCGGAGGTGGTCTTCTCGACCTGAGCGCGGATTTCCTTGACGCGGCCAGAGATATCGTCGTCCTTACCGCCGCCGTCGACGATGGTGGTGTTGTCCTTGTCGATGGTGACGCGCTTGGCGGTGCCGAGGTCTTCGATCTTGACGCCCTCAAGCTTGATGCCGAGGTCCTCAGTGATCGCCTTGCCACCGGTGAGGATGGCGATGTCCTGCAGCATAGCCTTGCGACGATCGCCAAAGCCGGGAGCCTTGACGGCTGCGACGTTGAGCGTGCCACGGAGCTTGTTGACGACCAGGGTCGCGAGCGCTTCGCCGTCGACATCCTCAGCAATGATGATGAGGGGCTTGGCGGTGCGGGCGATCTGCTCGAGCAGGGGAAGGAGGTCCTTCATCGAGGAGATCTTCTTCTCATAGATGAGGATGTAGGGGTTCTCGAGGGCTGCTTCCATGCGCTCTGCGTCGGTGACGAAGTAGGGCGAGAGGTAGCCGCGATCGAACTGCATGCCTTCGACGACGTCGAGCTGGGTCTCCATGGTGCGGGACTCTTCGACGGTGATGACGCCATCCTTGCCAACCTTGTTCATGGCTTCGGCGATGATGGTGCCGATCTGGGAGTCAGAGTTCGCGGAGATGGTGCCGACCTGGGCGATCATCTCGCCCGAGACGGGCTTCGAGAACTTGCTGAGGGCTCCGCCCTGGGAGACGCCGTGCTCATCGCGCTTGCCGATGATGGCCTCGACGGCCTTATCGATGCCGCGCTTGAGCGCCATCGGGTTTGCACCGGCGGCGACAGTCTTGACGCCCTCACGGTAGATGGCCTGGGCGAGAACGGTGGCGGTGGTGGTACCGTCGCCGGCTACATCCGAGGTCTTGGAGGCTACTTCACGGACCATCTGTGCGCCCATGTTCTCGAGGGAGTTCGAGAGCTCGATCTCCTTGGCGACGGTGACGCCGTCCTTGGTGATGGTGGGGGAGCCGAACTTCTTTTCGATGACGACGTTGCGACCCTTAGGTCCAAGTGTCACCTTCACTGCGTCAGCCAAGATGTTGACGCCGCGCAGGATAGCCTGTCGCGAATCTTCTCCGTGCAGAATCTGCTTTGCCATGATGCTTACTCCTAATATGTTGTTGCTGCTGTGTTTTAAGGTTTTGCGCCCTAAAGGCGCGGCTGCCGCACGCAGTGCTTACTTCTTGAGGATGCCGAGGACTTCTTCTTCGCGCATGATGAGGAACTCTTCGCCGTCGAGCTTGATCTCGGTGCCGGAGTACTTGCCGAAGAGGATGCTGTCGCCAGCCTTGACGTCGAGCGGGAATACCTTGCCCTCGTCGTTCGACTTGCCCTTGCCAACGGAGATGACTTCGCCTTCTTGCGGCTTCTCTTTAGCGGAATCGGGGATGATGATGCCGCCGCGAATGCTCTCGCCTTCTTCGACGCGCTTGACCAGGATGCGGTCGTGGAGCGGTGTGAACGATGCAGTTGCCATTGCTTTACGTCTCCTTGTTGCGATTTTGGCGAGTGGACATCCTCGCGTTTGAACAGCGCAGCCTGCGGATGCTGACTGCGGGACCCTGCGGACAAGCCGACTGCTTCGGGATTTTGGCCGTTAGCACTCTTGCCCTACGATTGCTAACTTTAGTGAGTTGGGATTTGCTTGTCAACTGGCTTGGTGTGAAATGTGAGTGAATGTCGCGCAGATGTTTTTGGTTGAAAGAAAAAAGCAAGGACAGACGCAAGTTCCCTCCGGGAATGACAACCGAAAGGCAACCTCCGCGTCCTTCGAATTCGCTCAGGATGACGGGGCCTGGGCCGGTGGGAGATTAGGAGAGGAAGTTTTTTAGCCAGGGGTCTTCGGAGTGGACCAGTTGTTCGGTAGTGCCGTGGAAGACGATCTTTCCTTCGTTGAGGACGAGGAACATGGTGCTGGCGTCAATGCCGTTATCGGGGATGAGTTCCATCTTGTTGGTTTGCTGATTGAAGCGGTTCATGGCGAGGACAAAGGCGTCCTGAAGGCGGTGGGTGATGAGGAGGGAGGTGGCGTTGGAGACGTCGCGCTGTTTGACGACGAGTTCGACGATGGTGGTAGAGGTGATGGGGTCGAGGCCGCCGGTGGGGGAGTCGTAGAGGATGAGGTCGGGGCCGGTGATGATGGCGCGGGCGATGGAGACGCGGCGGCGCATGCCTCCAGAGAGCTCGGAGGGGAATTTGTCGATGGCGTGTTCGAGGTCGACGAACTTGAGGGCTTCGACGACGCGGTTGTGGCTTTCCTCCTCAGGGATGCGCTGCTCGTGCAGGCGGAAGGCGATGTTTTCTTCGACGGAGAGGGAGTCGAAGAGGGCAGACTCCTGAAAGACCATGCCGATGTGGGCGCGGAGGGCGTAGAGATCGACCTCGGACATGGTGGTGATCTCCTGCCCGAAGATCTCGATGGTGCCGCTGTCGGGGCACATGAGGCCATTGGCGAGCTTCATGAGGACGGACTTGCCGCCGCCTGCAGGGCCAAGAATAATGAGGGTCTGGCCGGCTTCGACGGAGAAGGAGATGTTCTGGAGGACGGGCTTGAGGTCGAAGGCGATGGAGACGTCATTGAAGACGACCACGGGGCCGGGCGGGACCTGAAACTTCTCCTGCTCGGCGGGCGCGGTGGCGGTGCTCATGAGAAAAGCCCGATGAAGGCGCGGCTGATGAGGAAGTCCACGACGATGATGGTGACGGAGGAGACGACCACGGCCTGGGTGGTGGAGCGGCCGACGCCCTGGGTGCCGCCCTTGGTGTTCATCCCGAAGTAGCAGCCGACGCTGGCAATGATGAAGCCGAAGAAGATTGCCTTGGTGAGGCCCTGCACGACGTCCGAATAGACGAGGGCGCGGTAGGAGTTGTGAAGATAGGACGAGGCGTTGAGGCCGAGGAGGGCTACGCTGACGAGCGCTCCACCGGCGATGCCTACGGCGTCCGAGAGGATGGTGAGGAAGAAGAGCATGAAGACGGTGGCGATGATGCGGGGGGTGACGAGCTTGCGGGTGGGGTCGGTGCCGAGGGCGCGCATGGCGTCGATCTGCTCGGTGACCTTCATGGAGCCGAGTTCGGAGGCCATGCCGGAGGCGTTGCGGCCGGAGACCATGAGGCCGGTGAGGACGGGGCCGAGTTCCTTGACCATGGAGAGGGCGACGAGATTGCCGGTGAGGGAGACGGAGCCGAAGCTTCTGAGGGCGGTCGCGGACTGGAGGGCGAGCACGCAGCCGGTAAAGAAGCCGGTAAGTACGACGATCGGCAGCGAGCCTACGCCGATGGCGTCCATCTGCGTGAAGATGTCGGCCCAATAGCGGGGGCGGGAGAAGAGATTCGCGATTGCGCGACCGGACAGGACGGAGTACTCCTGCAGGGCGGAAATCCTCTCTTTGGCGAAGACCTCGGGGGAGACTAATGGCATGTAATTCTCTGGCTCAGGTTATCAGATGCAGTGGAGTGGATCTTTGACTGTCTTTGGTGACTGGATTGAATGGAGACGAATGGTGGGCCTTACGCGTCAATAGGATACGTGGCTGCGAAGTGAGATGATGGTAAGGATGAAGGTCCAGATGAACGCAGCTGTTTTATACGGGAAGGAAGACCTGCGACTTGAGCGAGTCGCAGTCCCTTTGGCGGGGCCGGGTGAGCTGATCATCCAGGTGGGAGCGGCGTTGACGTGCGGTACGGACCTGAAGGTCTACAAGCGCGGATATCACGCGATGATGTTGAAGCCGCCGATTCCGTTTGGGCATGAACTGGCGGGTGTGGTTTCCGAGGTTGGGGCGGGGGTGACGAAGTTTGCGTTGGGACAGCGTGTGGTGGCGCTGAACTCGGCTCCCTGCGATGTGTGCTATTTCTGCAGACAGGGGCAGCAGAACCTCTGTGAGGACCTTACGTTCAATAATGGAGCGTATGCGGAGTTTATTCGCATTCCGGAGCGGATTGTTGAGAAGAACACGCTGGTGATCCCGGAGCACGTGCCGTTTGAACACGCGGCGCTGACGGAGCCTCTGGCGTGCGTGGTGCGTGGACTTGAGGAGAGCGGGGCGCGGGCGGGCGACTCGATGATTGTGATCGGGGCGGGCCCGATCGGGTTGATGTTGATGCATGTCGCTGCGCTTGCGGGAGTCGAAGTAATTGCCGTCGTGAAACGGCACGACCAGATTGAGACGGCGAAGTTGTTTGGCGCGCGGCAGGTGATGCAGGTTGGATTGCGGGATGCGTTGGATGTGATCGATGCGGCGCGGGCGTTGACGCCGGAGCGGCGCGGGGCTGACGTGGTGATTGAGGCGGTCGCGAGTCCGCAGACGTGGCACTGGGCGGTGGGGATGGTCCGCAAGGGTGGCGTGGTGAACTTCTTTGGCGGGCCGCCGAGCGGGACGAAGGTGCAGTTGGACACGAACCGCCTGCATTACGGCGACATTACGCTGAAGGCTAGTTTTCATCACACCCCGTCTACCTGCCGGACGGCGTTCGAGCTGATTACGAGCGGGCGATTCAAATGTGCCGAGGCAATTACGGGACGAGTCGGACTGGAGGCGGTGCCTTCGGTCTTTCGGGCGATGATGACGCGGGGCGGAGCGGCTGGCATCCACAAGCCGGAGATCAAGACGGCGATCTTTCCGGGTGGTGTGCGATGAGCGTGGCTACCTTTAATGAGCATGCGCTGGGATGGGACTCGCTAGGGGATGGACCGGCGGAGTATCGGACGCCTGCGGAGCGGCCTTCGCTGGAGCAGGCGAAGGTGTGGTGCCGGGAGCTGGCTACATCGCATTATGAGAACTTCCATGTGGCTACGTTCTTCCTGCCAAAACAGGTGAAGCCACATTTTGAAAGCATTTATGCCTACTGCCGTGTTTCGGATGATCTCGGTGACGAGGTAAGCGATCCGCAGACGGCGACGCGGTTGCTGGATGCGTGGGGCGGGATGCTGGACGAATGCTATGAAGCTCCGGAGCGGTCGCGGCATCCGGTGTTTGTCGCACTGCGAGAGACGATCGTGGCTCATGATGTGCCGCGGGAGCTGTTCGCGCGCTTGCTGCAGGCGTTTCGGCAGGACCAGGTGAAGACACACTTTGAGTCGTTGGGCGAGTTGATGGACTACTCGCGCGACTCGGCGAACCCGGTAGGGCGGCTGGTGCTTTGGGTCTGCGGCTATCGCGAGGAATCGCTGGGACTGCTGTCGGATAAGGTGTGCACGGCGCTTCAGTTGGCGAACTTCTGGCAGGATGTTGTCGAGGATGATGAGCGGGGGCGGCGTTATTTACCCGGCGACGCGATGCTGCAGTATGGCGTGACCGACGCCCAGATTCATGAGCGGGTGTTTACGGCGGAGTTCTGGCGGTTGATGCAGAGCCTTGTAGAACAGACGCGCATGATGCTGCATGATGGCGGCAGGATCAGTGGGCTGGTGGATAAGGAGCTTGGGGCAACGCTCGAATTGTTTCGCAAGGGTGGCGATGCGATTCTGGACGCGATCGAGGCACAGGGCTTTGACGTGTTGCGACAGCGGCCTGAGGTTTCGAAGGGCAAGAAGGCACGGTTGCTGGCCGGAGCTTTGGTGGGGAAGATGCGAGGAATGTTCTCGTGACGCTTGTTGAGGCGTATAGGGTATGCCGTGGGATTGCGAAGCGTGAGGCGAAGAACTTCTACTATGCGTTTCGGGTGCTGCCACCACATAAGCGCGATGCGATGTGCGCGGTGTACGCCTTTATGCGGCGGGCGGACGATCTTGCGGATGATGAAGCTGTGTCCGTGGTTGAGCGCAGACGCCTGATGGAGGAGTGGATGGTGGCGTGGCGGGCTTCGCGGCAGCCGGGCTCGACCTCTCAGGATGCGGTGTTCCTCGCGCTTGCGGATACTCAGCAGCGGTTTGGGATTTCGGACGCGTTGCTCGAGGAGTTGGTGCAGGGGACGAGTATGGACCTTGCCGAGTCGGGTGCGGGGACCGGTGTACTTGTCGGGGCGGGACTGCAGGGATATCGGACGTTCGATGAGGTCTATCAATACTGTTACCTGGTGGCTTCGGTGGTGGGACTGGTGTGCATTCGGATCTTTGGGTACAGCGATGCTCGGGCTGAGGAGTTGGCGGAGAAGACAGGGATTGCGTTCCAGTTGACCAACATCCTGCGTGACGTGAAAGAGGATGCGGAGCGCGGTCGTCTGTACCTGCCGATGGACCTGATGGGGAAGTTCAGCGTGCTGCCTGAGGATGTTATTGCGCTGACTGCAGGGCGGGGGATCCGGGCGAACGAGCAGGGATTGCTGCGCGAGCTATCGACCAAAGCGTGGGAGTATTACGGTGCGGCGAAGATGCTACTGCCGCTGATCGATGCCGATAGCCGAGCGGCGCTTTGGGTGCTGGTCGAGATCTACAGCGGACTGCTGAAGCGGGTGGATGCGCGCAACGGGGATGTGTTTTCGCAACGGGCGCGGGTACCGACGATGGTGAAGCTGGCGATCCTTGGACGGGGGATTGAGAAGTCGCTGGTGAACCGGGTGATGGGGTGAGCGGTTCGGTGATTGTGGTGGGCGGCGGGCTTGCTGGGATGGCTGCTGCTGTTGCACTGGCGAATGATGGGGCACAGATAACGCTGGTGGAGCGTCGTCCGGAGATTGGTGGGCGGGTGTATTCGTACCCTCATCCGGCGCTTGGGGAGACAGTCGACTCGCAGCATGTGGTGCTGGGATGCTGTACGAATCTGCTGGAGCTGTGTGGGCAGGCGGGACAGAGCGGGGCGATCCGTTGGTATGACGAATTGGTTTTTCTGGAGCCGGGTGGACGGCGGAGTGTGATGAGGCCGGGGTTGCTGCCCGCCCCGTCGCACCAGACGATGAGCTTTCTGCGTGCGCCGATGCTGTCGCTGCGGGACAAGGTGGGGATCGCGGCGGGGCTGATGGAGTTTCTGCGCGGGTATCCGGCGGGTGACGCGGAGAGCTTTGCGACCTGGGTGAAACGGACGGGGCAGACGGAGCGCGCGGTACGGCACTTCTGGGAGCCGGTGGTGGTCGGGGCGCTGAACGATGGTTTTGAGAACTGTTCTACAAAGTATGCGGGTAAGGTGTTTCATGAGTCGTTTCTGCGGTCGCCGGAGGGTGGGCGGCTGGGGATTCCGGCTCAGCCGCTGAGTGAGTTTCTGGCTCCTGTGGGGGACGTTGCGCTGCGGGCTGGAGTTACGGTGAAGAAGGCTGGCGTGGAGCGACTTGCGCAGTCTGCGGGTGGCTGGGTGGTGACTGCGGGCGGGGAGGAACTTCGTGCGGAAAATGTTGTGCTGGCGGTGAGCTTCAAGGAGGCGGAGCGGCTGATGCAGGGGTTGCCAGGTACGGCGATCGACTTCACTCACTTTGTGCATGCGCCGATCACGACAATTCATCTCTGGTATGACCGTGATGTGACAGGGCTGGACCATGCGGTGCTGCTGGACACGAGGATTCAGTGGGTGTTTGTGAAGTCGCGGATTCGTGGCTGGGCGGCGAGCCGAGGGAGCTATCTTGAGTTGGTCATCAGTGCTTCGGAGCCGGAGTTGGCGATGGGGCGTGAGGAGATTCTTGCGTCGGCTCTACGGGAGTTTCAGCTTTTCTTTCCAGAAGCGAAGAGTGCGAAGCTTCTGAAGAGCGGGGTGTTGAAGGAGGCGCGGGCTACGTTCTCGGTGACGCCGGGGCTGGATCGGTTTCGACCGGCGCAGCGGACGCAGTGGCCGGGGCTCTTTCTGGCAGGGGATTGGACGGCTACGGAGTGGCCCTCGACGATGGAAGGTGCGGTGCGTAGCGGGCGGCTGGCTGCGGGGGAGATTGTCGGGGAGCGCGGGCGGTTTATGGCGGCAGAGCTTCCAGCTACGGGGCTGATGCGGTGGCTTAGCCGGTGCTGATTTGCTTAGAGAATTCTGTCTAAAGATTTTTACCGCGAGAGCAGGACGACGCCGATGCAGACGAAGATGGCGGCGAACCAGCGGCGGCGGTCTACATTCTCATGCAGGAAGAGCTTGGCGGCGGCGGCGTTCCCGATGAAGGTGAGCGAGGCGCTGGCGGGTGCGGCTAACGAGACGTCCACTTTGCTGAGAGTGAAGAGCAGCGAGAAGAAGCTGAGCGCCATGCAGACGACGCCGAGGAGAAACATCGGACTGCCGACGACAGCTTTGATGGCGCCGCCGAGGCCGGATTTGGCGCGGATGAGGTCGAGGTCGCCGATGCGGCGCATGGCTCCGGCGGTGAGGACGTCGCCGGCTATGGCGGTGACGGCTACGGTGAGGATGAGGGCCCAGGTTTCGAAGGTGGAGGCAGGTGCGGGAATCGGGGTCACTTTGCGGGGCTTTCGGAGGGTGCGGGGTGCTCGGTGAGCGAGGGACCGTTGGCGACGAAGCCTACTCCGCAGACGATGAGGATGATGCCAAGCCAGCGGTAGGGGGAGATGTGCTCATGCTGCCAGAAGCGGGCGAGAAGTGCGACGACTACGTAGCCGAAGGCGGTGCTGGGGAGGACGAAGGTGAGGTCCGCCCAACTGAGCGCGGTGAGATAGCTGGCGAAGAAGCCGAGGAGACAGAGGATTCCGGCGACGACCCAGGGGTTGCGCAGGGCGGTGAAGAGAAGTCCAAGGTTCTGGAAGGAGACGGCTCCGACCTGGGTCATGCCGTGGGCGAGCATGGTGTCGCCGATGGAGGCGGTGAGCATGACGCAAAGGAGGATGAGGTAGCGCTGGGGGGTGAGGGTGTGCTTCATCTCTGTTGATTCTAGTGGACGGCAGGTTAGAACGAGATGTCGGCTGGCTTGGTGACGCGGAGGACGGATTGGTCGCCGGTGCGCTGCTTCCATGCGGCGCGGATGGCTTCGACCTTGGCTGCGTTTTCGGGGGTGGCGGGGTAGTCGATGATGAGCATCTTGGAGCGGATGCGCTCGGGTTGGCTGGCGGTCTGTCCGCGTTTGGACTGCCACTGCCCGTAGACATCGAGGACGCTGAGGCCGGCGGGGAAGCGCGGGGTGACCTCCTGATCGAGGAAGGCACGCCAGGCTGCTTCGGTGACTCCCTTGTTGGGTGCGTCGGCGGGGCCGAGGCCGAAGTAGAGGCGGGTGTCGACCCAGTTCTGCGTTGCGGGCGGGTGAACTGGGTCGCCGTGCAGGGTGGGGATTGCCTGGAAGGCCATCATCTCTGACGGCAGAGCGGATGCGATGGCGAGAAATGCAACCAGGTGCGGAAGGCTTCTGAATTGCGGCATACACGTCACTATAGTGTGCCGTGCACGTATCAGACGACATGCATGCACCTATGAATATCTAAGGAAGGGGGGAGATGGAAGTCAAAGACGCCGGGAACACTGACATCATGCTCGTACCATCGGATATCTGCTGCGGAGGAGACACCAGGACGAGCGGGATCTTTGATTCGGCTATTTTCTTCCCGGTGAGATCGAGCAGCTCGACATAGCCGGGCGAGCCGCTTGCGTCTCCGGGAAGAGCAAAGAGACGGTGGGAGCTGTGAACGACCAATTTGTTAGGTTCCGGAAGGACTGAGGTACACCGCGCGGATTGGGCCGGGTGGCCGGAGGATGAGCACGGCAGCAGCATTCAGGATGCACAAAGAGGATAGCCAAATGGCTATCCTCTTTGTGTGCGTTGCATTTTTCAACTTCAGGCGTTCATGCTTACGGATTCCTGAGCCTTGGTGGCGTTGGCTTCCTTGGCGGCGCGTGATGCCTTGTTGCGCTGTGAGCGGAGCTTCATGAAGTCCTTTGCCTCGGAGTAGAGACGAGGGACGTCGCGGTTCACGATGGCCTGCCATACGACGCGGAAGGCTGCCTTGGGGCGGAAGTAATACTCGTCGTAGAACTTGTGCACCATCTCCATGACATATTCGACGGGCAGGCCGGGGTACTCGATGTGGGCCATCTGGTGGCCGTTATCGTCGGACATGGCCTCGTTGGTGATGAAGCCCTTTTCCTTGGCGTAGTCGAAGAACTCGGTGCCGGGGAAGGCGTGGGCGATCGAGACCTGGATGGTCTCGCAGTCGAGCTGCTTGGCGAACTCGATCGTGTTGCGGATGGACTCTCTCGTCTCGCCGGGAAGGCCGAGGATGAAGTCACCGTGAACGACCAAGCCGAGCTTGTGGCAGTCGCGCTGGAAGTCGAGTGCGCGCTGGACGGTAGCACCCTTCTTGATGTTCTTGAGGATCTGGGCGTCGCCGGACTCGTAGCCGACGATGAGGAGGCGGCAACCGGCTTCCTTCATGGCCTTCAACGTCTCGTAGGTCGTGGTGACGCGCGAGGTGCAGGACCAGGTGAGGCCGAGCGGCTTGAGCTTTTCGCAAAGTTCGACGGTGCGCGGTCCATTGATGTTGAAGGTGTCGTCGTCGAAGAAGAACTCTTTGACCTGGGGGAACTTGGCTTTGGCGGACTTCATCTCTGCGGCTACATCGTCGGTGGAGCGCTTGCGCCATGCATGGCCGGAGAGCGTCTGGGGCCAGAGGCAGAAGGTGCACTGCGCCGGGCAGCCGCGCGTGGAGTAGAGCGCGACATATGGGTGCAGGAGGAACGGAACGTTGTACTTGGTGACGTCGAGGTCGCGGTGATAGATGTCGGTCGCCCATGGCATCTCGTCAAGCTGCTCGGGGGTTACCTGGGGACGATCCGGATTGTGCTGAATTGTGCCGGAGGCATCTTTGTAGCTGACGCCAAGGATTTCATTGAGCGGCTTGCCCTGGGCAAATTCAACGACGGTGAAGTCGAACTCGCGGCGGCAGATGAAGTCGATCGCGGGGCACTCGTTGAGGGCCTTGTCCGGGGACGTGGTCACGGGTGGGCCGACGAAGGCGATCTTGATGGACGGATAGGCTTGCTTGATGGTCTCGGCCATCTTCTGGTCGCCATCCCATCCCATGGTGCTGGTGAAGAGGACGAGGAACTCATAGTCCTTGAGGATCGTGACGACCTCAGCCCACTTGATGTGGTGCGGCGGAGCATCGAGGAGGCGTGAGCCTTCCAACATGCCGGCCGGATAGGTGAGCCACACGGGATACCAGTACGACTCGATCTCACGGGTAGCAGGCCAGCGGGAGCTGGCGCCACCGTCGAATTTCTCAAAGGAGGGCGGGTTCAGGAACAGTGTTTTTAGAGGCGTCATCGCTACCTTGTAGTTTACCACTCAGGAACTATCGTGCGAGGAATCTACAAGGGTTCCTCGCACGCCAGCCCTAAGGTTTTGACTGGCGGGAGGTGGCTTTGGTGAGACCTTTCGCATCCACAAAGACCAGCCAGTATGAGGGTTTCAACGGGCCGAATGCCGACCTGTAGACGAGAACATGGTCGCAATTGACCGTGAGTTGGGTGTCGTAGGCAGCGCAGGAGGAGTTGATTGACGATGGTTTGCCGAGCAGCCCACGTACGCTGTCTTCCGTGGCGTCGGCCCGGATGGTGGCGAAGCCTTCATTGATGCGGCGATCGTGGACCCAGCCGAAGAAGAGGACAGCCAGAACGAAGACGAGCAGAACGATGAGTGGGGATTTGAGCTTCATGGGTGCAGCCTCAGGGGGTTTGAGGGTGGGCGGATAAGGACTTCAGCCATGGCTCGAGCTGGCCGGTCTGCCGGAGGAGATTGATCTGGGTCTGACGAAGCTGGAGGTTGGTGTCGAGATAGCTTAGATATTTCTCGCGCTCGGCGATACGGGCGTTTTGCTCGTCTTTAGGAGACATCTGCCGACCGCCTGAGTTGCCGTTGCCCTGAAGCTGGAGGAGCATGGCATCGAGCTGCTGCTGGGCTAACTGCTGGTCGAGATCAGCTACCTCGGAGCGGGCGGCGAGTTCGGCGGAGGCGTGCTTGAGCTTGAGCCGACCGTCGAGGAACTGATCACGCTGCTGGTCGGCGTCACGGAGGGCGTGGACGGCGTCGGCTGCGGATTCCCGAGCCTTGGCGCGGTGGACGTAGTCGACGATGGGCAGGCTGATCTGTATGCCTATTTCGGCGTTGTTCTGTTGGAAGTGGTTATAGTATTCGGCGTAGTTGTTGTAGGCGGCGAAGCGGTTGTATTGTGCGCCGAAGGAGATCTGGGGACGGCGCTCATAACGAGCATCGCCATAGGCCTGCTCCTGCTTTGACTTGGCATTGGCATAGGCGGCCAGGATGCCGGGAGCTGTCGGCAATCCAGTTGAAACGACAGGGGTGAGCCATGTGCCGGATGTGGGAAGACTGCTGGTGAGGGTGGTGAGGCCGGGCTCCGGAAGGCCGATGAGCCGGGCGAGCTTGGCGCGGTCGTACTCGGTTTCATCTTCGTCGCGGAGAGTGGTCAAGCGGATCTGTGCGTTCGTCAGGCGGGCGGTGGTGAGATCGATGCCCGTGTCCTGACCGGCGTCGAGACGATCCTGCACGATGGAGACGAGGCGGGAGGCGTAATGCTTCTCGTCATTGAGAGCGATTTCGCGCTGCTGGTCGCGGTCGAGGGCCAGATAAGCTATAGCGGCCTCTTCAGCGACGGCCTGGCGGGCGTCCATGAGGGCGAGGTTTGCGGCTTCAAGGCCTGAGCGGGCGGCGCGGATGTAGTCATGCTGGGAGAAGTTAAAGACCAGAGACTGAGCGTTAAAGTTGTAGATGGATGGCTGTCCAACTGGGAAGCCATAGGAGTATCCGAGGCCAGAACCGCCTACGACGGCAGGGATGTAGACGTCCCGTGCTTCAGAGAGCAGGGCTCGCGCCTTGTCTACATCGGCCTGAGCCATGAGGACTCGCGGATTATTGCGAAGAGCGAGATCGATGGCGGTGGTGAAGGAGATCTGGGCGTGGGCGGTCACGGCGAGAAAAGCCAGCGAAGTTATCGTAAATGCGAAGCGAAGCAGACGTGCCATGGGTCCTGACGAAACAGTGCGAGATCGATTGACCTCCATGGTATCGCGTTCCACCTGAGTGTCTTCCATTCAGGGCCTCTGCAGTGCTTTGCGTGCGGGGTTATACGCGGGGGCGAGTTGGAGGGCTGCTTCGTACTCAGCGTGGGCGCCGGTCTGGTCCCCGTGCTGGGAAAGCAGATGGCCGAGCTGGACGTGGACCTTGAAGGCAGGGGCGTCTTCGGACTTGGCGGAGGAGGCGAGGTAGAGACGAAGCACCTTCTCGGCAAGGTCGGGGGAGCGCTGTGCGTCCGTCAAGATGCTGGCCATGTCCATCAGCGCGGCATCGTGGGCCCGGTCGGCATTGAGGGCGGACTGAATGGTAATGACCGCTTTGTCGGGTTGATTCTGACGCTGGTAGAAGGCTCCAAGGTCCACCATGGCGTCGGGGCGGTGACCTTCGGCGATGGCACTGCGAAACTCGGATTCGGCGGTTGAAAAGTCTTTCCGCTTCTCTGCGATCATCGCTCGAAGACGATGGGCGGCGGCTGGAGAGTAGCGCTGAAGCTGTGACGCGATGCGCTCAGCCTTATCGAGTCCACCACCGATAAGGGAGGGCGCGGCGATGTAGAACTCACCGAGGGCGGTGCTTGCCGGGATGTTGGATGGGTCAAGTTGGGCGGAACTCTCGAAGGCTACGCGAACTTTCTTCGCCAGACTCAGGCCGGTGAAGGGTCCTGCGTGTTCGGCCTTCAGGCCATAGGCTCGACCGAGCCACATCTGGTTGTTGCTGGAAGCAGGTACGTGGGCGACGGCCTGCTCACACTCATGAATTGCCGGATCGGCCAACTCTTCGGCGTAGTAGACGCGGCAGAGAAGCTGGTGAGCGGCGGGGTCGGAGGGCTGGGCGGCGATCAGGGGCTGAAGGAGGTTGACGGCTTCGGCAGCGCGACCCTGCTGGAGCGCCCGATCCGCAGACGCTATGTCTGCGCGTGCGGGACGAAGAGTCCCAAAGAGGAGGAGCAGGCAAAGCACGACCCGCAGCGAGGCTGCTTCGGCTTTGTTGAGCGTGCTCATTCGACTGATTTGACCTGCAAGCCGTTGGTCAGGTCACGATTGCTGGTGGCATTTAGAGCGACGGTGTCCTTCTCAACAAGACCGCCTGTAATCTCGACGCGGTTCAGATTGACTGCGCCCACCTGGACGGGGGTCCAGACGAGTTTGTGATTGATGACGCGGAAGACATAGTTGCTAACGCCCTCGGTGTGCAGGGCCTCCCGCGGAACGCTGAGAACGTTGAAGCGCTGCGAGTAGGTGACAGCCACGGTCACGTTGGTGTTCGGTAGGAGATCGCCCTTGGCATCATCGACGGTGATGATGCACTCGCCGACGTTCCGAGTGTTATAGGTGATGACTGTGGTCGGAGCACGACTGATGTGTCCGTGCCAAGTCTGGAGCGGCTTGGCGTCCCAGACGATCTTGACCGACTGACCCTGTGCGAGCTTGCCAATCTCCGGCTCATCGAAGTAAGCGCGAATCTGGATGCGATTGAGGTCGGCTACGTCGAGAAGATCGTCACCAGCGGGCACGAAGTCGTACTCGGAGACAGGAATTGAATAGACCGTACCTGCGATCGGAGAGCGCTGATTGGCGC
This sequence comes from Granulicella arctica, assembly GCF_025685605.1. Lineage (NCBI taxonomy): Bacteria > Pseudomonadati > Acidobacteriota > Terriglobia > Terriglobales > Acidobacteriaceae > Granulicella > Granulicella arctica. The sequence continues at coordinate 4,682,849 of NZ_JAGTUT010000001.1, forward strand.
TGGCATAGCTGCTGCGAGCGGATGCAAGAGAGGCCCTGGAATCGGCGAGTTGTGCCTGGACACGTGCCTGATCGGTTGAACTGTAGCGTTGGGTCGATCGCTGCTGGACTCCCAGCAGGGTAGTGTTGGCTGAATCGAGTCGCTCCTTCGCGGATTGTACTTCGCCGGTAGACGCAGCGCCCTTCTGCTGCAAAGCTTGCAGGGCGGCGAGATCTTTGCTGGCCTGTTGTTGCTGCAACTGAGCGCGGCTCAGATCGCCAGCCATGGAAAGGCGTTCTTCCTGGGTGCCTCCATGCGACAGGTCGGCGGAGGTCGCCTCGGCGGAACGAAGAGATGAAGTGGCGGTCGCCATGCGGGAGAGCGCATCGGCATCATCCATCTTGACTAATAGATCGCCTGGTTTCACCTTCTGGCCTACTTCGACGTAAATTCGCTCGACGACACCAGCAGCGGGGGCATGTGCCTGAAACTCCTCAATGGGCTCTACCTTTCCATTGGTGGAGACAATACTGAGCAGATTTTCGTGAGTCACGGGGGCTACACGTACGGCGACAACCTCGCGCGTGAGCGAGCGGATGAAGAAGATGGCAAGTACGGCGACAACTAGCAGGCTGCCCCAGATTACTGCCGGATTGAGGCGCTTCTCGGTCGTGGTGGGCATCGTGTCCAAAGAGTGAAGAATGAAGGTCAGTATATAAGACGCGATTGCACTGGAAACGAAGCAGCTATTTCCTTGTAGCCATTTCAAGGGCAGGATCAGGCTGGTTGGAGATCGAGTAACTCAAGTTGTAGACCGCCGTAGTGCTCGTGTTTATTTTCATTGATCCGGTACGCAATGTGGATAACGGACCCCTCTTGAAGGTTGAGTTGTGCACACTGCGCCGGCCAGTCGATCATCCTGCTCCAGCCAAGAGCGTTTATTCTGCGCGAGGAGTCTCCCTGGGCGAGTTCGAGGCAGATGTGCTTCTCCTTGATGTAGCGAACAGGTGCCGCAAGGATGACGCCTCGTGAGATGAAGACAGGCTCCGGGTGAGCATTGCCGAAGGGGCCACATCGACCCAGCCAAGTGTAGAGGTCGGGGGTAATCTCGGGGAGCGCCAGTTCGCCATCCGCCGCGAGTGCAGGGCGTAGGACGCCGAGAGTCAGGGCGGTTTCGGTATGGACCTTCATCCCGATTCGGAGACCTTCGAGGAGTGCCGACGGCAGCGAAAAGCCTACCGCGTGGGCATGGCCACCGAAACGCGTGAAGAGGCCTCCGGCGGCTTTGGTGTCGACGGTCGTCAACGCATCCAGAAGGTGAAAGCCCGCAACGGAGCGACCGGACCCGTGAGCCTGGCCGTCTTCGTGCATGACGATGAGAGCGGGCCGTCCGGTGCGGTCGACAACTCGTGAGGCGAGGATCCCGAGGACGCCGCGGTGCCAAGAGGCGTCGTCGAGGATGATGCATTCGGCAGGAAATTCGTCGTTGGTTCGAAGCTTTTCAAGCTGAAGTTCGATCGTCGCCAGCGCTTCTGCTTCGGTGGCGCGGCGATCCTGGTTGAGGCCGTCCAGCTTCTCCGCCAGCTCTTTAGCGCGAGCTGGATCGCGTGTCAGGAAAAGCTCGATCACGTCGTCAGCCACGTCCATCCGTCCGGCTGCGTTGATCCGCGGTGCGAGGCGGAAGCCTACCTCGGTGGCGGTTGGAGCGGTGTCGAGCGGGAGTTTGGCGACTTCCATCAGAGCGCGGAGGCCGGGCTGGATGGGATTCCGGAGTTCACGCAGACCGAGCGCCGCGATCACACGGTTTTCGCCAACCAGCGGAACGGAATCGGCAATTGTGGCAATGGCAACAAGCTTTAGGAATGAAGGAAGAATGACCTGATTGAGGCGATCGCGCTGGGCTGTGGTCTCTGCCGCCGCAGCCAGGAGCGCATGAGCCAGTTTGAAGGCGACGCCTGCACCGCAGAGGAATTTGAAGGGATAGGGGCAGCCCTCCTGAGCGGGGTTGATGACAGCGAGAGCCTCGGGTACTCCGGCGGCGTCATCGGGCAGATGGTGGTCCGTGACGATGAGGTCGAGGCCGAGAAGTCTAGCTTCGGCAGCGGCGGCAAAGGCACGGATGCCGGTGTCCACGCTGATGACGAGACGTACGCCAGTATCTGCTGCCTGACCAAGGATATTGGTCTGCATCCCGTAGCCCTCCCGGATGCGGTGGGGGACGTGCCAGGTGACCTGTGCGGGTTTATCTTTCGTGGCTATCCGCTCGATGGCTGTTTTGAGCAGGACAGTAGCGGTCGTGCCATCGACGTCGTAGTCTCCGTAGATCAGGATCGGCTCAGCCAGGCGCACTGCCTGCTGGATGCGCGCGACCGCCTCCACCATGCCTAGCATCTGCAGCGGGTCATGGAGGTGGTCGAGGGTCGGATGAAGGAAGAGATCCGCCGCCTGAGCGCCCGCGATACCGCGCGAGACAAGGAGGCTGGCGATCGCCGGGGGACACTTCAAGTGCCGGATGAGGTCGCTAGTCGCCGCGTCATCTACGCTGGGGGTCGACCACTCGCGCTGTGGCCGGGTGACGGGGGCTGCCATGATCGCGTTACTCGTCGCTGTCGCTATCGTCAACGATCACGCTGCTGAGGTCGGTGACTGCTTCCATTAGCTGTTGAAAGCGCTCATACCATTCAGTCGACACTTCGAAGAGGAACATGACCCCCTGGTTGGCGAACCCAAGCTGGAGGTAGCCGGTTTTTCCGACATGATTGATCAGGTATTCTGCGTCGTCGAGGTCGGGCGCGTCTTCATCCGGGAAGTTCTGCTCTCGGAGTTGCTCCAGGAGAAGAGCGATATCGGTCTTCTCGAGGATGACTTCACTCATCGTGATGAAGGGAGCGTTAGCGGCTTTGGCGTGTTCGACGAAATCTTTCCATCCGTCGGCATCATCCTCTTCGAAGAGGACCGTGGGGACCTCTTCAGTGACATATCCATTGAAACGGCGAAGGCCGTGACCGGCGATAAAAGCCACCATGTCGTCTTTGAGCGAAATAAGGTTATCGGGTTGCATCGAAGAACGATTGTCGCAGAAAGCAGGCGAGAACGCACTGCGTCATGATGGTGGAGGAGATTCTGCATGGCTAGGTTTGAGAAGCATATTTTCATCTGCATGAACGAGCGGGACGAGACGGCCTCGCGGCCGAGCTGCCTGAACGAAGGCAGCAAGAAGGTAAAAGCCGCATTGAAAGATGCGATCAAAGACGCCGGATTGAAGCACCAGGTTCGGGCCAGCCAGGCTGGTTGTCTGGATCAGTGTGAGCACGCACCGGTGATGGTGGTCTATCCAGACGGCGTTTGGTACGGTTTTGTGAAACCCTCCGATGCTGAGGAGATTGTGACCGAGCATCTGGTTGGCGGAAGACCTGTAGAGCGTCTGCGGCTGGCCGAAAGCTGTGTGAATACAGCAGATTGCCCGCATCGTAAGAAGAAACAGTCGAAGTAGTTCGACTGAGAGAAGATGTGCCCGGCGTGCTATATTTAGAGGAAAGTCAATGATTTTTTCAAAAGATTACGTAGGGTATCTGGCGCGCCAGACGGTCAAGCATCTGGTGGACGCGAAGATGATCCAGACCGATAAACCGGCCGTCCTGAACGAGCGCGTCACTGCCGCGATGATCGAGGAGCTTGCTCTCGAAGATCGCATTAACGATGAAGTCCGCGTCATTCTGGAAGCGTACCAGGACGACATGCTGAAAAGTGGAGCGAGCTTTCCTGAGATGTTCAAGAAGGTCAAGATGGAGCTCGCGCGTAAGTACAAGGCGGTGCTGTGAGGATTTCGCGCGATAAGCTCAATAAACTCGCCCACACTGTCGCCGATACACTCGCAGAGATCGACGAGGTCGGGTTTCTGGAGGACCGCAATACCATTCGGCAGGAGGCTCGCAAGGCTCTCGAAAAGCTGCTGATGGACGAGTTGAAGATCGATGCCGGTGCGCGCCTGAAGATTTCTTCGCAACGGAAGATTATCGTGGAAGGCTCTCAGGAGTGGGACATACTTTATCGTAAGTATTATAACGATGAGGTCAAGAAACTCGGTCTGTAACGTGGCATCATCCTTGCTGAGTTGCTATACTAAGTTTGTCGCAAAGGTGAGGCGTAAGGTCTCCTTTTGGTCATCATGGCGTTATGGTGTAACTGGTTAACACGTCGCCCTCTCAAGGCGAAGAGTTCGAGTTCGAGCCTCGATAACGCTACCAATTTCAATGACAAAGGCGACCCTAGAGGTCGCCTTTGTCGTGAACGTCGACCTGACCCTTGTTGCTATGCGGTTAGGCTGCGGTCACATCCGTTGAGAGTGGAATGAGCTTGCAATCAGATCTCACCAACGATGCTATAAGTGTGCCGTCGAAGTGGCGTACGGATACGACAGTACCTTGAGGTCGTTCCACTTTGGCCCTGCAGCCGATCAGCGAGATGACTACAGAGAGACTTCTGGCCCGCAGTTCAGTTCTTTTTGTTTGAGATGCCTCACGTACACTGATGATCGCAGCGTGCAGACCATCTTCTGTGCGGTCAGGAATGTTCCCCATGATCTCTTGCCCCAGCTTCCATTCTGTCCGCATCATTGCGGATGACCTCACCGGTGCGTGCGACACGGCTGTGGCGTTTGCCTGTGTTGGAATGGTCACGGAGGTGGAGACCACGTGGTCTATCAGGACGGCTTCGAATGCGGCGGTGATCGCGTGGAATACCGAGAGCCGAGAAATTAGTGTGATGTCTTCCAATGCCCGCATCGACGAGGCGGCGTCGCGGCTTGAGAAAGATCCTGCGCATCATGTCTTCAAGAAGATCGATTCGATCTTCCGCGGCAACAGCTTCTCAGAGATTGCAGCATGTCTTGTGAAGTTTCCTCATGAGATCGCCGTTCTGGCACCCGCGTTTCCGGAGCTGGGACGCACGTTGCGAGATGGCGTCCTGACGGCTAACGACTTCTTCGGGAAACATCATCGAGACATAGCCGAAGGCCTCCAAAATGCGGGGGTTGCTCCACACAAAGTTTCGAGCGCAGCGTGTATCCGCGAGGCCTACGCGTCGGGCTCGCGGGTTGTGCTCTGCGACAGCGAGACGGAGCAGGACCTGCTGGCGATCGTTGGAGAGTCGCTGAACCTGGCTGGAGCGGGGAGGGTGCTGTGGATCGGCTCGGGTGGGCTTGCGCACGCTTTGGCAAGCGTGCTCAGCTCGGCGGAGGCTCCAAGCTGCCCGACCGTCACGGGAAGTACTGTGGTCTTCGTGGTGGGCAGTGACCATCCGGTGACACTGCGGCAACTCGAACATCTGAGGCTTGCCGGGGCGAATGCCGTGGTGGTTCCGATCGATCAGGAGATCAGCCACGCCCAATTGCGCGAGACACTTGCCCCATACGCTGATCGTGGCGTCTCCTGTCTATTTGCTACGGGAGGGGATACGGCACTTGCCGTCTGCCGTGCGCTCGAGATCGATTGTTTGCGAGTGGAGTGTGAGTTTTCTCGCGGGCTGCCGCAATCGCGCATTCTCGGCGGGCCGTTCAAGGGGGCTCATTACATTATGAAATCCGGCGGCTTTGGGGAGCATGATGTGCTTAGCCGCATCGCGCAGGCGTTTACCCATGCGAGGACAAGCGAACGCAGATGACAGCGATCACGAAGAGGACCTTCTTGATCTCTCTTCGTGGTCTTCTGGACGCCCAAATCTGAGGGCACGACGACAAATTATTTGAATTCGGTTCCGAGTTCCACGACGTAGTACTTCGCGTGGGTGCCGACTGGATTGGTGATGCCATGCAGATCCCATGGGCCGTTGAACATGACTGATCCAGGGCCGCCTCGTGAGGTGACACCGTTGAGATTGAAGTCGAATGCGTGGAAACGTTTGTCGAGAACGGAGGCTCTGATGAAAAGAAGGCCACCTGCGGTGACCACAGGCCCACCGTAGTTTTCAGAGCCGGTCTCAGGGACGCCTACAGCAGTGAGTTCAGGATAGGAGCCGAAGGGAATCTGCCATAGATACCCGTCGGTATTGAGGTCGATGGCGTTTAGCGTACCCAAGGGAAGTGAGTTTGCAGGGAAGCCCTCAGGGGTCGAGAAATTTGTGATAGCCGGTGGTGTCGTAGGCGTGGATTTCCCTTGGAGGACAGCGCCGCTACGTTGGCGGCGTTCGATGCAGCTTTCTCCGTTAACAAGATATTCGGCGAGGCTTCTGGCATCACCCCACATCACGGCGGACATGCAGGACGAGGGCGTTGGTCATGCTGGATTCTTTGGAGTTGATGTAGACGATGTGGTGGCAGGCTCGTGCCTATGACCTGTTCAAGGTTTCGCGTTGCATAAGGTGACTGATGGGTTATTGAGGGTGGGATGATTGAAACAGTGAGAGCACTCGGTTCGAATCCGCAGATTCACCGAATGGGTGCATGCTTCTCGATTCCCAGTCCAAGTTCACATACCCATGTCCGTTAAAGCGAGCGGGAGAGTATTGCCGTAGGTGCCAGGAGCGCTGAAGCCGAAGCGGCGGGCTCGAGCCATGTGAGCGATCGCCAAGCGCCCGTGAAGCGCAGTGTAACAGCCCATTGAAAGAACGTTCGTCAGCTCTAGGTGAAGGCTTTCTGCTCCTCAGTCCGGTTACGCGTTGGCGTCAAGGGGTTACGGTTGCGAGTTGAATCGCCTGGAGCATGGCCTGGAGCATGCTGCGTTCGTCGGCCTTGCCTGTTCCGGCGATGTCGAAGGCGGTCCCATGATCGACTGATGTTCTTACGACAGGTAGGCCGATGGTGATGTTGACGCCTGACTCGAGCCCCAGCACCTTGACCGGTCCGTGGCCCTGGTCGTGGTACATCGCTACGACGAGATCGAAGTCGCCACGCTGCGCGCGAAAAAAGAGTGTGTCCGCAGGCAGTGGGCCTTCGATGTCGATGCCCTGGGCACGGCATCGACGGATTGCCGGCTCAATCTTCTCGGCCTCTTCACCCCGTCCGAACAGGCCGTTCTCCCCAGCGTGTGGATTGATGGCACACACTCCAACGCGTGGGTTTGCAATCCCTGCACGTCGCAGCGCATCGACTCCGCGCAGGATGGTGCGTTCGACGAGTTCTGGCCCAATCTTCGCGATGGCGTCAATGAGCCCGATGTGAGTCGTGACGTGGATCACGTTCATCTTCGGTGTGCTCAGCATCATCGAAACTTCGGGCGTACCGGTGAGGGCCGCGAGCATTTCGGTATGCCCCGGATACTTGTGTCCCCCGGCGTGCAGTGCTTCCTTATTGAGCGGCGCGGTGCATATCGCCTGCACCTTGCCGGCAAGCGCGAGTTTCGCTGCAATCTCCATATACCGAAAAGCTGCATCGCCGGCGATGGGCGAGAGCACGCCCCATGGAAGATCCTCAGGGATCAACTCAAGATCAATACAGTCAACGATGCCATACGCATAGAGGGCTCGATCGAACTGTTCCGCATTGAGGCCACGGACCTTAAAAGGTGCGCCCACGACCACGGCAGCTTTGCGGAGGCGTGCGGCATCGCCGATCACCAGTGGGTAGCACTTCTCGTAGAGATCAGCATGCATCAACGTCTTGATGATGATCTCGGGGCCAACGCCGGCGGCGTCACCCATCGTCATCGCGATAATCGGTCGGGGTGTCATCGGGCTCCTTTGTTCCATGGTAACGAGTCGTCTGGATGTGGAGGGTCAACTGGAGGGATGTTCTCCTGGCTGCGCCTGATCCGCGCCCTCCACCAAGCCGTCAACGGAGGAACGACAAGGCTGCTTACGATGACACAGGCCGCTACCAGCACGGTCGCCGACGCAGCCGCCTGGAAGTAGTTATGGTTGGCTGTTGCCACCAGCATGGGAACAGCGGCCGCGTTCCCCGCTGTGGTGGAGGCTGCTATTCCAGCAGTTCCATTGCCTCCAATGATCCGATCAACGGCGATGAGGCAGACGCCGCAAATGAGTACCAGGATGAGACCGAGCGCGAGGCCGAGCAGACCGGCTGCCCACACACGATGGAGGTCAAGCGTGGCTCCAAGAGCAAAGGCAAAGAAGGGGATCATGACTCCTGCGCCCTTGGATAGGAAGTCGCGCATCTCAGGATCGAGGTTGCCGAGTAACATGCCAGCGGCAAGGGGCAGGATAGCGCCCAAAAGCGTCTGCCACGGGAACGCCGAAAGACCCACGACTCCGAGTGAGACCATCGTGAGAAATGGGCCGGATTCGAGAGCCATGACGGAGTAAGCCGCTGTGTCCTCGGGCCTTCCATATTGCTCCATCAGGGCCATGTAGAGGCCGCCGTTGGTATCGTTGATTGCTGCAACGACGGCCAGGGTTGAGAGCCCGGCAAGCCAGCCGGTGTGAATGGGCTCGACTCCTAAGAAGTGCCCGAGCAGAGCGGCTGCGGCGAGGCCGAGTGCGATCTTGGTCACCATCAGCATGCCCCCCTTACGGATGACTTCCGGAAGCGAGCGGAGAGTAATCCTCGCACCCATGCAGACGTAGAAAACTGCGAGAATCGGCAGCGCTCCTGTAAAGAGCGCATTGGTAAAGGAAGCGAAGTAGACTCCGGTGTGCGGCGCGAGGGTCGTAATCATCGCCCCGCAAAGAAGCGGAACAATCATCATCCCACCCGGGACATTGTCGATGGCATGTTTGATTCTGATTTGCATAGAAGCTAAATCACCTGTCGCGCGGTTGCGCGTATCCGTGCATCTTCGAAGCGGCCACGCGCACCCGGCACGTGGCGGGAAGAAGGTAGCCCGCCGTTTATAAATCAGGCCTGCTCGACGAGGAAGTATTGCCTGCCTGTAAGGTCCGCCCCAAGCCCAGGAAAGATCGAGGACTGGTGCGCGTTGTGCTGCAGTTCAAAGTAGTACTGAGGAGCAAACTTCGTGCTGGCGTATGCGGCGGGGATAACAGCGTGGTAGACGCCTCCTCTCTGAGCCGTCGTCTCGGCAGTCTCATAGTACTCAGCCTGATTGACGTGGCGATACTTGAGGCGCATCTCCCCAACCGGAGAGGTGACATGCACTTCGATGGTCTGTGGTGTACCAGATGTAAAGCTTGCAGCGGGCTTGTGACAAGATTGGCACATTAAACTTCAACGCGCCCGAACAGCAAGTATGGATTCTAGGCATGGTGGAAAGCTAGACATGCAACTACGATCTCGACGGGATCGTGTGGGGTTCGGAGCGGCAAGGGCCGCTTTGTAACATGCTTGGCGCTAGTCATTCGCACCCGTCGCTTTCGAGCATCTGCGACTTTCGGAAGACACGATTGCGAAGGCTAAGGCACAGGGCATCAATCCCGACCGTGCGGAGCAGGGCTTTCTGGAACTTGAGAAGTTTGTCACTTCTACCCGTAAGGGCATGAAGCCCACGGATGGCTGCTACGTCACGCTATGGCGTCTCATGCTGCGTTATCCCGAGTTGCTTGCGTGGGAGTCGCTCCGGACACAAAGCTTGCGCGAGACGCAGAAGTCGATATACGACAAAGTCAAGTCCCTCAAACCGGAGATGGGTGTGGGCTGGCACGTGTGGAACAACAACTCGTTCAGTCCGATCTATCGTGCGGAGCAGGACCGTGCCGAGATGGCTCCGTACACTGACTTCCTTAAAGTTGTTATGTATCAAAACTGCGCTGGCGAACGCATGGTCGACTACGTGAACTCGGTTGGTGAAACCTATTTTGGTGACGTGCCGAAACAGGAGCTCCTTGAGTTCCATTACCGCGTGCTGGACTATGGACCCGAAGCGGATATGAAGCATCTTGCCGCCACGGGCTTCTCCGCGGACTATGTGCTGCGCGAAACTAAGCGTGCCGAAGAAGGGTTGGCCGGAGCCAAGACGAAGCTATGGCCAGGCATTGATATCGACATCCCAACGGGAAACAACAGCGTGAAGAGCACTCCCGAGATGATGAGGGCCGCGGTAGAGGCAGCGTTCAAAGGAGGCGCGGACGGGGTCATTCTCTCGCGTAAATACCCCGAGATGAAGCTCGCAAATGTGCGCATAGCAGGCGAAGCACTCCGCGATCGTTTGGTTTTGGCATGCGCAGCGTTATCTGTTGAAGTTGTTAATCTAGAGTTCGCCTTGCTTCATTTGGGCCACAGCGTAATCGCAAGCACGTGCAGTTAAAGCCATATAAGTAAGAGATGGATTCACGCAGGACGAAGAGGCCATGCAGGAACCATCCGTGACGAACAGATTTTTGATGTCATGAGCCTGGTTGTGCTCGTTGAGAACGGATGTTTTTGGGTCGCGTCCCATGCGGGCACTGCCCATCTCATGGATGGATTCTCCGGGTAACGACTGCGATGTAGAGGCGATGATGTCCTTAGCGCCAGCAGCTTCGAGCATCTCCGCGGCGGTGATGGCCATGTCGTTGTAGATGGCAAGCTCGTTGGGTTGCCACTTGCAACTTATTTTCATCGCAGGGATGCCCCAGGCATCCACTTTGTTCTTGTCAATTACGAGGTGATTGTTGTGATTAGGCAGGCACTCACCGAAGCCGGTAAAGCTGAAGCGCCATGGGCCGGGCTTCTTCAGCATGTTTTTGAAGTCCACGCCGAAGCCGGGCATGTCGCTGCCGCGCTCCCATCCTTCGCGGCGTCCGCCGCCCTGAAAGCCATAGCCGCGCAGGAAGGCGGGATGCTTCTCCTTCACGTTCCTGAACCGGGGAATATAGATGCCGTTGGGCCGGTTTCCATCTGCACGTGATCTTCGTGGCCGGGGATGGTTCCGGAGGCCCCGCCTTTGAAGATGTGATCCATGAGATTGTGGCCGAGTTCGCCACTGGAGTTAGCGAGACCGGCAGGAAACTCCGGGGTGGCGGAGTTGAGCAGGATGCGGGCAGACTCGAGCGTGGAGGCGCAGAGAAAGACGATGCGGGCGTGGAACTCTATGGTCTCGCGGGTCTGGGCGTCGACAACGCGGACACCGGTGATCCTGCGGGTTTGAGGATCAAAGATAAGGCTGTGAACGACGCTAAATGGACGCAAGGTCATCTTACCGGTTGCCTGCGCAGCGGGAAGGGTCGAATTGATGCTGCTGAAGTATGAGCGGGTGATGCAGCCTCGCTGGCATGGGCCGCAGTAGTGGCAGGGGGCGCGACCGAGATGGAAGTCAGTAAGGATGGCTACGCGGCCGATGGTCATCATGCGGTCATCTGAAAATTTGCCGGCGATCGACTTTTTTACTGCGATCTCAGCGCAGTTCATCTCCATGGGCGGCAGGAACTTGCTGTCGGGCAAGTGGGCCAAGCCCTCTGCCTGACCGCTGACTCCGATGAAATTTTCGACGTAGGTGTACCAAGGCTCGATGTCTTTGTAGCGGATGGGCCAGTCGACGCCGATGCCCTCCTTAGCGTTGGCCTCAAAGTCGAGATCGCTGAGTCTGTAGGTCTGGCGGCCCCACATGACGGAACGTCCACCGACATGACGACCGCGGAGGAAGAGATAGGGACTATCGGGGTCGGTAGTGTATGGGTTCTCCCGGTCATCGACAAAGAACTTGGCGTTCCACTCATCGCCGATCTTGGATTGCACAGGCCGGCTGGTCAGTTCCGCCTTGCGGTCGCGCAGGCCACGGAACTTCACTTCCCATGGTGGAACGTGTTCGACGTAGTCGACCTCGGGAACGATAGAGCGTCCGGCTTCGAGCACCAGCGTCTGCATACCCTTTTCGGTGAGTTCCTTTGCAGCCCAACCACCGGACATGCCCGAGCCGATCACAATTGCGTCATAGGTATTTGCTGGCATAGTTATGCAACCCCCGTAATGGCGACGCAGCCCCCGCCGCTGGCGGGGATGATGGATTTGTGGAGCTCATTCTCAAAGCCAACCTCTGAGGTGTAGTAGCCAAGGAGCGTTAGTTTTTTCATCATCCCGAAAAAGTTCAAAGGAGCGACGGCTAGCTGTTGGCCTGCGGCTTCCGCTGCGGCCTGCTGCTTGCGAGCCACGGAGGCCTCATCGTCGAGAGACTGCATGATCCTGGTCTGTTGGACGGTGCTTGCGTCCACGAACTGCTTGCCGAAGAGCTTCTGGCTGCGACTGTCGACATCGGCCAGTCCGGCAAGGAAGCGAGCTGTTGAGGCGTCGTCATACCAATCGAAGAGGATGAGGTCAATGAATTCATTGACCTTGGTAGCCTTCGCGCCCGGGGTATCGGTCTGCGGAATGATGAGTTCGGCGATCATGGTGACGGTCGCGTCCTGATGGCGGTTCAGGGCTTTCAGGCCGGGGGTGTCCGCGAGTTCCGCGTGCATGTTGTGGAAGAGGGAGAAGGCATCCGGCGTTAGTGCGGGTATGATCGCTGCCGATGCGAGCAGCCTAAGTACTTCCCTACGATCCATCTGAGCTCCTCCTAAGGCATCAAGAACTACCTGCCTTATCGCGTCTCTTATGATAACCCTGCGTATGCACCTCCGGCATCCTTGTGGAACCCCGCTTTGACAGGTCAAAAAGGTAGGGCCATTTTTGGAGAAGAATGCTGCACCGAGGGCGGTTTACCTGATGGTGCCTGCGCAGCGTCTGCGTCAACTCTCCGGAGAGGCTCACAGAACCTCTCCGTCTATGGCCTGAGCCATGGGCAGCTTATGTAAAGCAGAGTTGTTTCGAACTGCATCGTGCTGACGTCAGGGGCTTGTGCGCTCGGGGAGAGTCGCTGGGTCGTTATAATAACGAAGGCGGCTTTTGTGCTAAGCGTGACAGAGCCCTGCCAAGCACGCAGATGTTGAGGGCCTTCCATTGCCAACACTGCAACGCAGAGGATTACAGGGAGACATGACTACAGCCAGCCAACATCCTCTAGAAAAGATACTCGAGAGCCGGATTGCCATTATCGATGGAGCCATGGGCACGACGATCCGCACCTACGGCATGCAGGAAGTGGATATTCGCGGGGAGCGTTTCAAAGACTCGAATAAGGATCTACTTAATAACGGGGATCTTTTTTCCCTGACACAACCAGACATGATCTGTGACATCCATCGCCGGTTCCTTGAGGCTGGCGCTGACATCATCGAGACGAATACGTTTGGCGCGACCAGCATTACGCAGAGCGAGTTCTTTGTCGAGGATCCAAGAGAGTCCGGCGGGCGCAAAGATCCCGACTTCTATCAGAAGGTCATCGAGGATTCGGCGCTCAACAGCCTGGCGTGGGAGATCAACGAGCAGTCGGCTCGGCAGTGCAGGGAGTGGGCCGATCGTGTGGGAAACACGACGGGTCGGCAACGGTTTGTAGCCGGTGCGATTGGACCGCTGACGGTGTCTCTATCGAACTCGCCAGACGCTGATGACGCGGGCTTCAGAGTTGTGACATTCGACCAGGTGAAGGCTGCTTATGCGTCGCAGGTCCGCGCCCTTATAGCTGGTGGATCCGATCTTCTTCTTGTCGAAACAATCTTCGACTCACTCAACGCCAAGGCGGCGCTGGTCGCGATTCGCGAGGTCTTCGATGAGGATGGATTGACGGCGAGTCATAAGGAGTTGCCGGTGATGATCTCTGCAGCGGTAGGGCGCGGAGGCGAGACGCTTATCTCGGCGCAGACCACGGAGGCCTTCTGGAATGCGGTAAAGCATGTGAACCCGCTGTCGGTAGGACTGAATTGCTCCCTTGGACCTGATCTGATGTATCCATTTCTGGAAGAGCTTTCGGAGAAGGCCAATGTGGCGATCTCATGCTATCCGAACGCTGGTCTACCGAATCCGCTTTCGGAGACGGGCTTCGACCTGGGACCTCCAGATATGGCTCGCTACCTGGGAGACTTTGCACAGAGTGGTTTGATCAACATCGCTGGCGGATGCTGCGGCAATACGCCGGAGCATATCGCAGCGATTGCGAAGGCACTAGAAGGCAGAGTTCCGCGCAAGCTCAATCGGATCGAGGTCGCAGCTTGAGCGTTGCCATAGAGACTAAACCGCTCCGGCTGTCAGGATCACAACCCTTTACTCAGCAACCTGGCGTTTACATCATGATTGGTGAGCGGACCAACGTGGCCGGCTCGCCCAAATTTGCAAAGCTGGTGAAAGAAGGTAAGTACGAAGAGGCAGTGAGTGTGGCCCGGCAGCAGGTGGAGAACGGAGCCAACGTCATCGACATCTGTATGGATGAGGGCATGATCGATGGCGTTGCGGCGATGACGCGCTACCTGCAACTGCTGGGGAGCGAACCAGAGGTCGCGAAGGTTCCCTTCATGGTGGACTCCTCGAAGTGGGAGGTCATTGAAGCGGGACTGAAATGCCTGCAGGGTAAGGGAATCGTCAACTCGATCTCGCTTAAGGAAGGCGAGGAGAAGTTCCGCCAGAACGCCGCTGCAGTGCTGAAGTACGGCGCGGCGGTCGTGGTGATGGCCTTTGACGAGCAAGGCCAGGCGGCTACGTACGAAGAAAAGATCCGCATCTGTGAGCGCGCATATCGGATACTGGTCGACGAGGTTGGCTTTCCGCCTGAGGACATTATCTTCGATCCAAATATCCTAACCGTTGCCACGGGCATGGAAGAGCACAATAACTACGCAGTCGATTTTATCAACGCAACGCGCTGGATTAAAGCTAATCTGCGGCACGCGAAGGTTTCGGGCGGTGTATCAAATATTTCGTTCAGCTTTCGCGGCAATAACAAAGTTCGCGAGGCAATGCACTCGGCGTTTCTCTACCATGCAATCTCCGCCGGTATGGACATGGGCATCGTAAACGCCGGGATGCTTGAGGTATACGAGGAGATCGAACCCGAGCTGAAGATGCTGGTTGAAGACGTGCTGCTCAATCGACGTCCCGATGCCACAGAGCGCCTCGTAGATCACGGTGAAAAGCTCAAGAACGTCGGTCAGATCGTCAGTGAGAAGAAGGCTGAAGAGTGGCGCGCTGGCGCTGTGGAGGAGCGCCTTTCGCATGCTTTGGTGAGAGGCATCGACTCCTATATAGAAATCGACACCGAAGAAGCCCGCATTAAGTTAGGCCGCCCACTTCTTGTAATTGAAGGTCCATTGATGGCTGGTATGAGCGTGGTGGGTGACTTGTTCGGTGCAGGCAAGATGTTTCTGCCCCAGGTTGTAAAGTCTGCACGCGTGATGAAGAAAGCCGTCGCGCATCTCACCCCTTTTATGGAGGCCGAGAAGGCTGCGATGGAAGCGGCTGGTCTTGTCGTCAAAGCGCAAGGAAAGATTATCCTCGCAACGGTCAAAGGGGACGTTCACGACATCGGTAAGAATATTGTCGGCGTCGTGCTCGCGTGCAACAACTACGAAGTTATCGATATGGGAGTAATGGTCTCGTGCGAAAAGATCCTCGAACGGGCCAAGGCAGAGAAAGCTGATCTGATTGGCCTCAGTGGGCTGATTACGCCATCTCTTGACGAGATGGTGCACGTGGCGAAGGAGATGGAGCGTCAGGGCTTCAAACTGCCGCTACTCGTTGGCGGAGCTACCACCAGCCGGGCGCACACCGCGGTTAAGATTGCGCCACACTACAGCGAGCCGGTAATCCACGTGCTCGACGCGAGTCGAGCAGTTCCAGTAACAACCAGTCTTCTTAGCGATGACGGAAAAGCTGAGTTTGTTTTACGTCATCGCGCTGACTACGAGGCGATACGTAAGAAGCACTCCGCGCCAAAGCAGAAGACAATTGCGCTTGAGACCGCTCGTGCCAGGCACACTCCAATCGAATGGCGCTGTGAGGACCTGCCTGCACCCGAGTTCATCGGCATCCGTGTGCTGGATAACTTTCCCTTGGATATGTTGCGCGAGTACATCGACTGGTCACCGTTCTTCCATACTTGGGGCATGAAGGGCATCTATCCGCGCATCTTCGATCACGAGGAGCAAGGTGCCGAGGCCCGCAAGCTCTTCGCTGACGGCAATGCGCTGCTGGACGTAATTATTGAGAAGAACCTGATCGTGGCCCGTGGTGTGTACGGTTTATTTCCTGCCAATGCCGTCGGCGATGACATCGAATTGTACGCGGACGACACACGGGACGAGGTGCTTGAGCGGTTCCATTTTCTCCGCCAACAAGCGAATAGAGAAGGAAATGAACCTTGCCGATCACTAGCTGACTTTATAGCGCCGAAGGAAACGAAGCTTCGGGATCATATCGGTGCGTTTGCTGTAACAAGCGGAATCGGCCTTAAGGAATTATGTGATGGGTTCAGAGCTGAGAACGATGACTACAACGCGATAATGGCTGAGGCTCTTGCAGACCGACTGGCCGAGGCGTTCGCCGAATGTCTGCATAAGCGAGTGCGGGATGAGTGGACGTACGGACTTGCAGAAGATCTCAGCCCCGCGGAACTGATCCGTGAGACATACCGGGGAATTAGGCCGGCTCCCGGTTATCCAGCTTGTCCGGACCACACGGAAAAAGGTACGCTCTGGCGTCTCCTCAATGTGCAGGCCAACACTGGGATGCTTATTACGGAGTCGTTCGCAATGTGGCCTGGATCGAGTGTCAGTGGCATCTATTTTGCTCACCCAGAATCCCGCTATTTCAGCCTCGGCAAGATTGATCGTGATCAGGTCGACGATTACCACGAACGTAAGGGTATGAGTGTAGAAGAGGTCGAGCGATGGCTTGGACCAAATCTTAATTACGATCCTGCGGAATAGTATTCGAGCTGCGTCTTCTTTGACACGGGCGAGTGAAGACAAAAACTCTCAAAGAGCCGGGGGAGCCAGAATACTCCGGTGTGAACCGTCAGCCCTCGATTACTCAGCAGTCCGTCGGCGACTACGGTATGTCAACGAGTATGCGAGAACCTGAGTTGAAGACAAGGTAGTTCCCGGCGATGGTTGAAACTCCTTGATTCAACAGCACAGTTGTTTTACCAAGTAGGAGGGGTTCTGTCCAAACAAGCGCGCCAGTACTCAGGGAATAGATGGAATAGGTGACTGGTGAATAGATCTCGTTGGGGCTTACAGTCTGGAAGCCACCAAGATATCCCGAATTCTGAGGTGGAGCGAGTTGGGGAAGCGTGGGCAGGTTAGCGAGCTGGTTGCCCGTGGCATCGAAGATCGCTGCCCCGGTACTGGCCAAGGTCCCATTGCCGTTGTTCCCAGTGAAGTTGTTGACCAGGAGTCGGTTGTTGTCGATCCAGCCAACGATGAAACCGTTCACGGTCGCGACAAGCGCACCGTTCTTGTAGATGCTGGTCTGGGAGGTCGCCGAGTAGTCGCCCGTCGAGGCGGCCACGAGGGTTCCATCGGGTGATAGGAACATGGCTTCGCTTCCTTCATAGACGCCGGAAGCTGGGTGGTCGGACCAGATGATGGGAGTACCAGCAAGCGGGGTGACTTGGCGGGTGTAATCGAAGTACAGCCCGTTATAGGTGCCTAATAGTTGACCAAGGGCAGTGCCTGAGCCAGAGAGCGTGAAATCGAAGAGAAACGGAGTGGGCGGCGTGTCGACAAATTGATAAGGAAAGCTTTTGGTAAGAGTGCCGTCGGGCAGCGAATAAATGTTGAGAGTTCGGTCGGGTTCATATTGCGACTCGACATCGCTTGCTTTAGCGGCGAGAACAGTTCCGTCGATCGAGAGGGCTAGCTTGGAGCTAGTGAAGTTAATGGTGTTGGTGATCGTTGGGGAATCGGGATTGTAGGAAAGTATCTTGCCTGAGGCAGTGGCGATCGAGACCAGCCCAGGTGCTCCCGCGATGCTTAGAGCGTTGCCGTAGCCAAAGAAGCGGGTGTTGGTTGTGACACTCGGGCCATCGAGGACGACTCCATTGTGGTTTCCAGCGACCCATTGCGTGGGAGAGGTTGCAGCAAAGGTAGTTACATAGGCAACGGGCAGCGTGGCCTGCGTGAGGACTGGGGTTGAACCGGAGAGGTCAACGATAGAGGCGGCGCCCGTTCCATAGGCCAGCAGACCGATTGTAGAACCTGAGGGAACGAGTGTGGTGATCGAGCCGAAGGGGTACGAGATGACCGGGGTGGTCGCTCCGACCGTGTAAAAGATGAGGCTCGAACTGGATGGGAAGCGCCAGAGCCAGTTACCGTACCCGTTAAGACCCTCTAACGAGTTGAGAGAGATCATGCCTTCCTGGCTCGAGAGGGAAGAGTACGTATAGACGCTATAGAGAGGCGGCGAAAACGGTGGGTTGAGGTCCAGCGTGTTGGTAATGAAATGGCTGCCATCAGTAAACCAAGTGTTGAAATTGGCAAGAAAGACTGGGCCGATGGACGAGGTTCCGTTCGGGATGGAATCAGTTTCGATCACATTGTTGCCTGCTGGCCCAAGTGCGACCTGAAGCTGTTGTGGAGCGGCAAAGGCGTTGGCTCGCGAGTAGTCGCCAGAACGGGTGAATAGCTGGTGTCCATCAGCCGTACTCCAAACAAAAAGCCCCGAAGAGTAGCCAGCAGCGACATAGCTGCCGTCGGTCGCAAGCTTCCACCAGGAGATTCGGGCGAGAGCGGGCAAACTCACGGTAGTGATGAGCTTGCCATTCGCATTGGAGCGAATCTCAACTGTATTTGCAGCGCCGATAGCCAGCGCTGCACCGGCCATATCCGCTGGATAGGGGAGTTTCGGGTTCGGCGCAATTGCATCGCCACTGGCTAGCTCGTTGGTTGCGATGTAGTCCCACAACGCCCAGTGACCACTGATGTCCTGACTGAAGAGACGGGTGGGTTGGAGACGCAGGAGGGAGATCTGATTGGCGTGACCTAGATCCACAAGGCTAAAGACGCTGAAGCTGGCCACCGCAATGCCAAGGTTTGCGGTGGTTGAGCCAACGGCGTTGCTTGCGGTGATTGTGTAATTAGTCTGCGCGCTGACGGCACCTGGGGTTCCGGAGATGGCTCCCGTCGTTGCACTCAGGCTCAGTCCATTTGGAAGTGCAGGACTGATGGTGTAGCTGGTCACGGTTCCGGTAATTGTAGGTGTATCCGTAGTGATGGCCTGGCCGACGTTTGCCGCAATGGTTGTTTGTGGATAGGCGAGACCGGTTGGGGCACCGAGGTTGACGACGATCTGCACGGTTGCTGTCGTATTGCCGGAAGCATTGGCGGCAGTGACGGTGTAGGTCGCTTGTAGGACGGCTGCGGCTGGGGTTCCGGAGATGGCTCCTGTCGACACGCTCAGGCTAAGTCCAGTCGGCAGTGCAGGACTGACGGTATAGCTGGTCACGGTTCCGGTCACGCTTGGCGTATCCGTGGCGATAGCCTGGCCGATTGTTGCAGCAATGTTTGTTTGCGGATAGATGAGGTTGGTTGGGGCGCTGAGGTTGACGACGATCTGCACGGTTGCTGTCGTATTGCCGGAAGCATTGGCGGCGGTAACGGTGTAGGTCGCTTGCGGGACGGCTGCGGCTGGGGTTCCGGAGATGGCTCCTGTCGTGGCATTCAGGCTAAGTCCTGCAGGAAGCGCAGGAGAAATGGTGTAGCTGGTCACGATTCCGGTCACGCTTGGGATGTCTGCGGCGATCGCCTGGCCTACTGCGGCCGTGATCTTAGTCTGCGGATAAGCGAGATTGGTGGGCGGGGCCACGTTCACGACAATTTGTACGGCCGCCATCGTTGAGCCTGAAAGATTCGTGGCTGTAATCGTGTAGGTCGCCTGAGCCGCGACCATGGTCGGGACGCCGGAGATTGTTCCAGTCGACGTACTGAGACTAAGTCCAGCGGGGAGCGCCGGACTGACGGTAAAGCTCGTTACGGTCCCGGTTACGGTGGGCATATCCGGCGTGATGGCCTGGCCGACTGTCGCGACGATAGCGGTTTGCGGATAGACAAGGAGTGTTGGCGCGAGTGCATTGACCACAATCTGCAAGGTGGTCGTCGTATTGCCCGAAGAGCTCATTGCAGTCACGGTGTAGGTAGCTTGTGCTGCGACCGCTGTCGGCGTTCCAGAGATTGCTCCCGTCGTGGCGTTGAGGTTGAGTCCTGCAGGAAGCGCTGGACTAATGGTATAGCTCGTTACAGTTCCGGTGACAGAAGGAGTATCTGCAGCGATCTCCTGGCCTACCATCGCGGTGATGGTACTTTGCGGATAAACCAGATTTGTCGGCGGAGCCGGGTTTGAGGGGTTTGAGGGATGCGAGCCGCAACCTACTATCGCGAGCAGCAGACAGGCTAAGGTGAGCAGAAACGTGGTTATAAGCTGTGCTCGATAAGACAACTGCCTCTCTACAAGCACAACAGAGTTGATTGCCACAACAACCACCCTATCTAGGTACAGTGGAACTCTACCACCTGTCAGTGTAGACCGTCGACGAACAATTGTAGAGCGCTTTGAACCTTTTGCTTCTTCAGCCGACAGACTGGCTGATTTCCCACGAGATTGTCAACGAATATAAGAACGAGAAGGTTCTGTAAATCATCGAGTTCCGGGCAGCAACCGCAACGAAGAGACAAAAAAGAACGGGAGTTCACGATCCCGGGCCTCGGCAAGCTCGTAAGAGCTCAGCATGCTGCGCGTCTCGGTCGCAATCTTCAGACCGGCGAATCGATCAAGACCAAGGCAAAGACGACAGTGAAGTCCGCGTCGCGGAGGCAGCCAAGGATGCTTAAATAGCATTGCGATTGACGATGCGGGTTGGATGGTTCCAGACTTCGGGCCCCAGCCCTAAAACCGTTGCCGCTCGAGTGCTGGCCGAGGTGACGCGGCAGGTCGAGCATCCGGATCGAGAGTTCTAGATACTTTGCAATGCGGGGATGATGGCGATCGAAACCGGCGTTCTTGAACTGCTCCTCTATCGTGTCGGTCGGTCCCTTCCCCTCCCAGGAGCCGACGGGAGCTTCGTGGTCTCGGCATCGAAGCCGAGCGCCTTCCCTCGCTGCGCGGCCTACTGGCAACCTAGCTTTGCCGGCGCGACAGTCACCGTTCTCAGCCCGTATGGGGGAGGCTCCTCAACCGGTGGCCGCCTTCCATTCAAGGCGCGGGCGGCAACGATGTCACGCTCTGGATCAAGGCTCCTCGACCGCATGGAGGGCAGCATCACTCGCCGGCTCGCCGACTACCGCTTGGTTCATGGCGTGCTTTCACCCATCCTCGAGATGAAACTGGTCGGAGACAACGAACTCACGGTCATCTACACGAGCCGCGGCCTGCTCCTGCATCTTGATAGGGCCGCATTCATTGTTCCATTTCTCAAGGATTACACGCTGCCTGCAGGCGGGGTTACGATGGTCGCCGAGGGCTGATTGATCTCTCAATCGAAGATCAACGGCAAAGGACCTTTAGTGACTGAAACTTTGCCGATCAAAGGATCCAGCATTCGCCTCACCGCGGGGTCTAAGCTGATTTCTTGGGTTGGCGGTCACACTTCTTCCCAGATTCTCTTAGGCTTGTCCAACGTGCCTTCTGCTTGTTGTACGGATCACTTTCTGCTTACCAGATCGTGACCGCGAGTATCTTGGCGGAGCCTGCCATTCCGTTGACTACATCCGTGCTCAGCACCACTTCGAAGTCGTGATCCTTGAAGCGAGGGCCAAGCCGTCGCCGCAACTCTTCGACTTGATTGCTGTCGGAGATGAACTCTCCGGCCGCCGCGGTCCCGCTCATGCCGATGCCTGCTACGACCATCTCGGGTTGACCTGTTTGTTGATTGTGGAGCCGCGCGATGATTGCGTAGTCATTTGTGACCGCACCATAAGGCTGCTTGAGATCCAACGACCACTCCTTCGCGGCTGGATTCAGCTGATCTGAGATCCAATATCGCTCCCGATCACTGCCGGTAAAGCGAAAGCGGAGTGGAGTAAGCGCACGCATCGTCCACTGATTATCCAGCCCGCCAATCAGGATCGTAGGCCCGTCGCGCAGATCTTCAAGGCTTGTAGCCACATTGAGTCGTACTCTGTAACTGCGATGATGGAGGGTAAGTAGATCCGCAATCTTCAGCGTGGCCAGTACATCGGAATAGACGACGTTCTCATCAAGCGACTCGTGTACAAGGAAGGTAGAACCTCTACCCACTGCTGAGTCGAAGTTACGGATGGTAGAGCTGGTATTGCCCACCTCGGACGCTGAGGCAGGTCCTGGCCGCTTGCCAACGTCGGTAGGAATACAGAAGAGAATTGGCTGCCTAGAGCCAAGTATTGGTGCCCAGAGCTCCTCCAGAGCGGAGGGTTGGAGAAAGTGCACGTAGCCAAACAATCCGATGGCAGAAATAATCACTGTCACAAACGAGATGACCTGCCAACCGAAGATCCTTCGCCTCTCAGAATCGGCGGGCGCGGCAGAGATCAAGGCAGAGGCGGGTGAAGATGGTATTGGGTCTTCCAGAGCCTCGAAAACTTTCTTCGGTTCCCGGGTGCGAAACTCCGGAGCGTATCGCCCAGGTAGCAGTTCGATTCGCATCTCGGCGTCGTGCTCTTCATCATGGTAGTACTGCGCGATCCGTTTCCGTACCTCCGCGATGGTAACGCGAACGATGGGGTCGGTCGCGGTGTCGTAGTCAGGTGGGCGATCAAATACACGTACACCGAGTAGACGCTCCTTGAGGTATTCGCCACGGCCCTCAAGTGTCTCTTCCACAATGAAACGTAGAAGAGCAGGGTACCTTCGACTGTTCTTGAAGTGGTGAGTCTCAAGCAGACGGTGAAGCTGCAGACGTACGCGATCGCGCTCCTCTTCGCTCATAGGTGCGGCGACGGACGTCGGTTCGTGTGTGGTGTACATGATGCGAGCCTTTCAAGCTGACTCAGCATAAGCCTGTCCCTGATGATCTGACAAGCTGTAACTCTTTACCTTCTTTACCTACGCCAAAATGTTGAAGATATGGCCTATATCAGTCTTTACCTAACGGGTTCATACCAGAATGTACCTGTTGCTTATGCGGGCCGGCGCGTAGAGTGCAGTGACGAAACGAAACGTTCGCGGATGAGGCGCAGAAGTTCGTTTGCCCTCGCCTGTCCTTTGTTCTCGCTCGATAAACCCTGCAACACAGGAATGAACTACCTATGATTAAATCGATACGAAAGACAGACTCACCTTGCACTGGCCAGTGCGTAGAGACCTACTCCAGACGAGCATTGCGTTGGTTCTTACTCGCAGCAATCCTCATCTTTGCCCATTCTTTCGCATTTGGACAACTCACAACGGCTGACATTGTCGGAACGGTTACGGACGCAACAGGCGCTGTTATCCCTGGAGCCAAGGTGACTGTACTCAACCTTGACACTCATGATCAGAGAAATGCCACTGCCAACGCAACCGGTGAGTACCAGTTCACCCTTCTTCCTGTGGGACGGTACACCGTCACAGTTGTGGTAGAAGGCTTTAAAACCTCAGCGACGTCAACCCTGCCCGTCGAGGCCGGCGACCGCGCCCGGGCCGATATCCACATGGAGACCGGCGGCTCATCAGAAACTGTGACCGTTGAAGCGCAGACCCCCCTACTGCAGGCTGATAACGCCGTCGTCAGTTCTACTGTGACAGCGAAGGCTGTGCAAGACCTTCCGCTTAATGGGCGAAACTTCGTGCAGTTGGTTCAGCTCGTGCCCGGGGCAAATGAAGGACCAGGCAATGGTCTGACCAGTGGTGGCCGTCCGGACGACCGTCGCAATACTAGTGGCTTCTCTGTCAACGGGCAGGATGACACCCTGAACAACTATGTGATCGACGGTATCGACGACAACGAGCGTGTGATCGGCACCATCGGCGTCAAGCCAAATGTCGAAGGAATCCAGGAGATCACCGTTCAGACGAATAGCTATTCTGCTGAGGCAGGCCGTACGGCGGGCGGAGTGGTCAACATCGTGACGCGCTCCGGTACCAACCAGTTTCATGGCACGGCTTACGAATTCTTCCGTAATGACATCTTCGATGCCCGGAACGTCTTCCAGACAACAGGAAGCAAGCCCGAACTGCGGCAGAATCAGTTTGGAGCCAGCGTTGGAGGTCCAGTATTCAAAGATCGCACCTTTTTCTTCGGAGACTATGAAGGGTATCGCCAGGTAGCCGGTGTCACGTACAACAGCACGGTGCCGACGATCGACGAGTACAACAACATTCATAGCATCGGTGGGGGTTCGCCATCTGCCCTGGTCGCCGCTGGAAAAGGTACGCAGGGAAGGGTTATTGATCCTATCGCGTTGAACTATCTGCTGCTGTTCCCCGCGCCAACGTCTGCGGGTCTGGCAAACAACTACACCGTCAGCCCTAATCGTACTCAGTACAGCAATATCTTCGACGCTCGGGTCGACCACAAGTTCAGTGCAAAGAATATGTTCTTCGGCCGGTACTCCTACAACAAGGTTGATACCAACACGCCTCAAGCGCTCGGGAACGCCAACGGACTTGACATCAGCGGAGGGCGGTATATTTTTGCGGGTCCTGCGACCAGTACGGCACAGCAGTATGCGTTTGGCCTCACACACATCATCAATCAGAACCTCGTGGTTGATCTGCGAGCAGCCTTCACGCGAGTCAACAACCTATCGCTTCCGCTGAACTACGGTTCGAATCCTGACACAAAGCTGGGTTTCGGATCAAATATGAACTTCAACGCCCTTTCCTCCTTCTTGACACCCATCCAGTTCGGACCATTCAGCGACATCGGAGATGGCGCCTACGTTCCGCTACAGGATATTGACAACACGTTTCAATACGCAGGAAGTGTGAGCTATACGAAGGGCGCCCACAATATAAAGGCTGGTGGAAGCTTCATACGTCGCCAAGCGCGCAACATACAGAGTGCCTTCGCTGCTGGTCAGTATACCTTTGGCCTACCAAGCGATAACGTCTCGGGCAACCTGAAACAGACGCAGGACAATAATCTTGCCTCCTCGCTCGTGGGAGCTTTCTCTGCCGCAAGCCGCAACTACAACTTGAACCCACCGGATTACCGAAGTTATGAACCGAGTGGCTTCGTTCAAGACAGCTGGAAGATCACGCCGAACTTTACCCTAATCTTCGGCATCCGCTACGACGTTTTCACCCCGTTCACAGAAGCACATAATCACATTTCGAATTTTGACTTCCTGCAAGCTTCGGGATCTACGGCTGCAACGATCGCCTCTTCTCTCAAGGTGGCGGGGGCCAACGGCGTCGATGGACACGCAGGAATTCAGACAGACTACTCCAATCTCGCTCCGCGGCTTGGCTTCTCCACCTCGATTACGCCGACCACGGTGGTTCGTGGAGGGTATGGACTAAGCTTCTTCCCAGGCAATTACACATCGAACGCCGACCTTAAGAACGCGCCGTTTGTCTCCGTCTACTCACCCAACTGCCAGTCGAGTGCGGCCGTGCAGATCGAGGCAAGTCAGGGCATAACCACTGGCCAGAATCCGGACTGCGCGAGCATCGCCGGCGCTAGTACCACCTTTGACCAAGGACTTCCGCTTCCTGCTCCACAGACAATTAGTAGTCCCGCACTTTCCTTTGTTGCGGAGAATCCACACTTTCGATCTGCACTGATTCAGCAGTTCAACCTGCAAGTGGAGAAGCAGTTTGGAGCGAACGTCGTCACCATCGGCTATGTAGGAAACATAGGCCAACATCTGCCAGAGACAATCAACGATATTAATGTACCGAAGCCTTTTGATCCGGCTACAGGCTCTTCTGCTCGCCCACTCTCGTCAACGCTGGGCAATTTGGGCCAAGTCGGATGGCTTCAGAGTGAGGGAGTTTCGAACTATCATGCTCTACAAACGTCGATCCAGCGCCGCTTCACGAAGGGGCTTGCGTTCGACGCAAACTACACCTTTGCCAAGGCTTTAAGCGACATCACGGGCTTCTCCGAGGAGGGCCAGCAGGGATGGAGTAACGCTGACCCAACACGGATTGGTCAGATTGAATATGGCATCGCCGAAAACAATATCAAGAGCCGCTTCGCTTTATCTCTGAACTACGAGTTTCAATACGGCAAAGGATTTACCGGCATCAAGAAGCAGGTCCTTGCCGGCT
Source organism: Granulicella arctica (assembly GCF_025685605.1). Taxonomy (NCBI): domain Bacteria; kingdom Pseudomonadati; phylum Acidobacteriota; class Terriglobia; order Terriglobales; family Acidobacteriaceae; genus Granulicella; species Granulicella arctica. The sequence goes on from NZ_JAGTUT010000001.1 coordinate 4,708,686, forward strand.
GGCAGATCAACACGATTGCGGTCTGGCAGAGTGGCAAGCCTTTCTCCATCGTAAATGGAGGTAGTGGTATCGATGGTATCTATACCAACAGGGCTACACCTGTGAACAACGGTGGAAGCGATAGGCCAAATCAAATCAGTAATCCCCGTCTCTCCCATAAGACAAGCACGCAGTTCTTCAATACGGCTGCCTTCGCCCCTCAACCCCTTGGAACAATCGGCACCTCGCAGCGTAACTCGCTCTCAGGTCCAACCTTCCGCCACGTCGACCTATCGCTCTTCAAGGACTTTCCCATCATGGAACGTGCTACGGTCCAGTTCCGTGCAGAGTGCTTCGACATATCCAACACGCCAAACTTTTACATCAACAACAATGGTGGCAACAGCAGCACACAATTGGGCAATGCGGCTTTCGGTACGGTCGCGCAGGTCGATCCGAACTACGTTCCCCGTCAGTATCAATTCGCAGTCAAGCTTCGCTTCTAAGCTCGACTGCAAAACTGACGATCCGTTGTCCTGAATGTAATCAGGACAACGGATCGGAACGAATAAACTACACAAGACTTCTCGTAAACAGTAGTGCTACAAATACTCTAGTACAGGATCAAGCGGGCAATCAGACCGTCCACAAGTTCACCATCGCGAATGGCTTGTTCGAAGAAACAACGCCAAGTGTTCCAGACCGATGCTGCAGGAAGAGCAACCTCTACGACTGAATGGGAAAGGGAACCACAAATTACACCTAAGAACAATGTCTGATGCTACGAAAAGGCAGAAAAAGCGCACCTATGGGGTGCGTATCTGGGGTTCTGGCCGTGCCGGAACTTCGATCGGGCAAACCAATGCACTCCCTACTGTGCAGTGTCTTACCACCACATCAGCCAAGGGCTGTAGTAGCAACGCGGGGGCGTGAGATAGCTCTTCCTCGCTACGCTGACATGTTAGCCAGTTACCGCGAAGGCGGACTACGGAAGATCACCTGTAAGGAATTGAGCGCTGCCATTTCCAAAGCTCCAATCGGCATCCCCATTCTCAATAAGGCAAATGACCACATCGCTCGGAGCGATGCCACAGGACGTCGCTAGGTGCTCCGTGAGTGCTCTGTAAAGCTTCACTTTGAGAGCTTCATCACGCTTCTTGCTGAAGATCGTAAAGATCACTACGTCGTCAGTTCTATCGATGTTCAAGCCTGTATCTTGAACGACAAGATGCCCCTTGGCATGCGCTTTGTAGATCTGGTAGCGATCTCTCTCGGGTACACCCAATGCGAGCACGACAGCGCGATGAGCTGCCTCTAAGAGCGCTTGAACCTCTTCTTCCCGGCGTCCTTCAATCACGTCAATCCGTACGAGTGGCATGTTCTTCTCCTTCGTCTAAGGTCCGTGGCCGGAGTGGGGCCGGTTCGACTCGTCCCTTGCTGTGGGGTCATACTTCAAATTGCAGATAGATCATGAGGCATCCCACCACAAGAGCAGGGATCGCTACTGTAAGAGACAGAATCAAATTGAAGATTGCAATGACGTGATTCTCCCAAAAAGCTTTCTCCTCAGCATTTACTAACTCCTGTTTCGTCCAAACTTGACTCTTCATTCCAGCTCCATTAATTCTCTCTGCCGAAGCGTTCGAGAGCAAGTGAGTCCCTATGGACTTCGTGTGCAGACAGCGTCGGCGTTATGTTCATCAATGTTTAGCTATTTGTCCCAGGCGGGCGAGAAGTCGAAACTGTTGAATCGGCCGTCACCCTGAAGCGTATGGATCTTGGCCATGTCTTCCTCAGTCAGCTGAAAGTCGAAGATTTCGAAGTTGGACCTAAGGTTCTTTTCGCTCGAAGCCTTTGGGATCGCGGCGACGTTGGTCTGTTGCACAAGCCAGCGGAGCGCTACCTGAGACGCTGTTTTCTTGTATTTATAGCCGATCTCCTCAAGGATCGGCTGCTCCTTGAGTCTCCCCTGCGCGAGAGGACTATAGGCGGTGATAGCGATATGATGAGGCACCGCAAAACCGAACACGGCCTTCTGCGATAGAAGAACGTGATATTCAATCTGGTTCGTGGCGATCGGGGCTTCGCTGAGTTGGACCGCCTCTTCCATCAGGGCAACAGTGAAGTTGCTGACACCGATGGCTTTAGCCTTACCCTTCTTCGCAACATTGTTGATGGCTTCGATGGTCTCAGCCAGATCCACTTTAGGATTCGGCCAGTGCAGCAAAAGCAGATCAACGTAGTCAGTCTGAAGCTTAGCGAGCGATTCGTCTACCGATCTTTCAAGATCTTCTTTGTGAAACTTGTCGGTCCAGACTTTAGTGGTCAGAAAGATTTCATGACGTGAGACCTCCGACTCGGCGATGGCGGTTCCAACAGCTTCCTCATTGCCGTAGATCTGTGCTGTATCAATATGGCGATAGCCGACTTTCAAGGCGGAGTGAATTGCCTGAATGCCTGCCTTGCCTTTGAGGAGATAGGTTCCCATGCCGAGGGACGGCATCTTGCTTCCGCTACTGAGAATTACGTCGATCATAGAGTCCTCATTCCTAAAGTTAAGAGTGTCCCTGAGATTCATAGTGCTTCCTAAGCGAGACGTCCGCCGCCATCCACATGATGAACGGTGCCTGTCGTAAAGCCGTTGACCAAGAGCATGATTGCGGCCTGTGCCAGGTCCTCTGGCTTCCCAACGCGCTTCACAGGTAGAGAAGCGGCGATCGTCGCAAATGTCGAGCTACGGTCCTTTTCAGGGATGAAGTTCCATCCGTTCGTGTCGGTTACCCCGGGGGAGATGACATTCACACGAATCGGCGCAAGCTCAACCGCCAAGGCTCGGCCTAGTCCCTCGAGGCCGGCATTTACGGCCGCTACGACAGCAGTTCCTGTACCAGGTTTCGACGCAGCAAGGCCAGAAAAGAAGAGAATGGAGCCGCCAGGATCAAGGCTCGCCGCGCCATGCCTTGCCACGAGGATAGGTCCCAGAAACTTGGAGGCGATCATGGAGTCGATCGCGCTACGAGGAAGAGTGGCGAGGGGTCCATAGGTAAGAGAAGCAGCAGTCGTGACAATGTGATCGAGCTTCCCTAAATTCTTAAACGCTTCGACTACACTTGCTTCATCCCCGACGTCGATTGCGATACCCTCGCACGTGCCTCCAATCTTTACTTTGGCGAGGTTGACTTGATCGATCGTGCGCCCGGCGATCACAACCTGGCCTCCCTCGGCCATGGCGGCCTGAGCGATGGCCAGACCGATTCCCGATGTGCCTCCTATGATGAGGATCTTCTGTCCTTGCAATGTCATATTTCCTCCGTGGTGTCGTTTCGAAGCGTGTAGGTGCGCGATGGCACCCAAGGGGTTCCTTCGTGATGCGTTCCGTTTGGCCTATTGCTTAGTCGAGGGGCGGCAGGATGTGTCTCGACCGCATATCGTCGAAGAATTGAGTAAACATGTCTTCGGTATCGATGCAGTCGTGGAAGCCATGCGTCCGTGCTTTTACGGTGCTGCTGATGTTGTCAAAGGCTGAATTGAAGATGAAGTCTCCGAACGGCCAGCTCACCAGATGGTCATAAGGAATGGGCTTCAACCCGTACTTCTCGGTCATCTTTGCCCAGAGCGGAGCCTTATCTGCCATGTAAACCTTCAATGGCATCGGGATCGGTTCTGCAACTTCCATGCGGAAAGCCTTGGCGATCTTGGGCCACATGAACTGCCAACGGAAGTAGTCTCCGTTCGTGATGTTGAAGATCTCGTTCGCAGCGGATGGAGTCTCACCCGCCCACGCTGCAGCCTTTGCAAGTATGTCAGCGGAAGTCACCTGATAGAGAGCGCGGTAGGCGGCTTCCGGTCCAGGGAAGCGCAGAGGAAGGCCAAGCTCTCTTGAGATTGCGGCGTAAACACCGATCACCATCGTAAGGTTCATGGGGTTTCCTACGGAGTAACCGCATACGGCCTCCGGCCGCAGGACGCTGAAGCTCCACTTCTTTCCTGACTGGCTCTCACGAAGATATTGTTCCTGGTCATAGTAAAAGTTTGGCCCCATGAGCCGGGGGTCATCTTCACGAGCCGGAGTCTTGAAGGGACCAAGGTCAGCTCCATACGCTTTGCCACCCTGATAAAGCGTGACGTGCTTCAGTCCAGGAGCATTCTTTTCTACCACTGTCAGCAGATTTTGCAAGAGCGAAACATTGACCGTACTGCGCTCTCCAGGCGTATCTTTTTCCATATAAGCCCCAAAGATGATGTGAGTCACGTCTTTAAGGGGAGCAATCGTATGCTCGACATCTCCAGGGGAAAGAAGATCCACGTTGATCTCCGTCACTCCGTTAAGATCCTCGATTTTGCGGCGAGACAAGCCATAGACAGTGGTATCCGGAAGGGAACTGAAGTGCTTGGCCGCCGCCTGACCGATGACACCCTGAGCGCCTGCGACGAGGATTGACCGTTTGGAACCTGACATGTTGTTTCTCTCCTTAGTGCTATGCACTGTGCAGTGCAATTAGTAATCAGATGCTGATTTGAAAGCGAAGATGCGAAATGCATACAGATTTGTCAGCTCACATCTGACATTTCGCGGTCCCATAAGTCTTCAGGAACATTTCGACGGCAGAATCAACGACCTTTCTCCGTGATCGAGGTGTTGTAGAGGTTTCGATTCCAAGTACCTTCACCCAGAGCAGAGGCTCGTTCACCAGGCCGAAAAATTGGCGCATGGCGAGTTCAACGTCTGAAATAGCGAGGCAGCCATGGCCGGATAGAGCCTGCAGATACGACACAAACTCTTCCATGAGCGGAAGTTTGCCCGCCTCGAAGAAGGTTTCGGCAAGATCGGGAAATTGGGGAATCTCCGAAATGGCCAGCCTCAGAAACGCGATGACTGCCTTGGTCTTCCAGAAATCAGCGATCGCATTGCCCGTTTTCGTGAGGCCAAACCTCGGGTCCCGCAAGGCAATCTCATCAGTAGCCAGTGCCATGACGGGGAACTTGCTCCAGAAGTGCTCTACAACGGCACGGAAGATGGCTTCCTTGCCATCAGGAAATTGATTGTAGAGCGTCCTGCGGGCAACACCTGCAGCCTCGGCAATTAATTCCATACTCGTTCCGCTGTATCGCTTGGCTAAAAAAACCTGTGTTGCGGCATCGAGAATGGTTGCCCTGTTTTCCATCCCCAGGGCGGCAGGTGTACGAGAGCGCTTGCTGCTGATGATCTCTTTCGCCATTTTCATATCTTACCCTGTATTGCACTGTATAGTGCATAGAGGGTCAGATTTATGGGAGTTCACATGGCAGAAAATCTGAGTGGCAAAATCGCACTTGTAACGGGAGCGTCAAGGGGCATCGGGCGGGCGACAGCCCTGGCACTTGCGGAGAGTGGATGTGATGTTGCAATCAACTATCTTCATTCCTCCGATGAGGCTGCCGCAGTCGCGGAGTCCATCGCCATCTTCGGGAGAAGAGCCATTCTCGTTCGGGCCGATGTGACCAGGGAAGACGAGGTCCTACGTCTCGTACAAGACGTAGAGGCTCGTCTCGGTCCCATCGATTTGCTTGTCAACAACGCCGGGGTCAATCCAGTGACATCGCTGGAAAGTATTACGCTTTCGGAATGGAATGAAGTTCTTACCACCAACCTGACTTCCTCGTTTCTAGTATCTCAGGCCGTCATTCCAGGGATGAGGGCGCGAAAATGGGGGCGTCTCATCATGCTCTCCTCGGTGGCGGCCCAAACCGGAGGGGTCATAGGGCCCCATTATGCGGCAAGTAAGGCTGGCATTCTCGGCCTGATGCACAGCTACGCAAATCTTCTTGCCAAAGAGGGGATTACGGCCAATGCCATTGCTCCGGCTCTCATCGAGACAGACATGATTTGGAACAACGATAAGATCAAATCCACCCTGATTCCAATCGGACGGTTCGGCCAGCCCGAAGAGGTCGCGCAAGCGGTCGTCATGCTGGCGAGCAACGGCTACATCACTGGTCAGACCCTTAATCTGAACGGTGGGTGGTACATGAGTTAGCGATGAACAAAGGAACTGTACGCCCCATGGTTTATGGGAGTCTTGACGCGAGGATTCTCCCTCCAAAGCTCATGCCTTTGACTGTTGTGAGCGCGACTCTTCTCACGAAGCGAACGCGACGTCTGACGTTCTTTGGCTCGGACCTGGCTGAAATCCCAGAGCCGAAGGCAGGGCAATGGGTGAAGCTCTTCCCCGACCTGTCGGGAACGGAGCGACATGGGCGCCCATATACCATCAGCAGCTTTAGCCGCTCTGACCGATCACTTCAGATTGACGTCACGCTTCATGGCAAGGGGGCATTCTCGAAGTGGGCTGCTGCTGCACGTTGCGGTGACACAGTGGAAAGCTCCTTGCCTTGCGGGATGTGTAAGATTCCTTCCGGCGCACAGGGCTGCGTATTTGCCGGAGATGAGACTGCAGCCCCGGCCATCCTGTCGATTCTGCGTTCGCTTCCGAGGGGTATCGAAGCCAAAGCGTTCATCGAGATTGGCAGCGACAACGACATCGCGCTGGTGCCGAAGCAGTACGTGGCTCATGTTCATTGGCTCTCTCGGGAATCGGGGCGTCACGCCGTGGGCTCGCTACTAACCCACGCAATCATGTCCACATCGGATCTCGCATCCAAAGATGTTTGGCTGGCTGGCGAACAGAAGGTTGTTGCCACACTGAGAGGGCATTGCCTTCGGACCTGCGGTATAAAAAGCTGCTGTTTGCAAGCAGCAGGGTATTGGAAACAGGGAACTGAGGAGTATCGCGATGAAAAGGGAGAATACTGACCCGGTGTCAATAAAAGGCAACTACGAAGATGTGTGACGCATAACGCCAGGTTTGCAAACATCAAGACGTAAGTGGACGTGCTCTCGGAATGGAAACTAATGCGGGTGTGCTCAACCTGACCGAGACGGGTGTCGCCCTCAGCCTTCCAGCACCACCTGACATGGACGATCTGTTGCAGAACGGATTGGATGCACCACCGTCGCGATACGCTGCCACCAGCCGGCGTGCCTGCCGCGTGCTCAGCCGTAGGATAGCCGCTGCCGAAACCTCGGTGCGGCGCTTCGCCAACACCTCAGAGAGGACTTCTATGCGTCGCAGTTCGTGTCTACGCAGGGTGAAAAGATCCAATCTCCGCCTCCGCCATCTCTCGGAGGGGTAGTTTGGACATTTCAACGTTGCAGAAACCATGACATTTCTAACGAGCCGCTACAGCGCGTGTTGGTACAAAGCGATAACGTCGCTGTTTCTGAAAGCGGTTCTGTCATCATACTGCGTCGTAGTTGTCGTGCGGTGCGTAATGTGGAATCGAGGTACGGTGTCGCTTTCCATCAGGCCGTCATTTTCGCCGCGGACGCCGCCGCGCTTTTCGGTTTGTAGTTGGGCCCATAGAGTTGACGAGGGTTCTTCTTGTAGTCGATCTTCTGGCTGCTGGTCTGCACCTTCGGCTCGCGCTGTACATCCTGCTGTGCCTTGATGATCGTAAGAGCGTGGTTGAGTCGCTTGTTCTCGACGACCGCAGTGTGGCTGACACGTTGGTCTTTGCTGAGGAGGCGATAGGGAAGCGTGCGACCTTTTGATCGGACTTCAAGCGTGCCATCCGGGAACTCGTAGAGATCGAAGTACTTGCCGCCCAGGCCTTCCGAGAGCTCATTCTGGTCGAGGATGATCTGCTTCCTGCCATAGGACATGGTTAGTTGATCGCTCCCATAGCGCTGTTCGCGATGGCACAGGATGTCGTTGAGCCGATTGGTCTTGACGTTGAGAGGCCAATGCAGGTTCTCCGGCTTTGCGGCATACAGCGCGAACCGTTCGTTGAAGCGCTTCAGGAACCCGGGCAGGAACGCGTTGCCGGTGTCCATGTCGCAGACGTTCTCAAGCCGCAACTCTTTACCAGGCGATCCTGCAGCGTACGGTTGGCCCGTTCCACGTGGCCCTTGGCCTGACTGGAGTTGGCGCAGATAATTTCGATATTAAGCTCAGCCAGCGTACGGCGGAACTTCGTCATGCCGGTGCCACCTTGCGCGTCGCGGTTGATCCGAAAGACCGAGTGCATATCCGAGTAGAAGGCTACCGGGCATCCGTGGGTGGCCAGATATCCTTGCAGCGCTTCGAAATGAGAGCCCATGCTCTCGCAGGGCACGAAGCGCAGCTGCATCAAGCTGCTCGTGGCATCGTCGATGAAAACCAGCAACGTGCAACGATCGCCGCGGTCCTCGAACCAGCGATGTTCGCTGCCGTCGATCTGCACTAACTCACCCCGGCACTCACGACGCAGCCTTGGCTGTGCGCACGGTCTCCCGTGAGACCTCGACTCTGTGACGCTCCGGCAAAACCTCCGCTGCGAGCGTCGGCCCGAAGTCACGGTAGTTCTGCCGGACAAGTTTCAGGACCAGCTCACGAACAACTGAGGCCAACTTGTTGCTGTCCGGCCGGCCTCGGCTCTTGTGGATCAGGGCTCCGCCGCCATCACGGTATCTCGCCACCAGCCGCTGCGCCTGTCTCAAGCTCACGCCCAACACACCAGCCGCCGACTCCGTCGTGCGACTGCCTGCCAGTACCTCAGTCAAGATCTCAACCCGTCGTGACTCCTGCTTGCTCATCTGTAGCCAACCCATCTGCCGCCTCCAACCCTTACTTAGGATGGGGCAGCGACACTTTGGCTTTGCAGAGCTACGATATTATTCCTTTGCTACTACAGACCGTGTTGGCGCCCGATAGGAATGTCTCGTTGGGCGCCGGATAGAAATGTCAGTATAGGTCCTTCTCATAACTCGTCGTAGTCGATGCGGTGGGAATGTGTGAAATCGCTGCACTTGCGATTTCCAAGGACTGTAGGAAGAGAGGGAAACGGCTTTATCGTTTTCCTCGCTTTCCATCAGGCCGTCATTTCCACCGTGGGCGCGCCCGCGAGTTTTTCTTTGTAGTCTGGTCCATAAACCTGGCGCGGTCGTTTCTTGTATCCGTTCTTGTCACTGTTGGTCAGGATCTCGGGCAAGCGCTTGATATCCTGCTGCGCCTTCACCGTAGCGAGTGCATGTCGCAACCTCTTGTTCTCGACGATCGCTGTGTGACTGACACGTTGGTCTTTGCTGAAGATGCGATAGGGAAGCAGTTGACCCTTCCATCGCACCTCAAGCGGCCGATCTGCGAAGTCGTAGATCTCAACGTACTGACCTGCCAAGCCATCCGCTAGAGCGCTTCGCTCGAGGATGATCTGTCTGCGATCGTAGGCCAGGCTGAGCTGCTGGCCTACATGGCGTTGCTCACGATGGCACAGGATGTCGGCCAGGCGAGGAGCCTGCACGTTCAGCCTGCGATGCAGATCCTCAGCCTTCACCGCGGACAGTGAAAACCTCTCGTTATAGTGCTTCATGAACTCGGGCAGAAAGGCGTTGCCAGCGTCCATGTCGCAGACGTTCTCAAGCCGAAGTTCCTTCACAAGACGATCCTGGAGCGTCCGGTTGGCTCGTTCCACACGTCCCTTCGCCTGGCTTGAGTTCGCACAAAGGATCTCGATGTTCAGCTCCGCCAGAGCGCGCCCGAACTGCGTCATCCCTGAGCCGCCCTTCGCATCCGGCTTGTTGACGCGGAAGACAGTGTGCTTGTCGGAGTAAAATGCGACAGGACAGCCATGCTCGTTCACATATCCCTTGAGCGCGGCGAAGTAGGAGTCTGTGCTCTCGCTGGGAACGAAGCGGAGTTGCATCAGCTTACTCGTGGCGTCGTCGATGAAAACCAATAAGGTGCAGGGCTCGCCACGCTGCTCGAACCACCTGTGGTCGCTGCCGTCGATCTGGATCAGCTCGCCATAGCTCTCGCGTCGCAGGCGGGGCTGATGGCAGCTTCTGCGCTGCTTGCGGGACTGCCAGAGACCTTCCTCCAACATCCACGAGCGCAGCGTCTCGCGGCCAACCTGGATGTCATGCTTCGCGAGCAGAACTTCAGTCGCCAGTGTCGGTCCGAAGTCAGCGTACTTCGACTTGACGAGATCGAGCACGTACTCACGAACGCCAGCGCTCATGCTGTGGTTCGAGGACTGACCTCGACCCTTGTGGATCAGCCCGCCGCCGCCGTCCTCACGAAACCGGATCAACAGCCGGTTGACTTGGCGAGCGGTGATCGCCAGCACGACTGCGGCTGAAGCTATGGTCCGCCGGCCAGAAAGCACTTCAGTCAGAACCTCGATGCGCCGTACGTCCCGTTCGCTCATCAGCACCCATCCCATAAACATCCGTCTCCCAGGCCAGACCTAGGAGAGTACTTGGGACATTTCTATCGGGCGAGAGTAGGACATTTCTATCCGGCGCTAATAGACCGACTATACATAACGGTTATTATCAGACATAGAAGAACCAGTCAAAGTGATATCAGATAGAGACGTTACCTGATATCGCGGTTGATTTTTTTATGTACTTTCAAGATGTCACGCATTCGGGGGTAGCCCGCCTGTGGGCTGCGACCTACCGCTCCGATAAGGAGACTTGTATCTCTGTGACCATGCGGAAATGTCGTATCCTTACCTTTCGCGATGAAATCGTCGGGTATTGACGCGACCGCTGAGGCTGCGAGGAATAGCGGCTCCGCATAAAAATATCCATGTGAGTGTCGCGAGCCGCTTCCCCTGAGGCGCTGATGTCACAGGCTCGGGAGATTAGACCCATGGTCGTCGCCAGTCACTGCAGGTTCTTGCGCTTCAGCCGCTCAGCGGGTAGGTGCCGCGATCTTCAACCCGCCTTTCGTCCACAGGTTATTCTGCCCTCTAGCAAGTCTCATGATTGAGCCAGAGCCTAAATCTCTCTCGAAGAGTTCGCCGTAGTTGCCAACCGCCTCGATCATGTGCGCTGACCAGTAATCGTCAAGCGCGAGGTACTGCGCGTAGCCCCGCTGTGTGCCGAGCAGCCTTTGTATCACCGGATCATCGGACCTCAGCATCGTTGGCAAATTGGACTGAGTGACGCCGCTCTCCTCTGCTTGTATCGGGGTTTCTACGACCCAGTCTACGATTGTTCCCCACTGTGAGTCGTCCAAACGGTATGCAGGAGCGAGGGGGTCCTTGGCAATCACGTCTGGGAGAATCTCAAAGCGACTTGCCATGCTGCGGAAGGCTATGCGCTCATAGGCGAGTTGTGACACATCTGCTGCGACAGCCGCACAGTTCCGGTAATGAAGGCGGCCTCCATCTCGCCCTCTTCCTGAAAGGGAAAGGGCAGCCACCTGATACTTTGGCGCTGCATGTAGCCTTGAACCTGCATCTCGGTCTCGGTGCCCCCAAGAAAGCAGACCTTCTTGCCAGCAAGATCTTTACTCGAGTGAATCCCTGCGGCTTTGTTCACAAGGAAACCTTGATAGTCATAGAAGATTGGTTGCGTAAATCCAAGCGCTCCGGCAGCCTTGTTCATGAAGTTGGGAGAGGCAGTGGCGAGGACTGCTACTGCGCCGGACCTTAGTCCTTTAAGGCGTCCTGCTCGTCGCGATAAGGGACTACAGTGAACTTCGCTCCGGGGCCGAGAACAGTTACAGCGATAGCTTTGCAAAGGTCAAGATCAAGCGCGGAATGGTTACCGTGAGCATCTTGTGTGGAGTACTCTGCTTCTTCGAAGTCGACACCGCAGGCCATTGAACCTGCAGCCTTGATCTTGGCGAGTGTAGGGCCTGCCGCAGTAGCGTTTGCAATACTACCGCTGAAGAAGCAGAGCAAAACACCAGAGATGAGCAGAGTACGAGAGAAGAACGTGTTCATAGATGTCCTAGTGAAAGCGAAAAGAGAGCGGCCGGGATCCCCGACCGCTCCATAGATTCGGCGTGTTTAGTTAGTCGGCCAGGTGCCTGACGTGGGCAGCCCGGGGTTGGTGCTTGGACGAGGATTGAAGTCGGACGGTGCCGGATCGATCACTACCCTATTGACGAGGAGCCAACTCGATCAGGCTCTTCTCTGCTTGAGCATCGCTGACGCTTTGAGCTTGTTGAGCGACTCCATACACCGGCTGCAACATCGTGCTGATTGCAATTACGGCGCCTGTCTTCCTAAGGAACGCATGCTTCATCGGTGTAACCCCGGGGGTTGCATCCCCCTCCATAACGATCGGGCTGTATCAGGAGGTCGTTTGCCAACCCGCGTGACCAGGAGTAAAGACTGATTGTTAAAGGGAAGTGTCATTCCAAGTGAGACATGCTAGAGCATTCAGAAACATTGATTCAGTGGAAGAACCTTCGACACTTTTCAATGCGATGAGCGAAACTACTAGGATGTCACCGGCTGCTCGATCTGCTCGATACGCCAGAAGATATCCCGTTCCTGAGCCCTCTTCTGCAACGCGAGACGATCTATCGCCTTCTCAAGATGCCTCAGACGGCTCGCCTCAGGGCCATTGCGACGGGCGGTGACCTCAGTCAGAGGACCACTCGAGCGATCGCATGGCTCCGTGCGGACTATTCCAAGCCGCTCCATATCGAAGAGCTTGCGGAGACTTCGCGGATGGGAGTTTCCACGCTCCATCATCAGTTCCGCACTCTGACCTCTATAAGTCCCTTGCAGTACCAGAAGATGACCCGGCTGCAAACCGCCCGGGATTGCATGCTCATGGACGGCTTAGACGCCACCACGGCCGCCTACGAAGTAGACTACGAGAGCACCAGCCGGTTCAGCCGCGAATACAGCCGGTGCTTTGGTCAACCACCCAATGCGGGAGAGTAAGCCGGAAAGAAGCTTTCTGCCCTGCCAAAGAAAGCCAGCGGGCAACGTGCAGCAACCACGCTTAGGTTCTGGCTTCGGATGAAGATATTGGCGAATTGCTCTTCACCGAAACATGAGCACTTGGGATGATATTCTTGGCTGGCCCCCACGGGTTAAACGGGGTGGGTGCGAAGCAGCCATCCTTACCGAGAATTCACTAAGGGCGGTGATGAACCGTTCGGATCGTTAGACCGCTCTTGGTATGGACCAGATCGTAGTACCCACCGTAGTACGTTCCTTCTTCCGATTCCATAGCGGTAACAACCGGATGTCTCGGGTGACTTACGACCTCTACAGTGTCACCCACCTGGACGGCGGCAGGCATCGTTTCCAAAGGCGCAAGGGCGAAGAGAAGTGTGTATCCATCGCGGCTTTGGAGCCATATGGCGTCTAGGCTAATGTCTTGGATTAATTCCTGCATAGGCTCTCCACACCATCGTGTGCTTCCATGCCGACTCTCCACGTACACTATCATCCAACTGTTACAGGTTGAGTTTGTCGCTGGTTAGTCTGTCGTACATTGCCTGGATCTATCAACAGCGTAGGATGAGTCTGGTGTTGAGGATGCGGCTATGGTGCCGACCTCGACGGGAGCACCTGAAAGCTTCCCTGCTCTAAGCCGAAATACCGGCGCCGCATCCAAAAAGCCACGTTGACCAGACCAATCAGTGCAGGAACTTCGATTAGTGGACCGACAACGCCAACGAATGCCTCACCCGAGTTGAGTCCAAAAACGGCCACCGCGACTGCAATCGCCAGCTCAAAGTTGTTGCCTGCTGCGGTGAAGGATAGCGTTGCCGACTGTGCGTAGTCTGCACCCAGCCTCTTGCCCATCCAGAAACTCACCAAGAACATGATGAGGAAGTAGATGACGAGCGGGATAGCGATCTTGACCACATCGAGGGGCAGCCGCACGATCAGATCGCCTTTGAGGGAGAACATGACCAGAATGGTGAAAAGCAATGCAATAAGGGTAAGAGGGCTGATGCGCCGGATGAACCGGATCCGATACCATTCCTCGCCTTTCGCCTGAATCAAAACGTAACGAGTAAGGAAGCCCGCGACGAACGGTACGCCCAGGTAGAGGCCAACGCTCTTTGCGATCTCGCCGATGCCGATAGGAACAACACTTCCCTCTAAGCCAAACCACTTCGGAAGGACAGTCACAAAAACCCAGGCATAGAGGCTATAGAAAAGTACCTGAAAGACGCTGTTGATGGCGACGAGCCCAGCAGCATAGTCCGTATCCCCTTCGGCGAGCTCGTTCCAGACCAGCACCATGGCGATGCATCGGGCGATGCCGATCAGGATCAGACCGCGCATATAGGCAGGCTCACCCTTGAGGAAGACGATTGCCAGGAGGAACATCAGCACTGGCCCAATGATCCAGTTCTGAACGAGCGACAGGCCGAGGACGTGCTTGTTGTGGAAGACCTCATTCAGCTTTTCGTAGCGGACCTTTGCAAGCGGCGGAAACATCATGATGATGAGCCCGATAGCGATCGGAATGTTGGTCGTGCCGGTCTGAAAGCGATTGACAAAACCGGCAGATGACGGCACGAAGTGGCCGATGGCAACCCCAACGGCCATCGCCAGGAAGATCCAAAGCGTAAGGAATCGGTCGAGAAACGACAGCTTTTTGCGACCAGCCGGAGCACAGGCGCGTCCTTGGGTTATGGGAGCGGAAGACACTAGCAAACCTCACAGGGTGCAACATCGAGTGTTATGGGAAGCGGAGCACCTTCGAGGAGAGCGTATTTCGAGGGGGAGCAGCATGCCTTCGTGAGTCGCACCCGGTCTGCCTGCATGGCCTTCTCTTCTTTCAACCAGCCGAGGGTTTGTTTGAGGATCTGGGCAGCCCCGATGTGCGGCGGCATGACGATGCGGTAATGCATCCACTTACTCTCCCGCCGTGCCGAGACAATCCCGGCGCTCCGGAGATAGGCCAGATGCCGTGAGATTTTCGGTTGAGGACCGCCAAGGATTTCCACAAAGTAGCAGACACAGATCTCCTGGTCGCCCATCAGATTCAATAGCCGGAGCCGCGTTTGATCGCCAAGAGCCTGAAAGAACCGTTCCACACTGTACATCAGTTTTGCCGCCATATGTCACGTATACGCATTGGCGTATGCGAATGCAAGCCATATAGTCGCCAAAGCAGATATTTGTCAGGAGACGCTTATGTCAGAGCAGTCACTGGATGCGGCGAAGGCGAAGTATGGAGTGGTCGCGGGCGTTTGCTGCCGTCGACTCGGGTAGTAGCTGAAGAACCCGGCATACAGAGGGCACCAGTCCTGCTGGACGTTGAAATTCCCGCGCTGGCTCATCTCGGATGAATACATTTGTTATGTATAGTGATTCGCGGAGGCATGCTTATGATCCGAATCGATCAAGCGTTACGCGCGCAAAATGCTCTTCGCGAAGCAGCGGGATTAGACGAGGAGACATTTCCACTCGCCGCTTTCGTTGGAATGATCAGCGATGAGATTGAGGTGCTACGTAGAATGGGCCACGACGATGCAGCAATTGCAAGAGTGATCAAGCAGAGTTCTGGGATCGTCGTCTCGGTCGACGAGCTACGCCAAAACTATGCGACGCCGGAGGAACGTCACGGTAGGCCGCGGCAGTAGAGGCTATCGTCGAGTAAGTTAGACAAAGCATAAAGCGCTAACGGGTGCTTTATGCTGCTCGAAACAAGCAGCTGAAAGGTCAGTTCGCCACGTCAAAGGGGAGGAACACGATAGCAACGGTGCCCCGGTGCAACTCGTTTTGGCTGCTTCGAATGGTGATTCTCCCTTGGTGGCGTTCCATGATCTCTGTGCTGATCCAAAGCCCAAGGCCCGTACCCCCGATGCCCTTCGTGGTGTAGAACGCTTCGAATAAGTGAGCTTTTGTTGTTTCGGTCATGCCCGTGCCCGTGTCCGCAACTGTCAATAGAAGGCCGGTTTTGCCGGACTTCCAATCCCGCCCTTCCCTGCTGCGCAACATAAGCCGGCCGCCAGTTGGCATCGCATCGATTGCATTTGTGAACAGATTGCTCAAAACCTGCCGAAGATCTCCTTCGAAGCAAGACACGGGCTGCTTCGCGCGTTTCAGCTTCTCGACGCTTATCGATGAATTCCTCAGCCGTCCTTGATACACGCTCAGAACGGTCGAGAACAGGTCCGTACACGAGATCGCCTGTGGCTTGGAGAGTTGCCGATGAAAGCGAAGGGTCTGACTTGCGATGATCGAAACACGTCTCAACTCCTCGTCCGCGGAGTCAAGGTAAGCTTGCTGCTCCGAGCTTATTGCACATTGACGAGCCAGGAAGATGAGATTAGTCACGGATTCCAGTGGATTGTTGATTTCATGAGCAATCGAACTCGCTAGCCGGCCAACAGCGGCAAGCTTCTCACTTTGAATCAGAGCGCGCTCTGCGAGCTTGCGGCTTGAGTCGTTCCGAATGATCGCGGAGTATGCAACAAGCGTGCCCGGAGCTTCCATATGTGGTGTCACCGTCAAGGAAACGGCTACGTTCCTGCCATCTTTATGCCTTCCCACAGTCTCTTTCGTGAAGACTTTTCCTTGCACCAGGAGCGCCCGTGCGTGCTCGACTTCAACGCTCTGCTCTCCGGGAAAGATAAGTTCAGCGAAGCCGCGGCCGATGGCCTCTCCAGCCGCATAGCCAAACATCTGCTCACCACCGTTATTCCAGCTCTCGATGACATCAGACGTGGAAATCCTTGCAATGGCATCGGACGAATGTAACACCACCTCGCTCACCTGCTCCGCTGCCCTGCGTGAGTTAAGAAGGTCTTTCTCGTAGAGACGCCTCTCGGACGCCTCAAGTAGAACGACAAGGATGCCAGAGGCTTTGCCTTCGCCGTCATAACGCAACGAGAAGTTCGCGAGGACAGGCACTCGCCCGGTCTGCCTTTGCACGACATCGAGAGCGACCTCATTACGAACACCGAAGAGATGGAGAGCAGGAAGGATCTGCGTCTCGTAGAAGATGGAGCCAGCGGAGGTCAGCAGTTTTTGAAATCTCCAGGTCGTGACCGCCTCTGCTGCCATCCCAGAGAGAGTCAAGAAGGCACGATTAGCCCGGACCACCCTGCCATCCAGTGCAAGAACGACATAGGGACACGGTCCGTTCTCAAACAGTTCGGCAAGTTCGATGAGAGCTTCTGACGGAGATGTTTGTTCTAGCTTAGGAACAGGCGCATCGCTTCCGTGACCTCGCTCGGAGCGCTCAGATGAGGACAATGTCCCGTCGCATTCATCACGACGAGTTGGCTGTCCGGAAGGCATCGATGTACATATTGTCCCACGACGGCAGGAGCGATCGGATCATGATCGCATTGGAGAATCAGTGTCGGAGTCTTCACCTTCGATAGATCGGCCCGATTATCTGAGAGAAAGGTGACCCGTGCGAAGTGCTGGGCAAACATTGGATTGGTTCTGCAGAAGCTGGCTTCGAGCTCTCCGGCGAGTTCAGGACGATCTGCGTTCCCCATGATGACTGGTGCCATCATCGAGGACCACCCGAGATGGTTGTTGTCCAGCATTTCGAGGAGATCCACAATATCGGCTCGCTCAAATCCCCCAACGTAGTCTCCCTCGTTGATGTAGCAGGGGGAAGGGCCGATCATGACGAGATTTTCGAAGAGTTCCGGGCTCTGGATTGCGGCGAGTGCGCCAATCATGGAGCTGACGGAATGACCTACGAAGGTGACGCGTGTGAGAGCGAGCTCCCGGATGATTTCAAGAACGTCGTTTGCGTATCCCTGGAGGGTGCTGTACCTGGTCCGGTGAAAAGCAGCAGGGTCGGAAAGGCCGGCACCGACGTAATCGAAAAGAACGATCGTGAACTCCGCCTCGAAGTGAGGCGTAATGGCGCGCCACATGCTTTGATCGCAGCCGTAACCGTGAGCAAACATGAGCGTACGAGAACCGCTTCCCAGCACACGCACGTTGTTGCGTTGAACAGCCTTCATGAATCCTTCGATGCATTATGTGGAGAGAAAATGCTGAGAACAGCGGACTTCAGCTTATTTTATGACTCACATGTTCACCTGCATGCGTTATGTCACTTGGTCGCAATGCTGGAAACTCGTGCCCTGGCGATCATTCGCTGCATTTGCCAGTTGCAGATCACAAGCATGATGGACTGGTCTAAATGACAAGCGATGCGAGTCGCGATTCACAATCCTGTTACCTCATTGAGCTTTTAGAAACAGAAGTATATCAAGAGGTTATGAATTAACCACGCAGCCGTGTCACGTCGTGCGGCTTGTTTGGTCCTATGTCTGCGGGTTGTGAACCCCAAAGAGGAAACACCATGGCGCACGAAGCACATAAAGAAGCCGCAAAACATCACTCAGAAGCCGCAGCCATCACGCAGCAGCCGCGGAAAAGCACGAGGCTGGAAACCACGAAGAAGCACATGAACACTCTTAGAAAGCACATGCTGCCTCGGGCGCTGCTCACGGAAAGTCGACTGAGGCGCACGGAAAGTCGGTCGCAAAGAAGTAGTCGATTGCTTTGTTGCAGTTTGAGGGTGGATGGGAAACTTTTCCACCCTTTCCGAAGTCGTTCTCCGATTGCTGGGAGACTTCGCAAGACACAGTGCTGCTGCGAGGAGTCGGAACATTTATACAAATATTGGGAACCGCGGCTTGATCGTCACATCGGCGTAAGTGTTGCTCAACGTAGCCAGCGTGTGCTGTGAGGTTGAGAAGAGACCTAAATCATTCTTCTGCAGAACAACACTCGCACCTGTTGTTGGATCGTCAGCGGACATGCGCGTTATTTGTGAACTAAGAAAGCAACTTAGATTAGAACTCAGCACTCCGACCCTGCGAATCGAATTGATGAGCGAAAAGAGACCCATAAGAAAAAAGTGAAAGCAACAGTACCGCAAATTTTACCGCGCCAAATGGCTTTCTGTTTTCCGCAGACATTAGGAGCTCATCCCTCACAGTTAGCCCTCCTACCCTAAAGCGCATACAACAGATAGCTGATTGTGGGCCCTACATACAGGAACACGATAGGAATTAGGACACCATGTTTTAAAAGAACTATCCGCATCGTCTCCCAAAGGGTAAGTTTTGCGACACTTATTGCTCAACCAGATATGGGCCAAAGACGTGTCGCGGACGACGAAAGACCTGGTTCCGCCTCGCGATACCAAACTCTACTGCATCAGATAATCCGCTTTAAGGGTGCGCGTAAATACTGGCAAGTAACTGATCGTGAATTTAACCTAACGCGCGCGCAGAAGTAGCGTATATAGGTGAAGTCAAGAACTTGTCGTGTACTCAAGCCGCGCAATATTGCGGCACATAAGTCTAGGCGAGTAAGTCCCACCGGGTCCCACAAACAAATCAGGAAAATAGATATCACTCATAGGAGGTGACCTATGTCTCTGTCTTTTGCTTCGTTGCAAGCCTTCTCCCCCTGACACCCTTCACCTGCTAGCACCTCGCGCGATCCCCGCTCGCGATCATGCCCGATGACACTCGATGGCTTTAGCCTGCGAGTGCCGCGAACCGCCCCACCTGTCGGCCAAAACGGCAGCGTGCTAACCAACGAAAGGAAGCAAACCATGAGTGCACAAGAGGTCTTCCCCGCAATCGGACATCGTTACCTGGTGGATTTCCAGGCTTTTCGTGTCGAGTTATTCTTCGAGTCCTTATCCTCCATGACTTACACCGGAATAGATCCGGACGGAAAGCATGATGGGTCCGAGACGGTCAACATCACCGTGCAGCCTGTGAGGGATCATCTCTTCCTCGTCACTTGGCAGGAGGCCGACAAAACCACGGTCGTTCATCTGGAAGACTACAAAGACAAAACGATCACCACTTGCATCACCGATCCGACCGGAGCCTTCTCGAAATATCACGGAACGGTGACCTTCATCTCCTAAAGTCCCCGGCTTACGCCACAACGAAAGAGGCCGTGCCCACCGCCTCTTCCGTTTAAACTTTCACACGATGCAGTAGAGGAGAACACTATGAGTATCCGAGTACGCAGGTCACTGACAGAACTGCAGGATGAATACATGAAGGATAATAAGAAGCCGCTCGAAACGGTGATGCGTGCCTGGAAGGGCATCAAGGAACTCTCGCCGGATGATCCGCATGCGTTCTTCACGATAGGCGGCTATCACGGGGAGCCCTTCCGCGGCGGCGGATGGGGGAGCAACGCCTATTGGGGCGGCTACTGCAATCACGGCAACGTCCTCTTCCCCACATGGCACCGCATCTATCTCTTAAAACTCGAGAAAGCTCTGCAGAGTATTCCCGGCTGCAAAGAAGTAATGCTCCCCTATTGGGATGAGACAAGTCCCGAGTCGCTCGCCAACGGAATCCCATGGGCTCTCACGGCAGACACATTTGTGCTTGACGGGGTCTCAATCCCAAATCCCCTAAAGTCATTCGTCTTTAACCGGAGCATCACGGATAACCTCAGCACCGATACGGGCGACGCCAACGACCCGAACTACAGCAAGCCGATGGGCTATGAGACCGTTCGCTACCCACTCTCCGGATTGGTAGGAAGCAGCGCCGAGCAAGCCGCTACCACGGCTCACAATGCGCTCTATCCTGACTACAACAAGAACGTCGACATCTTGAATCAAAATGTAGTTGCATGGCTGAGCCAAAAGGTCGTCGTCGGCGGTCAGAGTTTTACCCCAAACGTGCACCAGAACTACATCGACTGTCTCGACGCTCCGAACTACATGCTGTTTTCGAACTACACCTCCTCCGGTCAAT
Organism: Granulicella arctica; assembly: GCF_025685605.1. Taxonomy (NCBI): domain Bacteria; kingdom Pseudomonadati; phylum Acidobacteriota; class Terriglobia; order Terriglobales; family Acidobacteriaceae; genus Granulicella; species Granulicella arctica. The sequence continues at coordinate 4,729,175 of NZ_JAGTUT010000001.1, forward strand.
GGAACAATGACCACAACACTACGATCGTGTCTCTGGAGTCACCGCACGACGACATCCACCTCGCCATCGGCGGCTTTGATGCAGGCACCTCGGGAGACTTCTCACCCATCGCAGGAGCCAACGCCGACATGGGGGAGAACGATACCGCAGGCCTCGACCCGATCTTCTTCTTCCATCATTGCTTCGTTGATTACGTCTTCTGGCGCTGGCAGGTCAAACACGGCGTTACTAAATCTTTCGGTATCGATATCCCGGAGTACCCAGGCACCAACACGGTCGACAGCCAAGGACCAACGCCCGGTGTTGCACCGAATACCTGGTTGACGATGGAAAGTCCTCTTGCCCCGTTCACCAAGAGCGCGGGCAAGTTCTACACCTCGCTCGACTCCATCGATATCGAGGGCCAGCTCGGCTACACCTACAGCCCGGCCTCTCTGGACACGGTCTCGCAACCGGTCGCCGCGGCTGCCGCGCTCGCCAAGACAGTCCCTGCGAAAGCCCTACATGTCTCCGGCCTCAACCGCTCTCGCATCCGTGGCTCTTTCGTCATTGCCGCCTACGCAGAGGTAGACGGAAAAAAAGTGCTTCTGGGCAATCATGGCATCCTGAGCCGCTGGAATGTGCAGGGTTGCATGAACTGCCAGACCCACTTAGAGACGAAAGCATCCATCAGCCTGCATGGCCTAGCGGACACGGCGCTCTCAAAGGCGACCTTCAGCGTTGAGGTTCGTACCCGTGAGCAGGCCAAACCAGCAGGCCTCGTTGCCAAGACAAAACAGGAGAAACCGTTCCTTCGTTTTGAGGTGCGGTAAGGAAGCGAGATCCATAATGGCACAGCTCAAAGTTGCAAACACAGAAATTACCGGATCGCTCATTTCTCTAAGGCCTGTTATCCCATGCAAATGTAGCCATAGCCAAACAGACAGTCAGCCGAGCGGAAGAGGAGGGAGGGAGACGTTATCCCTCTTCCCAGCTCTCACCCTGGTCCTCTTGCCGAAGTGCCCATTTTGTCTCGTTGCATGGTTCGGCGTCCTCGGTTCCGTTGGTGCAGACACCTGGTTGCGCTCCGTCTGGGGAACGCCACTGGCAGTCATACTCCTCGGAATTACGCTTGCATCAATCGGCTTTCGCGCGTGGAACCGCCACGATCTACTTCCCTTCCTCCTCGCGATGCTCTCTGCGGTGGCAGTCTTCTATGGAAAGTACGTCGTCGATTTGCGATCTGTAGAGTTCGGCGGCCTAGCGCTCCTCGTCTGCGCCTCCTTATGGAGCGGGTGGGCGAAGAACCAGTCGTCTCGCTCGACAGCGCCTATGTGACTGTCTCTCGCCTGCGTGAATGGCTCGTCCTTCGGAGAAGATGCCTTTGAACATCACTTCTTGCCCACGAGTCTCGCGCGGTTGTTGTTACCACCCAATCTGCGCTAGATAGAAGGTTTGTGAGAACAGCAAACGTGGATAAAACGGGGCTGAATTTCCAGCAAATAGGTATGCAACACCGCTTTAGGCTATACCTCATCAAATTATCCGTAATGGCGTGAGCGGCGTTTTCGGGAGTTGTAGGCAAGTCGATGGACCAGGAGAGAGAATCGTCGGCTACTTCGTGTGTGCTGGATCTGGCGGATACAGAAAGGTCACCGCAGGACCAAAGCGTTCTCCCCAATATGTATCCTGATGCTAACTCCCCGGCTCAGCCGTAAGCTTCACCTCAGGATGATTCATTAGGCTCTTCTTCATGTTGTCGGCGAGCGTTCGGCTCATCGCTACGAAGGCAGTATCAAAATCTGGAAACCATGCGCAGCAGCATCGGACAGCGGTACTTCCGTTGTACCGACACCAATGGAAATGCGAGCGGGTCCCTGTACCATCCTCGACGTATCCTGCAGCACTCTGCCATTCCCGACCTGCAGCGAAGTACTTTCAAGCAAGCCCACACCAAACGCATCGGGCTCGTCAAGCAGAAGACTCAATGCGGTTCCACGATCGCCACCGCGATCGTCTCAGCATGGACATCCAAACCCAGAAATCGTAACTTCTCCTTCATGACCGGCTCCCTTCCGTTTGTGGCTCTGAACTGCCCGTCCTTCGGACGCTCACAGCTTAACCCACGGTCGGCGCATCGGCGCCGGTCACTCCATACTGACTGTTCGCAACACTTAAGAACACCTGACCGTGGGCTTCCTAATCCGACTTCATCACACTGACATCTGACGAGATTTTTTTTCAAGAGCCGCCTGACGGTGGTGCAATATGACTTTATGGACGCTCCGTTTGTCGTTTTATCCGGCTGTTCTGGTGGAGGAAAATCTTCCGTCCTTGAGGAGCTTCGCAGTCGGGGCTACTGTGTGATCGATGAACCTGGCCGTCGCATTGTTCGACGGGAACTCGAAGGTGGCGGCCACGCACTTCCATGGCTCGATCTTGCAGCCTTTGCACGTGCAGCCGTTCGCATGGCGAATGACGATCTTAGACTCGCAGCGACTCTGCCTGGATGGGTGTTTTTTGATCGAGGATTGGTCGATGCCCATGTGGCCTTGCAATATGCTACGGGCGAGGCATCTGCCTTTAACTCTAAGTGGGTGTTATCACTCAGCAGTCTTCCTGGTTCCTCCATGGGAAGAGATATATACCTCAGGCTTCGAGCGACGACACGGGTTTGCAGAGGCAGTATCGGAATACGAACGTCTCGATACTGCTTATCGAAGCTTCGGTTATGACGTGATTGTCCTTCCCAGGCAAAGTATCCAGGAACGGGCCGCTCTGGTCCTGTCGAGACTTGCATCGAAGCGATCTTAGATATGGGTGCTGCTGAACGCCGTTCTTGTGAGTTGCGAGCTACCTCCGTGAAGACGAGTTCTCATCATGAATCAGAGGCGCAGGAATACTGCCAGCACGAGATTTGTCATGAATAGCGTATGGATGCCCATGTGGAACAGGTTGGGCCGTGGATTGTCACCGCGAGACGGCAGAAGCATTTTCGTGCCGCCGTACATGCGTTCGTACTCGCGCTTCAGCTTTTCAGGAGCTCCCCGAATATAAGGGATATACCACATCCCGACCGCAGACAGACAAGCTAGGCCGCAGTAAATAACCCAGTAATTGGTCACAGAATGAGGAAGTGTCTGATTCCAGAAAAGAATGGCCAGCGCGACCGCTATCCCTGGGAAGACACAGTTCGCCAAGGTTGCCAGAATAGTCTTGCGCCTTCCCATGACCGCTTGCACTTGCGAACCAGTAATCCATCCAGGAACATCCACCAGATCATGGAGAGCGATGATGAGAAATTGCACTGTGATCAGAGCGGTAAAGATTGCGATCATGATGATTCTCCTTGTGCGGAGTTTCGCTTCAGTTGTGCGACCGAAGAATACCACTTGAAAACTGCTACGCCCCAAGCAAAAATCAGTTTCTTGGAGATAATTACTACTAAACGCCGCTTCCGTCAGCCAAGACTCACTTACGATGAGCAGGCGAGTAGACTTCGGGCATGCGGCGAAATACTAAGGCGAATTGCGTTCAGCAACTGTCCTTTTTCTCAAACAGTCATCCATCCAAGGTGCCCTGCATTGAGACCCTCGGTAGATTTGCAAAACAAATAGATCAGGCGGGATAAATCCTCCACCCCTGCTCGACGGCTCCTTTAGGCTGTCGTTTTCTCAGAGATTGGCCTGGGTCTCTTGATGAGGGCGAATGGAGATAGCGACCTTGCCCTATGCATGTCCTTCTCCGCGATAACTGATGGCCTGGTCACCTCGTCTAGCGTGTGTTCTAACGATGGTGGGCGGGAAGGTGGTGTACAGGGCCAAAGATCATCCATCGAACCCTGTCCTTCTATTCAAAAGTCCAAGCCCACTTCCTCGATGTGCGGCGTTCGTAGGGCGCTCCGCTCGAAGGTCGCAAGCTCCTTTGGACTGTGCTGTGCTGCTCTGAGCGTGTGCATACCTATTGCAAGGCGAAGGTTTTGGAGCTGCTGCACGTGGGGTAGGCCGCTCCAAACGAGATGGCAGGTGGTCGCCGCGATCACAACCGTTTCCGTGCGTCTCGCTCTTTGTGCGACACCGTTCGAATTCGGGTAAAGGTCAACTTGACAGTGGGTGTCAACACCGTCGTGTTATCAAACACCCGCCCTCTCTTGATTGCCTTTGTCCCCTCGACCTTAACCAACTTCGCAGTTCACCCAATCCACGGCCTACCATGCCAACATGCGCGGGACATCGCGACGTGAGCTGTTCCGCGTGGTCTCTCGCCTTTCTCTTTCAGGGCGCTGCAGGTGGCGACAAAAGACACTAAGGCGTGAATATCGCGTGTAGTCAATGATACTGAGGCGATGTCGAACTTGGCCGCGCGAGACACGTCGATTCCGTAGTCGGCTCGAAACAGCGGTTGGTATTCGGAAGCTGAAGAATCTGGCCGCTCTAGCATGATGTGGCCGAAGCTGGTTTGCGGTTGTGGAAGGCGGAAGTAGAGGCGGCTAGCCTGCGTATGACTGGAAGGGATACAGTCTTAGGAACGCGTCCTGAGTGTTAGAAGTACATAAGCATCTTTAGTCCATATGAGTAAGGCAGATGCCTCACGAAGCAGGCGAAGGCTGCCAGGTGTTGGCGCTGGCAGGCCTTCGGAGATGGCTCGGGCATGGGGCGCGGGAAAAGGATTGGAATGATTCGTAGGTCAACCGCTCCAACGCTAGTCGATGTAGCTCGCGAGGCTGGTGTTTCGCTGAAGACGGCGTCGCGGGTTTTGAATAATTCGTCAGAGCTGAATCCGGCGACGGAGAAACGCGTGCGCGAGGCGATGGCGCGGCTTGATTACCGTCCGAATGAGCTTGCGCGGGGACTGAAGGCGCGGCGTTCAGCGGCGATTGGGATGATTGTGCCGAATCTTTCTGATCCATTTACGGCATCGACGTTGCAGGCGGTTTTGACAGTGGCTCGTGCACGCGGATATGCCGTAATTTTTACGAGTTCGAGCGGTGATGAATCTTTGGAGAAGGCTGAATTGGACCTGCTGGTGCGGCGGCAGATTGAAGGTTTGATTGTGGCACCAGCATTGGGGAAGAAGAACTACTTTCGATCGATTGTGGGCACACGGCTACCCATTGTAGCGTTCGATCAGTTTGTTTCGGACAAGAGCATTGATTGTGTGACAGTAAATAATCGCGAGGCGGCGCGCACTGCGGTTGAACATTTACTGACACATGGGAAGAAAAAAATTCTGGCTGTTGGCGTTCGACCCGATATCTATACGTGCGTGGAACGAGTAGCTGGGTATTGCGAGGCAATGGCGGCGGAGAAGCTTCCAGAGCGGGTGCTGCTGGTGGAGGATGAAAAAGATTTAACGCCTGAAGCAATCGGGAAGTTTTTTAGGAAGAAGGATGCTCCTGATGCAATCTTCAGCCTGAACTGGGTGGCGTCGATGGGGACGCTGCGGGCGCTGCGTGATCTGCATGGGTTTGGGAGTATGGCGTTTATTTCGTTCGATGACTTCGAGCTTGCTGAGATGCTGTCGCCTGCGTTGACGGTGGTGAGACAGCCGAGTGCAGAGATGGGGCGCATTGCTGCGGAACTATTGTTTGAGCGGCTAACAGGCGGTCGAACCGTGCGCAAGAATGTGGTGCTTTCAACCGAGTTCCACATACGGCAATCCTGTGGCTGTAGTTAGGCTTTTAGAAATGAAGCACGATGGTTTGTGGGTGGGCTGAGTTGATGAAGTGCAGGAGGAGTGTGCGGCCGGTGTGGGTGTATTGGGCCGACTCGAGAGGCTTTCCATCTACGGTGATTTGCTTGACGGATTCTTTGGTGAGGATGCGGATGATGGCGTTGGTTTGATCGATGCCTTCGGCCTGAAAGTGCAAGGCGTGCGGGGATGCCTGCACGTCTGAGATCTTGGCAGAGGCTGCGAGGATGCGACGAGTGGAGGAAGGGAAGGTATTGACGTCGAGTAAGAAGGCGCGGGTTCCGGAGGTGATTGGGAATGTGCTCGTTTCTGCGAGGTTAGGGTCGAAGAGATTGATGAGGTCTCCGTGGACTGTGACGGACGCGGAGTTATCACCAGATAACGGAGCCAAACCTGCGGCTATGACGTAGGGCCCGCGGCGCAGGATCAGGGCGGGTTTCTCTATGAGCGGGAGATGCGTGGCTGCTGCACCTTGTTGGAGTAACGCGAGGACGGTAGTTGATCCTGTGGGGAGGGCTGCGAGAGTAGCGGGGCTTTGCGGATCGAAGAGAACGTGGCCGCCGCCGACTGCATTAAGGCCCTTTGCATCGGGGCTGAGGCCGAGGGTTTGGAAGAGATGATCGCGTGGGGTCTCGAAGGAGTTTGGGGCGGTGTTCCACCAGTCCTTAGCGTGGTTGTAAGGGTCTTCGTCATCGTCAAGAACGATAAGGAGGCCGCCTGATTTTACCCATGCGGCGAGGGCTGTGTGGAAGGCTGGTGATGGTGGCTTTTGTCCGTCGTAGGTGAGGAAGAGGACCTTGTATCCGGCAAGCGATCCGGAGGGTGCGCTGCCATGATAGGTGGTCTCAATCTGGACTGGCTGTACAGGAATGCCACGCCTGAGCAGGGGCAACGCGAGGCCGTAGAAGTGACTGAGGGTGGTGTCTGATGGCTCGGGCGCAGCGCGCTGGAACATAAGGGTATCGGAGACGAGAATGCCGATGCCTTGTGTGCCCGCGGACTCCCAATGGATGGCTGAGGGTGGCTGCTGCATCTCTCCGAGAGCGTGGAAAACGGTCTGTAACTCGGTCTCGTATTCCTTGGGAATCAAGGTTCTAATGGGGTCGGGGCTGGTGGGGGATGGCTCGGTGGATGGGCGCTTGGAGTTGAGGCCGAAGATGCGGTCGGGCCAGGGTAGAACTTCGTAGCGCGAGACTGCTGGTTGGAGAAGCGAGGCGACGAGGGTGCTCTCCCAGTTGGTGCGGTAGTCGGGCCAGGAGTGGCGAGGGTTGTCTTCGATGGGATCGTTGAGATACCAGATGGGCTTGCCGGAGGAGCGGGCGATGTTGTCGAGCGCTCCATATTCGAGGAAGGCGGTTTCGAAGGTGCGCTCCTGCAGTTTGCCGTCGTAGAGATTGGGTTCGCGGGCGGTCCCGGTCCATACCTGGGCGATGTATCCGTCAGCGCCAACGTCGAGGAGTGAGGATTCGGGGCTGACAATGTTCCACTGGGCGTAGTTGATGAGCGAGTGGGTGGCGACGTAGCAGGGGATGGTTCGATGCTGTGCTGCGCCGTATTTCTTTACTGCGTCGAAGACCTGCGCTAATGCTCGCTGGTAGAGGAAGTATTTCAGCTTGGAGGCGCGGTATTGGGCGTCTGGGGAGCTGTCGGGGGCTTGCCAGGGTTCGTGGTAGTAGTCCTGCCACTCGCGCCTGAAGCTATCGCTCCAACCGGCGCGCGCCCAGAACTCGGGCTCTTCGAGATAGATGGCTTCGGCTCCGGCATCGATTGCGGCTTCGACACCCTTGGCGAGGAAGCGGCCATAGGAAATGCTGGGGGCGATGTAGGGGACTTCGCGGCCGCTATGGA